>NZ_MAXF01000148.1 GCF_001704635.1 Streptomyces sparsogenes | reverse complement strand
TCGGGCAGGTCGACCTCGGCGGCCTCGAAGGGCAGCCCGCCCAGGCCCAGCGGGGGCCCGGCGGGCAGGTCCAGGAGGGTCGCCGTGCCGTCCGGGCGCACCAGGGCGGGCGGCGGGTGGCCGGCCCGCGCCAGGCAGCAGCGCCGGGCGACCGGGTCGTAGACCGCGTACAGGCAGGTGGCTCCGGCGACCCCGGGGCCCCGGGCGCCGTTGGCGGCGGTCTCCTCCCGGTCCAGGTGGTCCACCACCTCGTCGAGGTGGGTCAGGAGTTCGTCGGGGGGCAGGTCGAGGGAGGAGAAGTTGTGCACGGCGGTGCGCAGCCGGCCCATGGTGGCGGCGGCGTGCAGGCCGTGGCCGACGACGTCGCCGACGGCGAAGGCGACGCGGGCCCCGGACAGGGGGATGACGTCGTACCAGTCGCCGCCGACCCCGGCGGTCCCGGGCACATAGCGGTGGGCGACCTCGACGGCCTCGTGCTCGGGCAGGCCGCGGGGCAGCAGGCTCTGCTGGAGGGCCAGCACGGTGGCGTGCTCGCGCGCGTAGCGGCGGGCGATGTCGATGTACGCGGCGGCCTGGCCGACCAGTTCCTCGGCGAGGGTGAGGTCCTCGTCCTCGAAGGGGGCCGCGCGCGCCGAGCGCCGGAACTCGGCCCGCCCGAGGGTGACCCCGCGCGCGGTGAGCGGCACCGTCACCGAGCCGATGGGCTCGTCCACCAGGTGCGCCGAGGGGTGCCCGGACGGCCGCTCGCCGCTGACCGCGACGCGGCGCATCCGGGTGTCCGCCGCCCGGTGTCCGGCCCCGGGCTCCTCGCCGTGCAGGACCGAGTCGAGCAGGTCGACGGTGGCGAAGTCGGCGAAGCGCGGGACGGCGACCCGGGCCAGCTCCTGGGCGGTGCGCACCATATCGAGCGTGGTGCCGACCTCGACGCCTGCGTCGTACAGCAACTCCAGGCGTTCCCGCGCCCGGTCGGCCTTGTCGGTCAGGGCGCGCAGCTCGGTGGTGTCGCGCAGGGTGGCGACGCTGCCCCAGGGGTGTCCGCTCCGGCTGGCCGGGCGCTGGTTGACGCACAGCAGCCGCTCCCCCACCCGGTGGACCTCGTCGGTGGCCAGGCGGCCCGAGGCGAGCAGGGAGGCGATGTCCGGGGGGAGGCCGGTGTCGGTGACCTGCCGGCCCTGGGCGTCGGCCGGCAGGCCGAGGAGCCTCGCCGCCTCGTCGTTGGCGAGCAGCAGCCCGCCCTTGTCGTCGACGATCAGCACGCCCTCCCGTACGGCGCGCAGCACGGCCTCGTGGTGGTCGTACATCCTGGCGATCTCGGCGGGGCCGAGGCCATGGGTCTGGCGCCGCAGCCGCCGGCTCACCAGCGCGGCCCCGCCGGCGCCGAGCGCGAGGGCCAGTCCGAGGGAGCCGAGCATGACGGGCAGCTGGCGGCCGACCGAGCGGTTCACGTTGGGGATGGTGACCCCGGCGTTGACGATGCCGACCACCTTCCCCCTGGCGTCGGTGACCGGGACGGCCGCGCGGATGGAGGGGGAGGAGTGGGCCGCGGCCGGGACCTCGTCGGTGAAGGGGCGGCCCGCCGTGGCCGGGTAGAGGGGGCTGGTGACGCGGCCGCCGATCCGGCGGGGGTCGGGGTGGGTGTAGCGGATGCCGCTCGGGCTCGTCACCACGATGTAGTCGATGTCGGCGTCGTGGGTGACGCGCCGCGCGAAGGGCTGGAGGACCGCGCTGGGGTCGCGGGAGGTGAGGGCCGGGAGCACGCCGGGGGCGCGGGCGAAGGCGTGGGCGACGGCGAGGGCGCGGCCCCGGGCCTGGTTCTCGCCGCTGCTGCGGCCCTGCAGGACCAGCGCGGCGCCCGCGGCGACCACGAGCAGCGCCATGATCGCCAACAGCAGGGCGAGCGCCTGTCCGGCGACACTGCGCGAGCGCAGCGCCGAACCCACTTTCATCTGATCTTTCTAGCATATTTAGGGCATTCGCACCGCGTTCGGCCTGCGCATCGCTCCGACCGTTCGCCCGTGACCGGCCCCGGGCCGCTCACATATTGATCATGTGTCCGGCGAGGCCGTGCACGGCCTCCTTGACGGCCTCGGAGAGCGTGGGGTGGGCGTGGACGTTGCGCGCCACCTCATGGGCGGTCAGGTCCCAGCGCTGCGCCAGCGTCAGCTCCGGCAGCAGCTCGGTGACCTCCGGGCCGATCAGATGGCCGCCCAGCAGCTCGCCGTGGCGGCCGTCCGCGATGAGCTTGACGAAGCCGACGGCGTCGCCGATCCCCTGCGCCTTGCCGTTCGCGGTGAACGGGAACTTCGCCACCCGCACGTCGAAGCCCCGCTCCCGGGCCTGGGCCTCGGTCCAGCCGAAGCTGGCGATCTGCGGCCGGCAGAAGGTCGCCCTCGGGATCATCACATAGTCCAGCTCCATGGTCTCCGCGCCCGCGATCGTCTCGGCGGCGACCACGCCCATCGCCTCGGCGGCGTGGGCGAGCATCAGCTGCGCGGTGACGTCCCCGACCGCGAAGATGTGCGGCACGCTGGTGCGGCAGCGGGCGTCCACGGCGATGGCGCCCCGCTCGGTCAGCCGGACGCCGGTGTTCTCCAGCCCGTAGCCGGTGACCCGCGGCCGGAATCCGATCGCCTGCAGCACCGCCTGGGCGTGCAGCGTCTGCCGCTGGCCGCCGGTGGTGACCATGACCTTCGCCGAGGGGCCCGAGTCGTTGATCGCCTCCACCCGGGTGGAGGTGAGGACGTCGATGCCCAGCCTGCGGTAGCGGCGCGCGAGCTCGGCGGAGACCTCCTCGTCCTCCAGCGGGACGATCCGGTCCAGGAACTCCACGAGCGTCACCCGCACGCCGTAGCTGTGCATGAGGGACGCGAACTCGACGCCGATGGCGCCCGCCCCGGCGATGATCACGCTCTCGGGCAGCTCGGGGCTGAGGATCTGCTCCTCGTACGTCACCACGCGCTCGCTGAGCGAGGTGCCGGGCAGCAGATTGGTGACCGCGCCCGTGGCGATCACGCAGTGGCCGAAGGTGAGGCTCTCCGCTCCCCCGGCGGCCAGGTCGACCCGCAGCGTCCGGTCGTCGGTGAAGGTGCCCCGGCCGTCGTACTGGGCGATCTCGTTCTTCTTCATCAGGAAGTGGACCCCGCGGACGCGCCCGTCCGCGACCTTGCGGCTGCGCTCGTAGGCCGCCCGGTAGTCCAGGATCACCTGCCCGTCCACCCGGATACCGAAGGTCGGGGCCTCCTGGGTCAGCAGATGGACCAGCTCGGCGTTGCGCAGCAGGGCCTTGGACGGGATGCAGCCCACGTTGAGGCACACCCCTCCCCAGAACCGCTCCTCCACGACGGCCACGGACAGGCCGAGTTGCGCGGCGCGGATCGCGGCGACATAGCCGCCCGAGCCCGCGCCCAGGACCACGACGTCAAAGTGTGCGCTCATGTGTGGCACCTTAGACAGCAATATCGGATGAAGCAGGACGTATCACCCTGGACGGAGCCGATAGAGTCGGGGCATGGCTTCAGGCATGCCTTCAGACGCCGCTTCGGAACAGGGGTCCGTGCGGATCGACAGCTGGATCTGGTCCGTACGGCTGACGAAGACCCGGTCGCTGGCCGCCACGGCGTGCCGCGGCGGCCACGTACGGGTCAACGGGGAGCGCGTCAAGGCCGCCCATGGCGTGCGGCCCGGGGACGAGGTGCGGCTCTTCCACGCCGGGCGTGAGCGGATCGTGATCGTGAAGCGCCTGGTGCACAAGCGGGTCGGGGCCGCCGTCGCGGCAGAGTGTTTCGTCGACAACTCCCCTCCCCCGCCACCGCGCGAGGAACTCCTCGCCGTCGCCACCCGCGACCGCGGCGCCGGCCGCCCCACCAAGCGCGACCGGCGCGACATGGAGCGGCTGCGCGGCCGCTAGGGGGTGTCTCCCCGATCTCTGCGGGCCCGCGACGCCTGGCACGCACGCTCGCTGCGTTGTCGGGCCCGCCCAAGTAGGCCCACTACGAGGGCGACCCTCCGCCTTGCGATCGCACGCGCCCCCAGCTACCGCTGGGCGGTGCCCCCTGACGCCGCGGGCTGATCCACAGAGATCGGGGAGACACCCCCTAGGGGGTCAGCGCAGGGACGCGGCGGGCGGGCGCTCGCGGCGGGCGCCGTAGGCCAGGAAGTACGCCGGGACCCGCTTCAGCCAGGGCACCGCGCTCAGCACCCGCGCGATCCCGGGCGGCCGGGAGCCGTCGCCGAGCGGGGTGGCGCCGGCCAGCACCGGCTCGATGACCCGCGCGTGGGCGATCCGCTGCAGCGCCTGCGTCGCCGCGGTGGTCGGCCACCTGCGGCGCTGCACCGCGCGGGCCTCCCGCAGCCCGACGGTGCCCTCGGCGAGCGGCCCGGCCAGCACCCGGGCGGCGGCCACGGCGTCCTGGACGGCCAGGTTGATGCCGATCCCGAACACCGGCGACATCGCGTGCGCCGCGTCCCCGATGCACAGCAGCCCGGGGCGGTGCCAGCGCCGGAGCCGGTCCAGCCGTACGTCGAGCAGCTTCACCTCGTCCCACGACCGCAGGGCGTCGGTGCGGTCCGCCAGCCACGGCGCGACGGCCGCGAACTCGGCCATGAACCGGTCCAGGCCCGCCGCGCGCCGGTCCGCGTCCGTCCCCTTGGGGATCAGCGCGGCGCACTGCCAGTAGTCCCCGCGGTCGATCATGGCGGTCAGGAAGCGGTCGCCGGCGTTTCCCACCAGCCCCCGCGGGTCCCCCTCGTGCCGCGGCAGCCGGAACCACCAGGCGTCCATCGGGCAGCCGAACTCCCGCAGCCCCAGCTCCGGCAGCCGCCGGGCCAGCGACCCCCGGCCGTCGCAGGCCACGGTCACGGTGGCCCGCAGCTCGCCGGTGCGCCCCTCCGCGGTGCGGTAGCGCACCCCCGCCACCCGGCCGCGCTCCATGAGGAAGGAGGTCACCTCGGTGTTCATGCGCAGGGTGAAGGACGGCTCCCGCGCGCCCTCCTCCGCCAGCAGGGTCAGCAGGTCCCACTGCGGGACCATCGCGACGTAGTTGTACCGCACCGGCAGCGCGCCGATGTCGCCCACGGTGAACAGCGACCGGCCCGGGCCGATCGGCAGCTGGATGGTGCGCACATGCCGCTGCGGCAGCGCCGCGAACCGCTCGGCGAGGCCCAGCTCGTCCAGCAGCGACAGCGTGGTCGGGTGCACGGTGTCACCCCGGAAGTCGCGCAGGAAGTCGCCGTGCTTCTCCAGGACCGTGACCTCCACGCCCGCGCGCGCCAGCAGCAGGCCCAGCACCATCCCGGCCGGCCCGCCGCCCACCACACAACACCTGGTGTGCTCCATCGTCTCCACCCTCTCCACCCCCTCGGTGTCCCGGACGCGGCATTCGGGGGACATCCGGCGGCCGGTCGTGTGTGAACGCCGCCGAGCGTCGCCTGGCGGGCGTCCACCGACATCATCCGCGACGCGTCATCCACGCGCTGAGTCCCCCGGGCTTCCCGTCCGTATCTTCTCCCGACGGTCTCGACGGCGCTGCGCGGGAGTTGGAGGAGATCTTATGGCTGCCGGAACCGAACCCGAACAGCCCACCGGGCGGCAGGTGATCGAGCCGACCCGGATCTTCCGTGCGGTGGTGGAGCCCGACCGGGACGGCGGGCTCCCGCTCGAGGCCTGGATGGAGGAGCTGGACCTCTTCCGCCCGGGAGGCGCGGCGCTTCCACCGGGCGGGTACGACATCGCCGACGCGGACACCCAGGAGTTCGACCCTGGACTGGGGAGGCCCGCTGGGCCGCCGCCCGCCGCCGCGCCGCCGGCCGCGCCCGGGCGCCGGGGCCGGCCGGGCGCCGTCGTCCTGGCCGCCGCGGGGGCGGTCGGGGCGGCCCTCGCGCTCGTGCTCGTCCTGCTCCTCCCCGGCGGCGACGGCAGCCCCGCCGCGCGGCCCGGGCCGGGCGGCGGAGCCCCGTCCGGCCCCACGTCGGCCCCCGCCGCGCCCGCCGCGCCGGGCGGGGCGGACGGGGCGAACGAAGGGGGCGCGGCGGGGGCGGGGGGCGCGGTGCTGTCCCTGGGGGACAGCGGTCCGGAGGTCTCCGAGCTCCAGTCCCGCCTGCTGCGGATCCCGGACGTGTACCCCGGCGGGGCGGTCAACGGCAGATACGACCGCACCCTGGCCTCCGCCGTGGCCCGCTTCCAGCTGTGGTACGGGATCCGCGGCGACGAGGACGGGGTGTACGGCGACGCCACCCGGCGCGACCTGGAGTCCCGCACCTGACCCGCGGCCGGCCGCCGCCCGCCGGGTGGCGGGCCGTCACACCGGGATCGCCACGTACTTGTACTCCAGGAACTCCTCGATGCCCACCCGGCCGCCCTCGCGGCCCAGTCCGGACTGCTTGACGCCGCCGAAGGGGGCCGCCGGGTTGGAGACCAGACCGGTGTTGAGGCCGACCATGCCGACCTCCAGCCGCTCGCTCACCCGCAGCGCACGGCTCACGTCCCGGGTGAAGACATAGCCGACCAGGCCCCATTCGGTGTCGTTGGCCAGGCGTACCACCTCGTCCTCCTCGTCGAAGGGGGAGATGGCCGCGACCGGGCCGAAGATCTCGGTGTCCATCAGCCGGCTGGCCGGGTCCACGCCGGTCAGCACCGTGGGCGGGTAGAAGCAGCCAGGACCGTCCGGGGCCGCGCCGCCGACCAGGACCTCGGCGCCGCGCCCCACGGCGTCGGCGACCAGCTCCTCGACCTTGGCCCGGCCGGCCCGGTCGATGAGCGGGCCGACGTCGACGCCGGGGCGGCTGCCCGGGCCGACGACGAGCGAGCCCATGCGCCGCGCGAGCCGCTCGGCGAACTCGGCGGCCACCGACCGGTGCACGAAGAACCGGTTCGCGGCCGTGCAGGCCTCCCCCATGTTGCGCATCTTCGCGGTCATCGCGCCCTCGACCGCCGCGTCCAGGTCGGCGTCGGCGAAGACGACGAACGGCGCGTTTCCGCCCAGCTCCATGGAGGTGCGCACCACGGCCGGGGCGCACTGGGCGAGCAGGGTCCGGCCGACCTGGGTGGATCCGGTGAAGGACAGCTTGCGGACCCGGCCGCTGGTCAGCAGCGGCTCCACGACCTCCCCGGCGCGGGAGGTCGTCACCACGTTCAGCACCCCCGCCGGAAGGCCGGCCTCCTCCAGGATCCCGGCGAGGGCCAGGCTGGACAGCGGGGTCTGCGGGGCGGGCTTGAGCACCATGGTGCAGCCGGCGGCGACCGCCGGGCCGATCTTGCGGGTCCCCATGGCGAGCGGGAAGTTCCAGGGGGTGACCAGCACACAGGGGCCGACCGGGCGGCGCATCAGCAGCATCCGGTTCCGGCCGTCCGGCAGGGTGCCGAAGTCGCCGTCGATGCGGACCGCCTCTTCGGAGAACCAGCGGAAGAACTCGGCGGCGTAGGCGGCCTCCCCCCGCGCCTCGGCCAGCGGCTTGCCCATCTCGGCGGTCATCAGCGCGGCGAGACTGTCGGCGCGCTCGACGATGAGCTCGTAGGCGCGGCGGAGTATCTCGCTGCGCGCGCGGGGCGCGGTGGCCGCCCACTTCTCCTGGGCGTCCTCGGCGGCGGACAGGGCGCGCTGCCCGTCCGCGGGGCTGCCGTCCGCGACCCGGCACAGCACCTCGCCGGTGGCCGGGTCGTCGACCGGCATGGTCAGCCCGCCGGCCGCGTCGGCCCATTCACCGGCGATGTACAGCTTCTTGGGCACGGCGGCGATCACGTCGTCCGCCGGGGGGAACGAGGGGGTGGACATCTGGGGCGGCTCCTTTACCTCTGCCATCCGGGACCATCGACCACTGGGGGTAACCAGTGTGGCGCGGGACATGCCTCAGGAGGCCGCCGTGCCCGCCTCGACCGCGGCGGACCAGGCGCGCAGGCCCTCGTCGATGGCCGCTTCGTCGACGACCAGGGCGGGGATCATCCGCACCACGTGGTTCCAGGCCCCGCACAGGAGCAGCAGCAGGCCCTCGTCCACGGCCGCGCGCTGCACCCGCGCCGCCGTCGCGGGGTCGGGCTGCCCGTCCTCGGTGGTGAACTCGCTGGCCAGCATGAGGCCGAGGCCCCGTACGTCGCCGATCGCGGGCGTCCCCGCGGCCACCGCCTCCAGCCCGGTGCGCAGCCGGGCGCCCATGGCCTCGGCGTTGGCGACGAGGTTCTCGTCGCGGACCACGTCGAGGGTGGCCACCGCCGCCGCGCAGGCCACCGCGTTGGCCCCGTAGGTGCCGCCCTGGGAGCCGGGCCAGGCCTTGCTCATCAGGGCCTTCGGCGCGGCGATGCCGGACAGGGGGAAGCCGCTGGCCAGGCCCTTGGCGGTGATGAGGATGTCGGGGCGCACGCCGAAGTGCTCGTGGGCCCAGAAGCGTCCGGTGCGGCCCACGCCGGTCTGCACCTCGTCCAGGACGAGCAGGAATCCATGGCGGTCGGCCCGCTCGCGCAGGCCGCGCAGGAACCCTTCGGTGGCGGGCACGTATCCGCCCTCGCCGAGGACGGGTTCGACGAAGACGGCGGCGGTGTCCTCGGGCGGGGAGACGGTCTGCAGGAGGTAGTCCAGCTCGCGCAGGGCGAAGCGGGTCGCGGTCTCCTCGTCCCAGCCGTACCGGAAGGCGGTGGGGAAGGGGGTGACCACCACGCCGCCCATGAGCGGCGAGAAGCCGGAGCGGAAGCGGGTGCCGGAGGTGGTCATGGAGGCGGCGGCGACCGTACGGCCGTGGAAACCGCCGTGGCAGACCAGGACGTTGGGCCGCCCGGTGGCCTGGCGGGCGAGCCTGAGGGCCGCCTCCACCGCCTCGCTGCCGGAGTTGGCGAAGAACAGACTGTCCAGCTCCTCGGGGAGCACCTCGCCGAGCCGCTCGACGAGCCGGCGCAGCGGCGGGTGCAGCACCGTGGTGTACTGGCCGTGGATGAGGGTGGCGACCTGCTCCTGGGCGGCCGCGACCACCTTCGGGTGGCAGTGCCCGGTGCTGGTGACGCCGATGCCGGCGGTGAAGTCCAGATAGCGCCGCCCGTCCTCGCCGTGGAGGTAGGGCCCCTCCCCCCGGACGGCGACGACCTCGGTGGCCTGCTTCAGGTGCGGCGACAGTTCGGTCATGCTCTGCTCCCAAACCTCACGGGTCGGCGATCACTGGACGCTTCGAGCGTCGCCGAGAGCCGGGGCCGGGACAATGATCACTGTGTCGCGCCGGCGCGATCACTGTGGACGATCTGTCAACCGCGCGGCGCGCCGGGCCGCGGTCCGGTCAGGTGACGAAGTCGCGCACGACCTTCGGGGGCCAGGAGCCCACTTCGAGGACGCCCAGGGAGTAGGCGCGGGAGACCAGGGCGGCCCGGTTGGGGACCCGGAGCTTCCGCAGCAACCGGGTCACGTGGTATTCGACGCCCTGGCGGCTGAGGTAGAGCCGGGACGCCAGGGGGACGGTGGAGAGGCCGGACGCTATGCCTTCCAGGATGCGGGCCTCGATCTCGCTGAGCATCTTCTTGTGCGGGGTGACGACGTCGGGGTCCTCGGGGCCGTCCGCGGAGCGCATCACGACCAGGACGGAGACCGTGCGCGCGCTCTCCCCGCGGACCGCGACCGCCGTGAGCGCGCTGGTGAACGCGGTGCCCTCGGCCGAGACGGCGACCAGGTGGGTGGCGAACCGGCGGCGGCTGCCGTCGACGAGCCGGAGGAACTGGCGCCGGAGCGGCTGCCGGAGGCTCGGGTGCGCCAGCTCGCCGAAGTCGCGGCCGCAGACCTCCGCGGAGGAGCCCCCGAACAGCCGGAAGAACTCCTGGTTCGCCTGCTGGACCCGCAGGTTGGCGTCGAGGCGGGCCACACCCGCCCCGGGCTGGTCGAACTGCCCGAGGAGGTTCGTGTACCCGAGCGGGTCACGTCCGGTGTCCCGGGGGATGAGGTGAACTGTCTCTGCCGGCGCGGGGGTCGCCAATGGACTGCCGTCCCTTCATGGGCCGTTCCCCGGGAGGCCGGAGAACGACATGCTGGTGGCACGTTTTTCGGTGGGGGAGTGGTTCGGAGACTAAGGAGGCCCTCGGAGGGGCGTCAACGTCCGCCGGGGCCCGGCGGCAAATCCTGTGGTGGGGCGGCGCGGATGGTTCGGTACGCCGCCCGCGGTTTCGGTGGTTCGGTACGGTCCGCGCGGGCGCCCGCCTCGACCGCGGGCCGGTCACCCTCGGCGCGGGCCGGTGCCCTCAACCGCCCTTGACCGCCTGGAGCCTCGGCAGGGCCGCGATGAGTTCGCGCCGTCCGGAGACGGCCAGCTTGCGGTAGGAGTTCGTCAGGTGTTTCTCGATGGCGCGGGAGGTCACCCCCAGTTCACCGGCGATCTCGGTGTTGGTCAGCCCCCGGCCCGCCAGCGCGACCACCCGGCGCTCGGTGCGGGTCAGCGCGTCCTTGGGCCGGGCGGCGCCGCCCCCGCCCCCGCGGGCCCGTTCGGCCAGCCAGGGCGCCTCGCAGGCGGTGGCCAGCGCCGCGGCCTCCCGCAGCAGTCCGTCGGCCTCCGCGCCGCCCTGGAGCCGTCTGCCCAGCATCAGGAGGGCGCGGGCGAGTTCGAGTTCGTTGGCCGAGCCGCGCAGCACGCCCACCGCCTCGCGCAGCAGGGCCTCGCCCGCCTCGCCCTCCACCAGCGTGCCCTGGAGCCGCAGGGCCCGGCCCACGGCGACGGGCACGCCCCACGCCTCGGCCCGCAGCCGCTCCTCCTCGGCGAGGGCGAGCGCCGAGCGGAGGTCGCCGAGCCGGTGGTAGAGGCCGGCCGCGCGGGGCCGCCACGGGAACAGCACCGGATTGCGCCAGCCCGCCGCCTCCAGCCGGCGGCCGCCGGCCATCAGGGTCTCCACGGCCGCGGCCCAGCGGCCCTGCTGGGCGTCCACGGCCGCGCCCAGGAACTGCAGCCCCACCGTCAGGGTCAGGCAGGAGGACTGGCGCCGGGAGGCGTCCTCCAGGATCCGTACGCCGCGGGCGGGGTCGCCCATCTCCAGGGCCGTGAAGACGAGGGCGATGGTGGAGGCCACGCCGAGTTCCCGCCAGTGGGCGTCGGCGAGCCGCAGCGCGCGTTCGGCGTGGGCGTGGGCCGGGGCGGGCCGGCCGCGCCCCATGAGCACCATCGCCTGCTCGAGGTGGCCGAACGCGTCGGCGACCGTGGCGTCCCGCCGTCCGAGCCGCTGCTCGACGGACAGCCAGGAGCCGACGGCGTCGACCGAGTCGGCCGCGACCAGCGCGACGGTGGTCAGCGGCAGCGCGGAGTACACGCGGGCCGACGCGACCGGTTCCCGCTCCAGAAGGCGCCGCGCCAGCCTGGTGACGTCGGCCGGGGGCAGCCGGCAGGTGAGCACGGCGGCGTTCAGCAGCACCGCGGCCAGCTCCCGCTCGGCCGCCGTGGCCGTCGGCGGCTCCTCCCCCATCGCGTGCAGCCGCTCCACCGCCGAGGCCAGCTCCGCCGGGTCCGCGACGCCGCACTGGCGCAGCCGCGCCTCCAGCCGCAGGGCCACCTCGCGCACCGCGCCCTCCAGCGCGTCCGGCGGGCCGAGTTCCGCGGCGGCCTGCCGCAGCAGATCGACCGCGGAGTGCGGGGTGCGGTCCAGGACGGCCGGGGAGAGCCGCAGGGCCGCGGCGGCCCGCTGGCCGGCGGTGGGGAGCAGCGGGATCGCCTGGGAGATGTGGCGCTCGGAGGCGGCGGGGTCCAGGCCGCGCTCGGCGGCGGCCAGGTCGATCAGCAGCCGCGCCCGGGCCTCGCCCGCCAGGGAGCCGTCCAGCAGCGCGCGCCGCAGATAGCGGATGGCGGCCTCGGGGGCGCCCCGGCGCAGCGCCGTGTCCGCGGCGGCCCGCAGCACGCCCACCGACCACGGGTGGCCGGAGGTGACCCCGGCCATCAGCTGGGCGGCGACCTGTTCGTCGGAGTGTCCGGTGCGGTACAGCAGTTCCGCGGCGTGGTCGTGCAGCCGCTCCCGCTCCGTGACGGTCAGCGAGGCGTGGACGGCGTCGCGTACGGCGGGGTGGGCGAAGCGGGGCCGCGGCCCGGCCGTCCGGTCCTCGGGCAGCCGGTCGGCCACCAGCCCGAGTTCGCCGAGGGCGCGCAGCGCCGCCCCGGCTCCGATGGGGTCCAGGCCGGCCAGCCGGGCAGCCAGCGCGGGATCGCCGTGGTCGCCGAGGACCGCGAGGGCGGCGGCCAGGTCGCGTACGGCGGGGGGCTGGAGGCGTACGCATCGGGCGAGCCGCTCGCGCAGGTCCGCGGGGCGCGCGGAGCGGGCCGCTTCCGCCCGGTCGGCGGTCGGCCTGTGGCCGGCGGCCGCCAGGTCCTGGAGGACGGAGGTCAGCGCGAGCGGGTTGCCGGCGCAGGTGTCGTGGCAGGCGCGGACGAAGTCCTCGTGGCCCGGCTCGCCGAGGTGGTCGCGGATCGTCTCCGCGGTGGCCGCGGCGGACAGCGGGCCGAGGGGCAGCCGGTGGGTGGCCGCGTCGGCGATCTCGCACACCAGGGGGTGCCGGCCGCGGGGTTCCCCGTCGCGCAGGGCGCACACGAGGACCGCGCGCAGCCCCCGCAGCCGCTTGGCCAGATACGCCAGGCAGCGCAGCGAGGGAGTGTCGACCCACTGGAGGTCGTCGACGAGGATCAGCAGGGGGCCGTCGGCGCAGACGTCCTCCAGCAGTGAGCGCAGGCCGCCGAGTGCCGGTTCAGGGGCGGCGGGGCCTTCGGGCCCGGGCCCGGCCTCGTCGGCGAGGGCCGTCATCCTGGCGAAGCCGGCGCTCTCGTGCGTCCAGCGCTCGCACAGCTCGCGCGGGGCGCCCGCCAGCAGGCTGTCGAGCAGCTGGCGCACGACGCCGAAGCCGAAGTCCTGTTCCATCGGGGCGGCGTTGGCGCGCAGCACCCGCGCGCCCTCGTCGGCGACGTGTGCGGGCAGCCGCTGGAGCAGCGCGGACCGGCCGATGCCGAGCGGGCCGGTGACCAGGACGAGGGACGGCCTGCCCGCGCGGGCGTCCCGCAAGGCGGTGGTGACCTGGGCGAGTTCGGGGTCCCGCTCATGCAACATCCGTGTCGTGGCCTTCCATCGAGCGCACCAGCGCGCGCAGTTCGGCGCGGCCGCTGATCCGCAGTTTCCTGTAGGCGGCGCTCAGCCGCAGCTCGACGGTGCGGGTGGTGACCGAGAGCTTGTCGGCGATGTCGCGGTTGCCGTGCCCGCGGCCCGCGAGGGTGGCGGTGCGCCGCTCGGCGTCGGACAGCGCGGTCCAGGCGGCGGGCAGATCGCGGCTGGGGCCGCCGGGCCGGCCGAGCCGCTGGGCGAGGGCGCGCGCCCGCGCGGCCGTCCTGCTGCCGGGCTGGGAGGCGACGAGCCGGGACACCTCGGCCACCAGGGGTGCCGCGGCCTGCCGCCGCCCCGCGTCCAGCTCCGCCGTGGCCAGTTCGATCAGCGCCCCGGTGTAGGCCACGGTGGCGGGGACGGCCCGCAGGGTGCGCACGGCCTCGCGCAGCCTGGCCGTCCGGCCCTCGCGGGCCACCCGCCCGAGGCCCAGCTCCGCCCAGCCGATGGCGCTCGGCGCGCCCCAGTGCCGGGCCAGGGACAGTTCCTCGTGGCCGAGCCGCTGGGCCTCCTGGTCGCGGCCGAGGGCGTGGCAGGCCCGGGCGGCCAGGGAGCGCCAGGGGAGCAGGGCCGGGTTGGCGTACTGGAGGCGCAACAGCCGCCGCCCGGCGGCCAGCAGCAGGTCGGCCGCTTCTGCCGGGCTGCCGTACGCGATGGCCACAAGGCCCCTGGCGAAGAGCAGATGGGCGCCCGCCATGCCGTTCCACGAGGCGTCGGGGTCGGGCAGGGCCGCGAGCGCCTCGGCCCGCCGGCGGTCGTCGCTCTCCAGCGCCACCAGGATGCGCACGGCCAGCGCGTAGGGGGCGTAGAGGGGGTGCCAGTGGGTCTGCGGCAGGGCGCGCTCGGCCGCGGCGACGTCCCCCTCGGCCAGGTCGGGCCGGCCGCGCCGCAGATTGAGGTCGCCGCGCGCGATGAGCAGCAGCGCGGCGGCGGCCGGGGCGTGGTCGCGCCGGGCCTCGGCGAGCAGGGCGTCCAGGCGCCAGGCGGCCTCCTCCAGGTCGCCGGTCAGACACAGCGCCCGGCACGCCGCCAGCCGGGGCAGCAGCAGCGCGCCCTCGTCGCCGCGGCCGGCGAAGGCGTCGCGGGCGAGCGCTCGGGTGGCGGGCAGGTCCTCGCCGCGCAGCGCCTGCCGCCAGGCGCGCACCCCCGCCTGGGCGGGCGAGGCCGGGTGGCGGGGCAGCGCGGGGACCTCGTGCAGCAGCAGGTCGGTGTCGTCCTGGCGGCCCAGTTCGGCGAGCCAGAACAGGGCGACCAGGGCGTCGCGTTCGCTGCCGTGCGCGGCGGACAGCGCTTCCACCAGCGCCCGGCGTACGGCATCGCCGCCGCCGCGGGCCAGTGCCAGGTCGGCGGCGCGGGTCCGCGTCCCGGCGAGTTCGGCGCCCGGCGAGCGGAGGATGTGGGCGAACCGGCGGTCGGCGGCCTCCGGGGCGGCCGGCATCTCGGCGGCGGCCAGCCGCAGGCTCAGCCGGGCCCGCCGCACGTGGGCCAGCGGCTCCTCCAGCGCGCGGGCCAGCGCGGCGACCGCCCGGCCGTGGTCGCCCGCGCGCAGCGCCTCGGCGCCGGCGCCGCGCAGTGCGTGGACGGCCCAGGGCGCCCCGACGGGGCGGGCGGCGAGCAGCAGTTCCGCGATGTCGGCGTCGCCGGCCCCGGCCCGGTGGGCCAGCTCCGCGGCGCGCGCGTACAGGTCGGCCCGCTCGTCGGCGGGCATCTCCTCCAGCACCCGGGTACGCACCTCCGGGGCGGCGGGCCGCAGCGCCTCTCCCCCGTCGGAGGCGGTGAGCCCGGTGGCCTCCAGCGTCTCGCGCAGCCCCGCGTCGTGTGCGGGGCGGGGCCTGGCGAGGGTCCGGACGAGGGGGAAGTCCAGCAGGTGGCCGCAGACGGCCACGGCCCGCAGGGCCGCGACCGCCTCGGGGGGCAGGCCGCGCAGCACGCGGGTGGTGTGCTCGGCGGTGACGGCGGCGGTGATCGCGCGCAGCTGCGGCACCCGGGCGTCGAGCGGTCGGTGTCCGGCGTCGGCGAAGCGGCGCAGCACCTCGTGAAGCACCTCCGGGTTGCCCGCGCAGGCCTCGGCGGCCGCCGCGGTGAAGCGCTCCTCGCCCCGGTCGCCGCACACCAGCGCCACCGCGGCCGCGACCTCGGCGGGGCCCAGCGGCGGGAGCGTCAGCCGGGTCACCGGGAGCGGCCCCGGGGCGTCCGGGTCGGCCAGGCGCGCGGGGCCGGTGGCGCCGGCCAGCACCGCGACCGGCGCCCCGGGCAGCCGCCGGATCAGCGCCCGGAGCCAGCGCAGCGAGTCGGGGTCCAGCCATTGCAGGTCCGCCACGGTCAGCAGGGTCGGCCGGTCCCGGGCGGTGCGCAGCAGCTCGGCGAGGCCGGGTAGCGGCCCGTCGCGCCCGGCGCCCCCGGCCGGGGCGTCGGGGCCCAGCAGCTGGGTCACGGCCCCGTACACCAGGTCGCTCTCGCCGGGGGTGGCCCGGGCGCGCAGCACGCGCAGCCCTCGCTCCTCGGCGAGCCGGGCCGCCCACCGCAGCAGCGCGTGCTGTCCGGAGCCCGCCGCGCCGCTCACGGTGACGACCGCCGGGCGGTGCTCGCTCAGGCCGGTGACGGCCCTGGCGAGGACTTCCTGCTCATGTTCGCGACCGAGGAGGGAGAGCCCGAATGGCGGCATGCGGTCACTATACATAGGGTTTATAGTGGCGGTTTCGCCAGGCGGCCCGGTCGCGGCGGGCACGGCGGCGACGGGTCTCCCGCTCAGCTCCGGCCGCGGGAGGCGGACACCCAGGCCGGCGCCCGGGGCCCGGGGGGCTCCGAGGCGCGCAGCGCCGCCCCGAGCTCGCCGCGCTGACCGACGCTCAGCTTCCGGTAGACACTCGTCAGGTGCATCTCCACGGTGCGCACAGTGACGAAGAGGGATTCCGCGATCTCCCGGTTGCCCGCCCCGCCCGCGGCGAGCTGGGCGACCGTGCGCTCCATGCCGGTCAGCAGGTCCACCGGCGAGGCGGTGATCTCCCGCATCCGCCCCCCGGAGGCGACCAGCCTCCGCCGCGCCTCCTTGGCGAGCGCCAGCGCACCGCAGCGCCAGGCGAGGTCCGCGGCGGTGCGCAGCCGCTCACGCGCCCCGCGCGGGTCGCCCGCCTCCAGCAGCGCCCCGCCCAGCAGGTACTCGGCCCGCGCGTGCTCGGCCCGGGCCGGTGACCGGGACAGCAGTTCCACCGCCCGGCCCAGCAGTTCGACGCCCCGCCGCCCCCCGGCGGTCACCCCCTCGGCGAGCGCGGCCAGCCCGAGCGCGCGCGGCGTCCCCCACCGGCGGGCCAGCCCGGAGCCCCACTCGACGAGGTCCCGGGCCTCCTCGGGGCGCTTCAGCTCGGCGAGCACACAGGCCGCCTCCGCCCACCAGGGCGCGAACGCCGGGTTGGTGAAGCCCGTCTCCTCCAGGGACCTGCCGCAGTCCAGCAGCAGCCCGAGCGCCGCCTCACGGTCGCCCAGCGCCCACCGGGCCCGCGCCCGCGCCATCAGATACCAGTGGTACTCGAGCACGAACCCGTCCAGGTTCGGGCGGGCGATCCGGTCCAGCAGCGCCTCGGCCCGCTCCGGCTCGCCGCGGTCGACGAGCGCGGTGGCCAGCGCGGTCTGCGGCATGGTCACATGCCCGTTCCACCGCTCCTCCGCGATGATCTCCACCGCGGTCTGGGCGTCCGCCAGCGCGTCGGTGATCTCGCCCATCGCGTGCCGCACCAGGGCGCGGGTGGACAGGCCGAGCACATACGTCCACACCGCCGCGTTCTCCTGGCTGTGGCGCAGCGCGCGGTCGAGCCCCTCGAGCGAGTCCCGCGCCTCGTCGGCGAGGCCGAGCGTGAACGCGGAGAAGATCAGCGGCAGGGTGCCGGACTCGGCGTCCCGCGACCGCTGGGCGCGCCGGGCCTGCCGTACCGCGCGCTCCACCGAGCGGCCGTCCATCGCCGTCAGCACGCTCATCATGGCCAGCGTCTGGCGCTGCGCCGGGGTGTCCCCGGCGGGGGCCGCCATCCGCGCGAAACGGCCGCGGACGGCCGCGATCGTGGCCTTCTCGTCGCAGCCGGTGATCAGCAGCACCGACTGGACGAGGGCGCGCAGCTCACGGTCCGCCGGGTCGGGGTCGGGCCCCAGCTCGGCCTCGAGGGCGTCCAGGACCTCGCCGAGCACCCGCACCGCGGCGGGCGCCCGCTGCACGGTCAGACAGGCCATGGCCAGCTGGACGGCGAGCGTCGCGCGGACCCGTACGTCCACGGCCAGCGCGAGCGCCTCCTCCAGCAGGGCGATGGCCTCGGGCGGGTTGATCTCCGCGAGCGACCTGGCCAGCTGGGCGCGCGCCGACACGCTCTCCGGCTCCGCCTCCAGGACCCGGTACAGATAGCGGACCGCCGCCTCCGGGGCGCCCCGGCTCTCGGCCCCCGCGGCCGCCTCCCGCAGCACCCGCCGCATCCACGGCTGGTCCACCGCGGGCACCAGCAGCAGTTGGCCCGCGACCTCCTCGGCGGGCCGCCCGGCGTCGCTGAGCAGCAGGGCCGCCCGGGCCCGCAGCTCGCCCAGCTCCTCGGCGGCCGCCGAGTCCAGCACGGCCGAGCGCACCACGTCGTGCGTCAGCTCCGTCCGGTCGTCGGCCACCACCTCGGCGCGCCGCAGCGCCGCCAGGGCCTCCTCGACCATCGCGGCGGGCACCCCGGCCAGCGCCCCGACGTGGTCCACGTCCTCCTCACCGAGCACCGCGATCGCCGTGGCCACATCGCGCGCCCAGGGGCGCAGCCCGTCCAGCAGGGCGCGCACGCTCGAGCCCACCACGCCCTGGCCCACCTCGGCGACCGCGGCCAGGCCCCTCTCGTCCGGCGAGGCCCCCCTGGCCCGCAGCTCGGCCAGCAGCTTGGTGAGCATCAGCGGATTGCCCCCGGAAACGGCGGCGGCGCGCTCGACGAAGGCGGGGTCGACGGGGGCCGGGAAGGCCCGGCCGACCATCTCCGCGACCCCCTCCTCGGTCAGCGGCTCCAGGCGGATCGCCGTGGAGCGGGGCTGTGCGGCCAGGTCGGCGAGGGCGCCGGGGGCGGCCGGCTCGGTCTCGGTGCGCTGGGCCAGCACCACCAGCAGCGGCAGGTCGTCCGCGCGGCGCAGCAGGAAGTCGAGCCAGCGCAGCGACCGCTCGTCGCACCAGTGCGCGTCGTCCAGGACCAGGACGAGCGGGCCGCTCGACATCAGATTGACGGCGAGCCAGTACAGCCCGTGCAGCACGGGGTAGACGCTCGCGGCCGTGCCGGGCTTCTCCTCCTCGCCGGGGCAGGGCCGCAGGGCGGGCAGCGCCCGGCGGGCGCTGCCCCGCAACAGCGGGGAGTCGCGGGCGGTCTCGGGCTCCGCGAGCCCCAAGCGGCCGAACAGGGCCCGCACCCCGCCGTAGCCGGCGTTGGTGACGACTTCGCCGCACCTGCCGTGGAGCACCGTCATGTCGCGGCAGGCCCCGCCGTTCACGAAGGCGTGCAGCAGACTCGTCTTGCCGATGCCGGCCGGGCCGGACAGCAGGACCAGACCGGCGCGCCCGGAGCGCGCCGCGTCGGCGTGGTCCCGCAGCGCCGCCAGCTCGCGGGTGCGCCCGATGAGGGCGTCGGACAGCCAGGATCCAGCGGTCCGGTCCGTCACCGTAGCCCCCTCGCACCCCAACACGCTGCGATAAGCCGGAAAAGCATGCTACTCGATGCGATCACGAGATTACACGAGTGACACTTATGTGATCAACCGACACGGCAGTGAGCGGTGATGCCTCACGGAATCGGTGTTCGCGCCCCGGGCGCTGGTGGAGCGAGGCGGGGCGGACACGGGAAGGCCCGGGGCCGGAAGTCGCGGTGGAGGGCACTCATCTTCCGGTCCCCGGGCCGTTCGGCATCACGGAGTGCGATGTACCGTCCGATGGCATCTCCCTTCGTCGTGTCGTGTGCGGTGTGACGTGTGCGGTGCGTGTCCCGCGCGGTTCGTGTCGCGCGCGGTCCGTGCCGTGGTTTCGGCGGGGTGTACGGCTCAAGGGGCCTCGGGGTTCGGGCGCCGCTCGGCCTGGGGGCGGACGTGGAGCTCGAACCACACGGTCTTGCCCCCGCCCGTCGGGTGGCTGCCCCAGCAGCGGGCCAGCAGGTCGATCATGTAGAGCCCGCGGCCCCCCTCGTCCTCCTCACCGGCCTCGCAGGCATGCGGCGGCGTGGGGTCGGCGTCCTCCACCTCGCAGCGCACCGCGTCGTCCGCGGGGCACAGGCACAGCGTCAGCCGCACCGGCCCCACGGTGTGCCGCAGCGCGTTGGTGACCACCTCGCTGACCAGCAGCTCGACATCGTCCGCCGGCCCGGGCACGGCCCATACGGCCAGCTGCGACAGGGCCAGCCGACGGGCGGCGGACACCGAGGACGGATGGGACGGCAGCACCCAGGACACCCCCCGGTCGGCGGCGCGGGCACCGCGCCGCGCCGGCCGCCGGAGAGTGCCCGGCGGGTCGGTGAGCGCCACTGCGGGAGGGGGCACCGCCCAGCGGTAGCCGGGGGACTTCATGCGGCCTGCTCCGGGCTGTTACGGGGGGCGGGGACGACGCGACCGTCGGGGAGGAGTTCACCCGTGTCCGCGAAAACCACCACGCCGTTGCACAGGAGGCTCCACCCCTGCTCGGGGTGGGTTGCCACCAGACGGGCCGAGTCGTGGTCGGTCGCGTCGGCGGGCGGGCAGGGAGGCTGATGATCACACATGGCTCGGGCCTTCGATCTTCCGCCGACTTCCGGCGGAATCCGGAATCGAGACCTTCAGCATGCGACCGGGGGCTTCCCCCGGGGAGGGGAGAAATCCCCGCATGGGTACCTGACCCGCCCCCGGGGCCCGCCCCGGCCCCACCTCAAGCGCGCCGAGCCCCCCTCACGCGCCGGCCGAGGCCGCGCGGCGGCCGGGGGCGGGTACCGGGTCGTGGAGGGCGGCGGCCGTCGCCTCGTCGGCCGTCAGCCGCGCCCCGGCCCGGTACGCGACGGCGTACGCCCGGGTGCCCAGTTCGGCCCGCAGGCGGGCGGCGACCTCGTCGTGTACGGCGGCCAGGTGCCGGAAGCCCGCGGGCGAGGCGCCGGTGGCGCTCCACATGGCGTCCGCCGAGCCCAGCAGCCGCGCCCCGTAAGCCGGCCGGCCGCCGAAGGCCGCGGTCCAGGCCAGCACCTCGAGGCACAGCGCCGTCCCCCACCCGTCGCGCACCGCCCACCGGGTCCGCAGGGCGTCGCGCACCAGCGCGGTCGCCCGCCGCCGGTCGCCCCGGCGCCAGGTGTGCAGGCCCAGGGCCCACAGCGCGTAGGAGCGGGTCCACTGGGCCCCGGCCGCCTCGCACAGCGCCAGGCACTCCTCGCCGTAGGCCGACGCCCTGGGGTCGCCGTACAGGGCGCAGGCCATGGTCAGCTGGTAGAGGGCGGTCATCACGCCGTTGCGGTCACCGGCCGCGCGGTGGCCCGCCAGGGCCTGCTCGACGAGGCGGATCGCGCGGGGGAAGTCGCCCTCGTACAGCGCGAGGGCGCCCCGGTGCTGGGTGGCCCGGACCGAGGTGGGCTCGTGCCGGATGCGGAGGGCCAGCTCACGGCACTCGTCGAGCCGGGGCAGGGCCGAGGCGGTGTCCCCCTGGAGCGCCGCGAGCCAGGCGTCCACCCACAGGGCCTTGCCGCGCGCCACGCCGTCCTCGGGGGCCAGCCGCAGCGCCTGGCCGAGCCAGTGGCGGCCCTCGCCCAGGCTGCCGCCGCAGATCCAGTGGGGCCACAGCGAGGCGGCGATCTCCAGCCCCGCGCGCGCCTCGCCGGGCTCGGCGCGGCAGAACTCCAGGGCGGCGCGGACGTTCGCGATCTCGGCGCTCAGCCGGGTCAGCCACTCCTCCTGACGCGGGGTGAGCCACTCCTCCTCGGCCTCGCGCACCAGCGCGCGGCACCAGTCGCGGTGGCGCCGCCGCCACACCGCGACCCGCCCGGAGCCCGCCAGCCGCTCCCGCCCGTACTTGCGGATCGTCTCCAGCAGCCGGTAGCGGACCCGGCCGTCCCGCTCCTCCCGGACCAGAACCGACTTGTCGACCAGCCCGGCCACCAGGTCCAGTACGTCCTCCCGGCCGACTCCCTCCCCGGAGCAGACCTCCTCCGCCGCCCGCAGGTCGAAGTCCCCGGCGAACACCGACACCCGGGCCCACAGGGTCCGCTCGCCCGGGGAGCACAGCTCGAAGCTCCAGTCGACGGCCGCGCGCAGCGTCTCGTGGCGGGAACGGGTGCCGGCCCCCTCCTCCCCCGCGGGCTCCAGACACCGGTCCAGCCGGTCGAGCACCTGTTCGGGGGCGAGGGTCCGCAGTCCGACCGCGGCCAGTTCGATGGCCAGCGGGAGGCCGTCCAGCCGGCCGCACAGCAGGGCCACGGTGTCCCCGTTGTGCGGGCCGAGGGCGAAGCGGGGCGAGGCCCGCGCCGCGCGGGCCACGAAGAGCCGGACCGCGGGGTAGCGGGCCAGTTCCTCGGGGCTGTGCCGCCGGTGCGGCTCGGGCACGCCCAGGGAGGGCACCCACAGGACCACCTCCCCGTGCACCCGCAGCGGCTCGCGGCTGGTGGTCAGCACGCACAGCCGGGGGGCGCGCCGCAGTAGGCGGTCGGCGAGGACCGCGCAGGGCTCCACCAGGTGCTCGCAGTTGTCGAGGACCAGCAGCGCCCGCTTGCCGCTCAGGTGGTCGCCCAGCAACTCCACCACGGGCCGGGCGGCCGGGTCGCGCAGGCCCAGCGCGCTCGCCACGGCCCGCGGGAGCAGCCCGGGGTCCGCGAGCGCGGCGAGTTCGGCCGGCCACACACCGTCCGGGAAGTCTCCCCGCACCAGGTCGGCGACGCCCAGCGCCAGCCGGCTCTTGCCGACGCCCGCGACGCCGGTGAGGGTGAGCAGCCGCGTCCGCCCGAGCAGCCGCCGGGCCTCGGACAGCTCCTCCTCCCGGCCGACGAGCCCGCCCGGGCCGGACAGCCCGCCCCCGTACCCGCCGGGAAGTCCGGGGAGTCCGGGGAGTCCGGGAAGTCCGGGGAGTCCGGGGAGTCCGGGGAGTCCGGGCCCGCCGCCGGGGCCGGACTCGTCATCCCTCACCGCCATGCGATGTCCTTCGCTCGCACCCTTCGCCTCAGCCCTTCGCCCACACCTCTCCTCTCCCTTATGCCCGCCATATCCATTCTTGGAGTATTTCTCACGTTTCTTTGCGTTTCTTGCGTTCCATTCTCCGCGCTCCCCTCCGGCCCCGCTTCCCCTAGCCTGGAAGCGTCGGCCCGGTCCGAGCGCGCGGGGCCTCGTCGGCCGGGACTGGTTCGAGGCATCCATGAGCGCGGTGGCAGCAGGCACCTCGAACGGTCGGCACACCGGAAGGCTGCCGGCCGAGGTGACGAGCTTTGTGGGACGTCGGCACGAGATGGCCGAGGTCAAGCGGATGCTGTCCGCCTCCAGACTGGTGACCTTGACCGGTGTGGGCGGGGTCGGCAAGACCCGGCTGGCGCTGCGGGTGGCCGAGGACGCGCGCCGGGCGTTCCCGGACGGGGTGTGGCTGGTCGAGCTGGCCGCGCTGACCGACCCCGCGCTGCTGGCGCAGAGCGTCAGCGAGGCGCTGGAGCTGCGGGACCACTCCTCCCGGCCCGCGGTCGAGACCCTGGTCGACCATCTGCGGGACAAACAGGCGCTGATCCTCCTGGACAACTGCGAGCAGTTGGTGGAGGACTGCGCGCGGCTCACCGACCGGCTGCTGCGCGAGGCGCCCCGGCTGCGCGTCCTGGCCACCAGCCGGCAGGCGCTGGGCACCGCCGGGGAGCAGACGCTGGCCGTCCCGGCACTGGCGCTGCCGGACGCCGACGGCCCCCGCCTGTCCACCGCGGCCCTGGCGCAGTGCGACGCGGTGCGGCTGTTCGTGGAGCGGGCCGGCGCCATCCTGCCCGGGTTCGCCGTGACCGAGGCCAACCGGGACGCGGTGGAGCGGGTCTGCCGCCAGCTGGACGGCCTTCCGCTGGGCATCGAGCTGGCGGCGGTGCGGCTGCGGGCCCTGTCCGTACAGCAGCTCCTCGACCGGCTGGACGACCGGTTCCGGCTGCTGACCCAGGGCTCCCGGGCGGTCCTGCCGCGCCACCGGACACTGCGGGCGCTCGTCGACTGGAGCTACGACCTGTGCACCGACAAGGAACAGCTGCTGTGGGCCCGGATCTCGGTGTTCGCCGGAAGCCTGGACCTGGAGGCGGCCGAGGCGGTGTGCGGCGGGGACGGCATCGGCCGCGAGGAGGTCCTGGACCTGGTGACCGGGCTGGTGGACAAGTCGGTGCTGATCCGGGAGGACCATCCGGAGGCGGTGCGCTACCGGATGCTGGACACGCTGCGCCACTACGGCCGGGACCGGCTCGCCGCGGCCGGGGAGGAGGCCGTGCGGCTGCGCCGCCACCGCGACTACTACCGGGGGCTGGCGGCCGCGGCGCGCGCGGAGCTGTTCGGCCCCTTCCAGGTGCCGTGGTTCGCCCGGCTCCAGCGGGAGCACACCAATCTGCGCGCCGCGCTGGAGTACAGCTTCGCCGAGCCCGGGCAGGCCACGGTCGGTCTCGGCATCGCCACCGACCTGCTCTACCACTGGATCACCAGCTACTACCTCGCCGAGGGGCGCGGCTGGCTGGACCGGGGCCTGGCGCTGTGCCCCGAGCCCACCGAGGAGCGGGCCCGCGCGCTGTGGACGGACAGCTGGCTGGCCATCATCCAGTTGGACATCGACGCGGCGGCCGACATGCTGGAGGAGTGCCGGGCGCTCGGCGACCGGCTGGGGCAGGACTCGGTGCCGGCCTATGTGGCGCTGTACTCCGGGATGGTCGCCATGTGCCGGGGCAACACCGAGTCCGCGGTCGGGCTGTACGAGGAGGCCGTGGCGCGCCATCGCGCCACCGGCGATCCGGTGGGGCTCGCGCTCGCGCTGATCCGGCTCTCCCTGGCCCATTCCTTCCGGGGCGACGCGGCCCGCGCCGTCGCGGTGGGCGAGGAGTCGCTGGCGGTGTGCGATGCGCACGGGGAGGGCTGGCACCGGGCGTACGCGACGATGGCGCTCGGCGTGGAGGTGTGGCGCCAGGGCGACCACGAGCGGGCGGAGGCCCTGGAGGCGGAGAGCCTGATCTTCAACCGCTCGCTGGACGACCCGCTGGGCGTCGGGGTCAACCTGGAGGTGCTGGCCTGGATCTCGGCCTCGCGGCAGCGGTACCAGCGGGCCGCCAGGCTGCTGGGCGCCCTGCAGAACATCTGGCAGAGCGTCGGCGCCCCGCTGTCCGGGTACGGCCACCTCGTCCGCTACCACGAGGGGTGCGAGGCCGCCACCCGGCAGGCCCTGGGCAAGCAGGCGTTCCAGGCGGCCGTGAAGGAGGGCGCCAGGCTCTCGTACGACGAGGCGATGACGTACGCGCTCCAGGACCGGCTGCCCGGCCCGTCCGCGGCCGGCGAGGCCGAGCCGTCCTCGCCGCTGACCCCACGGGAGACGGAGATAGCGGAACTGGTCGCCCAGGGGCTGAGCAACAAGGAGATCGCGGCGACGCTGGTGATCGCCCAGCGCACCGCCGAGGGCCACATCGAGCGCATCCTGAGCAAACTCGGGTTCAACTCCCGGGCGCAGGTGGCAGTCTGGGTCGCCGGTCAGCGCCGTCCCGAAGACGATGTCGAGGCGGAATGATAACCGCTCACCTGTTCCCCTGTCCCGAACTCCTCAAACACCCCACGAAAATCCTCAGTGTGCCGACATGTGAGGGATCATGCGGCAGGCTCTGGAGACAGAGCAGCAACGGTCGTGTCTGCACGGCCCCGTGACCGAGGAGGGTCCCGCGGTGACTGTTGCCGCAATCGGCAATTCCGGTGGCGCCACGGAGCTGTTCCGTGGCACCCACCACAGCCCGTCCTCTTTCTCGCTCTCCCGCGCGGGAGTGGGCCAGGACGTCGTGGACTTCTGCATCCCCTGCAACCCGTACTTCCCCACCCCCGCGATGTTCGCGGTGCTGGCGGTGCGGCTGCGGGACATCCTCACGTACTACCCGAGCCCGGCCGACACCATCACCGCCGAACTGGCCGGCCTGCTCGGGCTGCAACCACAGACCATGGCGATGGGCAACGGCTCGACCGAGCTCATCACCTGGATCGACCACCTCCTGGTCAAGGAGAGCCTGGCGGTGCCGATCCCCACCTTCGGCCGGTGGACCGACCAGCCGATGGAGACCGGCAAGCGGGTCGACATGTTCCAGCTCCCGGAGGCGGACGGCTTCCGGCTCGACCCGGAGGCGTTCGTCTCCTTCGTACGGTCCAGGGGCTCGCGGGTCGCGGTGATCTGCAACCCGAACAACCCCGACGGCGGGCTGCTGTCCCGGCGGGCCGTCATCTCCATGATGGACGCGCTGGCCGACCTCGACCTGGTCGTCATCGACGAGTCGTTCCTGGAGTTCGCCGACGCCGAGGCGTATCCGAGTGTCGTGGACGAGGCGGTGTTACGGCCGAATGTGATCGTGCTGCGCAGCCTCGGCAAGAACTTCGGTCTACACGGCGTCCGTTTCGGCTATCTGGTCGCCAATCCGGCGCTCGCCGGCCAGATCCGCGCCCGGTTGCCGAAGTGGAATCTCAACTCCTTCGCCGAGGTCATCGTCTTCATGCTGAAGCGGTACCAGCCGGAGTACGCGCAGAGCCTGCGCATGCTCAGCCGGGACCGGCAGGAGATGACGGCCCAGCTGGCCAATCTGCCCGGCCTGACGGTCTACCCGTCCCAGGGCAACTTCGTCTTCGTCAAGCTCCCGGAGGGCGCCGACGGCGCCCAGGTCCGCGACCGGCTGCTGGCGGAACACGGCGTGCTGGTCCGCGAGTGCGGCAACAAGCTGGGCAGCAGCAGCCGGTTCATGCGGCTGGTGGTGCGCTCCCAGCCGGATGTGCGGCGGCTGCTGACCGGGCTGAGCACGGTGCTGTACGGCACCGCCTGGTACGCCCCGCAGCCCTCCTTGGACCACCAGCCGTCCTACGCGCTGGAGCAACAGCCCTCGTACGCGCTGGACGAGCGGTCCTCGTACGCGCAGGCACCGCAGCCGGCGCTCCACCCGGCCGATCCGCTCCAGGCCACGCAGGACGACTACGGGCCGTACGCGGCGCAGCAGGCCGCGCCCGCGGCCTACCTCCAGCCGCAGGCGCAGCCGATGGCCGAGCTGACCCCCGCCGCGTACACCCCCGCCGGCCAGATGCCGCCCTACCAGGCGCCGCTGCCTCAGCCGGCCCCGGCGTTCCACGCGGCGTCCCAGGTCCAGCAGCCGCAGCCGACGGGCGCCTACGCCCGGCTGCGGGCCATGCAGGAGGCCCTGCGGCAGCCGGCGTGGCCCGGCGCCGGGTCCGAGCCCGCGCAGACCGCGGAACAGCCGTCCGGCGGCGGGCGGATGACGGTCTACGCACCGAATCCGGCGTCGGCCGGGGCGGATTCCTCGTCGATGGACGACACCCTGATCTACATGCCGACGGTGGTCACCGACTCCGCCCCCGACCCGGCTCCGGCCTCCGCCCCCGCCAGGCCCGCCCCTGAGCCCCTCGACAGCGAGGCCCCGTCCGGCGGCGGCGCCCTGCGCCGCTATCCGCGCCCGGCCGCGTATCGGCAGGCCGACGGCGTTTCCTGACGGCTGAAGGCGGCTGAAGGCGGCTGAAGGCGGCTGAAGAGCCTAGTCCGGCCAGGACGGGGAGACCCCGGCGACCGCGCAGACGGCGATGTGCAGCACCAGCGGATGGGTGTACGGCACGGTGCCCTCGGGGCGGTGGATCAGCCGGGGGCCCTCGGCCGCCGCGTTCCGCTCCGGTGCGCCGGTCAGCACCGCGCCCACCGAATACTCGGCGATCCCGGGCCAGTTGAGCCCGGAATCCGACCGCGGCGGAACGATCCACCACCACCGGCCGGATGCGGAGTAGACACAGCCCGCCCGGGGCAGCAGCTCCATAACCTGACGCCCCTGCCGCTCCGGCAGGGCGACGGCGTCGTATCCGGCGTCGGCGGCCAGCGGGGGCGGCAGCTCCAGACGCCGTCGGCGGCCGAGCCTGGGCGGCGCCGCGGGAGATGACGGGATCACGACGCCACTATGCGTAACGCCTTGTGCACTTGGCAAGGGGCACTCTGAAAAGTGCAGAGTCGCAAGTGCAGTGTGTCCGCTCCATTCAGGGCATGACACACTTCGGGCATCAGCTGCGGGAGGTAAGAAGTGAGTGAACCGCGCTCCGCCCCGACCGTGGGCCAGGTCGTCCTCGGCAAGCGCCTGCGGGACCTGCGCGAACGGGCGGGTCTCAAGCGCGAGCAGGCCGCCAAGGTGCTGCACGTGGCCCCCGCCACCATCCGCAGGATGGAGACCGCCGAGGTCGCCCTGAAGATCCCGTATGTACGGATGCTGCTGGAGGCCTACGGCGTCACGGGCGACGAGGCCGAGGCGTTCATCGCCCTGACCGAGGAGGCCAACCGGCCCGGCTGGTGGCAGCGGTTCCACGACATCCTGCCGGACTGGTTCAGCGTGCACGTCAGCCTCGAGGGCGCGGCCGCCATCATCCGCGCGTACGAGCCGCACTTCGTCCCCGGCCTGCTCCAGACCGAGGACTACGCCCGGGCCATCATGCGCACCGGCGCCGTCGGCCAGGTCGGCCCCGAGGACACCGAGCGGCATGTCGCCCTGCGCATGGAGCGCCAGGCGCTGCTCACCCGTGAGGACGCCCCCCACCTGTGGGTGGTGATGGACGAGACGGTGCTGCGCCGCCCCGTGGGCACCCCGGAGGTGATGCGGGGGCAGATCGACCGGCTACTGGCGGCCACCGAGCGGCCGAACGTCACCCTGCAGATCGCGGAGTTCTCCTCGGGCCACCACCCGGGCACCTACGGGCCCTTCGTCCTCTTCCGTTTCGCTGTACCCGAACTGCCGGACATGGTCTACGTCGAGTACCTGACCGGCGCCGTCTACCTCGACGAACGTGTCGAGGTGGCCTCCCATCTGGAGGTCATGGACCGCATGGCGGCCCAGGCGGCAACCGCACGACGCACAAAGGAAATCCTCCGGGACTTCCGCAAGGAGCTCTGAATGGATCGCATTTACAACGGCATGCGCGCGGCCGACCTCGGCACCGAGGGCTGGCACAAGCCGTGGAGCGGCGGCAACGGCGGCAACTGCGTCGAGGCCAGGAAACTGGACGACGGCCGGGTCGCGCTCCGTCAGTCCACCGATCCGGAGGGCCCGGCGCTGATCTACACCCGCAACGAGATCATCGCCTTCATCCAGGGCGCCAAGGCCGGCAAGGCCGACTTCCTGGTGTCCTGAGGCACGTCTCCCGACGCACTACTCCCTTCACCCCCCCATCGCGCCGACCCCCATGGAGCGCACCATGCCAGCACCCGAATCCGGCCTCGCCGGAATCGACACCAGCAGGCCCCACCCGGCCCGCGTCTACGACTACATACTCGGCGGCAAGAACAACTACCCGGTCGATGAACAACTCGCCCTGCGGGTCATGGACACCGACCCCACGGTCAGAACCTCCGCCCGGGTCAACCGGCTGTTCATGCACCGCGCGACCGAGTGGCTCGCCCGCACCGGCACCCGCCAGTTCCTCGACATCGGCACCGGCATCCCCACCGAGCCCAACCTCCACCAGATCGCCCAGCGGACGGCCCCCGAGTCCCGCGTGGTCTACACGGACAACGACCCCATCGTGCTCCGCCACGCCGAGGCCCTGCTGCGCAGCACACCGGAGGGGGCCACCCACTATCTCGAAGCGGATGTGCGCGAGCCCGGGAAGATCATGGACCTGGCCGCCGAGGTACTCGACCTGAGCCGGCCGGTCGCCCTCTCCCTCATCTCGCTCATGCACTTCATCCCGGACGAGGACGGCGCCTACGACCTGGTGCACGCCCTGATGGACGCGCTGGCCCCGGGCAGCCACCTGGTGTTCTCCCACGCCACCTCCGACGGCAGCGAGGAGGAGGCGGAGAAGGTCGTGGCCCTCTACCGCGAGGGGGGCGTGACCTTGCGGCCGCGCACCCGGGCGGAGGTCGCGAGGTTCTTCCACGGCCTGGAGCCCGTCGGCCCCGCGCCCGTCCTCGTCTCGCAGTGGCGGCCGGACGCCGAGGCGGAGGAACTCGCGCCCGACGGCCCGAAGGTCACCGTCTACGCGGGCCTGGCGCGCAAGCCCTGAGCGCCGCGGGGCCGTACGGACCACGGCCCCGCCCTGCACCCATGGGGCCGCACGCGACACTCGCCCGCTGCCCCGCGGCAGCGGGCGAGTGTCCGCGGGGGCCGGTCGTGTGCCGGACCGGCCTCGGCCGGCAGCCCGGCCCTCCGCGCGGTCGGCGCGGCTTCTCGGCGTGGGAAGCCTGGGCGCCTGGTGCCCGATGGGCGGTCGGCGGCACGCCGCGGCGCGGCGTGCGCCCCCGGTGGGGCGTCCAACGGGATGTCGTACGCACGGCTACGCCACGTCATGTACGGCGCCGGGCGGGGAACGACCGCCGTGCGCCGTAGGCGCGGTGCGCTCCCCCGGCGGCGCGGGCCCGGGCGTGGCTCCGGGCGGGGGCCCTGGGCGCCTCACCGGCGGTGGAGCCCGGGATAAAGACGCGGGGGCCGGCCCGGTCCCGACGGTGCGGCGGGGAGAGATGATTAACCGCGAACCGCCCCGGCGGGCGGTCTGCGGAGGAAGTCGATGTGAATGCCATGGTATGCGCGGCGGCAGGGCTCCCGCTATACGTGGACCCTCTGATTCTCCGCCAGTTTTCGGGCCCGTGCGGGAGCCCGGATGGCGATCGCCTTTTCGGGAGAAGCACGGCGGCGCGGGTTCGGCGGATCTTTCCCCTATCCCGCCGCTCACCGCTCACCGAGGGGCTCCACCTCACGCCTGGGCCGGATCTGAACGTGTGGGGGACGGAACCGCAAATCGATACGGAAGACAAGGGACGTGCCACCGGCGAGATCTCTTCATAAGGCCTGCCGTGCGACGTGGCACTTCTCCCGTGACGGCCCCGCGCCGCGCACCCCGCACGAGCAGCCGCACGCCCACCCCGCTCCCCCAGGGAGGAGCGGGGCCGCGGGCAGCGGCCCGCGCGGGAAGGCCTCGTCCCCACGCCCCGCACCGGGCGGAACCCCGGCACTCCGGAGCGGGTGAGGATACGAACGGGCGGGAAGGCCCATGGACGGCCGGATATACGACCCGCCGGGGAGCGGAAGCCCCGCCCCGGGCCCGAGCCCGGCTCGAACCCCCGCACCACGCACCGCAAATGCATACGCCCAGGAGGGAACGGCTCACCGCCGACCTCGACCTCCCTCCATCTCCCACCCTCTCCCTATACCGTCCGCCGCGACTCGACGGCGTCCCGCCGAAACAGGCCGGCACGCGTTGACGCGTGGGGCATGGGTCATGAGCCATGAGCCATCGGGCATCACGGAGGGTCAAGGCCGGGCCGTCGCTCGGGCTCCGCGGGCCGTCCCATGGCGCGGCCGTTCTTCTTCTCTCCTTCTCCTTTCGTCTCTCCTCCGTGGCGCGCGGTACCGGTGGGGTCCGGAATCCAATCCCGTGGATTACCCGGCCGTCCCCCACCGGGAAAGACTCATTTCCCGCCCACCCGGCCGCGGCCGGACCCCCGCCGCCGGGCCGGGCCGGGGACGCGCCCGGGGCCGGCGGCGTCCAGGCCGCCGGCCGCGCCGGTCCCGGCCGTGCGCCCCCCGTCCTCCACGCGCCTTGCCGTGCCCGGCTGACGGGGCATCAGCCGCGGCGGGGGTGGCGTTCGACGGCGCTCGGTCGGTCGTGCGGCCCCCTGCGCCTTGCGACCCGCGGGGCCCGGCTGCGGTACTCGTACAGCCCGCCGGGCCGCCGGTGGGCGAGTCGAAAGCTCGTGGAGAGGAACAGGCCCATGGCCCAACGACGAAGTCACCGCCGTTCCGCACCGCCCAGCCGGATCTCGCCCCTGTGTGTCGCCCTCACCGCGGGCAGCGTGGGAATCGTCCTGCCGCTGCTGGGCGCCGAGCCGGCCGCCGCGGCCCCTTCGGAGGCCTGGGACAAGGTCGCCGAGTGCGAGAGCGGCGGGGACTGGGACATCAACACCGGCAACGGGTACTACGGCGGGTTGCAGTTCTCCCAGCACACGTGGGCGGCCTACGGCGGCACCAAGTACGCCGCCCGGGCCGACCTGGCGACCCGGTCCCAGCAGATCGCCGTGGCCGAGGCGGTGCTGCGCCGCCAGGGCCCGGGGGCCTGGCCGGTCTGCTCGGCGCGGGGCCGGCTGACCCGCGACAGCCGGCCCGCGGCCGGCACCGACCACGGCGGCTCCCGCCACTCCGGGGGCTCCCGCCACTCCACGGAGTCCCGCCACTCCACGGGGTCCGGCCACTCCGGAGGCTCCGGCCACGCCGCGGGCTCCGGCGGTTCCCGCCACCGCGCGGCCACCCCACGGCGGCACGCCACCGGCTCCGGGCCGTACCGGGTCAGGCCCGGGGACTCGCTGTCGCGCATCGCGCTGCGCGAGTCGGTCAGCGGCGGCTGGAAGACGCTCTACCGCGCCAACTGGAGCACCGTCGGCCCCGACCCGGACCTCATCCACCCCGGCCAGCGGCTCGCCCTGCCCTCCCGCGGCGGCCAGGCGCGCGAGGCCGCGGCGCACCGGAAGCGGCCGCGCTCCGGGCAGCCGCGCTCCGCGCGCGGCGGCGACACGGCGGAGGGCGCCGCGCGGAGCTCGTCGGACACCCCGGCGCACGGCGCCCGGCGCCCCGCGGCCCGGCGCGCCCATGTGGCACCGGTCAGCGGCCAGGTCGGCACCTCCTACGGCGTCCGGGGCCCGCGCTGGGCCGGCGGCCACCACACCGGCGTGGACTTCGTGGTGCCCGTCGGCACCGGGGTGCGCGCGGCCGCCCCGGGCGTCGTGGTGACCGCGGGCTGGGGCGGCTCCTACGGCTACGAGGTGGTCATCCGGCACGCGAACGGCCTCTACACCCAGTACGCCCACCTGTCCTCGCTCGCGGTGCGCCCCGGCCAGACGGTGGACGCCGGCCGGCGGATCGCCCGCTCCGGGGCCACCGGCAACGCCACCGGACCGCACCTCCACTTCGAGGTGCGCACCGGGCCGCGCTACGGCTCGGACATCGACCCCGTCGCCTATCTGCGCTCGCATGGGGTCGTCGTCTGACGCCCCGACGGGCCTGGTGAAACGGGGAGGCCGCCCGGCGGAGGGGGCCGGGCGGCCTCCCGCACCCAGCAGGACACCGCGGTCAGTGGCGTCCGGGCGAGGGCCCAGTCGGCGGGACGGGGGGGGAGAGGAGGGGGTCAGTACCAGATGGCCACCGGGAGCCCGTCGCGCGTGGTCTGGGGCGGGTCGGGCAGGCTCACCGCGGTGCCGAGGGCGATCCGGTGGGCGCTCCAGGCCGCCGCCGCGGCGTCCAGGACGTCGTCGGGCGGGACGCGGCCGGCCGGGCCGAGGTCGTCCGGCAGGGTGATGCCCCGTTCGCCGAGCAGCCGCCGCCGCTGGGCCTGGCCGTTCCAGCTCTTCTTGCGCCAGGCCACCGGGCGCCCGCCGGCCAGGGCCGCGAAGGAGACCTCCGGGTGCACCTCGTACAGGCGCCGCTCGCCGCCCTCCCGGCAGGCGTTGGCCTCCCGCAGTTTCAGGGCCAGGCCCCAGGACTGGCGGGACAGCCCCGAGCCGGTGAGGCGGCGGCAGCGCTCGTTCGCCGCCTCGTACCCGGACTCCTCCCACACCTGGCGCGGCGGCACCGGGAACACCCGGGAGCGGTGCGGGGCGACCAGGCCGAGCGCCAGCTCGTCCGCGCGGCGCCGCCCCGACTCCAGCAGCCCGAGCGGCATGTCGACCGCCACCACGGCGGCTTCCGGCAGCCGCGCCAGCAGCGCGGCCAGCGCCGGATCGGCGTCGGCGCCCGCGTACCGGCCGTCGCGCAGGACCACCGCCACCCAGCCGCCCGGGCAGGCGTCCACCCCCACGACGCACGGGGCCGCGGGCCCGGCGGGAGGAGGGGTGCGAGAGACATCGCTACGGGGACCCATGGCTCGTATCCTTAATTCGCTGGCCGCACGCGGCACATCCCCGCCACCCTGAGCGGCATGCAAGCACCACCCCATCAGATCCGCGCGCTGCACACGGCCTCCACGGTCACCGTCTACCAGGCGTACGCCCCGCACCTCGGGCTGCCCGCGGCGCGCGACGGCTGCTTCCCGGCCGCCTGGAAGCGCGACCGGATGACCTGGATCAAGCCGTCGTTCCTGTGGATGATGTACCGCTGCGGCTGGGGCGCCAAGGAGGGGCAGGAGACCGTCCTGGCCGTCGAGATCACCCGTGAGGGGTTCGAGTGGGCGCTGGCCCGGGCGTGTCTGTCGCACTACGAGCGCGCACTCCACCCCGACCAGGCGTCCTGGAAGCGCGCGCTCAGGGCCGCCCCCGCCCGCGTCCAGTGGGACCCGGAGCGCGATCTGCGGCTGCGGCCGCTGCCGTACCGCTCCCTGCAACTCGGCCTCGCCGGCGAGGCGGCGCGCCGGTACGCGGACGAGTGGACGGTCTCGATCACCGATGTGACCCCGCTGGCCCACGAGATCCACGCCCTGGTGCGCCGCGACGAGCTGGACGCGGCGGCGAAGCTGCTGCCCGAGGAGCGCCCGTATCCGGCCGGGGACGACCTGCTGCGCCATCTGCGCGGCCCGCGCCGCGACAAGGGCGACGGGGGCCGCGCAGGCCATGAAGACGACGAAGGGCGCTGACGAGCAGGCGCCGCGCCCGCGCGGCGATGGAACCCGCGCGGCAATCGAATATCGCCGGGCCCCGTCAGCGGGTCTGTGCCGCGCGGGGCCGCATGATGAGCGCGGCGACGTGGTAGGCGCAGGGCTCGCGGCCGGGGTTGGCGTAGCCGTGGGCGACGTCGGCGGCGAAGTAAGCCGAGTCCCCCGCGCCGAGCTCCACCGTCCTGCCGCCGAGGGTCAGCCGCAGGGTCCCCGACTCCACGACGACGAACTCGTGGGAGCCCGGGGCGTACGCGGGGAAGGTCCCCGCGTCGCAGCCCGGTGGCAGGGTGGTGCGGATCCATTCGAAGTTGACGCCGGGCACCACGGGTGTGAGGACGGTCCACCGCCACCCTCCGGGCTCCTCGACGGTGTCCTGGTCGGCCGCCCTGCGTACGACGACGCGGCCGTCCTCGGGCTCGGCGACCAGGTCGGCGAGCGGCACGCCGAGCCCGTCGGCGATGCGGGCGAGGACGAGGACCGTGGGCGCCTTCTGGCCGCGCTCCACGGAGGACAGCATGCTCACGCTCACCTCGGCCGCGTCGGCCAGCCGCTGCAGGGTCAGGCCGCGCGCGTGCCGCAGTCCCTGCACGCGGGTGCCGAGGGTCACGAGATCCAGCATTCCTCTATAATAAGCGCTTCTTCCTCTATAGCGAAAAGAGCCCGACCGTGACGCTCCCGGAAGCCGCCATCCGGCCGGCGGTCCGCGCCGATCTGAAGGCCGTCGCCGACATCTACGCCCACTACGTCCGGCACACCGTGGCCACCTTCGACGAGACCCCCCGCTCCACCGCCGACTGGGAGCGGCGGTTCGACGAACTCACCGCCCACGGCCTGCCCTTCCTGGTCGCCGAACTCTCCGGCGACGTGGCCGGGTTCGCGTACGCCGGGCCGTGGCGCCCCAAGCCGGCGTACCGGTACACGGTGGAGGACACCATCTACCTGGCCCCCGACGCCACCGGCCGGGGCCTGGGCAGCGCCCTGCTGGGCCCCCTGATCACCGAGGCCGCCCGCGCGGGCCGGCGGCGGATGATCGCGGTCATCGCGGACACCGGCAGCGACGCCTCCGCCGCCCTGCACCGCCGCTTCGGCTTCACCGACGCCGGCCGGCTGACGGCCGTGGGCCACAAGCACGGCCGCTGGGTCGACACCCTCCTCATGCAGCGGCCCCTGGAAGCCGCGGAAGCCCCGGAAGCCGCGGAGACCGCCTGAGCGCGGCGCGCCGCCCGCGGATGCCCCGGCCCCGGGCCCCGGGCCCCGGGAGGGCAGCGGTCACAATGAAGCCATGTCCCGACGCGCACGACGCCCGCAGCCGCCCCGCCCGGCACCCTGCCCCTGCGGGCTGCCCGCCGCCTACGACGACTGCTGCGGCCCCCTGCACCGCGGCCTGGCCCGGGCGGCCACCCCCGAGCAGCTGATGCGCTCCCGCTACAGCGCCTTCGTCCGCCGGGACGAGGCGTATCTGCTGCGCAGCTGGCACCCCGACACCCGTCCCGCGCGCATCGACTTCGACCCCGCGCTGCGGTGGCGGGGCCTCGACGTCCTCGCCGCCACCGAGGGCAGCGCCTTCCACTCCACCGGCACCGTCGAGTTCCGCGCCCACTACACCGAGGGCGGCCGCGCCGGGGAACTCCACGAGACCAGCCGCTTCACACGCCACGACGGGGACTGGGTCTACCTCGACGGCACCCTCCGCGGCTGAGCCCTCGACGCCCGAGCCCGAACACCCGCACCCTCGACTCCTGAACCGCCCGCGCGAGCCCGGCGCACACCCCCGGCTCGCGTGCCGCGATGTTTCCCAGGATGTTGCCGACGACTCCTGGCGCAAGGTCAACTCCCCCCGGGATGCTGGGGCGCTGTGCGTGTGAACCACGCGAAGCCGACGGTTCCCTGGAGTTGCCGTGCCACCTGTCGCTCTCGCCAGACCCGCGGCGGTCCTGGCCGCGGTGTCCGCCCTGTTGCTGGGCGCCGCCGGCCAGGCCGCCGCCGACAACACCCCCTCCCCCGCCCCCGAGCCGCTGCCCCGGTCCTCCACCGAGATGCTGCGGCCCGTCGCGCCGCCGGCCGCCAGCGGCGCGCGCGGGCGGGACGGGGCCGCGACCCGGTCCGTCGCCGACGGCGACGGCATCGAGACCGCCCGCAGCATACGGCCGGTCGCCCCCGGGGTGAAGCTGACCTCGTACGACCGGCTCGAGTCCGACAAGTGGCTGCGGGTCGACGCGCTGTCGGTGGACCTGGGAGGCGGCGCGAAGGTCGACTACCTCCACCCGGACAAGGTCGCCGCCCGCGAGCCCGTCTCCAAGCTCGCCGCCGAACACGACCCCGGGCCGGGCCGCCGCACCGTCGCCGCCATCAACGGCGACTTCTTCGACATCAACCAGACCGGCGCGCCCGAGGGCAACGGCATCAGCCGCGGCCGGGTGGTCAGTTCGGCCTCAGCGGGCGCGGCCGGCAGCCGTGCCGTCGGCATCGGGCCGGGCGACGCGGGCCGGGTCCTCCAGCTGTACTTCGACGGCACGCTCACCCTCCCCGACGGCCCGCGCCCCCTCGCCGCGCTCAACTCGGCCAACGTGCCCGCCGGGGGCATCGCCGCCTACACCGCCCAGTGGGGGGAGGCGGACCGCGCCCAGACCGTGGACGGCGCGAAGCGCACCGCCGAAGTCGCCGTCGTGGACGGCAGGGTCACCTCCGTGGCCACCGCGCCCGGCAAGGGCGCGATACCCGCCGGCACCACCCTGCTGATCGGCAAGGACGCCGGGGCCGACGTCCTGGCGGGCCTCGCCGTCGGCGACCCGGTCTCCTGGGAGTACCGCCCGCGCCCCGACGCCGGCGAGACCCCGGACACCGCCGTCAGCGGCCGGGAACTCCTGGTCGTGGACGGCAAGGCCGTCGGCCACGACGGCGAGGGCAACAACACCGCCGCCCCGCGCACCGCCGTCGGCTTCTCCCGCGACGGCCGTACGATGCAGGTCCTCACCGTGGACGGGCGGCAGGCCGACAGCGGTGGCGTCACGCTCACCGAACTCGGCGTGATGATGAAGGACGCGGGCTCCTACAGCGCGCTCAACCTCGACGGCGGCGGCTCCTCCACCCTGGTGGCCCGCGAGCCCGGCAGCGACACCGCGCGGGTGGAGAACAGCCCGTCCGACGGCAGCGAGCGCACCGTCCCCAACGGCCTGGCGTTCACCGCCCCCGACGGCAGCGGCCGGCTCAAGGGCTTCTGGGTGGAGACGGCGGCCGACCCCGGGTCGGCCCCCACCGCCGACCCGGTCAGGGGCGGCCACCCCGAGCGCGTCTTCCCCGGACTGACCCGCCGGCTCACCGCGGCCGGATACGACGAGACGTACGGCCCCGCCGCGGGCACCCCCACCTGGCGGGCGGCCGACCCCCACGTCGGGCGGGTCGGCACCGACGGCACCTTCACCGCCCGGCACAGCGGCGCCACGAAGGTCACGGCCCGCCGGGGAGCCGCGCACGGCGACATCGCGCTGACCGTGCTCGACGAACTCGACCGGATCCAGCCCACCACCCGGCTGATCGGCCTGAAGGACGCCGACGCCACCGGCCGCTTCGGGGTGGTCGGCCTGGACGCGCACGGCGCCGGCGCCCCCGTCGAACCCTCCGACGTCCGGCTCGACTACGACCACGAGCTCTTCGACATCACCCCCGACCCGGACTCGGGGGACTTCACCGTCAAGGCCCACGGCGGACAGGGCGCCGGCCAGGTCAAGGTCACCGTCGCGGGCACCACGACCGTGCTCGCGGTCACCGTGGGGCTGACCGAACGCCCGGAGGCCGACTTCGACGACGCCGCGCGGTGGACGTTCAGCCAGGCCCGCGCCTCCGGCTCGATCGCCGCCACCCCCGAAGGACACAGCGGCACCGGCCTGGAGCTGACCTACGACTTCACCCAGTCCACCGCCACCCGCGCCGCCTACGTCAGCCCGCCGCAGCAGATCGCCGTGGAGGGCCAGCCGCAGTCCTTCGGGCTGTGGATCAAGGGTGACGGCAAGGGGGCCTGGCCCACGCTCCACCTCAAGGACGCGGCGGGCTCCGACCAGTTGCTGCGCGGCCCCTACATCACCTGGACCGGCTGGCGACATGTCGACTTCGCCGTCCCGGCCGGGGTCTCGTACCCGCTGAAGGTCCAGCGCTTCTACCTCGCCGAGACCGGCGCCACCCGCCAGTACACCGGCCGGATCACCATCGACGACCTGACCGCCCAGGTCCCGCCCGCCGTGGACCTGCCCGCGCGGGCGACCCACCCGGACCCGCTCATCGGCACCGCCGCCCGCGCCGAGGGCCGGGACTGGCGGTTCGCCGTCATGTCGGACGCCCAGTTCGTGGCCCGCGACCCGGACAGCGCCATCGTCGCCCAGGCCCGCCGCACCCTGCGGGAGATCAAGGCGGCCCGCCCCGACCTCCTCGTCATCGACGGCGACCTGGTCGACGAGGGCTCCCCCGCCGACCTCGCCTTCGCCCGGAAGGTCCTCACCGAGGAGCTGGGCGACACCGTGCCCTGGACGTATGTGCCGGGCAACCACGAGGTGATGGGCGGCAGGATCGACAACTTCGAGGCCGAATTCGGCCCCGCCCACCGCGTCTTCGACCACCGCGGCACCCGCTTCATCACCCTGGACACCTCCAGCCTGAGCCTGCGCGGCGGCGGCTTCGACCAGATCCAGGCGTTGCGCGCCCAGCTCGACGCCGCGGCGAAGGACCCGGACATCGGCTCGGTGATGGTGATCCAGCACGTGCCCCCGCGCGACCCCACCCCCCAGCAGGGCAGCCAGCTCGGCGACCGCAAGGAGGCCGCGCTGCTGGAGAACTGGCTCGCGGAGTTCCGCCGCACCACCGGCAAGGGCGCCGCGTTCATCGGCGGCCACGTGGGCACCTTCCACGCCTCACGCGTCGACGGCGTGCCGTACCTGATCAACGGCAACTCGGGCAAGAACCCCGCCACCCCGCCCGGCCAGGGCGGCTTCACCGGCTGGTCCATGGTCGGCGTCGACGAGGTCTCCGAGCACCAGCGGACCCGCGCCCGCCAGGCCCCCTGGACCGGCGGACCCGACTGGGTGTCCGTCCAGACCCGGCCCCATGTCGACGGCACCGGCGGGCTGACCCTGGCCGCCCCGGCCGAACTGCCCGCCGGGCAGGACGCCGAGGTCGCCGCGACCCTGCTCCAGGGAGGGGGCGCCGACCCCCGCCGGGTGCCCGTCGCCTTCCCGGTGAGCGCGGACTGGACCGGTTCGCCGAACCTCTTCATCGGCGACCCCGACAAGGCCCGGCACCGGCCGCGTTACGTCGCCGCGTACGACCCGGCGACGGGCCGGCTCACCGCGCTGCGCCCGGGCACGGCCACCCTCGCGGTGACGGTGAACGGGGTGACGGCCAAGGCGGGCTTCGACGTCACCGCCCAGCGGCTCAGCGCCGCGGGCTAGGCGCCGTTCGGGCCGTCCCGGCCTGGGCCGGGACGGCCCGCGACTCCGCCCACGGCACCCCCGGTCGCCGCCGGGGGTGCCCCACCCGCCGGTCGCCTCCCCCTCAGGTCCGTGACCAGACGCGGCGGAGCTGTTCGAAGCGGGTGGGCAGCGGGGGGCGGCGGGCGGCGTGGGTGGCGTTGGTGCGGTGGACGAAGCGGCGCCAGGAGAGTACGAGACCCTGGCGGGTGATGGGCAGCCCGGCGGCGACGGTGACGCCGTTGTCGTGGGTGTGGTGCACCGTGAGCAGCAGGGCCTTCGGCACCGTCCCCTCCAGCTCCGCGCACAGCTCCTGACGCACCCGCAGCCAGCGGCGCAGCACGATGACCGTGCCCGGGTCCAGGCCGTGCCGGCGCGGGACGCGGTGCTTGCCGTGTTCGATGGTCACCCAGCGCGCGTCGAGGTCCAGCGCGTCGGTGGTGCAGCGCAGCAGGTCCCCGTAGCGCGCGCCGGTGGCCCGGGCCAGCCCGACCACCACGGCGAGCCGCACCGTCTCGGGCAGGGCCCCGTCCTCCAGCGCCTGCACCGACAGCAGCCGCCACACCCACTCCGCCTCGGCGGCCGACACCACCGGACGCGGATAGCGGTCCGTCGCCTTCTCCTGCTCCGCCATCACCGTTCACCCCTCCCGGCTTGCCCTACCCGGCTCCGAGGCCTACCCCGTTCCGCCGCTTGGCACACTATTTTTCACTCATCGGGTCGCGTCGCACGTTACGCGGCCCCTCCGACACGGCGGGCGTCCGGCGGGCCCGCGCGGTAGGGTCGCCGGGTGCGGTTGCTGCTGATGGCCGACACCCATGTCCCCCGGCGCGCCAGGGAGCTCCCCGAGGAGCTGCTGGCCGAGGTGGCGCGCGCCGATGTGGTGGTCCACGCCGGCGACTGGGTGGACACCGCCACCCTCGACCTGCTCCAGGCCCGCTCCCGGCGGCTGATCGGGGTGTACGGCAACAACGACGGCCCGGCGCTGCGGGCGCGGCTGCCGGAGGTGGCGTACGCGGAGCTGGGCGGGGTACGCGTGGGCGTGGTGCACGAGACGGGGCCGGCACGGGGGCGGGAGGCACGTTGCGCCGAGCGTTTCCCGGAGCTGGACGTGCTGGTGTTCGGGCACAGCCACATTCCGTGGGACTCCGTGGCCGGGGACCGGCTGCGGCTGCTCAACCCGGGCTCGCCCACCGACCGGCGCAGACAGCCGTACCGCACCTATATGACGGCCGAGGTGTCGTCGGGGCGGCTGTCCGGCGTGGAGCTGCACCGGCTGCCGCCCCGCCGCTGACCTGGCGGCCGGTGCCGGGGGAACCCGCGGCCCGCCGCAGCGCCGCGCGGGGCCGGGTGGCATGCTGCTGGGACCGCGCCGGCAGGGCACGGTCGATGTGATCCACTGCATTCGAGGACGTCACGTTGAACTTCTGGTCGATCTATCAGCACGGCTTCGCGCGCGTCGCCGCGTGTACGGGCCACACCGCCATCGCCGACCCGCCGGCCAACGCCGAAGCGGTCCTGCGGCAAGCGCGCCGGTGCGCGCGGGAGGGGGTGGCGGTCGCCGTCTTCCCCGAGCTGGGCCTGTGCGGCTACTCGATCGAGGACCTGCTGCTGCAGGACGCGTTGCTCGACGAGGTGGAGGCGGCGCTCGAGACGGTGGTGGCCGGGTCGGCGGAGCTGCTGCCGGTGCTGGTCGTCGGCGCCCCGCTGCGCCATCGCAACCGGATCTACAACTGCGCGGTGGTGGTGCACCGCGGCCGGATCCTCGGCGTCGCGCCCAAGTCGTACCTGCCGAACTACCGGGAGTTCTACGAGCGGCGGCAGATCGCCGCGGGCGACGACGAGCGCGGCGGGACGATCCGGGTCGGCGGCGCGACGGTGCCGTTCGGGGTGGATCTGCTCTTCGCGGCGCAGGACGTGCCCGGGCTGGTGGTGCACGCGGAGATCTGCGAGGACATGTGGGTGCCGGTGCCCCCGAGCGCGGAGGCGGCCCTGGCCGGGGCGACCGTGCTCGTCAACCTGTCGGGCAGCCCGATCACGGTCGGCCGGGCCGAGGACCGGCGGCTGCTGTGCCGCGCGGCGTCCTCGCGCTGCCTGGCCGCGTATGTCTACGCGGCGGCCGGCCAGGGCGAGTCGACCACCGACCTGTCCTGGGACGGCCAGACCATGATCTACGAGAACGGGGTGCTGCTGGCCGAGACCGACCGGTTCCCGGCCGACGACCGGTGCGCGGTGGCCGACGTGGACCTGGATCTGCTGCGGCAGGAGCGGCAGCGGATGGGCACGTTCGACGACAACCGCCGCACCCACGCCGCGCGCGCCGACGGCTTCCGGGAGGTGTCGTTCCGGCTCGACCCGCCGACGGCCGACCTCGGGCTGCGGCGTCGCCTGGAGCGCTTCCCGTTCGTACCGGCCGACCCGGACCGCCTCGCCCTGGACTGCTACGAGGCGTACAACATCCAGGTCGCGGGGCTCCAGCAGCGGCTGGCGGCGATCGGCGGCCCGAAGGTGGTCATCGGGGTGTCGGGCGGTCTCGACTCCACCCACGCGCTGATCGTCGCGGCCCGGGCGATGGACCGCGCGGGCCGCCCGCGCAGCGACATCCTGGCCTTCACCCTGCCGGGCTTCGCCACCAGCGACCACACCAAGGACAACGCCCACAAGCTGATGCGCGCGCTCGGAGTCACCGCGGCCGAGCTGGACATCACCCCGACCGCGCGGCTGATGCTGCGCGAGATGGGCCACCCCTTCGCGTCCGGCGAGCCGGTGTACGACGTCACCTTCGAGAATGTGCAGGCCGGGCTGCGCACCGACTACCTGTTCCGGCTGGCCAACCAGCGCGGGGGCATCGTGCTCGGCACCGGCGACCTGTCGGAGCTGGCGCTGGGCTGGTCCACCTACGGCGTGGGCGACCAGATGAGCCACTACAACGTCAACTCGGGGGTGCCGAAGACGCTGATCCAGCACCTGATCCGCTGGGTCATCAACAGCGGCCAGTTCGACGAGGAGACCGGCTCGACGCTGGCCGCGATCCTCGACACGGAGATCAGCCCGGAGCTGGTGCCGGGCGAAGAGCTGCAGTCCACCGAGTCCAAGATCGGTCCGTACGCGCTGCACGACTTCACCCTCTTCCACGTGCTGCGCTACGGATTCCGGCCGTCGAAGATCGCCTTCCTGGCCTGGCACGCCTGGCACGACCGGGAGGCCGGCGACTGGCCGCCGAACTTCCCGGAGGCCAAGCGGGCGGCGTACGACCTGCCGGAGATCCGGCGCTGGCTGGAGGTCTTCTGCCGCCGCTTCTTCGCGTTCGCGCAGTTCAAGCGCTCCGCGATGCCGAACGGTCCGAAGGTCTCGGCCGGCGGTTCGCTCTCGCCGCGCGGTGACTGGCGCGCGCCGTCCGACGGTACGGCCCATGCCTGGCTGCGCGACCTCGCCCGGTTCGACGCGCCGGAGGCCGGGCGGTAGCCGGCGCCTCCGCGCGCCCCCGCGAAGGGGTGGTTCAGCCGACGTGCACATGCGGGCGCCGGGCCCGGTCCGGCTCGGCCTCGCGCAGCACCTCGCGGGTGACCGGGGCGACCTCCCCCGCGCCGAAGAGGAAGAACCGCAGGAAGTGGGCGATCGGGTTGCCCTCGGTCCACTCGAAGTAGATGTGCGGCCGCTGTCCGGTCAGGTCCCGTACGTGCAGCAGCATCGCGGCGAGCGCGTTGGGGACCGAGGAGCTGACCAGGGTCAGCACCCGGTAGCGGCCGTGCATCACCTCCCCGCACACCCGCAGCTCCGTCTCGAACTCGGACGGGTCGGAGACGGTCACCTCGACGAAGATGAGGTCCTCCTCGAGCGGGAGGTCGTTGTCGGCCCGGATCTGGTGGAGCTTGTCGCGGTACTCGGCCAGGTCCCGGTTGTCCGGCTCGTTGGCGATGAAGCGGATGGTGCGGTGGGCCATGTCGCGGACGAAGCGCTCGGCCAGGGGGTCGAGTTCCACATGGCTGACCCGCAGTTCGAAGGCGCGGGCCGCCCGGGACATCAGCGACAGACCGACGATGCCGGCGATGAAGCAGGCGCCGATCTTCACCCCGTCCGGGCGCTCCACTACATTGGCGCCCGTGGTGTAGACGAAGACCGCCGCCATGACGGCGAAGGCGACCGCCCAGTGGCGCTGCCCGGCCTTGTGCGCGGCGATCGTCACGGCGATCGCGGCGGATGAGATGAGCACCAGCACCCCGGTGGCGTAGGCCCCGCCCTGGGCGTCCACATTGGCGCGGAAGATCCAGGTCACCAGGAAGGCGACGAGGGTGAAGACCAGCACCGTCGGCCGCACCGCCCGCGCCCAGTGCGGCGCCATGCCGTAGCGCGGCAGATAGCGGGGCATGAGGTTGAGCAGTCCGGCCATGGCCGAGGCGCCGGCGAACCAGAGGATGACGATGGTGGAGATGTCGTAGACGGTGCCGAAGCCGTTGCCCAGGTACTCGTGGGCCAGATAGGCGAGGGCGCGGCCCGAGGCCCGGCCGCCCGGCTCGAACTCGTGGTGCGGGATCAGCAGGGTGGTGACGAAGCTGCTGGTGATGAGGAAGACGCACATGATCAGCGCGGCCGTGGTCAGCAGCTTCCTGGCCCCTCGGATCCGTCCGACGGGGCGCTCCTCGGTGTCGCCTGGGTCGCCCTCGATGTGGGGCATGACGGCCACTCCGGTCTCGAAGCCGGACAGGCCGAGCGCCAGCTTGGGGAAGACGATCAGCGCCAGGCCGATCATCACCAGCGGGTTGCCGTGCTCGGCGGTCAGGGCCCGGGTCCAGTCCGAGACCACCGTCGGGTGGGTGAGCACATGTTCCAGGGCCACCACCACGACGACGAGGTTCAGCGTCAGATAGACGCCGACCAGGGCCACCGCCAGCCCGATGGCCTCGGTGAAGCCCTTGAGGAAGACGGCGCCGAGCAGGGCGATCAGCACGAGGGTGACGGGGACCTCGTGGCCGCGCAGGGCGCCGTCGACGTTCGGGTTCTCCACCAGGTGGGCGGTGGCGTCGGCGGCCGACAGGGTGATGGTGATCAGGAAGTCGGTCGCCGCGAAGCCCAGCAGGGCCAGCACGAACAGCTTGCCCTGCCAGAACGACAGCAGCCGCTCCAGCATCGCGATCGAGCCCATGCCGTGCGGGCTCTCCGCGGCCACCCGCCGGTACACCGGAAGCGCGCAGGTGACGGTGACCAGCACGAGCACCAGCGTGGCGATCGGGGAGAGCACGCCGGCCGCCAGGGCGGCGATGCCCGGCTGGTAGCCCAGGGTGGAGAAGTAGTCCACGCCGGTCAGGCACATGACCTTCCACCAGGGCCGGCCCGGGTGCTCGGGCGGCAACTGGGCGTGCGGGCCCGGCTGCTGCTTGGCCATGTCGGCCAGGCCCTCCAGCATCCAGGCGCGCAGGCGCCGCCGCATCCGTCCCCCGGCGTCGGTGCCCGCACGGGCGGAGCTGGCCATCACGTACTCCCGTCGAACCGCTGGATCGAACCGGCCGCTTCGGCAGACGGCCAGGTCAGCGTACGCAACGGTCGCGTCGGAGCCGGTGATGGCACACCGCCGCCCGGCCGCCTCAGTGGGCGGTGGGGGCGTTCCAGTCGACCAGCTGGACGATCACTCCATTGGGGTCGCGCACCTGGAAGGCGCGCTCGCCCCACTCCTCGTCGGTCAGCGGCATGGTGATCGTCACGCCCTCGGAGCGCAGGCGGGCCAGCTCGCCTTCGAGGTCGTCGACGACGAAGGCCAGGATCAGGCCGGCGGCGTGCTCGTCGCGCTGGTCCGCCGGGAGGGACTCCAGCCCCCGCCGCAGGAAGATGACGTTCAGGCCGGCGTCGTCGCGGGTCAGGGACGCGAAGCCGTCCGCCGCCATCTCCTCGCGAAACCCGAAGTGCTCGATGAGAAAAGCGCTGGAGGCGGGGACGTCGTCGACGTTGAGTGACACCGCACTGGACGTGATCTTCACAGGGGACTCCTATCTCTGTACGCAGTACATTATACATAGTATGGAGAAGGGTGCGGAGAGGGCCCGGAGACTCCCCCGTCACCGTCGCCCGGCGTGACGCGCCGGGTGTCAGGCCGAGCGGTCGAGGATCTCCGGGCGTACGGGGTGGGCGAACGGCCGCCCGTGGACGTAGCGGTCGACCTCGCCGATCGCGAGGTCCGCCAGGCGCCGCAGCTCGCCGCCCTTGGACCCGGCGATGTGCGGGGTGAGCAGCACGTGGTCGCAGTCGTACAGCGGGGAGCCGGCGGGCAGCAGGTCCGGCTCGGTGACGTCCAGCACCGCGTACAACCGCCCGGCCAGCACCTCGTCGGTCAGCGCGCGCTGGTCCACGAGCGCGCCGCGGGCGGTGTTGACGAGGGTGCCGCCGGTGCGCAGGGCCGCCAGCAGCTCGCGGCTGACCAGGCCGCGGGTCTCGGGCAGCAGCGGGGTGTGCACGCTGACCACGTCGCTGGTGGCGAACAGCTCGTCCAGCGGCACCTGGCGGGCGCCCAGCGCGCGGGCCCCGTCGGCCGTGAGGTACGGGTCGTACAGCAGGATGTCGAGGTCGTGCGGGCGCAGCAGGGCCATGACGCGCCGGCCGATGGCGGAGGCGCTGAGGATGCCCACCGTGCGGCGGTAGTTGCCCGCGTCGGGGTACCGCTCGTTCCAGTCGACGCGGCGGCGCTCGGCGCGGTAGTCGCGGGCGATGTCCAGGGCGCGCTTGTTGGCGAGGAGGATCATGGCGAGGGTGTACTCGGCTACGGGCACGGCGTTGGCCGCGGCGGCCGAGGAGACCGCGATGCCGCGCTCCCAGCAGGCCGCGGTGATGTGGTGGCGTACCGTCCCGGCGGTGTGCACGACGGCGCGCAGCCGGGGGGCGGCGTCCAGCGCCGCGCGGTCGACGGGCGGGCAGCCCCACCCGGTGATCAGCAGTTCGGCGGTGGCGAGCGCGTGGTGGGCGGCCGGGGTGGTGAGGTCGTCGAGGACCAGTCCCCCGTCGAGGTCGGTGAGCCGGGCCAGCCGGGCCAGCGCCCGGTCGTCGAGCACCTGCCGGGCGGTCCGGGGCGCCATCGCGAGGACGGCGCGCGGGCGGGGGCGGGGTTCGGTCACGTGACGCTCCCTGCGGTGGGGCCGGACTTCCAGCAGCGCTGGAGCAGGACGAAGGCCGCGACCAGCGAGCCGACGACGACCAGCGGGTAGTACTCGGGGGAGACGGTGGCGGCGCTGTTCCAGGTGTAGAGGCCGAGGCTGAGCGGATACAGGTGCTGGTCCGAGAGCATCACCATGGGGCGGAAGAAATTGTTCCAGATGGCGGTGGGCTGGAAGAAGGGGCGGTCGGGCGGCGCGGGCCCGCGATCGCGGGAACGGCCGTGGAAACGGCCGGGGCGAAGTCAACGGGGTGTTGAACGGGACGGGGTCGGCGCACGTACCCCCCTTCGCGCGCCGGTGCGCGGCGTGCGCCGCCGATCCGACCATGCCCGACACCCGGAGGCCCGATCATGAACGAGCCGGTCATCCCTCCCGTCCAAGCCCTCCCGGGCGGAGAGGCCGAACTCCGCCTCGTGCTCCATCTGTCCTGGGAGGACATCGCCAGGCTGGGCCAGGACGCCGGCCGCCTGGCCTCCCAGCTGCAGCGCCCGGTGAGCCTCGACGAGGCCGTCAGCCACCGGCTGCGGGCCCGGCCGCCGGCCGCGCACGCCAAGCCCGCCGCGGACCGCGGCCAGCCGCTCGCCGCCTCCGCCCCTTCCCCGGCCGCCCCTCTGGCCGCCCGCTCCCCCGGCGAGCAGGCCCGGCAGGCCATCGAGAAGATCAACGGCTCGGCCCAGCCCTACCAGGCCGGCGCCGAGACCACCGGCGCCCCACCCCCGGGCCCCGCCCCCGAAGCGCTCCCCACCGACGCCCGGGGCATCCTCGAGCGCCCCACCCGCCCGCCGTCCTCCGTCAACGGCACCGGCGAGCACGGCCGGCTCGCAGGAGCCTGACGGGGCCCTCCGCCGGACCGGGCGGGCCCGTCCTGACGCCGGTGCCCGGCGCTCACCCCGGGCCCGGGGAGGCGGGGCGCGGGGCGGGCTCCGCACGGCCGGACACCGGCCCGCGCCCCAGGAGTTCCCCGAGGCCCTGCCGGGTCGCGGCCAGCACCACGCGGTCCTGGGGCCGCAGCACGTACTCCGGCGGCAGGTCCCACACCAGCCCCCGCTGCCGGCCGCTGCCGTCGTCCGGGGGTGCCACGGCCAGATCGCGGAAGCGGCCGTCGGCGTCCGCCGTGTCCAGGGCGACCACCCGCCAGGCGCCCGGCCGGAACGCCTCGGCCACCGTACGGCCCTCCAGCTGCGGATGGCCCGCCACCGGCACCGCCGCGAAGAGCAGCACCCGCCGCTCCACCGGTACGGCACCGAGGATCTGACGCCCCATCATGGCACCCGCGAAGGCCGGGGCCGCCAGGGTGGACACGCTGCGGCTGCGCGTCAGCGCCTGGGGGTGCGCCGCCCGCAGGGTGCGGTAGACGGCGGTGGCGAAGCGGTCGTCGTACAGCCGCATGGCCACCCGCAGGCCGGGATCCAGCGACCGGGCGTACAGCGCCGCCTCCAGGTTGGTGGTGTCGGAGCTGGTGACGGCGAGCAGCGCGTGCGCCCGGTCGATCTTGGCGGCCTCCAGCACCCCCTCCTCGGTGACGTCCCCGAGGACCGTGGGCACCCTCAGCCGGCGGGCCAGCGCGATGCCGCGCGCCTGCGGGTCCGCCTCCACGCACACCACGGGGATGTCCAGCTCCCGCAGCCGGGCCAGCACCCGGGTGCCGACCTTGCCGAGCCCGAGCAGGACGACATGGCCGGACAGCCCCCGGGGCGGCCGGCGCAGGGCGGACGCGGTCCGGAAGGTGCCGAGGCCCTCCAGCGTGGCGGCCACCAGGACGGGCAGCAGCATCAGGCCGACCAGTCCGGACAGCAGTTGCAGGATCTGCCGGGCCAGCGGCTGGCCCAGCGCGGGATCGCCGATCGCCAGGATGTCCAGGAGCGTCAGATACGCGGCCCGCAGCGGATGTTCCCCCGTGATCTGCCAGGACGCGATGGCGAGCGCCAGCAGCGCGGCGGCGAACCCCACCACGGTCCGCCGCAGCCGGCGGGAGAACAGCGAGCCGAGTGGCATCCCCCGGCCACCGAGCCGGCTGGGGGTCAGCGCCGGCGCGGTGTGGGCGACGGCCTCCAGCACCACCGTGCGGCGCCCGGTCGCGGCGGCCACGGCCCCGTCGTCGGGCAGCAGCCGCGGCCCCTCGGCCCCGCTGCTGTCCGAACCCTCCAGGCCCGCCGGGTCGTTGGTGGTCGAGGACAGCAGGGCCAGGGTGCACAGCCCCGGGTCGGCGATCCGGTCCCGGCCGGGCGGGGTGTGGATGGCGGCCCGCAGCAGCAGCCCGTCGGCCTGGATCACCTTGCTGGTGCCGGCCACGGCGGTGGCCGCCAGCGCGGGCGCGGCGGTGTCGGCGTCCGACAGGACGGTGGTCGAGGCGTCCGGCTCCGCCGCGCCCCGCTCCGGGTCGGCGACCGCCGCGGCCTGGTCCAGCAGTTCCCGCAGGTACTCGCCGAGCCTGCGGTTGTAGAGGCGGATCACCAGCCGCAGCCGGGGGTTGAGGCGGCGGGCGCGCAGGGCGGCGTGGATGTTGATCTCGTCGTCGTCGTAGACCAGGGCGAGGGCGGCGGCCCGATCCACCCCGGCCTCGGTGAGCACCTCGTCGTCGGGCTCGGCCGCCTCCAGGACGCGTATGCCCGTCTCGGCCGACGTGGTGGCGGGCGCCGGCGGGGCGAGCGTCGGCCGGCCGACGGCGGCCGTCATCCGCCCGAAGAGCGCGGCGGCCCGCGCCCGTCCGCGCCCCGCCCCCGGCGCGGCGGTCCCCGCCGACCGCGGCTCCCAGGCGGAGGGTGTGGCGGGGATGACGACGGTCACCCGCTCGCCGTAGACGTCCTTGAGCTCGGCGGCGAGGCGGTGGGCGAGCGCGTCGTCGCCGCACACGACCATGTGCGGGCCCGCCGGCTGCGCCGGGGGCTGCTGGGGCAGGGTGGGCATCCTGGCCGGGGTCTCAGTCGCGCTGCCCGGTGCGGCGCTCGTAGTCGGCGAAGCCGTCCTCGACCGTGGGCAGCACCATGTCCACGCGGAAGTAGGGCACGCTCCACAGGGGGCTGTCGCGAAGACCCTCGAAGAGGTCGGACCAGGCCGTCGGATCGTCGGTCGTCGCCATCAGGACGTCGGACGGAGCGGCCGCCCACGCCTCGGCGTCGAACCAGCGGACCTGGACGGCGGAGTGCCGCTCGAGCAGCGGCTCCACATGCTCGGCGATGATCTGCTGACGCTCGGGCCGTCCCAGGGCGAGCCACGCCGGCAGGGCCGTCAGGTGGACGAATATGGTGAACCGCGGCTGTGGCTGGATCTCGCTCATGGGTGTCATTGTGGATCAGAACCGGTCGTCCAGTCGCCCCTTCGGTCAAAGCGCCGCGGCCGTGCGGCGTCAGCCGGTGTAGCGGCGGAAGTCGGGGACGGCGGCGGTCAGGGCGAGCATCGTGGCGGCGACCAGCAGGCCGCCCGCCGTGACCGCCGCGCGGGGGCCCAACAGGGAGCCGGCCGTGCCGTGCAGCAGGTCGGCCAGGCGCGGGCCGCCGGCGACCACGACCGTGAAGATTCCCTGCATCCGGCCGCGCATGTCGTCCGTGGCGGCCGCCTGGAGGATGGCGCTGCGGAAGACCATGGAGACCATGTCGGCGACGCCCGCCACGGCCAGGAAGGCGGCCGCCCACCACAGTCCGGCGCTCAGCCCGAAGCCCGTGATGGCCAGCCCCCAGACGACCACGGCGGCGGTGACCATCAGCCCGTGGTGGCGGGCCCGGGAGAAGGTGCCCGACAGCAGCCCGCCGGCCACCGCGCCGATGGGTATCGCCGCGAACAGCAGCCCCAGCGCGAAGCCTTCGCCCCAGGGCGCGTAGGTGCTCGACGCGAGCTGCGGGAACAGCGCGCGGGGCATGCCGAAGACCATCGCGACGATGTCCGCGAGGAAGGACAGCAGCAGCACCCGGTGGGCCACGATGTAGCGGAACCCGTCCGCCACCTCCCGCGCCCCGGCCCGTCGCCGGCCGCTCTCCTTGACGGCGCCGCCGCCGTCCAGCGGGGGCAGCGCGGGCAGCCGCCATACGGCCCACAGGGTGACGCACAGCGCGAGGGCGTCGACCAGGTACAGCGTGGACAGGCCGATCAGAGGGATCAGCGCCCCCGCCAGCAGCGGCCCGAGGACCATCCCGGTCTGCGCGACGGTGGACTGCAGGGCCGTCGCGGCGGGCAGTTCCCCGGCGGGGACGAGCCGGGCTATGGAGGCGCTGCGGGCGGGGAAGTTGATGCCGAACAGGCCCTGCTGGACGGCGAGCAGCACCATGAGCAGCGCCACCGAGTGGACCCCCGCGAAGGACTGCGCCCAGAACAGCACCGAGGTGAGGGCGATGCCCACGCCGGTGAACAGCATCAGGGTGCGCCGGTCCACCCGGTCGGCGACCGCGCCGCCCCACAGCGCGAAGACCACGAGCGGCAGCAGGCCGGCGAAGCTCGCGTAGCCGACCCAGGCGGAGGACTGGGTGAGGTCGTAGATCTGCTTGGGCACGGCCACGGCGGTGAGCTGGCTGCCGATCGTCGTGACGGAGGTGGAGGCCCACAGGCGGCGGAACGGCCGGTGCCGCAGGGGTCGTACGTCCATCACCCACCGCCGCCACCCGCTCCCGGCCTGCCCGTCCTTCCCGGCGGCCTCCCCGGCCTTCTCGGCCGGACCGGCGGGCTGGTCGGGTCCGGCGGGACCGGCCGGTCCGGCGGGCCCCGCCGGGGCGGCTTGCTCCTCGGTGTTACTCGCGCTCTCCACGGCTGATTCGATTCCTCCTACACCCATCTACGGAAACGGCATCATTGTGGACCCCGTCCCGCCCGCGCCGCGCGGCCGTCTCAAGCACCGGCCGTCTCGGGCACCGGCCGTCTCGGGCTCCGGCCGCCGCCGGGTGTGCGCCCCGTCGGGGTCAGCCGCTGTGGATCCTCCCGGTGCGGGAGGTCAGCCGGGTGCCGCTGCCGCCCCAGCGGTCGGCGACGATCTCGGCGGCGATGCTGACCGCGGTCTCCTCGGGGGTGCGGGCGCCGAGGTCGAGGCCGATGGGCGAGGAGAGGCGGGCGAGCAGGTCCTCGCCCAGGCCCCGTTCGCGCAGGCGGCGCAGCCGGTCGTCGTGGGTGCGGCGCGAGCCCATGGCGCCGACGTAGCCGAGCGGGAGGCGCAGCGCGACCTCGAGCAGCGGCACGTCGAACTTGGGGTCGTGGGTGAGGACGCACACCGCGGTCCGCTCGTCCAGCCGGCCCGCCTCCGCCTCGGCCCGCAGATAGCGGTGCGGCCAGTCGGTCACGACCTCGTGGGCTTCGGGGAAGCGGCGCCGGGTGGCGAAGACGGGGCGGGCGTCGCAGACGGTGACCCGGTAGCCGAGGAAGCCGCCGAGGCGGGCCAGCGCGGCGGCGAAGTCGACGGCGCCGAAGACCAGCAGCCGGGGCGGCGCGGCGTGGGCGGACACGAACAGGGTGAGCTCCGAGCCGAGGGGCCGGCCGTCGTAGCCGTGGCGCAGGGTGCCGGTGCGCCCGCCGGCCAGCATGCCGCGGGCGGCCTCGGCGGCGGCCTCGTCCAGCCGCTCGGAGCCGAGGGACCCGGTGGTGCCCTCGGGCCGGACCACCAGGCGGCGGCCCAGCCTGCCCTCGGGGTCGGGGCCCTCGACGGCCACGCAGGTCACCTCGGCCACGGGCGCCCCGGCCCGGACGGCCGCGGCCACCTCGCCGAACTCGGGGAAGGTGGCGGGGTCGATCCGCTCCACGTAGACGTGGATGGTCCCGCCGCAGGTCAGTCCGACCGCGAAGGCGTCGTCGTCGCTGACCCCGTAGCGCTGGAGCACCGGCGTCCCGGCGGCGACGACCTCCTGGGCCAGCTCGTAGACGGCGCCCTCGACGCAGCCGCCGGAGACGCTGCCGACGGCGGAGCCGTCCGGCCCGACCAGCATGCCGGCGCCCGGCGGGAGGGGTGAGGAGTGCCAGGTGTCCACGACCGTGGCGCGGGCGAAGGGCTCGCCCTCCCGCCACCATCGGTACGCCTCCTCGACCACCCGGGGCAACTCTCCCTGAGGCATCTCTCCTTGAGGCATCTCTGAAATTCCCTCAACTGATGTAAGAGATTGATACATTGGATGTATGAGCCTCTCACATTCGTCTCCGAGTAGCGACATCACTTTGCGCATCAACGGCACCGACCACGCGCTGACCGTGGACAACCGGACCACCCTGCTCGATGTGTTGCGCGAGCGGCTGGGGCTGACCGGCACCAAGAAGGGGTGTGACCACGGCCAGTGCGGGGCCTGCACGGTCCTGATGGACGGGGAGCGGGTGAACAGCTGTCTGATGTTCGCGGTGGCGGCCGAGGGGCGGGAGATCGTCTCGATCGAGGGGGTGGCCGGCCTGGCCGGGGGCGGTGCGCTGCACCCGGTGCAGCAGGCATTCCTCGACCACGACGGACTGCAGTGCGGCTACTGCACACCGGGCCAGATCTGTTCCGCCATCGGGGCGCTCGGCGAGGCCCGGCGCGGCTGGCCCAGCCAGGTGACCGAGGACACCGCCGCGGGCGTCGGCGCGCTGGACCGCGAGGAGGTCCGCGAGCGGATGAGCGGCAATCTGTGCCGGTGCGGCGCCTACGGCGGCATCGTCGAGGCGGTCCTGGAGGCGGCGGCCGCGGACGGGGGCGCGCGATGAGGGAGTTCGCGTACGTACGGGCCACCGACGCCGCGGAGGCGGCCGCGCTGGTGGCGGACCGGCCCGACGCGGTGTACCTGGGCGGCGGCACCAATCTGGTGGACCTGATGAAGCTCGGCGTGGCGGGGCCCGGCCTGGTGGTGGACGTCTCGCGGCTCGGCCAGGGCCGTATCGAGCACCGCGCCGACGGCTCGGCGCTGATCGGCGCCGCCGTGCGCAACGGCGAGCTGGCCGGGGACACGGGCGTCCGGCAGCGCTTCCCGGCGCTTGCGCAGGCGCTGGTGGCGGGCGCGTCGGGGCAACTGCGCACGGTGGCCACCGTGGCGGGCAATCTGCTGCAGCGCACCCGCTGCGGCTACTTCCAGGACGTGACCAAGCCGTGCAACAAGCGTGAGCCCGGCTCGGGCTGTCCCGCGATCGAGGGCGCCCACCGCGAGCTGGCGATCCTCGGCACCTCCGACCGGTGTGTGGCGAACCACCCGTCCGACATGGCGGTGGCGCTGGTCGCGCTGGACGCGGTGGCCCAGGTGCGGTCGGCGGACGGCACCACACGCGCCGTCCCGGTGGAGGAGCTGTACGTCCTGCCCGGCGACGCGCCGCAGCGGGAGACCGTGCTGGCCCACGGCGATCTGATCACCGAGGTGGAGCTGCCGGCGCCGCCGCCCGGCGCGGCGATGGCCTACCGCAAGGTGCGCGACCGCCGCAGCTACGCCTTCGCGCTGGTCAGTGTCGGCGCGGTGGTGAGCGTGGACGGGGACGGCCGGCTGACGGACGTCCGGATAGCGCTGGGCGGCGTGGCGCCGCGCCCGTGGCGGGCCAGGACGGCCGAGTCCCTGCTGCGCGGGCGGCGTCCGGACGAGGAGACGCTGCGGGAGGCGGCGCGGGCCGAGCTGGCGGCGGCCCGTCCGCTGCCGGACAACGCGTTCAAGGTCGACCTGGCCATTGATCTGATCGTCGCCGCCATCCGCGACCTCGTCGCGAGGAAGGACCGCGCATGACCACCGTCGAGCAGTCCATCGGCGCCCCGCTGACCCGGGTCGACGGCCCCCAGAAGGTCACCGGCGCGGCGCGTTACGCCTACGAGTTCCCGACCCCGGACATCACCTACGTCTGGCCGGTGCAGTCGACCATCGCCCGCGGCCGGGTGACGGAGGTGGACGCCACCGCGGCGCTCGCCCTGCCGGGCGTGCTGACGGTGCTCGAGCCCGGCACCGCCCCGCGGCTGAACACGGAGGCCGAGGGGGTGAGCGCCGACCTGTTCGTACTCCAGTCCCGCGAGGTGGCCTACCACGGCCAGATCGTGGCGGCGGTGGTGGCCACCTCCCTGGAATCCGCGCGCGAGGCCGCGGCGTCGGTGCGGGTGAGCTACGCGCCCGAGCCCCACGACGTGGTGCTGCGCGCGGACCACGAGGCGGCGTACGTCCCCGAGAAGGTGACCGACGGCAGCCCCGGGTTCGTGGAGCGCGGCGATGTGGAAGCGGCGCTGGCCGCCGCCGCGGTGCGCACCGACGCCACGTACACCACCCCGGTCGAGCACGTCAGCCCGATGGAGCCGCACGCCACCATCGCCTCCTGGGAGGAGGACCGGCTGACCCTGCACGACTCCAACCAGGGCCCCCACATGGCCGCGCAGCTGATGGCCGCGCTGTTCGGGCTCGACCCGGGGGCGGTGGAGGTGGTCGCCGAACACATCGGGGGCGGCTTCGGGTCGAAGGGCATTCCGCGCTCGCCGGCCGTCCTGGCGGCGCTGGCCGCCCGGGTGGTGGCGCGGCCGGTGAAGATCGCGCTGACCCGGCAGCAGATGTTCGCGCTGGTCCCCCACCGGGCGCCGACCATCCAGCGGATCCGGCTGGGGGCCGGACGGGACGGCCGGCTGACCGCGATCGACCACGAGTCGGTGCAACCGCGCTCGAGGATCGTGGAGTTCGCCGACCAGACGGTGTCCTCGACCCGGATGATGTACGCGGCGCCCGCCGTCCGCACCACGGTGAAGCTGGCGCCGCTTGATGTGATGACGCCCGCCTGGTTCCGCGCCCCCGGCCACACCCCGGGCATGTTCGCGCTGGAGTCGGCCGTGGACGAGCTGGCCTGCGAGCTGGGCATCGACCCCGTGGAGTTGCGGGTCCGCAACGAACCGGAGCTGGACCCGGGCACGGGCAAGCCGTTCAGCAGCCGCGGCCTGGTGGCGTGTCTGCGCGAGGGCGCCCGCCGCTTCGGCTGGGAGCGGCGCGATCCGGCGCCGGGGGTCCGCCGGGAGGGGCGGTGGCTGGTGGGCACCGGCGTCGCGGCCTCCCACCACCCCGACTACACCATGCCCTCGACGGCCGTGGCGCGCGCCGAGCCGGACGGGACGTTCGTGGTGCGGGTGGGCGCGGTGGACCTCGGCACGGGGGCGCGCACCGCGCTCACGCAGGTGGCGGCGGACGCGCTCGCCGTGCCCCGGGAGCGGGTGCGGCTGGAGATCGGCCGGGCCTCGCTCGGCATGGCGGCGTTCGCGGGCGGCTCGATGGGCACGTCCTCCTGGGGCTGGGCCGTCCACAAGGCGTGCCGGGCGCTGCTGGAGGAGGTGAGCGGGCACGCGGGCGTGGTCCCGGACGGGGGCCTGGAGGTGGTGGCCGACACCACCGAGGACCTCCGGGAGCGGGCGGAGCTCTCGCGCCACACCTTCGGCGCGCAGTTCGCCCAGGTGCGGGTGGACGGGGACACCGGCGAGATCCGGGTCGACCGGATGCTGGGGGTGTTCGCGGCCGGGCGGATCCTCAACCCCAGGACGGCCCGCTCGCAGTTCCTGGGGGCGATGACGATGGGGCTGTCGATGGCGCTGCTGGAGGTCGGCGAGGTGGACCCGGGGTTCGGCGACTTCGCCAACCACGACTTCGCGGGCTACCACATCGCGGCCAACGCCGACGTCCCGCGGATGGAGGCGCACTGGCTGGACGAGCGCGACAACCGGCTCAACCCGGTCGGCGGCAAGGGCATCGGCGAGCTGGGCATCGTGGGCACGGCGGCGGCGATCGCCAACGCCTTCCACCACGCGACGGGGGTGCGGGTGCGTGATCTGCCGATCCGTATCGAGCGCTCGCGCGCGGCGCTGCGGACCATGCGGGAGAAGGCCGGGGGCCGCGGGCCGGGCATCGGGTAAGGTCAGCCGGATGGCATGCAGCGGGGGCAGGGAGCGCGGCGCCTACCACCACGGCGACCTGGCCGCCGCGCTGGTCCGGGCGACGCTGGAGATCGTGGACGAGGTGGGGGTGCGCGGCTTCTCGGTGGCGGAGGCCGCGCGCCGCACCCGGGTGAGCCCCGGGGCGCCGTACCGCCACTTCGCCGACCGCGACGCGCTGCTGGCGGCGGCCGCCCTGGAGGTCTCGCGCCGGCTGCGGGCCATCCACCTGGAGGCCATGACCACGGCCTCCTCGCCGCATGAGCGCCTCGCCGCGGTCGCCGGCAGCTATGTGCGCGCCGCCGCCGTGCACCGGGGCGGCTTCGACCTGCTCTTCGCCCCCGGGCTGCGCACCCACCACCTGGAACTGCGCGACAGCACCCGGGAGTTCATCGATCTCCTGCTGCCGAGCGCGTTCGAGGTGGTGCCGCCGGAGCAGGGGGCCAAGGCCGCCGTCGGGCTGCTGGAGGCGCTCTCGGCGGTGGCGCGCGGCTATGTCGCCCTGCTGCTCGACGGGGTGTTCGGCGAGCCGGGGGCGGTGGCGGCGGAGGTCGCCGTCCGCGCCACACGGGCGGCCCGCGCCCTGGTGGACGGGTACGGACTCCCGGATACGACCCCTTCATGACAACGACACGGTCTGGTACGCGCCCCGCACACCGTGCCCCGGGGCGAGGTGCCCCGGACACCTCGCCCCGTGCGCCTCGCCCCGTAGCCCGGGAAAATTCCTTGGCGCGGCTCGTGGGCGCGGTGATACTCGCGGCATGGATCTCTCCCTGATCGCCGCCTTCGTGGCGGCCGCGTTCCTGCTCAGCGTCGCACCCGGCCCGGACATGCTCTTCATCGTGGCCAACGCCACGGCCGGAGGCCGCCGCGCCGGGCTGGTCGCCGCCCTCGGCATGTCCACCGGCCTGGCCGTGCACACGCTCGCCGCGGCCCTCGGCCTGAGCGCGCTGTTCCGGGCGGCGCCCGAGGCGCTGGAGGTGGTGCGGCTGGCCGGCGCGGTGTTCCTGCTCTATCTGGCCGTCACCTCCTGGCGGGCGGGCCGCCGGACGCCGGGCGAGCAGGAGGGCCCGGCCCGCGCCACCGTGCCCCGGCGGCCGCTGCGCAAGCTCTATCTGATGGCGACGCTGACCAATGTGGCCAATCCGAAGGTCATCCTCTTCTACCTGGCGTTTCTGCCCCAGTTCCTCACCACGGGCGCATCGGCGTGGCCGGTGTGGGTGCAGCTGCTGGCCCTCGGCGGACTGTTCATCCTGGTCGGCCTGCCGGTGGACGCCACGGTCGGCCTGGCCGCCGGGAGTCTGGCCGACAAGCTCCTCAGCCGGCCCTCGTTCCGCCGCCGGCTGGAGCGGGCCTCGGCCGTGGTCTTCGGCGGGCTCGCCGCCCGGCTGGCCCTCGACAGCCATTGAGGACAAAAGCGAAGAAAGCGCCACAAAAACTCGTCTGTGCCGCGGTCGCTCAGAGACGCCTCCCCGGAAAACAACAAGGTCCGCACCCCCTTCTTTTCTTCGCCGCGGCCGGGATATCCATGAGGGTGAGCGGCCGGGCACCGGCCGTGACCGACGGACACGGGAGGACCCCGACACCATGGGCGACACGGCACGGCCGGCCGGCGGACAGGGCGGCTGGTATGTGGACGACCGCTGTACGAACTGCGATGTGGCGCGGCAGCTCGCCCCCGGGCTGATCGGCGAGGCCGACGGCCGGTCGCGGGTGCTGCGCCAACCGCGCGACGAGGCGGAGACCAGGCTGCTGGCCGCCGCCGCCTACGCCTGCCACGTCCGGTCGATCCGCCCCGCGACCGGGCGGCTCGACCCGGCGCTCGACCCGTTTCCGCTGGCCCTGGACGACTCGGTGTGGCTGTGCGGACACAACTCGACGCACACCGCCGCCGCCAACTCCTACCTGCTCAGCCGCCCGTCGGGGAACGTCATGGTCGACACCCCGCGCTGGAGCGAGGCGCTGGCCGAGCGGTACGAGGCGCTCGGCCCGGTGACCGAGGTGCTGCTCACCCACCGCGACCACGCGGCGCACGGCCGCCGCTGGGCCGACCGCTTCGGCGCCCGGCTGTGGATCCACGAGGGCGACCTGGACGCCGCCCCGGACGCGGACCGCGTGCTGCGCGGCACCGAGCCGGTGGAGGTCGCCGACGGCGTGGTCGCCCACCCGCTCCCCGGGCACACCGAGGGCAGCGTGCTCTATCTCGCGGACGAGCGGTACTGCTTCAGCGGCGACAGCCTCTACTGGTCCCGCACCACGGAGGACATCGAGGTCGCGGAGAGCGTGACCTGGTACTCCATCGAGGAGCTGGCCGCCTCCCTGGCCCGCTCGGCACCGCGCCTGCGGTTCGAGTGGCTGCTGCCGGGCCACGGGGACCGCAAGCGGCTGCCCGCCCCGGAGGCGGCCCGCCGCCTGGCGGAACTGACGGACCGTGTGCGGGCGCTGAAGCCGCGGCCGGTCGACTTCACCGCCGTCCGCTGGTGAGTCACCGCCGTCCGCTGGTGAGCGGCGGCCAGGCCCCGCCGGTACGCTGAGGCGGGGCATTCCGGCGCTCGTCCCGGGCACCCGTATCCGCGTCTTGGCAGTCTCCACCGCGGCGGCCCCCGCGCGACGCTCCGCCGTGGCACCGGACGCGAGGAGGGCGGAATGGGCGGACACACACGGCCCCGGGGCATCGAGGGGACCGTCGTCCGGCGGGGCGATCCGGGCTTTGAGAAGCTCCGGGCGGGCATGGTGTGGAACGAGCTCAAACCGGCCAGGTCGCCGGATGTGATCGTGGTGGCCGCCTCCGAGCGGGACGTCCCCGAAGCGGTGCGGCTGGCCCGCTCCCAGGGCCTGCGGATCGCCGTCCGGGCGGGCGGGCACAGCTGGTGCGGCGCGCCGCTGCGCGAGGGCGGGATGCTCATCGACCTGTCGGGGCTGCGCCGGTGCTCGGTCGACCCGGCGTCCCGTACGGCCCGGGTGCAGCCGGGCGTGCCGGGAGGGGAGCTGGCCACCCGGCTGGCCCGCCACCACCTGGCCTACCCGACCGGGCACTGCGGTTCGGTGGCCATGGGCGGGTATCTCCTCGGCGGCGGCCTGGGCTGGAACTCCGGTGCCCTGGGCCCGGCCTGCGCAAGCGTCCGGCGCGCCTGGGCCGTCACCGCGGACGGCGAGGTGGTGGTGTGCGACGCGCGGGAACATCCGGACCTGTTCTGGGCGGCGCGCGGCGCGGGGCCCGGCTTCTTCGCCGTCGTCACGGAATTCGAGCTCGCCCTGCACCCGCTGCCCGCGGCCGTCGCGACGACCACGTACGCCTTTCCGCTCGATCAGACCGAGGAGGTGGCGCGGCGGATCGCCGAGGTGTCGGAGGAGCTGCCCGCCGAGGTGGAGGTGAGCCTGACGCTCGGGACGGCCGAGCCGGACATGTGGTCCACGCCGCCCAGGCCGCGGGTGGTCGTCGTCAAGGCCACCGCGTTCGCCGACTCACGGCGGGAGGCCGTCCGCCTCACGGAGCCGCTGCGGGACTGTGCCGTCGCGCGGCGCGCGGTGTTCCGCCGCGAGAGCGAGCCGACCTCCACCGACAGCCTGTACGGCGGCTCCTCCGACGCCTGGCCCGCGAGCCACCGCTTCGCGGCGGACACCCTGTGGTCCGACCGGGACCTGGGCACGCTGCTGGCCCCGCTCGCCGACGCCGTCGCCGCCGCGCCCTCGGAGAAGTCCCTCGTCCTCGCGCCGCTGCGGCCCGCGTCCCGGGACGAGGGGCTGCTCGCGGACATGGCGTTCTCGGTGCTCGGCAGGTCCTATGTCGTGCCGTACGCGATCTGGGACGACCCGGCGCGTGACGGGGCCAACGTGCGGTGGCTGCGGGAGGCGATGGGCCGGGTGGAGCCGCTGGGCACCGGGCACTACATCGCCGAGACCGACCTCACCGCCGCCCCCGCCCGCGCCGAGCGCTCGTACGCCCCGGCCGCCTGGCGGCGGCTGCGCCAGGTGCGGGCGCGCTACGACCCCGACGGCGTCTTCCACTCGTATCTGTAGTCCGGGTCACTCATAGCCGTGGCGTGCGGTGACGTGGCGCGGCCAGTAGCGCTCGTCGCCGCGCGGCCGGTACTCCTTCCAGCGCGGGGCGTCGCCGGTGGGCTCGTCCCCCAGCACGGTCACCCGCTGCCCCCGGCGGGGTCCCGTGTAGTCGTTGACGGCCAGGTGCTGCGTGGCGCGGTTGTCCCACAGCGCGACCGCCCCCGGCCGCCAGCGGTAGCGGCAGTTGAACCGCGGCGACTCGGAGTGGTCGAAGAGGTGCTGCAGGATCGCGTCGCTCTCCGGGCGGCTGAGCTGCGGGATGTGCGAGGTCCACATGCGGGTGACGTACAGGGAGCGGCGCCCGGTCTCCGGGTGCACCCGCACCACCGGGTGTTCCGCGCGGTGCTCGCCGGTCTGCGGGGTGTTCAGGACGTGGACGGCGGTGAGCCCGTCGAGGAGGTCCCGCAGCGGCTCGGACAGCGTCTCGTAGGCCAGGTACTGGTTGCTCCACATGGTGTCTCCCCCGGCCTCCGGGCAGGTGATCAGGTGGAGGATCGAGGCGACGGGCGGGTTGGGCCGGAAGGTGACGTCGATGTGCCATTCGTCGGCCTTGGCGCCCTGGTCGGCGTCGAGGACCACGATCTCGGGGTGGCCCTCCACCTTCGGCAGGAAGGGGTGCACCTCCACCTCGCCCAGGCGCCGCCCGAGCGCGATGTGCGCCTCGGGGGTCAGATGCGCCTGGTCGGGAAAGAACACCACCAGGTATTCCAGCAGCAGTTCATGGACGCGCTCGAACAGGTCGTCGGTCAGGTCCGTCAGGTCGACGCCGCGGATCTCCGCGCCGAGCGCCCCGGACACCGGGGTCACGGTCAGCTGGCGGGTGCTCATGGTCACACCGTCCTCCTAGGACGTGCGGGGGCAGGGGTTGGGTCAGCCGGTGGGCACGCGGTGGGCGCGGGGGTCGGGCACCAGACCGAGCTGCTGAAGCCGGTCCAGCAGGGTCAGCGGGCGCGGGCCGAGCCCGGACATGTTGTGGGTGACGGTGTGCAGCAGCCGGGGGTTGGCGCCGGTGTGGCGCACCGCGCGGCGCCCCAGGACCCGGCCGCGCCAGGACAGGTCGGTGACCATCCGGGCGGCGTTGCCGCTGGTCCGCGCGGCCTGGGCGAGGGTCGGGGCGAGCCGTTCCTCGACGTCGCGCAGCGCGCCGTCCACCGCCGCGGCCGACAGTCCCCCGGCCCGCCCGAGGTGCGCGGCGAGCTGCTCGGCCAGGCAGCCGGCGCTGGTGATGGCGGTGTTCATGCCCTGGGCGGCCATGGGGTGGACGGCGTAGGCGGCCTCGCCGAGCAGCGCGAGCCCCGGCGCGGTCAGCCGGGACGACAGCAGCCGCGCCACGGGCAGCGTCTGGCGGCTGCCGAGGTGCGCGAGCAGGTCCGGGGTCAGCGGCCGGAGCGCCGGCACCGAGGCGAGCGCGCGGGTCGCCCAGCCGGCGAGCTCCCCCGGCCCGGCGCCGCGCAGCTCGTCCGGCTCCGCCTGGACGTACAGCCGCAGCCGTCCGCCGGGCAGCGGGTAGAGCAACCGCAGCCCGCGGTCGGTCACATACGCCGAGAAGTCCTGGGGCCGCCCGGCGGCCGCGCCGGCGATGTCGAAGGAGACCAGGCGGTGCGGGTAGTCGACCCGCCTGGCCTCGATGCGCGCCCAGCGGCGCAGCCGGGAGGAGATGCCGTCGGCGCCCACCACGAGCGCCGCGGGCGCCTCGTAGCGCCTGTCGCCCTCCTTCAGGAGCAGTCCGGTGACCCGGCCGGCGGCGTCGCGCAGCGGCTCCTCGGCGAGCACGCCCCGGCGCAGCTCGACCCCCGGGGGCAGGCTCTCGCGCAGCGTGTCGAGGATGACGGTGTGGTCGTGGGCCAGCAGCCATTGGTCCGGGGCGGGCAGCGCGCCGTAGTCCAGCGCCATCAGGGGTGCGCCGGCGGGGTCGCGGACGACCAGCCGGCCGAGCCGTACGGCGCCCCGCTCGTCGAGCCGGCGCTCCACGCCCCAGGCGCGCAGCAGCCGCAGCGCCCCCGGCTGGAGCACCTCTCCCTTGGCGACCGGGCGGACCCGCGGCTGTTTGTCCACCACCAGCACGCGCAGTCCGAGACCACCCAGCGCGCGGGCCGCCGCGAGCCCGCCCACACCGGCCCCGCACACCACCACGTCCCAGGTCATGACCCCTCCTGCGGGCGGGCGGCGGTCCGGTAGTGGGCGAGCGCCCGCAGCGCCAGCCCGGTGGCGATGCCCTCGTCGGCGTAGCGGGCGCAGCCGCGGATGTACTCGTGCACCGGGGACGGCGGCCAGCCGCCGTCCGCCCGCTGGGCCTCCAGCAGCCGGTGCGCGGCCGCCGCCGGGGCCGGGTGGTCCGGGGGCAGCCCGGCGGCGAGCAGCCCGCGCAGCGCCCAGGCGGTGTCCTCGACGGTGCCGGGGCCGCCGTCGCCCGCGCCCCAGGAGCCGTCGTCCCGCCGGGTGCGCAGCAGCCAGTCGGTGGCCCGCCGCGCGGCGCGGCGGTGGGCGTCGGTGGTGCCCGCCCGGGTGAGCGCCTCCAGGACGGCCGCGGTGCCGGCGGTGCCGCCGCGGTACCACAGCGCCTCGTACGACCCGTCGGGGCGCTGCACGGCGGCCAGCCGGCGCAGCGCCCTGGCCACCCGGGCGTCGCCGGGCGGCGCGCCGGAGTCGAGGAGCGCGCCCACCGCCTTGGCGGTCATCTGGGGGCACGGCCCGAACCCGCCCGGCTTGCTGTCGCGCACGCACAGGCTCCAGGTGCCGGCGGAGTCCTGGGTGGCGGTCAGCCAGGCGATGCCGTCCCGGGCGTGGCCGTCGTCGGCCCCGCCGGGCAGCCGGAACAGGAGGGAGCCGGCCTCGGCCGTCTCCAGGGCCATGGGCCAGCTCCGGGGGCTGGAGAAGCCCCAGAACCCGGGCGGGCAGCCGAACGCGTCGAAGGGCTCCTTCTGCTGGTGGGCGCGGAGCATCGCGCGCGTGGCCGCCAGCCGGGGGTCGGCCGCGTGACCGGCCTCCAGCAGGGCGGCGGTGGCGAAGTTGGTCCAGGTGACGTCGAGGGGCATCAGATCCCAGGAGCCGTCCGGACCGGCAGCCCGGCGCAGCCAGCGCGCCGCCGCCGCGGTCAGGTCGGGCGCCCGGCCGGAGCGGGCCAGGCCCAGGCAGATCAGGGCGGTGAGCCACGGGTCGGTGCTGAACCCCCCGGTCGCGCCCTCGCGTTCGTACGCCCCGCGCACCACGGCCAGCGCCCGGGGCCGGGCCAGCCGGTCCAGGGCGCGGCCGACCGGGCCGCGGCGGCGGTGCTCCGCCTGGGCGAGCGCCTGGGCGGCGAAGATCGGCAGCCGCAGGCTGAGCAGCCGACGGCTGAGGCCGGGCAGCAGCAGGAGCTCCAGGGGAAGCCGGCGCGGCGCGCCCTGGTACGGCAGCCCGGCCAGCGCGTGCAGCTGACGGCACAGGGCGGCCATCGCCGGCTCGGGGAGCCCCTCGGCCCCGCCGAGCGCGGCGAGCCGCTCCAGGGCGGCCGGTACGGCGGCGGCGCGGTCGGGGGCGGTTCGGCCGGGGGCGGTGCCCGTCGGGTGGGCGCCGGTGTGGTCGGGGCCGGTGGGGTCGGGGCCGGTGGGGCCGGGGCCGGTGGGGCCGGTGGCGGTCAGCTGGAGCGCGGCGGCGGCGACGGCGGTGGCCAGCGGCTCGGTGGGCACGCCGGGCATCGCCCAGCCGCCGTCGTCCCGCTGGTTCCGGCACAGCCAGGCGACGCCGCGCTCGATGGCCTCGGCCGAGCCCCGCGGATCGGCGAAGTGCAGGGCGATGACCGCGCCCGCGGTGTTCAGCGGGGAGGTGCGGCGCGCGCCGAAGACGAAGGCGCCGTCGGCGCGTTGGCGGGCGAACAGCGCCTCGGCACCGGTGGCGACCGCCGCGTCGAGCCGGTCGGTCAGGGCGGAAGCGGGCATGGGCACCCTTCTGGTCGTGGTGACTTCTCGCGGTGAGCCGCCCCGTCGGGCGGGCGGACGACCCGGGCGGGCGGACGGACGACGGGCAGGGTGACCGGCCGGCGGCAGACGACCGGACGACGGGCACGACCGGCCCGACGGCAGACGACCGGACGACGGGCGGGGCGGCCGGCGCACCGGCGGGCGACCGGCCCGGCCGCGCGGGGCCCGGCCGCGCGGGGAGGGAGGACCCGGGGGTCATGGGCCGGGGTCCGGAACGGGCGCGGGGCGGTGCGGTGGTGGGGGGAACTCGTAGGCCGCCCGCATCCGGGCCTGGGTCACCACGCTGACCGCGAGGCAGGGCACCAGCACCGCCAGGGCCGGTGCCGCGCCGGCGCCCGTGGCGAGCACCGCGGCGGCCAGGACCAGCCGTTCGGCGACGAGGACCTGGTGCGCCCGCAGCGCCCGTGGCGCGGTGATCCGGCCCGGTGACCGCAGCAGCGGGGCGAAGGCGCACCCGCCGCACCCGGCGGCGGCCGTCAGCAGCACGGCGGCGCCCGCGGGCCCGTCGGGGGGCGAGGCGGACGAGGGGGTGACCGCGAGGGCCACGGCGGCCGTCGCGAGGGCGGCCAGGTAGAGGGCGGCCGCGGTGTGCGCCGCGCGCCTGACGCCCCGGCGCACCGACAGGGTCGCGTAGCCGCCGTCGCGGTCGCCGTCGACGTCCCTGACCGTGCCGACCAGGTTGGACGCCGTGTCATGGGCCCAGAAGGCGAGGGCGAACGGCAGCGCGTGCCACGGGGGCCATGCCTGGACGGCCATCGCCCCGAACAGCAGGGCCAGCGCCGTCAGCGCGCCGCGCATGACGTTGCCCGACAGCCCGCGCCCCTTCAGCACCCGGCTGTAGGCCACGATGCCCGCCGCCGCGGCGACGGCCACGGCGACCGAGCGCCAGTTCGCCCACAGGGCCAGCCCGGTCATGGCGGCGGCGCAGACGAGGCCGGCCGCCACGGCCGCCCGGGGGCTCAGCCTTCCGGAGGGGATGGGGCGCTGGGGCTTGCTGATGGCGTCGAGCTGGCGGTCGAACCAGTCGCCGAGGTAGTGGCCGGCGACCCAGCCCAGGGTGGGCGCGGCCCAGGCCACGGCGAGCCACCGGGCGGGCGGGTCGCCGCCGGCGAGCGCGGCCCCGGCGAGCCCGACGAGACCGGGGTACCACAGGGTGTAGGGCCGCCAGGTCTGCAGATGGGCCAGAAGGCGGGTCGGAAGGGGGGTGCGGGGGTGGGTGCGGGGGTGGGTGCGGCGTGTCGAGCGCGGCGCGGCCACCGCCGGTCACCGGTTCCGGTCGACCGACAGGTCGGCGACCGCGGCGAGCACCGCGGCGCCGCGCGCGGCGGGCAGCTCGGCGAGGCACTCCTTGGCGCGGGCCGCGTGGGCGGCGGCCTGTTCGCGCGCGGCGTCGAGCGCGCCGGTGGTCTCCAGCAGCCCGTGCACCAGCGGCAGGGCCTCGGTCGGGGGCAGGGTGCCGTCGAGCGCCGCCTCCAGCTCCCGGCGGCCGGCGGCCGGGGCCATGGCGTACCCGAGCAGCAGGGGGAAGGTGGGCCGGCCGGCGGCGAGGTCGCTGAGGGCGGACTTGCCGGTGCTCCGGGGGTCGCTGGTGTACGGCAGCAGGTCGTCGTGCATCTGGAAGGCGAGACCGAGGTGTTCGGCGTAGCCGGTGATCGCCCGCTGCTGGGCCGGGGAACCGCCGCCCAGGATCGCCCCGCCCAGGCAGGCCGCCCGGAACAGGGCCCCGGTCTTCAGCGCGGTCATGGTCAGATACCGGTCGAGCCCGCAGCCCGGGTCGCCGCGGAGCTCGCCTTCCAGGGCCTGCCCGCGGCACAGGTCCACGCCCGCCCGGGCGAAGACGCGGACCGCGGCGAGCGCGCGGTGCGGCGGCAGTCCTTCGACGGCGTCGGTGAGCGCGGCGAACATCCCCAGCATGAGGGCGTCCCCGGCGACGATGGCGTCGGTGACGCCGTAGCGGGCGGCCACCGAGGGCCTGCCCCGCCGCACGTCGTCGCCGTCGATGACGTCGTCGTGGATGAGCGATCCGACGTGCAGGTACTCCACGCTCAGCGCGGCCCGCACGAGTTCGGGCCCGCCGCCGCCCACCGCCTGGGCGGATTCGACGAGCAGCAGCGGGCGCAGCAGCTTCCCGGCGGGGATGAGCGCGTAGCGGGAGATCTCCTGGAGGCGTTCGACTCCGGGGGGCCAGCTCCGGTCGAGTTCACGCAGCAGGAGCTCGATCGTCGAGCCGGCCTCGGTCAGGGGGGTCACCAGGTCGGTCATTGCCGAATCGGGCAGGGTCATGGGGCCGCCTTTCCCGCGTGTGCCGTTGGGCCTTGGGTGCCGAAGAGCCAGGTGTACGGACGAGTCAGGTGCGGAGGGCCGGGGCGCCGGTGGGTTACCTCGACTCCCGGTATTTCGCGGCGAGCTGCCGGAACGCCTCGTTGGCCTCGGGCTCGGCCACGGTCACCCGCACCCCCTCTCCCGGCTTACCGCAGACGACCACCGCGTGGTCCGCGCAGGACTGGGTGAAGCGCTCGACCCCGGACTCCATCGGCAGCCACAGGAAGTTGCCCTGGCTCACCGGCACCTCCCAGCCCTGGTCGAGCAGCGCGCGGCGCAGCCGGTCGCGCTCGCGGGCGGTGTACGCGCACCCCTGGAGCACCTTCTCGTGGGCGCCGAGGGCGGCGATGGCGGCCTGCTGGGCGACATGGCTCACCCGGAAGAACGGCAGTTGGGCGCGGAGCGGGGCCAGCACGGGCTCGTGCCCCACCAGATATCCCACGCGCAGGCTGAGCAGCCCGTAGGACTTGGAGAAGGTGCGCACCACACAGACACGTTCGTCGCCGCGGAACAGGTCGATGCCGTCGGCGAGGGCGCCGGGGTCGGCGAAGTCGCGGTACGCCTCGTCGACGACGACCGTGACATGGCCGGGCAGTTCGTCGAGGAACGCCCGGACCGGCTCGTGGCGCAGCGCGGTGCCGGTGGGGTTGTTGGGGTTGCACAGCAGGACCATGCGGGTCCGGTCGGTGACGGCCGCCGCCATGGCCCGCAGGTCGTGGTGGCAGTCGGTGAGCGGCACCCGGACGGTGGTGGATCCGGCGTTGGCCGCCATCATCGGGTAGGCCTCCCAGGAGGACCACGCGTGGACGGTGTGGGTGTCCGGGCCGGTGCGGGTGGTGAAGAGCTGCTGGAGCAGCGCGCCGGAGCCGGGCCCGATGAGGATGTGCTCCGGCTCCACCCCGAGGTGTTCGGCGAGGGCGCGGGTCAGGGCGGTGCCGAGGGCGTCATGGGTGCGGTGGGCCTCCCGCCCGGCCCGGGCCACCGCCTCCAGCACTTCGGGGAGCGGCGGGTGAACGGTCTCGTTCAGCGCCATCTGGTGGAACGGCCGATCCTCGGCGACCACGGGGCGCATCCGGTTCCAGCCATCGTGCATCGGGCACCATCCATCCATTCCGGCGGGGGATTCGGGCGCGGGGCTCGGGCGGGCAATCGAGTGACCCGCGGGGTCCCGCGGGTGAACTTCCGGCGGAGCGGGACGTGCCGCTTCGGCCGCTTGGGGAAACCGGCCCGGACGGGCCGTGATCGCGTGGGTGGTCCGGGGCCGGGGGGAGGGGGTCCGGTCGGGCAGGACGGCCGGCCGGGGGCCGGGTGAACCGTCACGATGATTTTGACCGTCACCTGATCACACGTCCAATTAAAGTCTTACGGCGATTCATCAGGAGTTTTTATCGTCCTTCGGGTGATGGATCTTCGCCAGCTCACCGTGCTCGCAGAGGTCTCCCGCGCCGGCTCCTACCGCGCCGCCGCCGACCGGCTCGGCTACACCCAACCCGCCGTCAGCTATCACATGCGCGCCCTGGAGCGCGCCGCCGGAGTGCCGCTGGTGGCCAAGTCGGGCCGCGGGGTGCGGCTGACGCCCGCGGGCCACCGGCTCGCCGAGCGCGCCCAGGAGGTGCTGGCCGGGCTGCGGGCCGTGGAGAGCGAGTTCGAGGCGCTCGCCGCGCACACCCGGGGGCGGGTGCGGGTGTCGGCCGTCCAGAGCGCGTGCGTCGCGGTGCTGCCCGCCGCGCTCGCCCTGCTGCGCGCGGCGAGCACCGAGGTGGAGGTGGAGCTGGGCCAGGCCGCGTCCCCGGACTCGTACCGCCTGCTGCGGTCGGGCGAGACCGATGTCGCGATCGTCGGCGACGGCGGCCTCGGCGACCTCGGCGCCCGGGAGCCGGGGTCCCCGGTGGGGGCGGCGGACCCGGCGCTGTGCCGGGTGCCCCTGCTCGCCGACCGCCGCTATGTGCTGCTGCCGCCCGGGCACACCCTCGCGCGGCGGCGCAGCCTCGCCCTCGCCGATCTGTCCGGTGAGCGGTGGATCCTGGGCCGGGAGCGGGGCCGGTTGCTGCGGCGGTGCGCGGAGGCGGGGTTCGAGCCGCGGGTGGTGACGACCACCGACGACCAGGCGACGACCATCGGGCTGGTCGGCGACGGGGTCGGCGTCGCCCTCCTGGACGGGCTGGGCCTGCTCCCCCGGCGTGATCCGCGGGTGCGGGCGCGCCGGCTGAACCGCTGGCCCCGGCGCCAGGTGTACGCGCTGCTGCGGCCGGAGACGGCGAGGATGCCGGCGGTGGCGGCGCTGATGGGCGCGGTGCGGGCGGCGGTGGCCCGGCTCGCCGAGTCCACCGACTGCCTGCTGCCGCCCGGCGGCGAGCCGCCGGCGCCTCCGGGGGACGCGCCCCCGGGCCGCGCCCCGGGCCGCGTCCGGCCGGCGTAGGCCGGTACAGGGTAGACCTAC
>NZ_MAXF01000147.1 GCF_001704635.1 Streptomyces sparsogenes | reverse complement strand
CACGCCGACGTAGGTCTACGCCGGCGTGGGCCCGCACCGGGTGCCCGTGAGCAGCCAGCCGCCCGTATCGCCCGCCTCCCGCAGCATCGGCACGTACCGGGCCATCCGCTCGGCGGCGTAGGGCAGGCTCGCCGGGTCGGGGACCGTCATGCGCCAGCCGCGCTCGGCCCACCACGAGGCTGGGTCGCGCAGCGAGGACCGCCAGGGGGCTCCGTCGGCGGCCAGGGCGTCGCGACAGGAACGCAGGCAGTCCAGGCTGCCGTGGGACGTCGCGGTCTCGGCGGCGACCGCGCTGCCCGGCGGCGAGTGCGCGGCCATGGCGCGGACGACCGCGTCGGCCCGGTCGGGTGCCAGATAGGCCAGCGTGCCCTCGCACAGCCACGCCGTCCGCCGCGCCGGGTCGAATCCGGCGGCGGTCAAAGCCTCGGCCCAGTCGTCCCGCAGGTCGGCGGCGACGGTGACCCGGCGCGCGACGGCCGGGACCCGGCCGCCCACCACGCGCTCCTTGAAGGCCAGCAGCTCGGGCAGGTCCACCTCGAAGACATCGACCGGCCGGGGCCAGGGCAGCCGGAAGGCCCGCGCGTCGAGCCCCGCGCCGAGCAGGACGACCTGGGTGCATCCGCCGCGCACCGCTTCGAGGAGGCAGTCGTCGAAGTACCGGGTCCGCACGGCCACCCCGTCGTGGAGGAACGCCCGGGCCTCCGGGCCGCCCGGCGGCGGGTCCTGCGGCCCCGCCGCCGCGACGAACTCGGCGGCCCAGGGATCGACGGCGCAAGCGTTCGGCGCACGGCTCTCGTCGGCCCGCATCTGTGCTGTCCATACGGCCGTACGGCAGACAGTGGGAAGCGGCAGCGGCTCGCTGTCGGCGGGGGTCATGCTCGCTCCGGCTCCTTGTCGGTGGTGAGGGGCACCAGGCGGTGCGCGGCGGCGGTGGGCGCGGGCAGCCCGATGGCCATGTTGCCCACATGGATCAGCCGGTCCCGGTAGGGCCGCAGGAACGAGGGGGTCATGGGCGCCTCGACCCGGCCGGTCAGGCAGGTGGCGAGGCCGATGTCGGTGCCGGCCAGGCTCAGGGTCTGCATCAGGCAGCCGGTGTCGCGGTAGATCAGGCTCAGCGCCATGCCCTGGTACTTCCAACCGGTGCGATAGGCGCAGGAGGTGAGGTACAGACTGGCCGGCGGGGGCTGGTCCTCCTGCATGGGCACGCACAGGGTGCGCCGCTGGAGGTCGTCCAGCTCCTCGCTCCACGGCGCGAGGCGCTCCAGCGCATGGCCGAACGGGTCGTAGTGGTAGGCGCCGGGCGCGAGCCCCTCGACCTCCCGGGCGACCAGATAGAGCTCCAGGCTGTGGCGAGCGCCGCCGGAGGGCGCGGCGCGCTGTGTCTGCTCGTACTTCAGCGGCGGGAGGTAGCCGCGCACCCGGGCGGTGCGGGCGAAGAGGGCGGCCAGCAGCGGCAGGGGCACCGGGCTGGGGGCGTACTGGCGGATGGAGCGCCGGTCGGCCAGGACCCGGTCCAGGGGCCGGCTCGGTGGCGCGGTGTCCTCGGGCAGCTCGATCCGCTCCAGGGCCTCCGGGTGGAGCAGCCGGGCGGCGGGCGGGGTGCCGCGCAGGCGCGTCGGCACGCCGGAGCGGCTGGCCTGGGCGTGCACGGCGAGCTCGTACGGGGTCCAGCCGGCGCCCGGCGGGGGCGCCCCGCCCGGCCCCGGCCCCTCGCCGGGCGCGTCGCCCGCCCCGTCGCCGGGCGCCTCCGGCCGGTCCCGGCGCGCCTCCGGCCCGTCCCGGCGCGCCTCCGGTTCGTCGCGGGGCGCCTCCGGCTGGTCCGCCCGGGGGTCGGGCCCGTGGTCCTCGGGGGCGTCCCGGCATACGATCCCGGCCTCGGCCAGCCGCTCCAGCAGGCGCCGGACCTCGTCCTCGGGCCGGGAGGAGGACACCCAGGCGCCGTGCACATCCCGGGCGCTGCGCGGGTGGTCCAGGAGGGAGAGCAGCTCGAGCAGCTCCGGCTTGACGGCGAACTTCCGCCAGGCGCCGCAGTCCACCAGCACCAGTTTGCCGTTCTCCCCCCATTCGACGAGCGTGTCCCTCCGGCGCCGGTACAGGGTCTGACGAGTCATCGTGGCGTTGTTCTCCTGGTCTGCCGTCCCGTTCGCTGCCATGGGCCGCCCCTCGCGGGCGCTCAGCCGAGGGGCAGCGGATAGGGGTTCAGTTCGTCCTCGGTGAGCGGGGCGGCGCGCAGGCCCATGCGCACCGGTGCCTCGTACAGGCGCCGGCCGCCGCGCCGCCGGAAGTCGCGCCGCAGGGTGATGGGGCACAGCCCGGGTACGACGCTCCTGACCACGCGCACCCCGCACTCCGCCACATCGACCGGTGTGATGTCGACGGCGATCGGCTCGTGGCCCCGCGCGGCCAGCCGCCGGACCACCTCCTCGACCGCGGCCTCGTACGAGGCGGGCGCGGGGGAAGGCGCCGGCAGGGGGCGGAGCGGGCCCTCGTCCCAGAACGGCACCAGCGACAGCCGCCCCGGGCCGCAGTAGTAGGTGTAGAAGTCGGATCGGTCGAGCTCGATGTCGTCCAGGCCGGGGATGTCCCGCTCGGCCAGCCAGCTTCGCAGCCCGGTGCGGCACAGGTCCGCTTCCTCCAGCGCCCCGAGCAGGGCGCCGTGGAGGTCGAGGTGGGCGCTGGTGGCGTGGGCCACCACGGGCCGGTCCGCCGGGCCCTCGACATACCGGACGGAGACCGCGGGGATGCCGAGGTCGGTGGTGAGGTCCTTGCACAGCACCTGGACGCCCGCCGCGGTCAGCCGCTCGACGATCGCGGCGGCCGGTCCCCCGGTCAGCCCGCCGAGGTCCAGGGTGGGCAGCGCGAGGCGGTTCTCCCAGAAGACGGCGACGGCGTCGCGCTCGACGACCTCCAGCAGCCCGCCGAGCGTCGCGTGGTGCGGGCCGCTTCCGGCGGCGAGACCGGTGGAGATGGGGTCGATCAGCCGCTCCCGGCGGCGCGGGAACCGGTAGGGGACGTAGACCACGCAGGCGGGCACATACCGGGCCCGGCCCGTGGTGAGCGAGCGGCCCTCCACCCAGTCCAGCTCCAGGTCGGGGTCGAACGGGGCGATGCGGGGCAGCGCGGCGTATTCCCGCTCGGAGGCCAGCGGCAGGCTCCTGGGGTCCACGGCGGCGGCGCCCAGCTTGCGGAAGGAGGCGCGGACCAGCCGGTCCGGGTCGTAGACCCCGGCCGCGTAGCGCTCCATGAACTCCCCCACGGCGCACACCCGGGCCAGGGTCGGGTCGTACTTGACGGCGCCGCTGCACGAACTGGCCTGCACCGGGGAGAACCAGGTCGTCGTGGGGTGTCCGGCGGTGAGCACATGCGTGGTCGAGTTGCCCGGCTCGCGGTCCGCGTCCCGCACCCGGACCTCGGCCACCAGGCCGGTGAGCGGGTCCACCGCCCGGCGCATCCGCTCCCAGCACGACTCGGGGTCCACGGCCGGGGGCTCGGCCGGCTCCGGGGGTGCGGTCACGGGGGCGCAGGCCGGGCACAGCGGGGTGTGGAGCGCGGGGTGGCGGGTGGTGACCAGGGTGGCGTGGTCGATCTCCAGCAGCTCGGCCGGGCCGCTCGGGCCCCGGGTGAGGGCCGCCATGGTCTGGTGGGCGAGCATCGCCGCGGCGATGGCCGTGGTGGGCCAGCGGTCGCTCTCGGCCGCGCCGTAGAGCACGTCAAGCGGCAGGTCGGCGATGGGCTGCCAGGTGTGGTTGGCGCGCAGCCGGCGCACCAGGCAGACCGGGCAGGCGGTGCGCGGCGGGTCGAGGACGGCGAAGAGGAGCCGGGTGGGCGAGGACAGATGGGTGAGGATCGGCGCCGGGGCCTCCATGGCCCGCTCGGTCCACCGGCGCAGCAGGGTCTCGTCCCCGTGGAGGGGCAGGACCAGCGCTCCCGGATCCGCCGACCGGTCGGGGGCGGGGGCCCGGACGGCCTCGGCCCCGGCCCGGCGCAGCCGCTCGGCGACGCCGTCGGCCAGCGGGCCCTCGCCGACGACCACCGCCGGGCGGGTGGCGCCCGGGCCGCCCGTGTCGTACAGGGGGTGGCTGAGCGGGGCGTCGGAGGCGGAGTGCACCAGGGTGCGGGAGCGCAGTCCCGCGATGACGTCATCGGGGAGGAACTCGAGGCCGATATCGCCTTCGAGTTCGCTCAGCTCCGGATTCCGCTGGGGAACGCGCAGCGTGCCGGTGCTGGAGCAGATGTAGACATGGCCGGCGCGGTTGACCAGGCGAACATCCCGCCGTGAGACGAGCCGGACGGATTCCCTCGGCGACGTGCCCGGTTGCGCGTTCACACGGTTCCATTTCTCAAGCGGGAGTCGACTGCCGGTCGAGCTGCGGGTGTTTCCCGGCCCTGGGGTTCGAGGGCCGGGAAACAGTGGGGTACTACTGGGCTTCCTCGATGTCCTCGTCCATCTTGATGGTGGTCGTGGAGACGATCACCGCCTCCGGCTCCTGGATGGCCATTTCCTCGAACAGGTCGTTGTCGATCACCGAGCGAATCTCCCGTCGATGCGGATACGAATACGGTCTCTTCCCGAACTGGGGTCGGACAGCGGAGTGTTCGGCCCCTGTGTCATGAAAATGCGGGCGTGCGAAGCCTGTCAAGAAGTTCCGGAGCAGCGAAATCCCAAAGAGTGAACTCACACCCAAGAGAAAGTCATATGGAATTCCGACCGCATGAGCCGACTATTCCTGCCGCCCGGGCGTGTCCCCCCACACGGTGCTATCGGTGACACATGCGGGGCATCGGGCCCCAGGGGAAGGGGAGCCCATGTACGACGTGATCGTGGTGGGGGGCCGCTGTGCCGGTGCCGCCACCGCCCTGCTCCTCGCCCGCCAAGGGCACCGGGTCCTCGTCCTGGAGCGGGCGCGCTTCCCCAGCGACACCCTCTCCACGCTCTACATCCACCAGCCCGGCGTGGACCGCCTGGCCCGGTGGGGCGTGCTGGAGGAGGTGCGCGCCACCGGCTGTCCGCCGCTGGACCGGATCTCCTTCCGGGCGCCGGGGCTCCTGCTGACCGGCCCGGCGCCGATGTGGGGCGCGGCCACCGGCGGCCTCGCGCCCCGGCGGTACGCCCTGGACGCGATCCTGGCCCGTGCGGCGGCGCGGGCCGGCGCGGAGTTCCGCGACGGCTGCTCCGTCACCGGGCTGCTGTGGGAGGGCGGGGCGGTGGCCGGGGTCCGGTACACGACGCCGCGCGGCGGCGCGGACCGCGCCCGGGCCCGGCTCGTGGTGGGCGCCGACGGGCGGCACTCCACCGTGGCCCGGCTGGTGGGCGCCCCGTATCTGCGCGACGACGGCCGGCTGACCGTCGCCCTCTACACGTACTGGAGCGGGCTGCCCGGGGACGGGCTGGGGCTGTGCTCGGCGCAGGGCGCCGGCGCCGCCCTGGTGCCCACCCAGGACGGCCTCACGCTGGTCAATGTGCAGCTCCCCCGCGCCAGCCCGGGCCTGACCCCGGAGAGCGCGCCCCGCGCCTATCTGGCCGGCGCGCTGCGCGCCTGCCCGGAGCTGGCGGAGCCGCTGGCCGCCGCCCGGCAGGAGGACCGGCTGTTCCGGTGCACGGACCTGCCCAACTTCTTCCGCCGGGCCCACGGCCCGGGGTGGGCGCTGGTCGGGGACGCGGGCCATCACAAGGACCCGTGCGGCGCCCAGGGGATCGGCGACGCGTTCGCCCAGGCCGAGCTGCTCGCCGGGTGCCTGGCGGACGCGGTCGACGACCCCGGGCTGACGGCCAAGGCCCTGCGGCGGTACGCCGAGGAGCGCGACCGGCGGTGGACGCCGCCGTACGAGTCCAATCTGGCGTTCGCGAGGCTCACGCCCACGGAGGAGCATCTCGAGGTGCTGCGGCGGGGCGAGACGGACCCGCTCTTCCGGGACCGGGTCTTCCGCGCCCTCGCCGGCATCCCGGACGGGGACGAGGAGCCCGGGGGACCCTAATCGGCCAGGCCGCGCAGCAGCGGGGTCAGCGCCGAGCCGGCCAGCGTGGCCAGGGCGATGGAGCCCAGCGTGATGCCCCACGCCACGGGGCCCAGCGGCGTGCAGCCGAAGAAGTGGCTGACGCCGGGCGTCTGGACGATGCCCGCGAGGACGGCGGCGGAGCCGAGCCCCGCGATCAGGACGTGGCGGTCCAGGCCGCCGGTGGCCAGGGTCTGGGCGAGCTGGGTGCCGACCAGGGCGGCGAGCGCGACGGTGGACGCCCGGCGCCGTCGCCCGGTGAGCCGCGCGCCGAACCAGGCCAGGCCGGCCCCGAGGGCGGTGATCACGCCCCGCAGCAGCATCTCGTTGGTGAGGGCGGTGCCGAGGGAGCGGTGCGGCCCCTCCCGCAGCAGCCGCTCACCGGTGTGGCCGGTCGGCTCGCGCACCGCGATGGCGAGCGCGGGCGCGAGGTCGGTCAACAGGTTGACCAGCATGATCTGCCGAGCGCTCAGCGGGGTACCGCCGGTGAGCGAGGCGGTGAGCACGCTGAAGGTGACCTCTCCCAGGTTGCCGCCGATGAGGATGGCGAGCGCGGCCCGCACCGAGGCCCACATCGCCCGGCCCTCCATCAGCGCCGAGACGATCGTCTCCAGCCGGTCGTCGCCGACGACCAGGTCCGCGGCGGCGGTCGCGGCGGGCGTGCCGCGCCGGCCCAGGGCGATCCCGACGTCCGCGAGGCGGATGGCGGGCGCGTCGTTGGCCCCGTCGCCGGTCATCGCCACCACCCGCCCGAGGCGCTGGTACGCCTGGACGATGCGGACCTTGTGGTGGGGGCTGCAGCGGGCGATCACATCGACCGTGGGGAGCAGGGCGTCGAGCGCCGCGTCGTCGAGCTCGTCCAGCTCGGGCCCGGTGCACACCTTCGGCTCGGGGACGTCGCTGACTCTCGCCGCGATGGCGTCCGCGGTGGCCGGGTGGTCGCCGGTGAGCATCACCGTGTGCACCCCCGCCTCGTGCAGCCGCCGGGTGGCGGGGGCGGCGCTGGTGCGGACCGGGTCGGCCAGGGCGACGAAGCCGAGGAAGACCAGGTCCCGAACGGCCTCGTCGGTGAGTTCCTCGTCGTCCGCCATGGGGCGCTCGGCCACGGCCAGCACCCGGCGGCCCGCTGCGGCCAGTTCCTCGGCGCGCGCGGTGAGCGCCTCGACCGCGTCCGGGTCCAGCGGGGCCGGCGCGCCCCTGTGCCGCCGGCCGACGCACCGGCGCAGCACGTTCTCCGGCGCGCCCTTCACGCTCAGGAGCAGGCCGTGGGAGGTGCGCCCGGCGGTGGCGTGGTAGGCCCGGGACGGTTCGAAGGGCAGGGCGTCGGTGCGCCGCCAGCGGGGGGCGCCCTGGCGTACCGCGACGCCGGCGCGGCGCGCCCCGGCCATCACGGCGCGGTCGGTCTGGTGGGCCATGGGCTCGGCCTGCCGGGCCGGCGGGGTGGCGCGCAGCGCGGCCGCCAGCACGGCTTTGCGCGGGGTGTCGAGCCGGTCGGCGGGCAGTTCCTGGTCCCCGTCGCCGACGGCGGCGAGCTGGAGGGTGCCCTCGGTGAGGGTGCCGGTCTTGTCGAAGCACAGGACGTCGGCGCGGCCGAGCGCCTCGATGGTGCGGGGGTTGCGCACCAGCGCGCCGAGGTCGGCCAGCCGGCGGGCGGCGGCGAGCTGGGCCGCGTTGACCAGGAAGGGCAGTCCTTCGGGTACGGAGGCGACGGCGAGGTTGACCGCGGAGGCCAGGGTGTCGGTGAGCTTGCGGCCGTGCAGCAGCCCGGCCGCGCAGACGGCGGTCGCGGAGCCGAGGGCGATGGGCAGGCTGGCCCGGGTGAGCCTGGTCAGCCGGGCCTCCACCCCGGTGACGGGCGCGGCCTGCCGCGCGGTGGCGAGGCTGCGGCCGACCTCGGTGGAGGTGCCGGTGGCCACCACGACGGCGACCGCGCGCCCGGCGGAGACGGTGGTGCCCTCGTAGAGCATCGAGCGGCGGCCGGTGATGTGCGCGGCGGCCACCGGCGCCGGGTCCTTGGGGACGGGGAGGGACTCGCCGGTCAGCGAGGACTCGTCGACCTCCAGGCCCTCGGCCTCCAGCAGCCGGCAGTCGGCGGGCACCACGTCCTCGGGGCGCAGCACGACGATGTCGCCGGGCACCAGGTCACCGGCGGCGACCAGCCGCTCGGTGCCGGCGCGGCGCACCCGCGCGCCGATGGCCGAGCGGGAGAACAGCTCCGCCAGGGCGCGCTCGGTCCTGACCCGCTGGACGCCGCCGACCAGCGCGGAGGTGCCGGTGATGGCGGCCACCAGGGCGGCGTCGGTGCGCGAGCCCACGGCGGCGGCCAGCGCGGCCCCGGCGGCGAGCACGGGGGTGAGGGGGTTGGCGAGCTCGTCGATGAACGCCGCGGGCAGGCTGGTGCGGGGCGGCTCGCCGGTGCGCGGGCCGCCGGGGGCGCGGGCGCGGGCGGTGGCCTCGGCGGGGGTCAGGCCCTCGGGGGCGGTGCCGAGGCGGTCCAGGACGCGCCGGGCGGGCATCAGGTGCCAGGGGACGGAGGTCACCGGCGGGGCGAGGGGGCGGGTTATCAGCTGTCGGGCCCGCCAGTTGCCCATGCAGAAGGCGATGGTGCCGGCGGTGTTGCCGGCGCCGGTGGAGCGCGCGGCCGCATGCCGGCGGTGGGCCTGGAGGGCGGCGACGGCGCCGACGCCGCTGCCGCCCGCCGCGAGCACCGCGCTGTCCCGGTCGACCCGGGCCGCCACGCCCACGGCGTCCACGATCACCGCGGCCGACTCCAGGTCCGCGCCGACCAGCAGATGCGCTCCCCAGGCCGGGGCCTCGCCCTCGCGGTGGGTGCCGATGCCGCAGTCGGCGGCGCCCAGGGCCCGGCGGTTGCCGGACAGCAGCAGTACCACCGCGCCGTCGGCCTGGAGTCCGCGTACCGAGGCCACCAGCCGCCCGCCGGCGGGCACCACCGCGTCGGCGAAGGCGAACGCCGGGTGCGGGCGGTCGGTGGCCAGGACGACCCGCGCGCCCACCCGGCGGGCGGCGGCCGCCACGGCCTCGGCGCCGGGCGCGGTCTGCGCGGCCAGCCCCACCACGGCCTGGAGGCGGCGGCCCCTGGCCAGGCCGAGGACGCGCTCGCTGCCCTTGCGGCGCAGCCGGGAGGCGGCCTGGCCACCGGTACGGCCCGTCAGGTCGAGCCGGTCCAGCGGGCCCAGCGCCCAGCCGTGGCCGTTCCGCCGGACCTCCAGGGGCCCGTCCGGGTCGAAGAGGTCGAACAGCCGCTCGGCGACCCGCGGCGCGTCGGCGCCGCCGAGCACCTCCACGTCGACGGGCTCGTACCGGTCGCCGCGCAGCGCCTCCTCGTCGAGCACCACGGTGTCCACCTGGCCCAGCCGGCGCAGCGCGCCGCGGTCCATGGCCACCACGCCGCGCAGGGCGAGGAAGTGGCCGAGGCTGGTGGCGAAGCCCTCCCGGCCCGCGCCCGGCGCCTTCGGCAGCGAGGCCAGCGCCACGGCCAGGCCGCGGCGGGGCCCTGCGAAGGGTGCGGCGAGCGCGCCGACGGCCGCGCCGATGCGCATGGACCGCTCGGCGTAGCGCGCGGTCGCGTCCCTGGGGGGCGGGCCCGGTCGTTCGACGACGATCGGCTCGGCCGCCACGTCCCGCGGGCCGTGCACCAGGTGCGGCTCCGCCGCCTCCCACGCCTGGCGTTCCGCGGCGGCCTCCCGCCACTGGGCCAGGCGCTCGACCACGTCAAGCGCGAGCCCTCCGCCTCGGGTGGCCACGCCCTGGGCCAGCGCGCTCACCGCGGTCAGCGCCGAGTCGGCCCGGTCGGGGCCGCTGACGGCCGCGGCCAGCCGGCGTATCCGGGGGTGGTGCTGGAGCAGGGAGGCCAGCGCGCCGACCTCGGTGGGCAGTTTGAGCCAGGGGGCCAGGCGCAGCGCCGTGGACAGGGTGAGGCCCACGGCGTCGGCGGTCAGCGCGGAGAGGGACTCGGGGGTGCTGGGCCCTTCGGAGGGGTGGTGGGGCTCGGGGAGCCACTCGTCGAACTCCTCGGCCACGGCGGCGGCCTCTGCCTCCTCCCCCTGCTCGACCAGGGCGACCAGCTCGGCCTCGCGGACCGCCTGCGAGAGGAGCGAGACCACGACGCGCTCGGACGGCGCGTTGACCCGCGCCCACCGGACCCGGGGGTGGGTCTCGAGCGCCCTCTCCACGCGGCGGGCGACCCGCTCGCCCCCGGTGCCGTGCACCCCCCGGACCTCGATGTACATGCGTCCGGGGTGGGACCACACCCCGCGCTGCGGCAGCCTGGCCAGCCGTCCGAGAAGTCCGGCCGCGCCGCGCACGCCCGCGGTCACCCCGCCGGCGAGGGGCCCCAGCAGCGGGGGCGCCGGGATGCGTATGCCCGACCTTCCCGGCGTGCCCGAGGTACCTGATGTGCCTGGCGTGCCTGATGTGCCTGACCGTGAGGACTGTGACATCGGCGCGGCCTCCCTACCCATCGCCCGGCTGCACGCTGCCCCGCCACCCGTCGCAGCCACCCCAGCGGAGAATAAATCCCTATTACCCTGAAAAGTGAGGAATTACCACAACGTCGACCATGTGCGGACGTGAGACCTGTGAGTACTCCCACCACCTCCCGCAAGCGCGGGTCCTCCGACAAGACGAAGACGGCGGCGAAGGGGGCGGCCCGGAAGACGACGGCCGAGCGGAAGACGACGGCCCGGCAGAAGACGGCCGGGACGAAGTCCACGGCCTCCGAGAAGGTTACGGCCACCCCCGCGAAGGCCGGGGCGAAGGCCGAGAAGCCGCCCGTGACCACGTCGTCCGGCGACGGCAAGCGGTCGTTCACCGTGACCGTCCCCACGGCGGGGCGCATGGCGGGCGGCCTGGCGGACGCGGCGCTGCTGCCGGTGGCGGTGGCCCGCCGGTGGCTGCCCGCCAAGGGCGGCCTCCCCCTGTACGTGGGCCTGGGCATCCTGGGCGCCGCGGAAGCGATCGAGTGGCCGGTGGCCGTGGGCATCGGCATCGGCTACGCCGTGCTGCGCCGCGGCGGCGTCATGGCACCCCCGTCCACCGGGGCGGCCCAGCCGGCCTGAGGCCGGACGGCCCCCGGACCGCGGACCGGCGCCCCCGGCGCCGGTCCCGCGCCGTTTCCGGCGAGTCCCCCACCCCGGGCGCGCCCCCGGCCGGCCTCAGCGCAGGTCCTTGACCCGGCGGAGCTTCCCGACGGAGCGCTCCAGCGACTCCGGTTCCACGACCGACACCTCGACGGTCAGGCCCGCCCCGTCCTTGACCGCCTGGGCGATGGCCCGCTCGGCGGCCGCCCGCGCCTCGGGCGTGGCGCCGGGGCGCGCCTCGGCCTGGACGGTCATGTGGTCCATCCGGCCGCGCCGCGTCAGCAGCAGCTGGAAGTGCGGGGCGACGCCCGGGGTGCGCAGCACGATCTCCTCGATCTGGCTGGGGAAGAGGTTGACCCCGCGCAGGATGATCATGTCGTCGCAGCGGCCGGTGATCTTCTGGATGCGGCGGAAGGCGGGCCGGGCGGTGCCGGGCAGCAGCCGGGTCAGATCCCGGGTGCGGTAGCGGATGACGGGCAGGGCCTCCTTGGTCAGGGAGGTCAGGACCAGTTCTCCCTCCTCCCCCTCGGCCACCGGCTCATCGGTGAGCGGATCCACGATCTCGGGGAAGAAGTGGTCCTCCCACACATGGAGGCCGTCCTTGGTCTCCACGCACTCCTGGGCCACCCCGGGGCCCATCACCTCGGAGAGCCCGTAGATGTCGACCGCGTGGAGGCCGGCGCGCTCCTCGATCTCCCGGCGCATCTCCTCGGTCCACGGCTCGGCGCCGAAGACGCCGACCTTCAGGGAGGTGGCGCGGGGGTCGATGCCCTGGCGTTCGAACTCGTCGAGGAGCGTGAGCATGTAGGAGGGGGTGACCATGATGACCTCGGGCCTGAAGTCCTCGATGACGCGCACCTGGCGGGCGGTCATGCCGCCGGAGGCGGGGACGACGGTGCAGCCGAGGCGCTCGGCGCCGTAATGGGCGCCGAGGCCGCCGGTGAACAGGCCGTAGCCGTAGGAGATGTGCACCATCTGGCCGGGGCGCCCGCCGGCCGCGCGCAGCGAGCGGGCGACCACCTCGGCCCAGACGGACAGGTCGTTCGCGGTGTAGCCGACGACGGTGGGCCGGCCGGTGGTGCCGCTGGAGGCGTGCACCCGGCGCAGCTCGGAGCGGGGTACGGCGAGCATCCCGAAGGGATAGGTGTCGCGCAGATCGGCCTTGGTGGTGAAGGGGAAGCGGGCGAGGTCCTCCAGTGTGCGGCAGTCCTCGGGCTCGACGCCGGCCGCGCGGAACTTCGTACGGTACGCCTCGACGTGGTCGTAGGCGTGTCTGAGGGTGGTCCGCAGCCGGGCGAGCTGTGTCTCGCGCAGCTCTTCGTGTCCCATCCGTTCGGCGGCGTCGAGGAGCCCGGGCGGCGGCGGGGAGCCCAGTCGGCGGCCGGGACCTGCGGCATGCGTCGGGATCGTCATGTCTGGCACCACCCCAAGGGACCGACCGAACATTCGGTGAGCGGGACGCGATCAAGTAATCCCACATCCGCCCGGCCTGTCAAGGGGTGGCCTCGTCCCCTTCTCTGGAGGTGGCCTCCGCAAGGCCCCGCGGAGGCCCCACTACGGAGCCCTGTACAGAGCCCTATATAGAGGGGACAGAGAGAGGAACAGAAGAAGGGGGACGGAGGCGGTCGGGGGCTGCCGGGGCCTCAGTCGGAGGGGCTCGAAGAGGGCGCGTACGCGGCGGACTTCTCGATGGTGCCGCCGAGCTTCTCCCGCGCGGCCTCCAGGGAGCGCCGGGAGTCGGCGGCGCCCGGCGGCGGGTCCGGCGCGCCGGGTGCGGGCGAGGCGGCCGGCGCCGAGTGGGAGGCGTCTTCCGGGGAGCACCTTCGCGGTGCGTACGCGGGCTTCACGTCCATCGATACGCACGCGGCGGCCGGGCCGTTCACCGGTCCCGGGAATTCTTCGGCCTTCCGCCGCCCGGAAAGCGTCCGGCGGAAAGCAGCCCGGCAGGGTACCAGCAGGGAGAGATCGCTGTCAGGGCTTTATTCATTGGTGATGAGGTCTCCACTCCCGGGCCACACCAGGCACTACCGTCCGGTGTCACTCCGAACCAAGGAGGGCGCTGTGCGATCAGCCATCATCAGCAGATCCATTGCTTCCAGCCGCACGATCGGGACCGGGCTCATCATTGGTGCGCTCGCCATGACGCTCGCGGCACTGCTCATCCCCGTGAGCCTGTTCGGCGAAAGCAGCGCCGCAGCGCTCCCGAGCGGGGTCATCGACGACGGCAAGGGAACCATCAGCACGCAGTACGGACCGCTCACGGCGGTGGACAGGGACTTCGTCCGCAAGGTCAAGCTCGCCGGCCTGTGGGAGCTCCCCTCGGGGCGCATGGCGCAGGAGCGCGGGAACACCGACGCCGTGAAGACCGCGGGCGAACACCTCATCGAGGGACACACCGAGCTGGACCGGCGCGCCAACGAAGTGGGCCAGGCTCTGGGGATCCCCCTGCCCACCCAGCCCAACGAGCAACAGCAGGGCTGGCTGAACCAGATGACGAACGCCGCGTCGGCCGCCGAGTTCCAGCGCCTGTTCGCCAACCTCCTGCGCTCCGCGCACGGAAAGGTCTTCGGCCTGGTGGCGCAGGTGCGGGCGCAGAGCCAGAACTCCATGGTCAGGTCCCTCGCCACCAGGACCAACGCCATCGTTCTCGACCACATCACGGTCCTTGAGGACACCGGGCTCGTCGACTTCGAAGCCCTCAACAAAAAGTGAAGTGATCTCATTGAGGCAACAGACCCATAAACGCGGGCGGTTCACGAACAAGACCGTGGCCATCGTCGCCGCGCTGGCGCTCGGCGGTGGCGGAGCCGCCATCATCGCCGCGAACGCCTCCGCGAGCGGCACCAAGGATCCGGGCCAGGAGCGGACCCTGTCGGCGAGGGCGGGCACGATCAGCTGCCCCGATGTGGGCCAGAAGCTGAACGACGTCCCGCGCCAGGCCAGGGCCGAGGTCGACAGGAACCTGGCCGAGCTGGACTCCCAGGTGGCGGGCGCCTATCAGCGGATGGCGAGGAAGGAGGCGGGCCCGGACTCGGTGCTCACCACCCTCCAGCAGCAGCGGGCGGCCACCCTGGACCGCATCGGCATCGCCATCGGCCGCACCGCCCAGCGCCCCGCGGGCCTCGAGGAGATGAGCGCCTGCACGATGCGGACCGACTTCGGCGGGAAGGGCGGGGGAGGCGGCCAGGGCGGAAACCAGCAGGGCGGCAACCAGGGCGGGAACAACCAGGGCGGCAACCAGGGCGACGGCCAGCAGGGCGGCGGCAACCAGGGCGGCAACGGCGGGCAGCAGGGCAACGGCCCCTCGCCCCAGGACTTCGTCGACATCACGAAGGTGCAGCCCAACGTCAAGGAGCCGCAGAACCGGAACGGCGCGTCCACCGGTTCCTTCGTCTCGGAGTGCGGTGTCAACGAGCAGGCCATCCGCAACAGCGACAACGTGATCGTGGCGCCCGGCGTGGGCAACGGCGCCCACCACACCCACGACTACGTGGGCAACAAGACCACCAACGCCAACTCGACCAACGAGAGCCTCGCCGCGGGCGAGACCACCTGCTCCAACGGCGACCAGTCCACGTACTACTGGCCGGTGGTCCGGGTCCAGGACGGCACCCAGGAGAAGGACGCCGACCAGCTCGGCGGCGGCCTCGAGGGCAACGTGGGCCGGATCCTCACCCCCAAGAGCGCCACGATCGAGTTCAAGGGCAGCCCGGTCGGCAAGGTCACCGCGATGCCCCGCTTCCTGCGGATCATCACCGGTGACGCCAAGGCGTTCACCAACGGCACGGCCAACGCCAACGCCCACTGGAGCTGCACCGGCTTCGAGGACCGCCAGCTCACCGACAAGTACCCGCTCTGCCCGGAGGGCAGCGACGTGGTGCGCAGCTTCGCCTTCCAGAGCTGCTGGGACGGCAAGAACATCGACAGCGCCAACCACCGTGACCACGTGGCCTTCGCCCAGGAGGACGGCTCCTGCCCGAGCGGCTTCCAGGCGATCCCCCAGCTGGTGAACAAGATCACCTACGAGGTCCCGGCGGGCGAGACCTACGCGGTCGACGGCTTCCCCGAGCAGTTGCACAAGCCGATCACCGACCACGACGACTTCATCAACGTGATGTCGGACCAGCTCATGAAGAAGGCGGTGGACTGCATCAACAGCGGCCGGAAGTGCGGCTGATGCCAAGACCTCGCGCGTGCGCCGGCCGGTCGGCCGGCGCACGCCGCGTTCCGGCGCGGGGCCGCGAGGCCCCGCCCTCCGACCAGGAACTCACCCGGCGGCTCAGGGAGGGGTACCGCGAGGGCACCCCGAGTCCGGCGGCCGGTGAGATCCTCTACCGCCGCCACCACGAGGCGGCGCTCGCCTACGCCCGCACCTGCTGCCGCGCCCCCCACGACGCCGAGGACCTCGTGTCCGAGGCGTTCATCCGTACGTTCCAGGCCGTCCGGTCGGGCGGGGGTCCGCGGGGCCCGTGGCGCCCGTACCTGCTGACGGTGATCCGCCACACCGCGATCGAGCGGAGCGTCGACGAGCGCCGGCTGCTGCTCACCGCGGACTTCGAGTCCTGGCGGCTGCAGGCCACCGAGGCGGACCCGCAGCAGCGCCTGCTGGCCGAGGAGGAACGCCGGCTGCTGGCCCGCGGCTTCGCCGCGCTCCCCGAGCGGTGGCGGGCCGTGTTGTGGCACACGCTGGTGGAGGGCCACTCCCCGCGCCGTGTCGCCGCGCTGATGGGCCTGTCCCCCAGCGGTCTGACGTCCCTGTCCCACCGGGCCCGCGAGGGGCTGCGCGAGGCGTACTTACGCGCCCATGTGCGTGTCACGCCGGCGGACGACGAGCGCTGCCGCCACTTCAGCGCCATGATCGGGGCCTCGGTGCGGCGTGGTGTCGTACGCGGCCGCGGCCTCGCCCGCCACCTCGCCGAGTGTGCCTCCTGCTCGCGCGCGTACGCCGAGTTGCTCGGCCTGAACGCGGCCATGCCGGAGGCCACTTCGGCCGCCGCCGCCTCCGCCGCCTCCGCCAGGGCCACCGGGGCCACCAGGGCCACCGGGGCCACCGGGGCCCGGGACTGAGGCCACGAAGACCGCGGGCTCCCGGCCCGGCGACCGGAGCCCACACGGAACCGCCGGCCGCGGAGCGCGGCCGGCGGTTCCGTGTGCGGGGCTCGCGCCCGTGGCTCACAGCCCGTTGACGCGGGCCTCCCTCGCCATGCCGCCGACGGGCCGCAGCCCGGTCGGCGCCACCCGGCCCCTGCGGGTCACCACCCGGGAGTAGTGGCGTCGGATCCGGTCCATCTGGGCCATCAGCCGGCGGCCGCGCAGCGCCATCTCCAGCTCGAAGCGTATCCGCGGGTCGCGCAGGCCCGGCCCGAAGAGCTTCTCGATCTGCCGCAGCCGGTAGCGGACGGTCTGCGGATGCACCTTGAGCGCCTTGGCCGCCTCGGGCGCGCCACCGCCCTCGAGCCAGGCCAGCAGCGTCATCTGCAGCCGCTCGCTCTGCCGGGGAGTCAGCCCGGACAGCGGCTTGAGCCAGCGGGCCGCCAGCGCCCGTACCAGCGACTCGTCCTGGAGCAGCAGCAGCGTGGAGAGGTGGTCGTCGACGAACAGGATCCGGGCCTCGGGCCCGCTGCGCGCGTGGGTCATGGCCAGCAGCCGCCGGGCCCATCGCACCGAGGAGGCCGCGTCGTTCAGCGGTACGACATGGCCGACGGAGGCGGTACGGCCCCGCAGCGCGGCCTCCAGGGCGCCGCGCGCGGTGGCGGTGGCGGGTTCGGCCGCGGGGTCCCGGTCGGGGTCGGGCTCGGTGGCCGCGGCCGGGTCGGCCAGGGTGTCGGGGAGGGTGTCCGCGTCCGGGTCGGGGACCAGCAGGCACAGTTCGTCGCCGACGGCGCCGATGAGGGTGTCGCCGAACACCGGGGCCAGTTGCGGCGCCTCGCCGGGGGTGGGCAGGGCGATGGCCAGGACGGTGTCGGGCAGGGGCCAGCGGGCCGCCCGGGCCAGTTCGGCGAGGGCGCGCTCGGACACGGGCGCCTCGCCGACCAGGGCCTCGAAGAGGTCGCGCCGGGCCCGCTCGGGCGGGACCTCGGTCAGGGGTCCCAGGCCCCGGGCGGCGTCGGCCACCGCTTCCTCGGTGGCCTCCTCGCCCGCGGTTCGGTAGCCGAATGCCGTCAGGAGAGCCTGTTCGACTCCCCAGCGGACCTTGTCAGGCTCAATGTCCTCCAAGAGGTCGGCGAATCCCGGGACTCTGCGCCGAAGGGTCTCAACCACTTCTTCGGCCAGGGAGGGGAGTTCGTTGCGCAGGACGCGGGTCCGCTCGCCACGGGAGGGACGGGGGGACCGGATGCGGTTCGCGAGTTCGCCCATCATTACCTCGTTCTTGCCGGGGGGAGGCCCGACCGTCGGGGGGTCGGTCAGGCCCGTGGAGGTTGCCTCCGTCGCCGGTGTTGCGCTTCCGGAAAAGGGAGTCGAGGGTCCTCCGATGAATCTTGGAGGGGCCCCTCCCCTGCCGGTCCCGGTGCTTTGCCGGGTCTTTGCCATTGGAATGACAGTGGAGCAGGCTTCGACGGTGTGGGCAGTGGTCGTCCACAAGAAGTTGTCACATTACGACAAATCTTATGGAGATCACGTGTAGTTCGGAGATGCTGCCGTACCCAAAGACGACTTGACGTACTCGTCACTCGCGCGACCGTGCGCGATCGGGAGGCTCCGATGCCCATGCCCCAGCCGCCGACTCCCCCGATACCGGGGCCGCGCCGCAGGGCTCGCCACGCCGGATCGACCCTGCCGCAGGGCCCCGGAGGACCTGGCGGACGACGGGCCGCTCGCCGAGCCCGGCCGGTCAGGGCCGGTATCGGCTGGCCGCGCCACACCGCGCCGTACGCAGCCGTCGGGGCCGTCGTCCTCTCGCTGATCGTCGCCGCCAACGCCGGTGCGTTCACCCGGACGTGGGCCTTCCTCGACTTCGGGGCCGGGGTGCTGGCCCTGGTCTCGCTGAGCAGCGCGGTGCTGTGGGGACTGGCCGCCACCGACCGATTGATCCTGCATTCGCACCACCGGCTGCTCGCCCAGGGGGTCCACCGCGGGGCCGCGGTGGCCGGTCTGCTCTTCCTGGTCCTCCATGTGTGGGTGAAGGTGGCGGAGAGTCACACGAGCGCCGCGGCCATCGTGATACCGTTCGCTGACGCAAATAAACCCGTGCTGATCGGACTTGGCACCTTGGCCGGATACCTGTTCATCACGGCGGCGGTGACCGGTGCGGTACGCAGCGCCTTCGCCTCCGCCGGCAAGTCCCGCTGGCGGTACCGCTGGTGGCGGGCGCTGCATGTGGCCGCGTATCCCGCGTGGTGTGCGGCGCTGATCCACGGCCTGAAGTCCGGGCGGGCGGCCAAGGACTGGGCGACGGCCGGATATGTCATGGCGCTGGCCGCCGTGGCCATCACCCTGTGGATCCGGCTCGCCACCCGCCGGGCCGAGCGCCATGAGCGCCATGCCATCACCGGCCAGCTCGGCGTGGTGGCCGGTGCGCCCGGTGGCGGGGCCCGCGGGCCCGTGCCGGCCGCGCCCCCCACGGCCGGCCGTGGCTCCCGTGACAGTGAACCGCTCGGCGCCTCGCGCGGGTGGGGCGCGTGATCTCGACCAAACCCCGGCTGGCCTGTATCGACCCGCCCCGGCTGCTGGCCGGGCTGGACGAGACGTACCGGCTCGACCGCGTCGGACACCTCACCGTCCACGGCTCGCTGCCCACGCTGCGCCCGGACGAGCTGGTGGCCCTCGCGGAGAACATCGACCTGCGCGGCCGCGGCGGCGCGGGTTTTCCGTTCGCCAGGAAGGTCACGGCCGTCATGGAGTCGGCCGGCCGCCGGGACGGCCGCTGCGCGGTGGTGGTCAACGGCAGTGAGGGCGAGCCGAGTTGCCTCAAGGACACCGCGCTGCTGCTGCACACCCCGCATCTGGTCATCGACGGCGCCGTGCTGGCCGCCACCGCGCTGGGCGCCGACGACGTGGTCATCGCGGTGCACCGGCCGGATGTGGAGGAGTCGCTGAGCGCGGCCGTCGCCGAGCGCGGCCCCAGCGGGCCGCGGGTGCGGGTGAGCGTGACGGACGACCGCTTCGTCGCGGGCGAGGGCAGCGCCGTCATCAACGGCGTCAGCGGCGCCCCCGCCATCCCCAACGGCCGCAAGATCCGCACCAGCGACAGCGGCCTGGGCGGGCTGCCGACCCTGCTGTCCAACACCGAGACGTTCGCCCAGCTGGCCGTCGCCGCGCGGATGGGCGCCCTGCCGTTCCGCTCGGTGGGGCTGCCCACCGAGCCGGGCACCACCTTGCTGACGGTGGGCGGGAAGTACGTCATGGAGACCCCGTTCGGTGTGCCGCTCACCTATGTTCTGGAGCTGTGCGGCCTCACCCCGGGCCAGGGTGTCCTGGTGGGCGGCTACCACGGCAAGTGGCTGCTGCCCGACAGCCTGGGCTCGGTCACCGTCTCCCGTGAGTCCATGGAGAAGCACGGCGCCCGGCTCGGGGCCGGGGCGGTGCTGCCGATCCCGGAGAACACCTGCCCGGTGGGCGAGACCGCGCGGGTGGCGCGCTGGCTGGCGGGCGAGACGGCGAACCAGTGCGGTCCCTGCTTCATCGGGCTGCCCGCGCTCGCGGACGCCATCGGCCAGGTGGAGCGGGGTGGCGGCCAGGCGGCGCTGGACACCGTGAACGCCTATGTCCAGTCGGTGAAGCGCCGTGGCGCCTGCGGCCACCCCGATGGCACGGCGGGCTTCGTGACCACCGCGCTGGACGCGTTTCCGGACGAGTTCCGGGAACACGCGCTCGGCGCCGGATGCGGCCGTCCCACGCTCGGGGTGCTGCCGCTGACGGACGGCGCCTCGTCCGGGCCGCTGGCCCTGCCCCCCGGCCCCTCCGCCCGCCGGGACGAGCGGGACGCCTCGGAGCAGCTCATCGTGGACTGGACCCTGTGCCAGGGACACGGGCTGTGCGCGGACATCCTGCCCGAGGTGATCGAGCTCGGCATCGACGGCTATCCGCACCAGGCCAAGTACGGCGTGCCGCGCCAGCTGCGCGGGCAGGCCGTCCGCGCGGTGCGGCGCTGCCCCGCGCTCGCGCTGCGCATCGAGGAGTAGCCGGCCCGGACCACCACCCCTCTCGACGGCCGTCCGAAACACGGCCGTCGACGCGTCTCCGTTCGGGGAACACCACCGTTTTTGCGTCTGATGACAAATTCCGGGGCCCGTGAACACCCGCCGGGACGCCCTCCGTATGCAAGGGACGTCGGCGCAAAACAGCCGCCGGACCGCAAGCTTGAAGGAGTGGGCATGAAGAAGCGGCAGATCGCGTTCGCCGGGGCCTCGGTGGCGATGGTCCTGTTGACCGCGGCGTGCGGCAGCAGCGAGGACAAGTCCGCGGGCAGCGCCAACGTCCAGCCGGTCGGCGGCACCCAGACCGTGGGGGTCGGCGCCACCTCCGGGTCGTCGGGCTACGGCACCGGCGGCGGCAACGAGGCCGGTGGCGACGCGGGCGACGCCGCTTCCGGGTTCGGCAAGGACGCGCTGACCGGCCCCGCCAGGCAGCTGTCGGTGCGGGACGTCCCCAAGCTCGGCTCGGTCGTCACCGACAGCAAGGGCTGGACCCTCTACCGGTTCGACAAGGACACCGCCGGCTCCTCCCCCAAGTCCGCCTGCGACGACGCCTGCGCCACGAAGTGGCCGCCGGTGCCCGCCGACGACGCCACCGTCAGCACCGGCATCCGGCAGAACGAACTCGGCTCGGTCACCCGCGCCGACGGCACCGAGCAGCTGACGCTGGGCGGCTGGCCGGTGTACCGCTACGCGGGGGACACCAAGGCCGGGGACACCAAGGGCCACGGGGTGGGCGGCACCTGGAACGCCCTGGCGCCCGACGGCAAGCCCGCCGGGAAGAAGGCGGCCCGGGACGACAGTCTCGAACTCTCGGTCGACGACAACGCCAAGCTCGGCAAGATCGTCGTGGACGGTCAGGGCATGACCGTCTACCGCTTCGACAAGGACAGCGCCTGGCCGATGAAGACCGGCTGCCTGAACGCCTGCCTGGACACCTGGAAGCCCGTCGAGCCCGTGGACAGGACCAAGGTCGCCGGGGTCGACGCCAAGAAGCTCACCACCTTCACCAGGCCCGACGGCAGCAAGCAGCTGGCCTTCGACTGCTGGCTGCTGTACACCTTCACCGGGGACACCAAGCCCGGCGACACCAACGGACAGGGCAAGCAAGGGCTGTGGTTCGCGGTCACCGACAAGGCCAGGAAGGCCGGCGTGGCCGCGGCCAAGTGACGCGCGGCAGCGGTCCACAGCGAAGCAGCGGTCCACCGGGCGGGGGTCCGAGGCCATCGGCGCCCCCGGCCCTCCCCGCCGGACCACCATCGGGAGGTTGACGTGTCACACCTACTGCGCGCCACCGCGCTCAGCGCCGTGCTGCTGGTGAGCGGCTGCGCCGGGAGCCAGGGGCAGGGCCACACGGGCCACGCGGGCCACGCGGGCCACGGGGGTCACGGGGGTCACGGGGGTCACGGGGGTCACGGGCAGAAGAAGGCCTCCACGGCCGCCGGGGGCCCGGCCGAACCGGCGTCGCTGACGAGGATCGCCCGTGCCATCGGCTGCGAGGCGGATGTCGTCACCGACGCCGAGGAGCTGCGCCAGGCGGCGTGCAAGGCGGGCAAGGCCCAGTACACGCTGGTCACCTTCGCCACGGACCAGGGCAAGCGCGCCTGGCTGTCGGAGTCCAAGGACTACGGCGGCACCTATCTGGTCGGCTACCGCTGGTCGGTCACGGCCCCGTCGGAGGCCTCCCTGAAGCCGCTGCGGGTCAAGCTCGGCGGCACCATCGAGACCGGCACCTCCCACGGCGGCATGCGGATGGACGACGAGCAGGGTCACGACCGGCACGCCGGGCACCACTGAGTCCGGCGGGGCGTCAGGAACTTCTGCTGTCCACCCACTTGATCAGATCGGGGTCGGCGAGGGTGGAGACCCACAGGTCCACCGCCGGCGGTTCGTCCACGGGTTTGCGGGGGCCCACGCCGAGCACTCTCAGCCCCGCGCGGGACGCGGACAGGAATCCGCAGTGCGAGTCCTCCACGGCCAGCGCGTCGCCGGGGGCCGCACCGCACAGGCGGGCGGCCTCCAGATAGACGTCCGGGGCCGGCTTGGGGCGCACCTCCCCCTCGGGGACCAGGACGTGTTTGAAGTACCGCAGCAGCCCGGCGCGGGACAGCCCTGCCTCCACCACGTCGCGGGGGCAGTTGCTCGCCACGGCCAGCGGCGCGAACGCGGAGGCCTTGCGCACGAGTTCGGCGGCCCCCGGCATGGTGACCGGGTCGTCGGCCACCAGGCGGCGGAAGTTGTCGAGGAGCTGTTCGGTCATCTGCTCGGCCAGCGCGGGCGCCCCCGCGAACTCGGCCATCATCCGGCCGCATTCGCTGTAGTGGAGGCCCTTGGTGCGCCGGGCGAAGTCGCGGTCGGGGGCGGCGCCGTGGTGGGCGAGCACGACCTCGCGCGCCTTCTCCCAGTGCCGTTCGGAGTCCATGAGGGTGCCGTCGCAGTCGAAGACGATGGCGGCGGGGGTCCAAGCGAGAAGCGTGTTGGCTGTCATCTGCCTGCCGTTCCTTGGGAGTGGATGGATCGGCGCAGGGCGTACCTGTACCTGCGGAAGAGCAGCGCAGTGGGTTTCCTGGCGGCTCAGGCGCGAGAGCGCCAACCGCTGCCGTCCGACGCGCGGGCGCGTGTCGCGTGCGCGGCGCGGGAAGCCGTACAGGCGGAGAGTCGCCTGCCCGAAAGATAACGATCACTACGGTAGTTTGATGACCCGCAGTAAGCAAGAGATTACTATGTGTCGGCGTTTTGTTCGCCAATGATGTGTTCGTTGCTGCTGTGTTCGCCGCCGCCGTGTTCGTCGCCGCTGTGTTCGTGGCTCAGGGGTACCGCAGCACACCGACCGCGGTCCGCTGTCCCGCCTGCCACAGCCGGAAGACGCAGAGTCGGCCGTGCGGCACGCACTCGACGCGGGCGGGCGGGGCGAATTCGGTGAACCGCAGCGCGCGGAGCCGGCAGCCGACGGGCCGGGTGAGCACTCCCTGTGACGTGAGCGCCGCGGCCTGGCGCGCGGCCTCCAGCAGGACCAGGCCCGGCACGTGGTCGCTCCAGTGGTCGAAGAAGAAGGGGTGGCGGAGGTCCGCCGGGTCCAGGCGCAGGGCGCCCGCCTCGCGCACCACGAGGACGTCGCGCGCCGCCGGCACCGCCACCAAGGGGGGTGCGGGCCGGGCGAGGACGGGGGACCGCGGCGGCGCGTCCGCTCCGGGGGGCGCCGCGCGGCGGGCCGCCTCGTACGCCTGGGCGTCGAGGAAGCGCGCGGTGCCGCCGGCCCGCGCGAAGGGCGCCCCGCCGGCGAGGAGCACGATGTCGAGCCGCAGGCCGGTGAGGAACCGGCCGCAGGGCGTGGTGCGCGGGTCGGTGACCGCGGCGCGGCAGACCACGTCCGTGGCGCCGTGTCCGGCCCGCGGCTCTGCGGCCGGGTCGAGCGCGAAGGAGAGGTCCCGGATCACGAAGTGCGCCCCCGCGGGGGTGGCGAAGTGCCGGGAGGGCAGGTAAATGCCCAGCTGACGCAGGGTTTCGGCGACCATCAGGGGGTGGTGGCGGCCGTCCCCGCCGTGCGGGAAGGTGGGGTGCGACCGGGGCCACTGCGCCGCAGCCACGAACCGGTCGCCGCCCAGCGCGCGGACATCGGTGAGCAGCACCTCGGCCACCGAGGCCCGGTGCACCGCCTCGCGCGCCACGGTACGGGACCAGCTCAGCCGCCGCGCCGCGAGCTCCCACGGCTCCGGGGGCCGCGGGCGCCGCGGGGGCTCCGGGGGCTCCGGGAGGTCACGCGCCTCACCAATGATCGCCATAAAATACTAATAATCCCTGACCTGTGGGTCTTCACCTCCATGACATGCGAGAAGTCCGCTAAGTTCACCCCGACAACGCACCGCACGCGACGGAACACGCGACGGAACGAGGACGGACACACGTGCAAGAGCGGGCCGAGCAGACGCGCCGATCCCTCCTGGAAGCGGCGGCTTCCCTCTTCGACGAGCGGGGATACGCCGGCACCAGCATCAGCGACATCGCCACCCGGTCCGGCCATACCAGCGGCGCCATCTACTTCCACTACGCCAGCAAGGAGAAACTCGCGCTCGCCGTCGTCGAAGGACACTTCGCCACCTGGCCGCCGCTGATCGAGCGATACGCGGGCCCCGCCGCCACCGGCACGCCGGCGCTCGAGCGGCTGGTGCGGCTGAGTTTCGCGGTGGCCCGCGCCTTCCGCGACGACATCGTGGTGCGCGCCGGGGCGCGGCTGTGGGCGGAGCGCACCCTGATCGCGGCGCCGCTCCCGCCGCCCTTCGTCGGCTGGATCGACGCCGTGACCGCGATGCTGGAGCGGGCACACGCCGACGGCGACCTCGCCCCGCACCTCGACCCCGAGCGCGCGGCCCGCACCGTCGTGTGCGCCTTCTTCGGTGTGCACACCGTCTCCGAGGCCCTGGACCGGCGCCGGTCCATCGAGGACCACCTGACCGATCTGTGGGCGCTGCTGCTCCCCTCGCTCCAGGCCCGCCCGGCCGCCGAGGAGTTGCTCCCGCTGGCCCGGCGGGGCTGAGCGGGGCGGGAGCGAACCGGGCGGCGCCGGGCGGGGTTCGGCCGGGCGGGGCTTGGTGGGCGGGGCGAGGTGGGGCGGGGTTCGGCCGGCGGGGCTCGGGGCGCGTTACTTCCAGATCGCGTCGACCCACTCGGGGTGGTCGACGAACGGGTTCCGGTTGTGCTGGTAGGTGTCGTATATCACCTGGTTGCGCCGCTTCTCGAAGGCGTCCGGCGGGTCCTCGGCGTTCCACTTGCGCAGCGCGGACAGCCGTCCCAGATACGGCTGACTGCCGTTGCCCGCCTTGTCGTTCACCTCCAGGTCGGGGAAGCCGTCGTCGCCCTCGTAGCGCACCGCCATGTAGAAGATCATGCGGGCCACATCGCCCTTGACGGCGTCCCGGGGCTCGAAGGAGTCGGCGTCGGTGTAGTTGCCCGGCGCCTCGGACACCTGGGAGCCGCCCTCGTCGAAGTCCTTGTTGCCGCGGGTGCTGTTGACCGACACGTCCTCGGGACGCAGATGGTGCAGGTCGGTGCCCGGGCCGGTGGCGGTGCCGAAGTCGCCGTGGGACTTGGCCCAGACGTGTTCCCGGTTCCAGTCGTCGGGGTCGCCGCCGTTGGAGCTCTTGCTCTGCGACCGGCCGGTGTAGAGCAGGATGACGTTGGCCGAGTTGCCCGGGTCCTGGTCGGTGTTCTTCAGGGCCTCCCAGACCTGGCTGTACGAGATCTTGGTGTTATTACTGATGATCTTGTGCAGCGAGTCCTTGAGCGGCTGCCCGGTCTTGCCGATGGCGTCCTTGTAGTACGTGTCGTCGTATCCACCGGCGAGCGCGCGGGTCGCGGGCGCGTCACCGGCGGTGGCGGGGGTCTGCGCGGTGGCGGTCGCGGCCACCGCGCAGACCAGCAGGGCCAGGGATTTCCAGCGGGTCACACGGGTCATGTGCACAGGCGGTCCTCTCCCCGATTCACGTTCGATCGCCGAAAGGGTGTCAGAGAGGCGATCTCCCAAAGGTGAACACCAGGGAGAGGTTTCGTGACAGGGTCATGACCAAGGGGCCGTCATGGCCAAGAGGCCGTCATGGCCAAAAGGCCTGGGGCCGGGTCACAGCGAGGCGCCCCCGCACATCACCAGCGTCTGGCCGGTCATCGCGCCGCCGTCCGGCCCGAGCAGGAACGACGTCAGCCCGGCCACCTCCTCGGGGCGCACCAGCCTGCCCAGGGGCGGCAGCACCGGAGGGGTGGCGCTGCGGCCGGGGTCGCGCAGCATCGGGGTGTCCGTGGGGCCGGGCGCCACGACGTTCACGGTGACCGCGCGGGGCGCGAGCTCCGCGGCCCAGGACCGGGCCAGGGCCGCCAGCGCCGCCTTGGTGGCCGCGTACTGGCTCTTGCCCGGAACACCGGTCATGGTGCGGCTGCCCACCAGCACCACCCGGCCGCCGTCCGGGATCCGGTCCGCCAGGGTGTCCACCAGGACCTCGGCCGCCGCCACATGGACGCGCCACATCAGCTCCCCGTCGGCGGCCGAGAGGCCGCCGAGCCGGGCGGAGCGCTGGACGCCCGCCGCGTGCACGACCGCGTCGGCCCCGGTCACCGGGGCGAGCGCCGCCCGCAGCGCCTCCGGCCGCGCCAGGTCCACCGGGATCCAGCCCATCCGCCCGGCGGCCACCGGGGCCGTACGGCTGATCCCGGTGACCCGCCACCCCTCGTCCAGCAGCCGGGTGGCGATGGCGGCCCCGATGCCGGAGCTGGCGCCGGTGACCACCGCGTGGCGCGGCTCAGGCATCGGCCGCCCAATCCGGCGTCACCCGCACGTACTTGATGGCACGGCGGTGGTAGGTGTACGCGATGTGCAGCGCGCCGTCCGGTGTCTGCGCCACCGAGGGGTAGGACAGCTCGCGGTTGAGGCGGTCGCGCGAGTTGTTGGTCAGGCAGTGGCCGTCGCCGGTGTCCAGGTCCCGGCGGTGCGGCCAGGTGTGGCCGCCGTCGGAGGACAGGGCGAGGGTCATCGGGGCCCGCGGCGCGCCCCAGAAGGCGGTCCGGTCGCCGCCCGTGGCCACCGCCGGAGCGGCGGCGGCCGGCGCCCCGCCCGCCAGGCCCTCGTCGTCGATCTCGTCGTACAGCGAGACCCGTCGCGCGGTGGCGTCCGCGGCGCTGCTGTGGTTGTGGACCAGCGCCAGCCGGCCGTCGGCGAGCGGGACGTACTGAATGGAGGAGTTGTTGTTGGGCAGCTCCGTCGGCACCGGCTCGCTCCAGGTCTCGCCGCCGTCGCGGGAGTGGGAGCGGTACACCGAGTCCGCCCACCGGCTGCGGAAGAGGGCCAGCAGGGTGCCGTCGGGCAGCGGGTGGACGTTCATGTGCACACACCCGGTGGAGCCGGGCACCGGCCGCTCCCGCCAGGTCGCCCCCTGGTCGTCACTGATCATCACCGCGCTGGTGTCGTGGTCGCCGACCCAGGGGGTGCCCGGGGTGGCCACGCAGTGGAACACCGGCAGCAGCCACCGCCCGTCGTCCAGGACGACCACGGGCTGGCGCACGAACACGCCCCCCGCCGCGGTGGCCGGGAAGAGCGTGCGCGACGGCCCCCAGGTGGCGCCCCCGTCCGCCGAGACCCGCGACCGCACCTCGGCAGTGTCCTGGGCACCTGCCCGCTGGGCGGTGTGCAGCAGCCACAACTCGCCGGTCGGGGCGGGGAAGAGCACCGGGTTCTGCTCCGAGCGCTCCGGGTCCTCGGAGAGCCGCACCGGGTCCGTCCAGGTGTCCGAGCCCGGGGAGAGCCGGGAGAACCACACGCAGATGTCGGCCACGCCCTCCTGTGTCCCGCCGAACCACACGCACCCGAGGTCGCCCCCGGGCAGGACGGCCAGGTTGGCGGCGTGGTTCTGCACGGCGGGAGCGGGCAGGAACGCCTCGGCGCGCGCCGGGTCGCCGGGGCGCGGGCGCACCCGTCCGTCGGTCCGCAGCGCCTCCTCGGCCTGCGCGGGCGTGGTGTCGTGGTCGGCGGTCATGGCCGCGGGCTCCTTCGCTGGTGCGGGTGTGGTGGTCGAGTGGCGGGTCGGGGGCGGCGACTCACCGGTTGTAGGCGGGCATCGGCCCCCGCAGGCGGGCGCCGACCGCGTCGCAGGCCGCGACCGTGTCGGCCGGCAGCGGTCCCGCCTCGGCCGCCGCCACATTGGCCCGCAGATGCTCGACGCGCGAGCCGCCGAGCAGCAGCGCGTCCACCCCCTCGCGGCCGAGCAACCACCGCAGCGACAGCTCGACGAGCCCGAGGCCCGCGCCCTCGGCGATCCTCGCCAGGTCCTGGACGGCCTCGAAGAGCCGCGGGTCCCAGTACCGCTGCCGGTACATCTCGGCCAGCCTCGAGTCGCCGAAACGGCCCGACTCGGGCGTCTCGGCGAAGACGTGGCGCCCGGTCAGCAGGCCGCCGCCGAGCGGGTTGTAGACCATGGTGCGCAGCCCGCTGGTGGCCGCGTACTCGAGGTACTCCTCCTCCACCCGCCGGGCCAGCAGGTTGTAGAGCTGCTGGGCGACCACCGGCCGCGGCGCGCCCACCCGCTCCGCGGCGCGGTCGACCTCCGCGATCTGCCAGGCGGCGTAGTTGGACACGCCCAGCGCCAGGACCTTGCCCTCGGCGACCAGCTCGGCGACGGTGCCCAGGGTCTCCTCGAGCGGGGCGGAGCGGTCGGGCTGGTGGAGGTAGAAGAGGTCGACGTGGCCGGTGTTCAGGCGGCGCAGGCTGCCTTCGAGTGCCGCCCGCAGTCCGCGCGCGGACAGCGGGGAGTGGTCGCCGTGGTCGGGGTGCGGCATGCCGGCCTTGGTGGCCAGCACGATCCGGTCCCGGCGGCCGGGCAGCAGCTCGGCCAGGATCTCCTCGGTGGCCCCGCCGGCGTAGGCGTTGGCGGTGTCCACGCCGGTCACCCCGGCGTCGAGCGCCGCGTCCAGCATCGCGGCGGCACCTGCCCGGTCGACGGTGTCGCCGAAGGTCATGGTGCCCAGGACCAGGCGCGAGAGCGGCACGGGTACGCCGGGCAGCTCCACCGCGCCGGGCGAGGCGTGGCGGGTGGTGTCGGGGTGCGTCATCAGGGGGTGGCTCCTTCGGCCGGCGCCCCGGCGCGCCTGTCGCGCCGGGGCCGCGGATGGGGATGGTGGGTCAGGACGGGGTGGCCGGCTCCGGCGACCCCGCCGGGTCGGACGATCCCGCCGGTTCGGGCGTCCCCGCCACCTCGGGCGACACCGCCGCCTCCGCCGCCCCCGCCGAGGCGGTGGCGATCGCGGAGACCACGGCGCGCGGTTTGCGCCCCCGCATCGTGGTGGGGTCGAGGGCGGCGCGGCGCAGCGCCCGGGTGTACGGCTCGGTGGGCGCGGCGAGGACCGCCTGAGTGGCGCCGGCCTCGACGACGCGTCCGCCGCGCATCACCACGACATCGGAGCTGATCTCGCGGACCACTCCGAGGTTGTGGGAGATGACGATGTAGGCGAGTTGCCGCTCGGTGCGCAGGTCCCGCAGGAGTTGGAGCACCTGTGCCTGGACGGAGACGTCCAGCGCGGAGGTGGCCTCGTCGCAGACCAGCAGTTCGGGGTCGCTGGCCAGGGCGCGGGCGATACCGATGCGCTGTCGCTGCCCGCCGGAGAACTCGGCGGGGCGGCGGTGGAGCGCGCTGGCGGGCAGGCCCACCTGGTCGATCAGCTCGGCGGCCCGGCGGGCCCGCTCGGCCTTGGAGGTGACGCCGGCCAGCCGCAGCGGCTCGGCCACGGTCTCCTCGGCGGTCAGGTGGGGGTCCAGGGAGCCGTACGGGTCCTGGAAGACCATCTGCACCCGGCGGCGCAGCGGGCGCAGCCGCCGCTCCGGGAGGGTGGCGATGTCGGTGCCGTCGAGCAGGATGCGGCCCGCCGTGGGGCGCAGCAGCCGTACGAGGGAGCGGGCGATGGTGGACTTGCCGCAGCCGGACTCGCCGACGATGGCCAGCGACCCGCCGCGTTCGACGGTGAAGCCGACGCCGTCCACGGCACGGAACGTACCTCCCGGGACGGGGTATTCGACGACGAGGCCCTCGACGGCCAGCAGAGGGGTGGTCACAGCGTCTCCCGGTGTGCGGTGGCGGGGGCCGCCGGGCGGGTGGTCTCGTCCCAGGGGCCGAGGGTGGGGACGGCGGCGAGCAGGCCGCGGGTGTAGGGGTCGGCGGGGTGGTCGACGATCCGCTCGACGGGGCCGGACTCGACGAACCGGCCGCCGCGCATGACGTGGATGCGGTCGGACACCAGCCGGGCCACGCCCAGGTCGTGGGTGATCATCAGGATGCCGATGCCGGTGCGCTCCTGCAGCTCCATCAGCAGGTCGAGGACGCCGGCCTGGACGGTGACGTCCAGGGCCGAGGTGGGCTCGTCGGCGACGAGCAGCTCGGGCTCGGCGGCCAGGGCGATGGCGATGAGGACGCGCTGCAGCATGCCGCCGGAGAACTGGTGGGGGTAGGCGCTCCAGCGGGTCTCGGGGTGTGGGATCCGCACCCGGCCGAGGAGTTCGATGCCGCGGGCGCGCGCGTCGGCCCTGGACAGGCCGGGGTGGCGCAGCCGCAGCGCCTCGCCGAGCTGGTGGCCGATGGTGTGCACGGGGCTGAGCGCGGTCATGGGGTCCTGCGGGATGAGGGAGACCCCGCGGCCGCGGATCCGCCGTATCGCCTTGGGGTCGGCGATGATGTCGCGGCCGAGCACCCGGGCGGTGCCCGACAGCACGGCCAGCCCCTCGGGCAGCAGGCGCAGCAGGCCCATGGCGGTGGTGGACTTGCCGGAGCCGGACTCGCCGATGAGGGTGACCGTCTCGCCGGGGGCGATGGTGAAGCCGACCCCGTCGACGGCGCGGACCACGCCGCGCTCGGTGATCAGCTCGATCTGGAGGTCCTCGACCTCCAGCAGGGGGGCCGTCTCGCTGGGCCGGCTCATGCGGAGGCCTCCGTGACGCGTCGGCGGGTACGGTCGCGCAGACCGTCGCCCAGCAGGTTGACCCCGACCACCAGGAGGACGATGACCAGGCCGGGGAGGGTCACCAGCCACCAGGAGGTGGTGATGTAGTCCTGGCCGTCGGAGATGATCCGCCCCCAGGTGGCGAACGGCCGCTGGGGCCCGGCGCCGAGGTAGCTGAGCGCGCTCTCCAGCAGCACCGCCTGGGCGAGCAGCAGCAGGACGACCAGGGAGGCCTGGCGGACGATGTTGGGGATGACGTGGCGCGCCAGGATGGCGGCCTGGCGCAGTCCGAGCACCCGGACGGCGGCGACGTACGGCTTCTCCCGCTCGACGAGGACGAGCGACCGGGTGAGCCGGGCCACCTCGGGCCACTGGGCGACCGCGATCACGCAGGTGATGACGGTGACGGAGGGGCCGAAGAGGGCGACGACGAGCAGCAGCATCATCAGCAGCGGCAGCGACATCTGGGCCTCGAGCAGCCGGGAGACGACGGTGTCGATCCAGCGGCCGAAGTATCCGGCGGCGGCGCCGGCGACGATTCCGATGAGGCCGGAGACGACGACCGCCAGCACGCCGATGGACAGCGACACCTGGCCGCCGTGCAGCACCCGGGAGAGCAGGTCGCGGCCGAGCTGGTCGGTGCCGAAGAGGTGGCCGTCGGTGAGCGGCGGCAGCCGGCGCTTGGAGAGGTCCTGGTCGTTCGCCCCGGGCAGCGGCAGCACCTGGGCGAGGGCGACGGGGACCACGACCAGCAGGGTGCACACGGCGCCGGCCCACAGTTTGAGGCTCGCGCTGCGGCGGCGCCGGGTGGCGGTGGCGCGGGCCACGTCCTTCGCGGTGACCGCGCTCGGGCGGGGACGGGGGGCCGTCCCGGCCGGGGCCGGGGGTTCGAGGGCGCCTTTCATGGCTCAGGCCGCCTTTCCCAGGCGTACCCGCGGGTCGAGCAGCGGGTAGGCCAGGTCGATGAGGAGTTGGACGAGGACCGCCAGCGCGGCGGTGACCAGGACGGTGGCCTGGATGAGCGGGTAGTCCCGGGTCTCCAGGGCGCGGACGACCAGGGAGCCGACGCCGGGCCAGCCGAAGACCACCTCGACCACCACCACGCCGTTGAGCATCGCCGCGAACCGGGTGCCGAGCGCGGTCAGCACCGGGATGGCGGAGTTGCCCAGGGCGTAGCGCCAGGTCAGCGCGCGTTCCGAGACGCCGCGGGAGCGGGCGACGGTGATGTACGGGGAGGCCAGGGCCGCGACCATCTCGCGGCGGACCAGCCGGGAGATGAGCGCCATCTGGAGGACGGCCACGGTGACGGTGGGCAGGACCAGGCCGCCCCAGGTGGTGAACCCGGAGGCGGGCAGCACCGGCACCAGCACGGCGAAGACGGTCAGCAGCATGACGCCGATCCAGAAGTCCGGCATGGACTGTCCGGCGATGGTGAGGACGTTGGCGCCCAGTTCGCGCTTGGTGTCGGCGCGGCGGGCCATCCACACGCCGAGCGGTACGGCGACGAGCGCGGTGAGGGCGATCGCGGCGGCGGAGAGGGTGATGGTGTAGGGCACCCGGTCGAGCACCACGTCGAAGGCGGGGGCGTGGAAGGAGTAGCTGGTGCCGAGGTCGCCGGTGAACAGGTCGCGCAGGAAGACCCAGTACTGCGTCAGCAGGCTCTCGTCGAGGCCGAACTGTTCGCGGATGCGGGCCAGGTCCTCGCTGGTCGGGTTGGGGCCGGCCAGGGCCGCGGCGGGGTCGCCGGGGGCCATGCGCACCAGCACGAAGACGGTGGACAGGGTCAGGAAGACGGTCAGGACGCTCTGGCCGAGGCGGCGGAGCAGATAGCGGATCACGGCTCAGCCCTCCAGGCGCACGGCGGCGAGGTCGTAGGAGTTGACCTGCAGGAGCCGCACGTCCTTCACGCGGGTGCGGCGGGCCAGCACCACGTTGGGGATGAAGGCCCACAGGCAGGGTCGGGTGTCCCAGATCGCCTTCTGGACGGCGGCGAGCTTCTTGTCCCGGGTCTTCTCGTCGCTCTCGGCGGAGGCGTCGGCCAGGCGGGCCGCGATCTCGGGGAAGACATAGCCCTGGTAGGTGTCCCGGGTCTTCTCCTTCTCCGGTGTTCCGCCGTACATGCCCTGGAGGCTGGTGCTGGCGTGTCCGGTGGGCACCGAGTAGCCGTTGCCGAGGACGTCCCAGTCGCCGCGGCGGCCCTGGCGCCACTGGAGGATGTCGCCGCCCGGCTGGAACTGCTGCAGGCTGGCGCGGACGCCGACGGCGCGCAGCATCTCCAGGACGGCCTCCATCACCGAGGTGTCCGCGGGGAACTCCCCCGACTCCCAGATGATCCTCACCTTCAGGTCGCCGGCGCCCAGGGCGGCCAGCTTCTTGCGGGCCTTGCCGGGGTCGTAGACATAGGACCCGGTGCGCACCGCGCCCCGCAGGGCCAGCGGCACCACGCCCTCGGCCTGCTGGGCGGAGCCGGTGAGCACATCCCGCACCAGGGCCTCGCCGTCGATGGCGTAGCTGAGCGCCTCGCGCACCCGCGGGTCGGCCAGGGGATGCCCGCGGGGTTTGCGGAAGTTGAAGAACAGCTGGTTGACCCGGGTGCCCGAGGTGCGCTCCAGGCGCACGCCGGGCAGCCCGCGCAGCTGCTCCGCGGAGTCGGGGGTGATGGTGTCGATCACGTCCAGCTCGCCGCTGCGCACCGCGACGACGCGGCTGGACTCCTCGGGGACGAAGCGCACCCGCACCTTCTCGATGGCGGGGCGCCGCCCCCAGTACTCGGGGTTGACGGCCAGGGAGTACTCGCCGGTGCCGGAGTTCGCCGAGGTGACGACGTACGGGCCCGAGCCCACCCCGCCGGTCAGCTCCTCGGGGCGGTTCTTGGCGGCCGGGCTGATGAGGATGTTGGCCATCAGCTGGTCGAGGATCGGCACCGGGTGTTCGGTGCGCAGGTGGAAGGTGCGCTCGTCGACCTTCTCGACGGTGGGCAGTTCGGGGAAGAGGCCGATCAGGAAGGAGCCGTTGACGCCCGCGTACATCTTCAGGGCGGTGGCCACGTCCTTGACGGTGACGGGGGTGCCGTCGGAGTAGCGCACGCCGTCCCGCAGCCGCACCGTCCAGCGGGTGGGCTCGGTCATCTCGAAGCGGTCGGCGAGCACCAGCTCGGTGGTGAGGCCCCGCCCGATGCGGGTGAGCGCCTGCCGTACGGCGCGCTGCACCGTGACCGCCGCGTCGAACTGGTTGAGCTTGTTGTCGAGGCTGACCAGGGAGCGGTTCAGCCCCAGGCTGATGGTGCCGGGGCCGGGGGCACCGGTGGGGCCCGCGCAGCCGGCCAGGGGGCCGAGCGCGAGGCCCGCGGTGGCGCCCGCGCCCAGGCGCAGCACGGTCCGCCGACTGGGGGCGGTCAGGCCGGTTGGGAAACCGGATGGGTTACGGGTCATCGTCGACCTCTCGGCATTTCAGGCGAGCGACCGGCTCGCTCGACCCGCCCCGGGTCGCCTCCGGGCGGGTCACAGTGTCGCGGCGGTCACCGTGACATGGATGCGCGTTTCACGCAATACCTCTCGCACACTTCGCGCAGAGTGTGTCATCATCGGGACCGCCGGGGCGATGCGGTCGGCCGCCTCGCGCTTCCGTGCCGTTCCCCGCAGGTCCAGGTCGTTCGAGGAGGTACCGGTGGAACCGACGCCCAGTCGGCGGCTGCTCGCCGTCGCGGACGACCTGTCCGGCGCGGCCGAGACGGCCGCGGGGCTCGCATCGCGCACAACGCGCAGTCGTGTGGTGCTGGTTGGGACCGCGGCGGCCCCCCGCCACCCGGGCGAGGCGACCGTGCTGGACCTGGACTCGCGCCAGCTCTCCGCCGCCGAGGCGGCGCGGGCGGTCAGTGCCGCGCTGGCCCTGTCGCCCTCGGGCGACACCCTGGTCCTGAAGAAGATCGACTCGCTGCTGCGGGGCAATATCGCCGCCGAGGTGGCCGCCCTCGCCGCCGGCGGAGCGGGCGTGGTCGTGGCGCCCGCGCTGCCCGCCGCCGGCCGCTCGGTGCGCGGCGGCGTCGTGCACCTGGGCGCCACCCCGCTCCACCGCACCGACGCCTGGCGCGCCGAGCCGGAGCCCCCGCCCCGCTCGGTGCCGGACGCGCTCGGCCCGGCGCGCACCGCCCTCATACCGCTCACTGCCGTACGGGCCTCCCGGCGCACGTTGCTGTCCGCGCTGCGGGCCGCACTGGCCGAGGGGCGCGTGGCCGTCTGCGACGCGGAGACCGACGCGGACCTGGACGCGGTCGTCGAGGCGGCGCTGGCCGACGGGCCCGCCACCCGCCTGGTCGGCTCCGGCGGCCTGGCCGCGGCGCTCGGCCGCCATCTGGCGGCCGGCGAGCCGCCGGGCCCTGCCCGGGCGGCCTCCGAGGAGGAGACATCAGCGGCCGACGCGGTGTGGGGGAAGACGCCAACAACCCAGACAACGCAGACAACGCGGCCAGCACAGACAGCGCAGGCAACGCGGACAACGCGGCGAGGTGCCGTGGCCGGCGTCGCGGGCCCGGGAAGATCGCCCGGACAGGGGCCAGCGGACGCCGGGCCCCCGTCCCCCGCCCCGGCGGCGGCCGGCCCCCGGCCGCTGCTGGTCGTGGTCGGCACGGCCGAACCCTCGGCGGCCGAGCAGATCCGGCGACTGGCCGCCGATGGCGCCACCGTGGTGCGGCTGCCGGTCCGGGAGCTGTGCGCGGACGACCCCTCCGCACCCGCCGCGCGGCCGCTGCCGCCGCTGGGCGACGGGGTGACCGTCGTCGCCCCCGAGCCGGCCACCGCCGGCCCGCCCCCGGACGGTGTGACGCCCAGGCGGCTGGTGCGCGGGCTCGCCCGCGCCGTCGCCGCCGCCGTCGCCCGCCGCGACGGGGCCGTCGATCTGGTCCTGACCGGTGGGGAGACCGCCCGCAGGGTGCTGGACGCGCTCGGCGTCACCGAACTCCACCCCGTCGGCCAGGTACACCACGGCGCCGTCCACCTCCGTACCCCCGACGGGCGATCCGTCGTCACCCGCCCGGGCAGCTTCGGCGACGCCGACTCACTGCGGCAGATCGTCCAGGCACTGCGCCCCCACCCGACCCAACGGAAGGTCCGTCCATGAACGCACCGCCCACCCTCCCCCTCATCGCCGTCACCATGGGCGACGGCGCCGGCATCGGGCCGGAGGTGATCGTCCCCGCGCTGCTCGGCCAGGACACGCTGCGCCGCTGCCGCCCGGTGGTCATCGGGGACGCGGAGCGGCTGCGCCAGGCCGCCCGGCTGGGGAACCTCGCCTGCGAGATCGTGCCCGTCTCCGGGCCGGAGCAGGCAGAGTTCACCCCGGGCCGGATCAATGTGATCGACCTGGGCCTGCTCCCCGCCGACCTGCCCTGGGGCCAACTGTCCGCGGTGGCCGGCGACGCCGCGTACCAGTACGTGCGGGTGGCCGCCGAACTGGCCATGAGCGGCGCGGTGCAGGGCATCTGCACCGCCCCCCTGAACAAGGAGGCCCTGCACGCGGGCGGCCACCTCTTCCCCGGGCACACCGAACTCCTCGCCCACCTCACCGGCGTCGACGAGGTGTCGATGATGCTGGCCACCCCGACGGTCAAGGTCATCCACGTCACCACCCACATCGGCCTGATCGACGCGGTGAACCGGATCGAGCCAGGTCTGGTCGAGCGCACCGTGCGCCGCGGCCACGAGGCGATGGTCCGCGCCGGCACCCCGCGGCCGGTGATCGGGGTGTGCGGCATCAACCCGCACGCCGGGGAGAACGGCCTGTTCGGCTACGGCGAGGAGGAGGAGAAGATCGTCCCCGCGCTGGAGGTGCTGCGCGCCGAGGGCATCGACGCCCGCGGCCCGCTCCCCGCCGACACCGCCTTCTTCCTGGCCGGCCGCGGCGACTACGACCTGATCGTGGCCATGTACCACGACCAGGGGCACGGCCCGGTCAAGGTGCTCGGCCTGGAGGCCGGGGTCAATCTGACCGTCGGACTGCCCGTCATCCGGACCTCCGTGGACCACGGCACCGCTTTCGACATCGCCGGTACCGGAAAGGCGGACCCCGGTAGCATGATCGAGGCCCTGCGGCAGGCGGCCGAGATGTCCTCGGCCCCCGCCCGGTGACGCGAGGACGCCCCGAT
>NZ_MAXF01000146.1 GCF_001704635.1 Streptomyces sparsogenes | reverse complement strand
CCCGATGCGATGACGCGAGGACGCCCGGTGACGCGAGGACGCCCGGTGACGCGAGGACGCCCGGTGACGCGAGGACCAGAAGGACGAGTGAGACGTTGACGATGCCTGCCCAGGGAGCGCGGGGCCGCCGCGATCAGATCGTCCACCTCGCCACCACCACCGGCCTGGCCAGCGTGGAGGAGCTGTCCCGCACCTTCGGCGTCACGGCCTCCACGATCCGCCGCGACCTCGCCCAGCTGACCGCCGCCGGGCGCCTGGCGCGCACGTACGGCGGGGCGATGGCGCTGGTGGCACACCCCGAGGCGTCGCTGCGCCAGCGCACCGGCGAGGCGTTCGACGCCAAGCGCGCCATCGCCCGATGGGCCGCGAGCCGGGTCGGTACGGGCGAGACGGTCCTGCTCGACGCGGGCTCGACCGTCGGCGCGCTGGCCCACGAGCTGCGCGCGGCCGAGGATCTGACGGTCGCCACGACCGGGCTCACCGCGCTGCAGGAGCTGGCCGACGCGGAGGGCGTCCGGGTGGAGTGCCTCGGCGGCACCCTGCGCCCGCTGAGCCAGAGCTTCGTCGGCCCGCTCGCCGAGGCCGCGCTGGAGCGGATGACCTTCGACCGGGTCTTCCTGGGCGCGGACGGCGTGACCGCCCGCTACGGCCTGTGCGAGGCGGACTTGCGCCAGACCCGCCTCAAGGAGCTGATGGCCCGCCGGGCCGACGCCGTCTATGTGCTGGCCCACTCGGCCAAGATCGGCCGCCGCCCCTTCCACACCTGGGTCCAGCCGCCGCCGGGGTGGACGCTGGTCACGGACGGCGCGGCGGACCAGGACGAGGTGCGGGCGCTGCGGGCGGCGGGGGTCGAGGTCGTGCTCGTCGACGGCGGGTGAGCGCACGGCCGGTGAGGGCGGTGGGCGAGGCCCGGCGGATAGGATGAGGTCGAGGAAGATCCGGAGATTTGGAATCCGGATCAGGGAAGCGTCGCGGGGCGCGCCGACGCCCGTGACGCCGCTCCCGTCGGCCGGTCGGGTTTTCCCGCGATCCGGCGGGGGAGGCGTGGACGGGGGACGGCGGGGCACTCGCGTCGCGATGGATGAGTGGCCGTCGCACGACTTTTGGAGGTCACCGTGACACGGCAGGCCGATCCCCGGCACCTCTCCCCCGACGACCGCGACCCAGCGCCGCCGTCGCCGACCCCGTCGCCCGGCCCGGGTGGACCGGAGCCGGGTCCCGCGCCGGGACCGGAGCCCGGGCCGTCACCCGGCCCGCCGCCGGACCCCGCGCCCAGCCCCCCGCCGGGCCCGCCCCCCACCCCCGCGCCGGGTCCGGTGCCGGGCCCGCCCCCGCACCCGGTGCCCCAGCCGCCCGGCCCGGACCCGGTCCCGGAACCCTCCCCCGCCCCGGGGCCGCTCACCCGGGAGTCCGGCCCGGGGGCGACCGGCTGAGCCACGGCATGGCCGGCTGAAGCCACGGAGCACGACCGGCTGAGCCACGGCATGCCCGGCGTACCACGCCACCGAGGCCAAGCGGCCGGCGGCCGAGGCGGCGGCGCCCGTCAGGAGGGCGCCCGTCAGGACGTGGGCCGCTTGGCCGCCGCCTTGGCGGCCCGCTTGGCCTGTTGCTTGTAGGCGCGGACCTTGTCCAGCGACTCGGGCCCCGTGATGTCGGCGACCGAGCGGTACGAACCCTCCTCGCCGTAGGGGCCCGCCGCCTCCCGCCACCCCTCGGGCCGCACCCCGAACTGCTTGCCCAGCAGCGCCAGGAAGATCTGCGCCTTCTGCCTGCCGAAGCCCGGCAGCGCGTTCAGCCGGGCGAGCAGCTCCCTGCCGGTGGCGACATCCCGCCACAGGGCGGCCGCGTCCCCGTCGTAGTGGTCCACCAGGTACCGGCAGAGCTGCTGCACCCGCTTGGCCATCGACCCCGGATAGCGGTGCACGGCGGGCTTGGCAGACAGCACCTCGGCGAACCGCTCCGGGTCCCAGGCGGCGATCTCCTGCGCGTCCAGGTCCTCGCCGCCCATGCGCCGGGCGATCGTGTACGGCCCGGAGAACGCCCACTCCATGGGCACCTGCTGGTCGAGCAGCATGCCGGTCAGCGCGGCCAGGGGGCTGCGCGCGAGCAGCGCGTCGGCCTCGGGCCGCCGGGCGAGGCGGAGGGTGATGTCCATCGCGCCCGAATACCCCGCGCGGCGCGGCCGAATCAGCCTCCCCCGCCCGGGTTCCCCCGCCCGGGGGACGATCCGGAGCCAATTCGGCCGAATTGCGAGGCATTCGGGACCATGCGAGTCTGGTGGCGATCGTGAATTGGATCAACCAGAGGGAGGGCCGGGAAGAGCGGGACATTAGCGCATCGATGTGCCGCGGGCAGGATGTGACATCGGACCACGGAGACGAGTGACCATGTCAGCAACCGCGACTCGCCACCGGCGCCATGACGACACTCCCGATACCGACGGCGATTTCCTTCGCCTTTCCCGATTGCCGTCGGGGCCGGAGCGCGACGCCTTGCGTGAGGCGATCATCTGCGCCTGGCTACCCGTGGCGAAACGCCTGGCGCTGCGTTTCCGCAACAAGGGCGAGAATATGGAGGACCTCACCCAGGTCGCCTCCCTCGCCCTGGTCAAGGCGGTCGACCGCTACGATCCCGACCTCGGTCACGCGTTTCCCTCGTATGCGATCCCGGTCATCACCGGCGAACTCAAGCGGCACTTCCGCGACTATCTGTGGACGCTGCACGTCCCCCGGAACATTCAGGAAGTCCGCTCCCGCACCCGCTCGGCCCGCGACGCCCTCGAACAGGAACTCGGCGGCCGCACCCCCACCATCACCGAGATATCCACGCGCACCGGAATGCCCCAGGAAGACGTGAAAGCGGGCCTGGAGGCCAGCGCCTCGTGCACCCCGCTGTCGCTCAACGCCGCGGTCCAGGGCGCGGAGGAACGGCTGCTCGCGGAGACGGTGGGCGCGGACGACGCGGCGATCGAGCGCGTCGTCAACCGGGAGGCGCTGCGGGCGCTCATCACCCACCTTTCGGAACAGGACCGGTACGTCCTGTATCTGCGGTTCTTCGTCGGCCTCTCACAGAGCCAGATCGGCGAAATCCTCGGCTTCTCGCAAATGCACATATCCCGCAGGCTCTCCCGGCTGTACAGCGAGTTGAGGCAGGGCCTCCTGGCCCACGTCTGAGCCGCGCAGGAGGTGGCCCATGGTCTCGGCATCGGAGACGGCCCGCATCGCCGCCGACGGCGCGCTGCTGGTGGGCGACCTGGTGGTGCCCCGGGGGGCGCGCGGCGCGGTGGCCTTCGCGCACGGCAGCGGAAGTTCCCGGCACAGCCCGCGCAACCGCGCGGTGGCCGAGGTGCTGCGGCGGGCGGGGCTGGGGACGCTGCTGTTCGACCTGCTCACCGTCGAGGAGGAGCGGGTGGACGCGATCACCGCCGAGCACCGCTTCGACATCCCCCTGCTGGGCCGGCGCCTGGTGGCGGCGGTGGACTGGCTGGGCGGGCACCCGGCGACCGCGGCGCTGCCGGTCGGTCTGTTCGGCGCCAGCACGGGCGCGGCGGCCGCGCTGGTGGCCGCGGCGGAGCGGCCGGACCGGGTGCGGGCGGTGGTCTCCCGCGGCGGCCGCCCCGACCTGGCGGGCGGCGCGCTCTCCCGGGTCCGGGCGCCGGTGCTGCTGGTGGTGGGCGGCGACGACCGCGAGGTGCTGCGGCTCAACGAGCAGGCCGCCGCGATGCTCGCGGCGCCCCACGCCGTCCATGTGGTGCCCGGCGCTACCCACTTGTTCGAGGAGCCGGGGACCCTGGAGCAGGCGGCCGAGGCGGCCCGCGACTGGTTCCTGGACATGACCGCGGCCCCCGCGGCGGGCCCGGGCGGCTCCCGCCGCCGTTAGCGGCCGACTCCGCCGTCGGCTGGTCAGGAGCCGTCGGCGGGTCAGGAGCCCAGCACCTCCCCGAGGTCGTAGCACACCGGCTCCTCCAACTGGGCGTAGGTGCACTCGCGCGGCTCGCGCTCGGGCCGCCAGCGGCGGAACCGGGCCGTGTGGCGGAAGCGGTCGCCCTGCATGTGGTCGTACGCCACCTCGCACACCCGCTCCGGCCGCAGCGGCACCCAGGACAGGTTCTTGAGCCCGCTCCAGCGGCTGGGCGCGCCGGGCATGCGGTCGCGCGCCTGCGCCTCCTCGCTGGCCCAGTCGGCCCACGGGTGCCCCTCGGCCGACTCCATCCGCAGCGGCTCCAGCTCGGCCATCAGCTCCTGCCTGCGCCGCATGGAGAAGGCGCCGCACACCCCGACGTGCTGGAGCCGCCCGGCGGTGTTGTACAGGCCCAGCAGCAGCGAGCCGACGACCGGGCCGGACTTGTGCGCCCGCAGGCCCGCCACCACGCAGTCCGCGGTCCGCTCGTGCTTGACCTTGACCATGACCCGCTCCCCCGGCCGGTAGCCGAGGTCGGGGCGTTTGGCGACGACGCCGTCCAGGCCCGCCCCCTCGAACTGCCGGAACCACCGCTCGGCGAGTTCCAGGTCGTCGGTCCACGGGGCGGTGAACACCGGGTCGGCGGCCGCGCGCAGCGCTTCGGCCAGCGCGTCCTGCCGCTGTCGCAGGGGCGTGTCCATGAGGGACCGGTCGTCCAGCGCGAGCAGGTCGAAGGCCACGTAGCTCGCCGGGGTCACCTCGGCCAGGTGCCGCACCCGTGAGTCGGCGGGGTGGATGCGCTCCAGGAGCGCGTCGAAGTCCAGGCGGCCCCCGCGCGCGATGACGATCTCGCCGTCGAGGACGCAGCGCGGCGGCAGATTGGCCCGGAGGGCGCCGACCAGCTCCGGGAAGTAGCGGGTCAGCGGCTTGCCCGAGCGGCTGACCAGCTCGGCCTCGTCCCCGTCGCGGAAGACCAGGGCGCGGAAGCCGTCCCACTTCGCCTCGTATCGCATGTCCGGCGGGATGGCGGCCGCCGACTTGGCCAGCATCGGCTCCACGGGCGGCATGACCGGAAGGTCCATGCCCCGATTGTCCGTCCCCGCCGGCCCGCGCGCCCGCCGGGAGGTGGCCTGCGGCGCGCGGGCCTAGCGTGGAGCTCATGGGAGAGACGGCGGAGCTCACGGTCGGTGAGCGGACGGTACGGCTGACCAACCCCGACAAGGTGTATTTCCCGGAGCGCGGATTCACCAAGCTGGACCTCGCCCGCTACTACCTGGCCGTCGGCGAGGGCATCGTGCGGGCGCTGCGGGACCGGCCGACGATGCTGGAGCGCTACCCGGACGGCGTAGAGGGCGAGTCGTTCTTCCAGAAGCGGGCGCCGAAGAACCTGCCCGACTGGATCCCGACCGGGCGGATCTCCTTCCCCAGCGGGCGCTACGCGGACGAGATCTGCCCCACCGAGCCCGCGGCGGTCGTCTGGGGAGCCAACCTGGGCTGTCTGACCTTCCACCCGTGGCCGGTGCGCCGGCAGGACACCGACCACCCCGACGAGCTGCGGATCGACCTGGACCCGCAGCCGGGGACCGACTACCGGGACGCGGTGCGGGCGGCCGGTGAGCTGCGGCCGGTGCTGGAGGAGCTGGGGCTGCGGGGGTGGCCGAAGACGTCCGGCGGGCGCGGGCTGCATGTGTTCGTGCCGATCGAGCCGGTGTGGACCTTCACCCAGGTGCGGCGGGCCGCGATCGCCATCGCGCGGGAGCTGGAGCGGCGGGCTCCGCGGCGGATCACCACCGCCTGGTGGAAGGAGGAGCGCGGCGAGAAGGTGTTCGTGGACTACAACCAGACGGCCCGCGACCGCACCATCGCCAGCGCCTATTCGGTGCGCCCCTGGCCGCACGCGCCGGTCTCGGCACCGCTGCGCTGGGAGGAGGTGCCCGACGCCCGGCCGCGCGACTTCGACCTGGCCTCCATGCCGGTGCGGTTCCGGGAGGCGGGCGATGTGCACGCCGACATGGACCGGGAGCCCTGCCGCCTGGAGGCCGCCCTGGAGCTGGCCGACCGGGACGAGCGGGAGCACGGCCTGGGCGACCTGCCGTATCCGCCCGAGCATCCGAAGATGAAGGGCGAGCCGAAGCGGGTGCAGCCCAGCCGCGCCAAGAAGTGAGGCCGGTGGCCGGATGGGCGTGCCGTGCGAGAATCGCGCCATGCCCGCGTCCGTGCCCGCGTCCCTCTCCGTGACCGCGTCCGTGCCCGTGACCTCGGCGGGCTCCGCGTTCTCGCACCCCGGCCGCCACCGGGTGGCCGTCCTGGTCCGGCACGGGCTGCTGCCGTTCGAACTGGGCCTGGTGCACCGGCTGTTCGGCCAGGCGGTCTCGGCCACCGGCGAGCGGCTGTACGAGGTGGTCACCTGCGCGGTGGCCCCAGGCGAGATCCGTACCGCCACGGACGTCAGCGTCAATGTCGCCCATGGCCCGGACGTCCTGCGGGAGGCCGACACCGTGGTCTTCCCGGCCGCGGGCGAGCCCGACGAGCCGCAGACCGAGGGCCGGCTCGGCCCGGCGCTCGGCGACGCCTTCGCCCGGATCCGCCCCGGCACCCGGATCGCCTCGATCTGCACGGGCGCCTTCGTCCTGGGGGCCGCCGGGCTGCTCGACGGCCGCCGGGCGACCACGCACTGGCAGGCGGCCGACCAGTTCCGGAGGCTGTATCCGGCGGTGGACCTGGACCCGGACGTCCTCTACACCGACGAGGGCGATGTGCTCACCTCGGCCGGGGACGCCTCCGGGCTCGACCTCGTGCTGCACATGATCCGGCGCGACCACGGCTCGGCGGTGGCCGCCGAGGTGGCCCGCGGCGCGGTCGTGGCGCCGCACCGCGAGGGCGGCCAGGCCCAGTTCATCCGGCGGCCGGTGCCCGAGCAGCGCGGCTCCTCCACGGCCGCGGCCCGCGCCTGGGCGCTGGACCACCTGGAGCGGCCGCTGAGCCTGCGCGAGCTGGCCGCGCTGGAGTCGATGAGCGTACGGACCTTCTCCCGGCGGTTCCGCGAGGAGGTCGGCATGACCCCGGTCCAGTGGCTGACCCAGCGGCGGGTCGAGCGCGCCCGCCACCTGCTGGAGGAGACCGACCTGCCGGTCGAGCGGATCGCTCGGGAGGCGGGCTTCGGCACGGCGGTCTCGCTGCGCCAGCACCTCCAGGCGGCGCTCGGCGTCTCGCCGAGCGCCTACCGCGCGACGTTCCGCGGTCCCGCCGCGCCGAACCCCCTGGCCGGGGACGGGGCCAGGGACGGGGCGAAGGCCGGGGCCGCCGCCGGCCGGTGACGGACCGGACCGCCCGGACGCCGGTCTTCAGCGCCCGGTCGGCCGCAGCCGCGCCAGGAGCAGCGCCACGTCGTCGTCGGGCGCCCCGTGCAGGGCGGCGAGCACCTGGTCGCAGGTCCGCTCCAGCGGGCCCTGCTGGTGGTCCAGCAGCTCCAGCAGGGTGCGCAGGCCCACGTCGATGGGCTGGTGGCGCTTCTCCACCAGCCCATCGGTGAACAGGGCCAGCAGGGTGCCGGGCGACAGCTCGCACTCGGCCGCGGCGAAGGGCACGCCGCCCACGCCCAGCGGCGCGCCGCTGGGCATGTCGAGGAGTTCGGGCCGTGCGCCCGGGCGCGCGAGCACCGGTGGCAGATGGCCGGCGGTGGACAGCCGGCACCGGCCGGTGCGCGGGTCGCAGACCGCGTACAGGCAGGTGGCGATCGACTCGCCCAGGGCGGTGGTGATGTCGTCGAGGTGGCGCAGCAGCTCGGCGGGCGCCAGGTCGAGCTGGGCGAAGGCGCGGGTGGCGGTGCGGAGCTGGCCCATGATGGCCGCGGCGTGGATGCCCTTGCCCATCACGTCCCCCACCACCAGGGCCACCTTGCCGTCCTTGAGCGGCAGCACGTCGAACCAGTCGCCGCCGGCCGCGCTGACCGCGGGCAGATAGCGGGAGGCGACCTCCAGGCCGTCCAGGTCGCGCGGCTGCTGGGAGAGCAGGCTGCGCTGCAGGGTGAGCGCGGCGTCGCGCTCCCGGGCGTACAGCCGGGCGTTGTCGATGCACAGCGCGGCGCGGGTTGCCAGCTCGCAGGCCAGGGTGAGGTCCTGCTCGTCGAACGGCCGGTCGTTGACCGTGCGGTGCAGGCTGAGGGTGCCGAGCACGCTGCCGCGGGCGATCAGCGGGGCGGCCAGATAGGAGTGGACGCCTTCCTTGCGCAGCACGGCGCGGGCCGCCTCGTTGCGCGCGATGCGCCGCAGGTCCGCGTCGCTCACCCGGGGGAGGAAGATCGGCCGGGCGTCGCGGACGCACTGGGTGATCATGCGGCTGGGGTCGTACCGGGCGATCTCGCCGACGGGGTCCGCCGCGTGGACGGCGTCGGTGGGGTATCCCGCGGCCACGGCCAGCGCGCGGAAGCGGGCCGAGCCGTCCGGGCGCACCCGGGCCACGGGCTCGCGGCGCACCACCGCGTCCAGGACGTCCACGGCGGCGAGGTCGGCCAGCCGGGGCACCGCCACATCGGCCAGCTCCTGGGCGGTCTGCCGCAGGTCCAGGGTGGTGCCGATGCGCACGCCCGCCTCGGCGATGAGGGCCAGGCGCTCACGGGCCTCGGCGATCTCGCTGGCCGCCCGGTGGCGCCTGGACACGTCGATCACGGAGACCGCGATGCCCAGGACCCGGCCGCCGGGGTCCTCCAGCCGGTAGTACGACTCCGACCAGGCGTGCTCGTGCTCCGGGTCGGCCGGGGTGCGGCCGACGGTCTGGTGGTCGAGGACCGGCTGCCCGGTCTCCAGGACGTGCAGCATGGCGCTCTCGATGGCCCGGGCGTCCACCTCCGGCAGCACCTCGCTGAGACGGCGGCCGCGCAGCTCCTGCCGGCCCAGGCCGTTCATGTCCCGCAGCGCGGGGTTGGCCAGGACCCAGCACAGGTCGGTGTCGAAGACGGCCAGGCCCACGGGCGACTGTTCGACCAGGAAGCCGGAGAGGGCCAGATCGGTCTCCAGCTGCCGTACGGTCCGCTCGTCGGCCGCCAGCCCGAGGGCGTACGCGTCGCCGCGGGAGTCGCGCAGGCCCATGGTGCGGAACTCCACCCGCAGGGCGGCGCCGTCCTTGTGCCGGACCGGGACGACCCCCGCCCACATCGGGCCCGCGCGGACCCGCTCGAACAGCTCCACCGCGCGCCGCCGGTTCTCGCGGTCGACCAGCAGCCGGACGGCGTTGCGCCCCAGGGCCTCGGCGGCGCTGTAGCCGATCAGCCGCTCGGCCTCCGGGCTCCACAGGGCGATCCGGCCCTCGCTGTCCAGCACGACGGCGGCGACCCGGAGCAGGTCGAGCAGACCCCCGGGGGCGGCGGCCGGGCCGTTCGGGTACGCCTCACCGTCCGCTCGCGGGCGGTCTTGCGCAGTCATCCCGGCACCTCATTCCCGCTGCCCCTTCTGTCATACCTCAGATGGGGAAGGGCCGCTGCCGGACGACGGTCGGACGGCCGTACGTACGGGCGGAGGGGCAGCCGTACGGACGGCCGCCCCGGCCGGGCGGAGGGGCCGGCTAGCGGAACAGGGCGTACGAGGCGCCCTCCCGGGGCCGGGGCGCCTCGCTGTCCCGCAGCGCGGCCCACAGCGCCCCGCTGTCGGTGAGCGGGCCGCCCGGCCGGACCAGCCAGACGTGGCCCCGCCGCACGCACCCGGGCCGGGGGCAGCGCAGCACCCGGCCGGGCCCGGCGGCGGCCACGGCCCTGCGGCGGCGGTGGCCGGTCCCCTCGAGCCACGCCTTCCACTGCTGGGCCGAGCCGGGCGGCACCAGGAAGGAGAGCACCTGGCTGGCGCCGGCCAGCATCACCGGGCCGACCACCGCGTCGCTGTGCCGCAGCTCCCGGAGTACGGCCATCCCGAGCCGGCCGGACATCCTGACCAGGTCGAAGAGCGGGCCCACCGGGAGGTCGGCGAGGCCGTCGCCGCTGGCCCACTGCAGGCGCACCCGGCCGGGCTCCTCGCCGGCCGACGACAGCAGCCAGTCGGCCGCGCCGGTCTCCACGGTGCCTCGGCTGTGCATCGCGCCTCCGCTCTCCCCTCTGCCTCGTCGGCGTCCCGTCTCCGCCCCGTCGGCGTCCCGTCCGCGTCGTGGCGGCTCCCGGCGGCGTACGGCCGGCGTGCCGGCGGCGTCCACCGGCGGCCTTCCCGTGCCCTTACGGCGTCCGCCCGAGCGCCAGCGTGAACCACACCTTCTTGCCCGCGCCGTCCCCGTCCGGCGGCGAGGTGCCCCAGTCGCTCGCCAGGATGTCGACGATGGCCAGCCCCCGCCCGGCCTCGTCCGTCTCGGCCGGTGTGCGGAAGACCGGCCGGGCCGGCGAGCCGTCGGCCACCTCGATCCGCAGCTCGTCCCCGGCGGGCTCCACCCCCGCGGTGACGGTGACGATGTCGCCGGGGCCGCTGCTGCCGTGCTCCACCGCGTTCGCGAAGAGCTCGTCGGTGGCCAGCACCGCGCTGTCCACCACGTGGTCCAGCTCCCAGTCCAGGAGGAAGGCGGTGAGCATCCGGCGGACGGCGAAGGCGCGGTCGGCGCCGGCCGGGAACCGGGCCCGGAAGAAGCGGCGGGTCGCCAAGGAGATCACCGGCCCCTCCCCGCCCGTCCGCTCCCTGGGGCCGATAACGCCCCTGGTCCGGGTGGTTGGGGCCCCGGTAAGCGGGTAAGCGCGTGCCGGCGGCCTCCACCGCGGCATCCGCGCCGGGGGCGGTGGGTGCCGGGGTGCGGCATGGACCCTCCTCGGAAAACAGCGCGAGACATACATCGGTCATCGTTCACGTAGACAAACGGTTGAACGGTCCGGTCGGCGAGGGGGCACGGGGGTTGTCCGGTTGTGCGGGCGTAGTGGTTCGGGTCGCCGGTCCCCGGGGCTGTACGGTCCGGGCGTGGCAAGCGTGAGTGAGGACCACGGGCGGGCGCCCTGCCCGGTGGGGCGATCCGGGGTGGCCGACAAGCGGATCGTGGTCACCGGGGGCACCCGTGGCCTGGGCGAACAGATCGTACGGCTGCTGCTGGCGGACGGCGCCGCGGTGGCCACCTGCGCGCGGACGGAGCGCGGTTTGGCGGCCCTGAGGGGGGCGCTGAGCGCGTCCCCCCGTACGCCCCCCAGTGCGCCCCCGCCGAACATTCCGGCCACCCCGGCCACCCCGCCCGCCGGATCACCGGGCGGCCGGGGGCGCGAGGCGCTGTTCACCCGGGCGCTGGACGTGGCCGAGCCGGGGCCGCTGGAGGCCTTCGTCGATGCGGCGGCGGAACGTTTCGGCGGACTGGACGGCGTGGTGGCCTGCGTCGGCGGCGCCCGCGGCGGCGGGCTGGAGGAGGCGGACGCCCGGGACTGGACCGCGACCTGGGAGATGAACGTCGGCCACACCGCCCGGCTGGTGCGCGCCGCGGTGCCGCACCTGCGCGCGGCCGGCGGCGGGTCGGTCGTGGTCATCGCCTCCATCTCCGGCTGGAAGCCGGGGCCGCAGGCCCAGTACGGCGCGGCGAAGGCCGCCCAGATCCACCTCGCGGCCTCGCTGGCGCGCGAGCTGGGGCCCGCCGGCATCCGGGTGAACGCCGTCTCCCCGGGGTCGATGCTGATCCCCGGGAAGCGCTGGGACCGGATGCGCGGCGAGGAGCCGGAGGCGTTCGCCAGGTTCGCGGCGGAGTTCCCGCAGGGCCGGCTGGTGGCCCCGCAGGAGGTGGCCCGGGTGGTCGCCTTCCTCCTCTCGGACGCCTCCAGCGGCGTCTCCGGCGCCCATGTCCCGGTCGACCGCGCCCAGAACGCGCCGAGTCCGGAGGGCTACTAGGGGAAGTCAGCTCTGGGGAGACACCCGTGAGCGAGACACCCGTGGGCGAGACACCCGTGGGCGGGCCACCCCCAAGCCCTCGGAACACCCGCGGCTTCGCCCGGGCCCCGTACACCCCCGCTGGTGCGGGGTCCGGGCGAAGCCGCCTTCCGGGCCGCATGGCGGTGCCGCCCGGAAGGAGCCGGGGGGAGGCCCCGCCGGGCGGGTCAGGCCACCGTGCCGAGCAGGGCGCGGGAGCGGAGTTCGAAGTCGCGGACCAGGGGCTCGCCGCGGTGGGGCCCCAGCCGGGTGCGGAAGTCGCGCAGGGCCTGGATCGAGCGCTCGCTGTGCACCCCGCTGAGTGCCTCCAGCGCCTCGTTCGCCGTGCCGATCGCCTCGTCGAGCCGGTTCTGCTGGAGATGGGCGGTGGCCAGCACGGAGCGGCTGATGGCCTGGCGGCGGCGCCGGTCGCCGTTGGCCCGCACCGACTCGTCGGCCGCGCGCTCGGCCTCCGCCGCGTTGCCCAGGTCGCGGAAGCACAGGGCGGCCTCGGCCTCCAGGTAGTGGTGGTCGAGGAAGCGGACCCACTCCGACTCCTCCTCGGCGCCCCGGCTCGCGTCCAGCGCCGCGTCCGCCGCGCGCAGCTCGCGGGCGGCCTCGCGGGGCTGGTCGAGGGCGGCGAAGCCGCGGGCCGCCATGGCGTGCAGGCGCATCAGGCCCAGGGGGCTGCCCGCGTGCCTGGCGGTGGCCACGCCCACCCGGGCCAGCTCGACACCCGCCTGGGGCTGGCCGAGGTTGGTGGCCAGATGGGACAGGCCGGCCAGGATCTGGCCGCCGAGGACCCGGTCGCCGCCTTCGGCGCACAGCCGCAGCGCCTGGGTCATATAGCGCTGCGCCAGGCCGTACTCGGCGTGGTCGTAGCTGCTCCAGCCGGCCATCGCGGCCAGCTTGGCCGCGGCGGTGAACAGCTCGCGCCGCTCGCCCGCGGCCAGGCCGGGCCGCTGGAGCATGGGGACGACCTCGCTCGACAGGTACAGGACGATGCTGGCGCGGACCTGGCCGCCGCCGAAGCGGTTGTCCATCTCGTCGAACATGCTGATCGCCGCGCGGACCTGCTCGATCCGGCCGGCGTCGGCGGCCGCGGCCGGAGCGCCGGCGGCGGGGCCGGCCGCGTCCTGGCTCTCGACCAGCCACAGCAGCCACTCGCGCTGCGGGGTCAGCAGCGCGCCGGCGACGAAGGGCACCGCGCCCAGCAGGCTACGGCGGGAGATGTCGGTGGAGCCGAGTTCGGCGAGCGTGTGCAAGGTTTCCGCCACGTCCTCCCGGTAGGCCAGCGCCCTGGCGACGACCGGGCGCTGTCGGTCGGGGATGAAGCCGAGCTCGGCGGGGGCCACCGGCCGGCCGAGTCGGTGGGAGAGCACGGCCGCGATCAGTTCGGGCGTCGTGCCGCGCGGCTGGCCGCCCCGCAGCCAGCGGGTGACGGACGCCTTGTCGTAGTTCGAGCAGTGCCCCTGACGGCGGCCCAGCTCATTGACGCGCAGGGCCAGTGAGGCGTACGAGCAGCCGGATTCCTTCAGGGCGGCGGCCAGCGCGTGGTTGGGGGCCGAGCCCCCGCGCCCGGCGTCCGGCGCCGCGCCGCCGGTCACCGCGGGCCCTGCTGGGTCGTGCCGCCGGGTGTCCGTAACTCCCTGACCGACAAGGGGCGTTGGGGGCACCAGCCGTAGTACGTGATGTGCGTCACGTGCCCACTATGCGCGCCGGTGGGCTCAGCTCGCAAGCTTCGTTCTGATAATTTCAAAACGATCGACATCGCTCTGTCCGGTGCTCCACGGCCGTGGCACACTGCACCCACATGACGGTGATTCCGGGAGGCAGGACGTGAGTGAGGCACGGCCGGGGAGCGCCGCCCCCACCGTCTTACGCATGGTCCTGGGCAAGCGCCTGAGACATCTGCGGGAGCGGGCCAAGGTGTCGTTCGAGGAGGCGGCCCGGGCCGTCGAGGTCACCCCGCTGACGGTGCGCCGGATGGAGAAGGCCGAGGTCGGCCTGAAGATCCCGTACGTCAAGGAGCTGCTGCGGACCTACGGCGTGCCCTCGACCGAGATCGACGACTTCCTGGACCTGACCCGGGAGGCCAACCAGCCCGGCTGGTGGCACCAGTTCCGCGATGTCGTGCCGGAGTGGTTCAGCGCGTATGTGAGCCTCGAGAGCGAGGCCACCGTCATCCGCGCCTACGAACCCCACTACGTCCCCGGCCTCCTGCAGACCGAGGACTACGCCCGGGCGGTGCTGCGGGCCGGTTTCCCGGGCGACACGGAGGAGGAGATCGAGCGCCGGATCGCGCTGCGCGTCAAGCGCCAGAGCCTGCTCTCCAAGCCGGACGCCCCGGTCATCTGGGCCATCGTGGAGGAGACCGCGCTGCGCCGCCCGGTCGGCGGGGCGGAGGTGATGCGGCGGCAGATCGACCACCTCGTCGAGGCCCTGGCGAGGCCGAAGGTGCGGCTGCAGATCATGCGGTTCGCGGCGGGGCCGCACCCCGGCGCCTTCGGCCCGCTCCACTACTTCCGCTTCGGTTTCTCCGAACTGCCCGACGTCGTCTACACCGAGAGCGTCACCGGCGCGGTCTACGTGGACCAGCCGGCCGAAGTCGTCACCTGTCTGGAAGTGCTCGACCGGATGGCCGTCCAGGCCGAACCGGTCGGCGAGACCATCCCCATCCTGGCCGAACTGCGTAAGGAGCTGTGACATGACGGACCCGGTCTACAGCGGAATGCCCGCCATGGAACTCGGCGCCGAGGGCTGGCACAAGCCCTGGAGCGGCACCAACGGCGGGACCTGCATCGAGGCCAAGAAGCTGCCGGACGGGCGGGTCGCCCTCCGCCAGTCCACGGACCCGACCGGCCCCGCCCTGATCTACTCCCGGGCCGAGGTCGCCTCGTTCCTCGAGGCCGCCAAGGCCGGCCTGGCCGACTTCCTGATCGCCTGAACAACCCCTGCCACAGCGGTAAGTTGGGGCCCCGCAGCACGGCTTCACGCATGGCATGGCAGGAGAATCCCCAGATGACTCATGGCTCGTCCACCCCCGGCCGGCAGGCCTTAGGCAAGATCGACACGACCGTGCCGCACTCGGCCCGGATCTGGAACTACTGGATGGGCGGCAAGGACAACTACGAGGTCGACCGTGTGGCCGGGGACCAGTACCGCGAGGTCGCGCCGACCATCGCGGTCATGGCCCGCGCGTCCCGGGCGTATCTGATCCGCACCGTGACGCATGTGGCCGGCGAGGCCGGGATCCGCCAGTTCCTGGACATCGGCACCGGGCTGCCGACGTACGACAACACCCACCAGGTCGCCCAGCGGATCGCCCCCGAGGCCCGCATCGTGTACGTGGACAACGACCCGCTGGTGCTCCGGCACGCCCAGGCCCTGCTCACCAGCACCCCCGAGGGCGTCACCGACTACATCGACGCCGATCTGCACGACCCCGACAAGATCCTCCAGGCCGCGTCCGAGAAGCTGGACTTCAGCCGCCCCGTGGCGCTGATGCTGATGGGCATCCTGGGCCACATCCAGGACTACGACGAGGCCCGCGCGATCGTGCGCACGCTCCAGGAAGCGCTCCCCTCCGGCAGCTACTTCGTCCACTACGACAGCACGGACACCGACCAGTCGCTCAAGCAGGCCCAGCAGGGCTACGACGACACCGGCGCGGTCCCCTACGTCCTGCGCAGCCCCGAGCAGTTGGCGCGCTTCTACGACGGCCTGGAGCTGATCGAGCCCGGCATCGTGTCCTGTCCGCTGTGGCGGCCCGAGCCGGCCGACGCGCCCGTCGAGAAGACGGACGTCTACGGGGGCGTCGCGCGCAAGCGCTGACGCCCCCGGCGCTTCCGTGCCGCCGGCGCTCCCGGCGCTCCCGGCTAGCGGATCTGCATGCCCGAGAGGGTGCGGGCGATCACCAGGCGCTGGATCTCGCTCGTACCCTCGAAGATGGTGAAGATCGCGGCGTCGCGGTGCATCCGCTCCACCGGGTACTCACGGGTGAATCCGTTGCCCCCGAGGATCTGCACCGCCTGGGCCGTGACCGCCTTCGCCGTCTCCCCGGCGAAGAGCTTGGACATCGAGCCCTCGGCGGCGGCGAAGGGCTTGCCCGCGCTCGCCATCCAGGAGGCCCGCCACACCAGCAGGCGCGCCGCGTCGATCCGGGTGCGCATGTCGGCGAGCTGGAAGGCGATGCCCTGGTTGTCGATGATCGGCCGGCCGAACTGCACCCGGTTCTTGGCGTATTCGAGCGCGACCTCGTACGCGGCGCGGGCCACGCCCACCGCCTGGGCGCCGACGGCCGGGCGCGAGGCCTCGAAGGTCGCCATGGCCGCGTTCTTGCCGCGCTCGGTGCCGGCCCGGGCCCGCTCCCGGGCCCGGGCGAGGCGCTCGTCGAGCTTCTCCTTGCCGCCGAGCAGGCAGTGTCCTGGGACGCGCACCTCGTCCAGCACGACCTCGGCGGTGTGCGAGGCGCGGATGCCGTGCTTCTTGAACTTCTGGCCCTGGGAGAGGCCGGGCGTGCTCGGGGGCACCACGAAGGACGCGTGGCCGCGCGCGCCCAGCTCCGGGTCGACGGAGGCGATGACGACGTGGACGCCCGCGATGCCGCCGTTGGTGACCCAGGTCTTGGTGCCGTTGAGGACCCACTCGTCCTTGGCCTCGTCGTAGACGGCCCGGGTGCGCATCGCGGCGACGTCCGACCCGGCGTCCGCCTCGGAGGAGCAGAACGCGGCGACCTTCACGTCGTCGGCGTCGCCGTACATGGCCGGGACCCAGGTGCCGACCTGTTCCTCGGTGCCGTTGGCGACGACGGCGACGGCGGCCAGGGAGGTGCCGACGATGGACAGCGCGATGCCGGCGTCGCCCCAGAAGAGCTCCTCCATCGTCATGGGGATGCCGAGGCCGGTGGGGTCGAAGTACTGCTGGGCGTAGAAGTCCAGCGAGTACAGTCCGATCTTCGCGGCCTCCTGGATGACCGGCCAGGGGGTCTCCTCCCGCTCGTCCCATTCCGCCGCCGCCGGGCGCATCACATCGACCGCGAATCCGTGAATCCAGTCGCGGACCGCCTTCTGGTCGTCGTCGAGCTCGAACGAGAACTCCGGCATGACCCCTCCACCTGCCTATTACCATCGGTAACAAGAGTCTGTTACCCACCAGTAGACGATGTCAACTCCCGCCGCCGATCCGCCCGCTCCCCGGGCCGGGGGTGTTACGTTGCGCAGGCGCATCAGGACCACCAGGGGGCGGGAGGCGACTTCATGGACACCGGCATCGGCCAGCGCGAGGATCAGCGGCAGGCTGCCCAGCGGCGGCGCAAGGAGCTGCTGGAGGCGGCGGACCGGGTGGTGCTGCGCGACGGGCCCGACGCCTCGATGAACGCCATCGCCGCCGAGGCGGGCATCACCAAGCCCATCCTGTACCGCCACTTCGGCGACAAGAGCGGGCTCTACCGCGCCCTCGCCAAGCGCCACACCGACGCGCTGCTCGCCTCGCTGCGCGCCGCGCTCGACGCCCCCAACGACCGCCGGGAGCGCGTCGAGGCCACGCTGGACACCTATCTGGCCGCGATAGAGGCGCGGCCCCAGGTCTACCGCTTCCTGATGCACCCCGCCGAGGACGCCCCCCAGGCGGAACAGGGCTTCGACATCGGCCGCCACTCGGCCCCGGTGCTGCGCCGGCTCGGCGAGGAGCTGGCCAAGGTGATCACCGAACAGCTCGACCTCGGCCCCGACGGCACCGAGGTGGCGCGCGTCTGGGGACACGGCATCGTCGGCATGATGCACGCCGCGGGCGACTGGTGGCTGCGCGAGCGGCCCTGCTCCCGCGCCCAGTTGGTGCGGCACCTCACCGATCTGCTGTGGGGCCGGCTGACCACGGTGGACGACCGCGTCGCCGCGCCCGGCCGCTGAGCGCGCCCGGCCGCTAGGGGGTGTCCGTGGCCCAGGGCGCCCGCCGCGCCGCGCGCAGCGCCCGGCGGCGCCGCAGCCCGGTGAGCCGGTCGGTGAACAGACGCCCGTCGAGGTGGTCGCACTCGTGCTGCAGACAGCGGGCGAAGAAGCCCGTGCCGACCACCCGCACCGGCTCCCCGGTCACCGTGACGCCCGCCACGACCGCGTGGTCGTGGCGCGGGGTGCCCGCCTCGACGCCGGGCAGCGACAGACAGCCCTCCGGCCCCCGCACCGTCACCCCGCCGACCTCCACCAGACGCGGGTTGACCACATGCCCCAGATGCCGGCGGTCCTCGTCGTCCGGGCAGTCGTAGACGAAGACCCGCAGCCCCTCCCCCACCTGGTTGGCGGCGAGACCGACGCCCTGCGCCGCGTACATCGTCGCGTACATGTCCTCCACCAGCCGGGCGAGGGCCGCGTCGAAGACCGTGACCTCCTCGCAGGGCGTGGCCAGCCCCGGGTCGCCGAGCAGCCGCATCGGCCGCACCAGTCCGCGACTGCCGGGAATCGCGCCTTTTCGCATGGCACCAAAGCCTACGTGGCCGGTGAGGGGCTCACGGCACCGCTCACGGCGCCGCTCACGACGGCGACGGGGGTCACTCGTCCAGGTTTGTGCGGGTGAGATTCGGGAGAGCGCCCGGATCTCGATAGGCTGCTCTCCGACCGTGGCCTCCCGGCTGGCGATTCGGCGCGGAGGGGGCGTACCACCGGCGCCTCATGGGGGCAGGAGCGGCGCCGGCATGCGAGGAGGACGAAGACGATGGCAGGCAACTCGGAGCCGCTGTCGCCGCGGGCCAAACTGGCCGTGACGGCGGGCAAGGCCGCGGCGGCGGTGTCGCGGGCGGCGGGCCGCGGCAGCGGATCGGTGATCGGCGGCAAGGTGGCCCTGCGGCTCGACCCCGACCTGCTGCGCAGGCTAGCGCAACACCTGGACGTGATCCTGGTGTCGGCGACCAACGGCAAGACCACCACCACCCGGCTCATCGCCGAGGCGCTGCGGGCGGCCGGCCCGGTCGTCTCCAACGCGCTCGGCGCGAACATGCCCGCCGGCATCACCTCGGCCCTCGCCGGGGGCTCCGACGCCCGCTACGGCGTGATCGAGGTCGACGAGAAGTACCTCGCCGGTGTGGCGCGCGACACGGAGCCGAAGGCCATCGCACTGCTCAACCTCTCCCGCGACCAGCTCGACCGCGCCGCCGAGACCCGCATGCTCGCCGAGAAGTGGCGTGAGGGCCTGGCCGGCACCAAGGCCGTGGTGATCGCCAACGCGGACGACCCGCTGATCGTCTGGGCCGCCTCCTCCTCGACCAACGTGGTCTGGGTCGCGGCGGGCCAGGAGTGGAAGGACGACGCCTGGTCCTGCCCCTCGTGCGGCGGCGTGCTGCAGCGCCCGGGCGACGACTGGGTGTGCGCCGACTGCGGCTTCCGCCGCCCCATCCCCACCTGGGCGCTCAACGGCGACTACGTGCTGGACCCGCACGGCTCGGCCTGGCCGATCCACCTCCAGCTCCCCGGCCGCGCCAACAAGGCCAACGCCGCCACCTCGGCGGCCGTCGCGGCGACCTTCGGGGTGCCGCCGCAGGTGGCGCTGGAGCGGATGTACCAGGTCCAGGCGGTCGCCGGCCGCTACGACGTGGTCACCTTCGAGGAGCGCCAGCTCCGGCTGCTGCTGGCCAAGAACCCCGCCGGCTGGCTGGAGACCTTCTCCCTCATCGACCCCCCGCCCACCCCGGTGATCCTGTCGGTGAACGCCCGCGGCGCGGACGGCACCGACACCTCCTGGCTGTGGGACGTGGACTACACCCGGCTCGCCGGGCACCCGATCTGCGTGATCGGCGACCGCAAGCTGGACCTGGCGGTCCGGCTGGAGGTCGCCGGCCTGGACTTCCGGGTCTGCGAGAACCTGGACGAGGCCGTCCGGATCGCCCCGCCCGGGCGGATCGAGACGATCGCCAACTACACCGCGTTCCAGGACCTGCGCCGCCGCGTGGGCAACTGAGGCCGTACGAGCGAAAAGGGCACAAGGAATTGCGACGGATGAACCAGAACAGCCTGCGCCTGGTGTGGGTCTACCCGGACCTGCTGAGCACGTACGGCGACCAGGGCAACGCGCTCGTCGTCGAGCGCCGGGCGCGCCAGCGCGGGCTGGACGTCTCCCGCCTCGACGTCCGTTCCGACCAGCAGATCCCCACCTCCGGTGACATCTACCTGATCGGCGGTGGCGAGGACCGGCCGCAGCGGCTCGCGGCCGAGCGGCTGCGCCGGGACGGCGGGCTGAACCGCGCGGTGTCCAACGGCGCGATCGTCTTCTCGGTGTGCGCGGGCTACCAGATCCTGGGGCACGAGTTCATCAACGACCTCGGCCAGCGCGAGCCGGGCCTGGGGCTGCTCGATGTGGTCAGCACCCGGGGCGAGGGCGCGCGCTGCGTCGGCGACGTCCTGGCCGACATCGACGACCGGCTGGGGCTGCCGCCGCTGACCGGCTTCGAGAACCACCAGGGCGTCACCCACCTGGGCCCGGCCGCGCGCCCCTTCGCGCGCGTCCGGTTCGGCAACGGCAACGGCACGGGCGACGGCACCGAGGGCGCGTACAACGACACCGTCTTCGGCACCTACATGCACGGCCCCGTGATGGCGCGCAACCCGCACATCGCGGACCTGCTGCTCAAGCTGGCGCTGGACGTCAACGCGCTGCCGCCGGTCAACGACCAGTGGTACGAGGCGCTGCGCGACGAGCGGATCGCGGCGGCCACCCAGGCCTCGTAGGGTCTGTCGTCAAAGGGGGCGCCCGGGCGTCCGGGCCCCCGGGCGCCCGCATGGCGGACACACCGGGGCCCCGCCCCTCCCTCGCTTGTAGGGTGGCGGGGTCCCGCCGGACGACGCGGTCCGGCCGTCAGCCCACACTGCAGAGGTAAGGGCCATGCGCATTGGTGTGCTCACATCCGGCGGCGACTGCCCCGGCCTGAACGCTGTCATCAGGTCCGTCGTGCACCGCGCGGTCGTCGACCACGGCGACGAGGTGATCGGCTTCCACGACGGGTGGAAGGGCCTGCTCGAGTGCGACTACCGGAAGCTCGACCTGGACGCCGTGGGCGGCATCCTCGCGCTCGGCGGCACCATCCTCGGCTCCACCCGGGTGCAGCCCACCCGGCTGCGCGACGGCGTGGAGCGCGCCAAGGAGCATCTCGCCGAGCTAGGCCTGGACGCGATCATCCCGATCGGCGGGGAGGGCACGCTCAAGGCGGCCCGGCTGCTGTCGGACTCCGGGCTGCCGATCGTCGGCGTCCCCAAGACGATCGACAACGACATCGCGGCCACCGATGTGACCTTCGGCTTCGACACGGCGGTCGGGGTGGCGACCGAGGCCCTGGACCGGCTGAAGACCACCGCGGAGTCCCACCAGCGGGTGCTGATCGTCGAGGTCATGGGGCGGCACACCGGGTGGATCGCGCTGCACTCCGGCATGGCCGCGGGCGCCCACGCGATCGTGGTGCCGGAGCGGCCGTTCCACATCGACGAGCTCACCGAGGTCGTCGGGGCGCGGTTCGAGGCGGGCAAGAAGTTCGCGATCGTGGTCGTGGCGGAGGGCGCGAAGCCGCGCGAGGGCACCATGGCCTTCGAGTCGGGCGGCACGGACGTCTACGGCCACGAGCGGTTCGCCGGGGTGGCCCGGCAGCTCTCCGACGAGCTGGAGCGGCGCCTGGGCAAGGAGGCCCGGCCGGTGATCCTGGGCCATGTCCAGCGGGGCGGCACGCCGACGGCGTACGACCGGGTGCTGGCCACCCGCTTCGGCTGGCACGCGGTCGAGGCCGTGCACCGCGGTGACTTCGGGAGCATGACGGCGCTGCGCGGCACGGAGATCACGCTGGTGCCGCTCGCCGAAGCCGTCGAGCGGCTCAAGACGGTCCCGGCCGAGCGGTACGCCGAGGCCGAGTGCGTGCTGTGAACTGAGCGGTTCTACCCTGGTGCGGGGCGCTTGCGGGGAAGCGCCGGGATGTCGCGTATCACCGGGAGAACATACATGGATCACAGCGGGCACGGGATGCCCATGGATCTGCCGCCGTTCACGCTCTCGCGCGGGCTGGAGTTCGGCGGGGACTCGTTCTTCCTGGTGGGCTGTGTGGTGGCGCTCGGCCTGTACGGCTGGGGCGTGGCGCGGCTGGCCCGGCGCGGCGACCGCTGGCCGGTGGGGCGGTCCGTGTCGTTCGCGGTGGGGGTGCTCACCATCGCGCTGGTGATGTGCACCAAGCTCAATGACTACGGCATGGTCATGTTCAGCGTGCACATGGTCCAGCACATGGTCGTCAGCATGGTCGCCCCGATCCTGCTATTGCTCGGCGCTCCGGTGACGCTGACCCTGCGGGCCCTGCCGACGGCCGGGCGCGGCCGCAAGGGGCCCCGGGAGCTGCTGGTGGCGCTGTTGCACAGCCGCTATGTGCGGGTCGTCAGCCATCCGGCGTTCACGATCCCGATGTTCATCGCGAGCCTGTACGGGCTCTACTTCACCCCGCTCTTCGACTTCCTCATGGAGAGCAAGGCCGGGCACATCGCGATGATGAGCCACTTCCTGCTGGTGGGGCTGTTCTTCTTCTGGCCGATCATGGGGGTGGACCCGGGTCCGCACCGGCCCGGGTATGTGATGCGGATGCTGGAGCTGTTCGCGGGCATGCCGTTCCACGCCTTCTTCGGGATCGCCCTGATGATGGCGAGCGAGCCGATGGTCGGCACGTACGACCACCCGCCCGCCTCGCTCGGCGTCGACGCGCTGTCCGACCAGACGGCGGCGGGCGGCATCGCCTGGGCCTTCAGCGAGATCCCCTCGGTGGTCGTCCTGGTCGCCCTGCTCGCGCAGTGGTACCAGTCCGAGCGGCGCCAGGCGCGGCGCGCGGACCGTACGGCGGACCGGGACGGCGATCAGGAGCTGGCGGCGTACAACGCCTATCTGGCCTCGCTCCAGGCCCGCGGCCGCTAGCGGCCTGCCCGCCCCTGCCGCCCCCGCCGCCGGCCGCCCCTCTTCGAGGGACGGGCTCTAGCGGCGGGGGCGGCTGCCGTAAGACCATGGGTGGAGCCGCCTAAGGCTGAGGAGGTTGCGGGGATGCCCGGATCTGCGAAGGCGATGACAGCGTGCACGGTGGGGGGCCTGGTCCTGGTGACCGCCTATTCGGTGGCCCTCGGCAGCAATGGGTGGCTCTGGTTCGGCTGGGTGGTGCTCGGGCTGCTCACCGTGGGGGTCGTGGTGGCCCGGGCCTGAGGGCGCGCCACAGCGACCGCCACCACGGCCGGGGTGCGGCGGGCTCGGGCCCGGTGACCTCCGCGCGCGGCTCCAGGGGGTCCTGCGCGGACGCGATGCGGTCCAGGAAGTCCGGGCCCAGCAGCCCCCGCTCGGTCTCCAGGGTGTCCCAGTCGCCCCGGCGCGGGGTGAACTCGGCGGGCAGGGAGACGAGGTGGCGGGAGACCCACGAGGCGGTCCACCTCAGCTCGCTCTCCGGGACCGCGAGCCGCAGGTCGGGCAGGCGCAGCAGCAGGGCGTCGATGCCGGTGTCCGTGATGGCGCGGCCGATGTCCTGGCCGGGGCATTCGTGGGGTCCGCCGCTGAAGGCCAGGTGGGAGCGGTTGCCGTACATGGGCGCGGTGATGTCGGGGCGGATGGCGGGGTCGACGTTTCCGGCGGCCAGGCCGAGCAGCAGCATGTCGCCGGCCCTGATCCGGCGTCCGGCCAGCTCGGTGTCGCCGGTGGCCCAGCGGCCGGGGATCACGGCGAGGGGCGGTTCGTCCCACAGCACGTGCTCGATGGCGTCCGGCAGGGTCATATGACCGCCGGCCAGGGAGGCGCGGGAGCGCGGGTCGGTGAGCACCGTGCGCAGGGTGTTGGCCATCAGGTTGGTGGTGGTCTCGTTGCCGGTGAGCAGCACGAGCCGCAGATGCTGGACGACCTCCTCCCCGGTCAGCCCGGAGGGGTGGCTCAGCAGCCAGGAGGCCAGGTCCTCGCCGGGCTGGGCGCGCTTGCGCGCCACCAGGTTCTCCAGGGTCCTGGTGACGTACTCGTTGCTGCTGATGGCCGTCTCGGTGCCCTTGATCAGGTCGCGGCTGGCCTCGACCAGGCGCGGTCCGTCCTCGTCGGGCATGCCGAGCAGATGGGTGAGCACCAGCATGGGCAGCCGCTCCGCGAATCCGGTCACCAGGTCGGCGTGCCCGTCGGCGGCGAACTCGCCGACCAGCTGGTGGGTGAAGCGGGTGACGTGGCGGCGGATCCCGCGCCGGTCGAAGCGGTTCATGCTCTGGGTGAGGGCCGTGCGCAGCCGCTCGTGCTCCTCGCCGTCGGCGAAGGTGCACATGGGCTGCCAGCCGACCACCGGCAGCAGCGGCGAGTCGGGGGCGACCCGGCCCTCCCGCCAGTCGCCCCAGTGGCGGGAGTCGCGGGAGAAGCGGGAGGGGGTGCGGGCCACTTCCAGGTTCTCCCGGTAGCCCAGGAGCAGCCAGGCGGGCAGATCGCCGGCGAGCCGGACGGGGGCGACCGGGCCGTGCTCGGCGCGCAGCCGTTCGTAGAAGCCCGTCGGGTCGGCTTCGTGCTCGGGCCCGAAGAGGTCCGCCAGGGCGTCGGTGCGGGTGGTGGCGGCGCGGTCGTCCGGGTGGGCGCCGGTGCGGGGGGCGGTGTGGGCGGGGCATCCGGGGGGAGGCACGGCCGCGGGGCCGGCGCCCGGATGGTCGGGGGGAGGGGTCACGGGGTCTCCGGGGGCACGGCGATGAGGGACCGCAGATAGCGGACCAGGGTCAGCAGGGTGTCGCGGCTGGACCCGCGGTCCCGGGCATCGCAGTCGATCATGGGTACGGAGTCGGGCAGGTCCATCGCGGCGCGCAGCTCCGCCATGGGGTGGACGGGGGCGTCGGGGAAGGCGTTGACGGCGACGACGAAGGGCACGGCGCGCTCCTCCAGCCGGCCGATCACATCGAAGCCGACCTCGAGGCGCCGGGTGTCGATGAGGACGACGGCGCCGAGGGCGCCCTCGAACAGGCCGTCCCACAGGAACCAGAAGCGCTCCTGGCCGGGCGTGCCGAAGAGGTAGAGCACCAGCCGGTCGTTCAGGCTGATCCGGCCGAAGTCCATCGCCACGGTGGTCTCGGTCTTGCCCTCCACCCCGGCGAGGTCGTCGATGCCGACCCCGGCCCGGGTCATGGTCTCCTCGGTGGTCAGCGGCCGGATCTCGCTCACCGAGCCGACCATGGTCGTCTTGCCGACCCCGAACCCCCCGACGATCACCACCTTGACGGCCGCGCTCACCGAGGGCGGCAGGACGTCCTCGCCGCGCGGTCCGGCGGGCGGTTCGGGGCCGAGGAGCGCCTCAGAGCTTCTGTAGTCCATGCATCACCGCCTGGAGGAGTTCGGGGTCGGGCAGCTCGGCGGCGGGGATCGGCGCCCGGGTTTCCACCTGGTGGTTCCGGAGCAGCTCGGCGAGCACCACGGTGACCGCGGAGACGGGCAGGGCCAGATACGCGGAGATCTCCGCGACGGACAGCGGGAACTGGCACATCCTCAGCACGGCGGCGCACTCGGGGCGGGTCCCCGCCTCCGGCTCGGCCCGCGCCACGACCAGGGTGACCAGGTCCACGTACGCCCGCTCGGTGGTGGGCGCGCGGTCCTCGGTGACGGTGTACAGCCGGTCGGGGACGCCTTCGGCCCAGCGCCGCCGAGGTTCGCTCACGCCGTCCGCCCGTCGACCCGGGGTGGGCTGCTCAGGTGCTCGCCGAGCCGGGCGACCAGGCTCCTCATGCACTGGCCCATGAGCCCGGCGTCCACGCCGGCCTCGGCCAGCACCGCCAGATACGCTCCGACGCCCGCCGCCATCAGATAGAAGAACCCGCCGCCGACCTCGATGGCGACCAGTCTCATCCGCCCGTCGCCCTCGGGGAGTTCGGCGGCGATCGCCCCGGCCAGGCTCTGCAGCCCGGCGCAGGCGGCGGCGAGCCGGTCGGCGGTCTCCTCGTCGGCGCCGAGTCGTGCCATGCACAGGCCGTCCGAGGAGAGGAGCACCACGTGGCGGGTCTGCGGAACGCTTTTCATCAGGTCCCGGAGCATCCAGTCCATGTTGTACCGCGGTTGCGTCACTTTCCTATTCACCCTTATCCGACTCGTTCGAGGTGTGCGAGGGGTCATCACGGGGCGGGCGGCCGGATTCGGTGTTCTCGGCCGCGCCGGAAATCCCGTTGAAGAACGGGGCCAGCCACAGGCCCGGCTGCACGGGCGGCTCCGCCGATGTGGGGGCCGGGGGGCCCGGCTGAGCGGGGCTCGCGCCGGCCCGGCCCCGGACGGCCTGGGGCATCCGGCGGCGCCGCTGCGGGAGGCCGGCCGTGTTGTGCGGCAGCGGGACGCGGCCGAACTCGTCCGGGCCGGTCCGGGCCGCCACCGGGGTGGGCGCCGGGGTGGGCGTCGGGCGCCGCACCGGCTTGGGCGGGGGCAGCTTGGCGGCGATGGCGATCATGCCGCCGGGCGCGGGGGTGGTGCAGGTGATGTCCTTCGGGATGACCAGGACCGCGCGGACGCCGCCGTACGCCGAGGGGCGCAGCGAGAACTGGAACCGGTATCTGGCGGCGAGCCGGCCGACCACCGCGAGCCCCAGGCGTGGTGTCTCGCCCAGGTCCTTGAGGTCGAGGCCGCTCGGGGCGTGGGCGAGCACCAGGTCGGTGCGCCTGCGCGCCTCCTCGGTCAGGCCGACCCCGGCGTCCTCGATCTCGATGGCGACGCCGGACTGGACCTCGACCGCGGTCAGGTGCACCCGGGTCTTCGGCGGGGAGTAGCGGGTGGCGTTGTCCAGCAGTTCGGCCATGGCGTGGATCAGCGGCTCGACGCTGGGGCCGACGATGCCGACGTCCGCCACCGAGTGGAGATCGACCCGCTGGTACTCCAGGATCCGCGACATGGCGCCGCGGCAGACGTTGTACAGCGGGATCGGGTTCTGCCACTGGCGGCCCGGGCGGGAGCCGCCGAGCACGGCGATGCTGTCGGCCATCCTGCCGATGAGCGCGTTCCCGTGGTCGAGGTGGAGCAGGTCGCTGAACACCTCGGGGTCGGCGCCGTGCTTGTCCTCCATGTCCCGCACGTCCATGGCCTGCTGGTTGACGATGGCCTGCACGCGGCGGGCGATGTTGACGAAGGCCTGCTCCGCGGCCTCCCTGAGGTCCTCCTCGGTCCGCACGGTGTGCAGCATCGCCTCCAGGACCGCGCGGTGCGCGGACTCGAAGTCCGGGTCGAGGCACGGCGAGTGGTCGATGTCCTTCATCACGTGGTCGGGCTCCGCACCGGCCCGCAGCCGGGCCACCGCGGCGGGGAGCAGCTCCTTGGCCAGCCGCCTGGTCTCCCTCTCCTGGTCGACCAGGCGCTGTCGCAGGGCGGCCTCCCGCTCGGCGGCCCTCAGGCGCAGGGCCGCGATGGCGTGCCCGCGGCGCACCGCCTCCGCCGCCGCCACGGCCACCGCGAGCGTCGCCGCCAGGCCGCACCAGACGGCCGCGGCCCGCGCGCCGGCCGGGACCCGGGTCATGGCCAGCGCCGCGGTCAGCGCCGTCGCGGCGGGAGGGATCAGCCATAAGAGCGCGGAGGCGGGTCGCCGGCCTCCGGCTGACGAGCCAGCAAAAACCATGGGCGTCCTTAGATACGGCAAGGAGAAGAGGGTGGGGAAACGCGTGCGAGGCGCCCGTGGGACGGGGAAGAGCTCGCTATGAGCCCAGGAGCTTAGCGCTTTCCCCGGATGTCGAGACGAATATGCGTTTTTCTCAGTAATGGACAGGAGTATGAATTGAAATAGCGCAGAAACCGATCAGGTTCTTTCATTTCCCTTGTCTCTTCGAGCTGTTTTGAGCCTTGGGGTGAGCCTTGGGGTGAGCCTTGGGGTGAGCCTTGGGGCCGCTCTGCCCAGAGCAGATCAGCGCAGGGCGAACGGGCCTGGCACGGGCACCGGGCGGGCCCGTAGCGTCCGGCCATGACCAGGGGAAACGCATTCGTGATCGGGGCGTCGGGACAGATCGGGCGGGCGGCGGTGCGCGCGCTCGCCGCGGAGGGATGGGAGGTGCGGGCCGCCTCGCGCGGCGGCGGCCGGGACGAGCGGTGGCCGAAGGACGTACGGACGGTGGCCGTCGACCGGGAGGACGACGCCGCGCTGGCGGCCGCTCTCGGGGACGGCTGTGATGTGCTGCTGGACTGCGTGGCCTACGGCGAGCGCCACGCCGACCAGTTGCTCGGCCTCGCGGACCGGATCGGCTCGGCGGTGGTGATCTCCAGCTGCATGGTGTACCAGGACGACCGGGGCCGTGGCTTCGACACCCAGGGCCAACCGGACGGCTTTCCGGACTACCCCGTGCCCATCCCCGAGTCGCAGCCGACCGTCCCGCCGAGCGAGGCCACCCACAGCACGGCCAAGCGCGCGCTGGAGCTGCGGTTGCTGGAGGCCGGGGACCGGCTGCCGACGACGCTGCTGCGGGCCGGGGCGATCCACGGCCCGTACAGCCCCCTGCCGCGCGAGGCGTACTTCGTCAAGCGGGTGCTCGACCGGCGGCCGGTGCGGATCCTCGCCCACGGGGGCGCCAGCCGCTTCCACCCGGTCCACGTGGACAACCTGGCCGAGCTGGTGCGGCTCGCCGCCGGCAAGCCCGGCTCACGGGTGCTCAACGCGGGCGACCCGCAGGCGCCGACGGTCGCGGAGATCGCGGCGGCGGTGGACGCGGCGATGGGCGCCACCAGCGAGCTGATCACGATCGACGGCGAGCCGCCGCGCCCGGGTCTGGGGACCACCCCCTGGAGCACGCCCCGGCCGGTGGTGTTCGACATGTCGGCGGCCGAGCGCGAGCTGGGCTACCGGGCGGTGACCGGCTACGCCGCATCGCTGCCGGAGACGGTGGAGTGGATCGCCCGTCAACTGGCGGACGGCCGGGACTGGCGCGAGGCGTTCCCCCTCATGGCGAAGGCGTACGGACCGCCACAGGACCTCTTCGACTACGCCGCGGAGGACGCGTGGCTGGCCGAGGCCCGGCGGTAATTCCCTCGCGCCGTGATCGTTCCGGCCCGTAGCCTCGGGCCGGAACGACCCAGGTACGCGCGGAGGTACGCGGATGAGTGCGCGGTTGCGCGGTATCGCCAAGGAGACGGAACGGATCGTCGCCGAGGGGCGGTACCGGGCGCCCCGGGGACACCAGGTGTCCCTCGAGGGGCCGATCGCCCGGGCCGTCGGGGCGACCCGGCTCCACGGGCCCGGGCCGGTGGTCCGCGCCGAGCGCGAGGCGGGTCCGGCGGACCGCGCCACGCGGTTCCAGGTGACCGGGGAGAGCAGCCTGGAGGCCGCGCGCAGACTGACCCGCGAGGCCGAGCGGGCGGAGGGGGCCGGCGGGGCCGTCGCCGTGCTGAACTTCGCCTCCGCCCGCAACCCCGGCGGCGGCTATCTCAATGGCGCGCAGGCGCAGGAGGAGGCACTGTGCCGGGCCTCGGCGCTGTACGCGTGCCTGCGCGCCGCGCCGGAGTTCTACGCCGCCCACCGGGCCGACCCGAGCCCCTTCTACAGCGATCGGGTCATCCACTCCCCCGGCGTCCCGGTCTTCCGCGACGACCGGGGCGCTCTGCTGGACGACTGGTACGAGGTCGGCTTCCTGACCTCGGCCGCGCCCAACGCCGGGGTGATCGCCCAGCGCACGCCCGAGCTGGTGGCCGCCGTGCCCAAGGCGCTGGCCGCGCGCGCCGGGCGGGTGCTGGAGGTGGCCGTCGCCCACGGGTACCGCCGCCTGGTGCTGGGCGCCTGGGGGTGCGGGGTGTTCCGCAACGACCCGGCGGAGGTGGCCGGAGCGTTCCGCGACCGTCTGACGGGCGCCGGGCGCTTCGCCGGACGCTTCGAGCGCGTCGTGTTCGCCGTGCTCGACCGGCGCGCGGACTCCCCCACGCGGGCCGCGTTCGCCGCCGCGTTCGGCACGGCCGCCGCCGTCTGAGGGCCGCCACAGCGCGCCGACGGGCACGCCGACGGCACCGGGCCCCGTCCCGGGGTGCGTTTCCGCCCCCGGGACGGGGCCCGGCCGGTCCGGTCCGGCTACTTGGCGGCCGGGACGGGAGTGGCGTGCGGGCCGCACGTCACGTCCTGGCCGTCCACCTCGCCGGTGAGCAGGTAGGCGTCCACCCGGTCGTTGACGCACGGGTTCACCAGACCGGTGACCCCGTGCGAGCCCGCGTCCTTCTCCGTGATCAGGCGCGAGCCCTTCAGCCGCTTGTGCAGCTCGACGGCTCCGTCGTACGGGGTGGCGGCGTCGCGCGTGCTCTGCACGATGAGCGTCGTGGGCAGGCCCTTGGACGCGCCGACCTCCAGCGGGGTCCGCTGCGGGACGCCCCAGGTCGCACACGGCAGGTTCATCCAGGCGTTCGCCCAGGTCATGAACGGGTAGTCCCGGTGCAGCCGGGTGTTGTCCCGGTCCCAGGTCCGCCAGTCGCTCGGCCACTTGGCGTCCACGCACTCCACCGCCGTGTAGACGGCGTTGCCGTTCTCGGAGGCGATGTTGCCCGCGGTGTCGGACAGGTCCGGTCCCGCGGCCTCGACGAGCCGCTGCTCGTCACCGGCGAGGTAGGCGCTCCACACCGCGGCCACCGGGGCCCACGACGAGTCGTAGTACGGCGCGCTCTGGAAGAAGCCCACCAGCTCGGCCGGGCCGACCACCCCGCCGATCGGGTGCTTCTTGGCGGCCGCGCGCAGCGTCTCCCACTGCTTCTGGACCTTCGCCTGGGTGTCGCCGATGTGGTAGGTGGCGTCGTTCTTGGCCACCCACGCCGTCCAGTCCTTCCAGCGCGTCTCGAAGGCGATGTCCTGGTCCAGGTTGGCCTGGTACCAGATCTTCTCCCGCGAGGGGTTGACCACGCTGTCGACGATCATGCGGCGCACATGGGTCGGGAAGAGCGTCGCGTACACTCCACCGATGTAGGTGCCGTAGGACACGCCGAGGTAGTTGAGCTTCTTCTCGCCGAGCGCGGCCCGGATGACGTCGATGTCGCGCGCGGTGTTCGGCGTCGTCAGGTACGGCAGCATCCAGCCGCTGCGCTCCTTGCAGCCCTGCGCGTACTCCTTGGCCAGCTTGCGCTGGGCGCGCTTGTCCGCCTCGCTGTCGGGCACCGGGTCCGCCTTGGGCGCCTTGACGTACTCCTGCGGGTCGACACAGGAGATGGCGGTGGAGTGGCCGACGCCGCGCGGGTCGAAGCCGACGAAGTCGTACGCCTTCGAGGTCTTCGTCCACAGCGGGTTCTTGGTGGTGACCCGGCGCGGGAACTTCAGACCGGAGCCGCCGGGGCCGCCCGGGTTGTAGATCAGCGCGCCCTGGCGCTCGGCGGCGCCGCCGGTGTTGCCGATCCGGTCCACGGCGAGCTTGATGGTGCGCCCGTTGGGCTTGGCGTAGTCGAGCGGGACGGTCACATAACCGCACTGGATGGGCTTCTCCAGGCTCCAGTCGGCCGGGCAGTCCTGCCAGTCGATGCCCGCCTCGGCGGCCCTGGCCGCGGCGATCCGCACGCCGGCCGCCTCCGCCGCGCCGCCCGGCACCCTCCCCTTGGCGCTGGCCATGGGCGTGGCCAGTGCTCCGGCTACCAGCGCGCCGGTGAGCACGCTTCCGGCCGCGCCGAGCATTGCTGTCCGTCTCACGTAGGTCATCCCCCCTGCTGTGTCGCGCCGCGCGGGGCGGCGGTGATCACCGAGTGTCAGGAGGATCCTCGCGCCTCACCGAGCGGTCGGTACAGGGCAAACCGGGGTTTCTTTGTCAACCCATGAACATCCCGTCATGCGCGGCCCCTCGGCACCGGCCACCCCGTCGAACAGCCGCCGCAGCCGCAGCGCGTCCGGGGCCACGGCGGTGACCAGGGCGGCCGGGCCGGCGAGCGGGGTGAGGACCGCGCTCTCGCCGAGCGGCCGGGCGGGCGGGGGCTCGTCCTCGAAGGCCGGGTCGACGAGGAGGAGCTGACCGGCCGCCCGGTGCCCGCCGAGGACCGCCCCGCCGTCCCACCCCGGCGTCCCGGACCCGTAGCCGAACTCCTGGTCCAGCAGGGGCCGCCCGGCGCGGCGCACGGTCAGACGGCTCGTCAGCCGGCCCGGCGGCTCGCCGTACCGGCCGAGGACCTGCTCCTCGCGCAGCAGCAGGCGGGCGGTGGGGGCGAGTTCGACGCGGCAGGTCATCCTCAGGTCGCTGCCGCGGGCGGAGATGAGCGGCTCGGGGAGCCAGCACAGCGTCGCGCCGTCGCCGACGGTGAGCCGGATGTCGTAGTGGGCGGGTTCGGCCGACCGGCCGGGCAGGGCGAGGGTGGCCGCCGCCGAGCCGACACACAGACGCGCCCCGGGCCCGGTCACCACCTCCAGGGCGATCCGGTCGCCGCCGAGCGGCCCGCTCATGGCCCCCACCAGGGTGACCCGCGCGGTGGCCCCCGCGCCGCGGGTCCGGCGCGGCGCCAGCGGCCCGTCCCCGGCGAGCACCGGCAGCGCGGTGCCGCCGCGCCCGTCCGCCTCGGCGGTGATCCGCGCGGTGGCGCGTACGCCCGACGCCGGGACGGAGGGGCGCGGCGCGGCGGCGCGGCCGGGGGGACGGGTCACGCGGGGGCCGCCGTCCAGGCCGCGAGGCGCTCGCGCACCCAGTCCGCGATGGGCGCCACGCCGTCCTCGGCGACCAGGGAGGTGAAGGCGACGGGCAGGTCGCCGCGTTGGGCCCGCGCGTCGTGGGCCATCCGGTCCAGGTCGGAGCCGACGTACGGCGCGAGGTCGGTCTTGTTCACGACCAGGAGGTCGGCGGTGGTCACTCCGGGTCCGCCCTTGCGCGGGATGTCGTCGCCGCCCGCCACGTCGATGACGAAGATCTGCGCGTCGGCCAGGCCCTTGGAGAAGGTGGCGGTGAGGTTGTCGCCGCCGGATTCGACGAGGACGAGGTCGAGCGGGCCGACGGAGTCCTCGAGGTCCTCGACCGCTTCGAGGTTGGCCGAGATGTCGTCGCGGATCGCGGTGTGCGGGCAGGCACCGGTCTCGACCGCCGTGATGCGCTCCGCGGGCAGGACGGCGTGGCGCAGCAGGAACTCGGCGTCCTCGCGGGTGTAGATGTCGTTGGTGACCACGGCGATGGACAGCTCGTCGCGCAGCGCGCGGCACAGCGCGGCGACGGTCGCGGTCTTCCCGGATCCGACGGGGCCGCCGAGGCCGACGCGCAGGGCGCGGCGGGTGCCGTCGGGGCGGCGGGGGCCGGCGGCGCTGTAGGTGTGGCGCCTGGGGTAGGTGCCCGCGTGGTCGTGGGGGTCGAGGGGGTCGTGGGGGTCGAGGTGCATGACGGCTCCGGGAGTAGGGGGCGCGGTTCGGGGCGGGGCTCGGGAACGGGGCGGGGGGCGGGGCGCGCGGGGGCGGGGGCGGGGGCGGGGGCGGGGCGCGCCGCCGCGGCGCTCAGGACGCGAAGAGGCGTACGGGCCAGGCCGCGTGCGCCTCGGCGGTGATGTCGAGCAGCGGCGCCGAGGCGGCGGGCAGCGCGTCCGGGCCCTCGTCGAGGGCCCGCCGGGCCGCCTCGGCGGCCCGCGCCGCGACCTGGTCGATGTCGGGGACGAGGCGGGCGAGCACGGCGGTGGCCTCGTACGGGTCCAGGCTCAGCAGCCGTACGGCGGCGGTCGCGGGCCCGCTGACCGACTCGTAGGCGGCGATGTGCGCGGCGTCCGGCGGGCCGGCCCCGGCGGCGCGGACGGCGAGGCCGAGGACGACCGGCTGGTGGGCGCCGCGCGGCCGGGCGGCGGCGAGCGCGTCGAGCCCGGGGCCGGGCCAGGTGGCCCGTGCGGCGCGCATCATCTGGCGGCCGAGCCGCCGCGCGGTGGCGCGCAGGGCGGGGGACGGGGTACGGGCGTCGGCGGCCTCGTCGAGGGCGAGCGGGTCGAGCCCGGCGGCGGCCGCGGCGGCGAGCCCGGCGGCCGTGAGCCCGGCGGTGTGCAGCCGGCCCCGGCAGAACTCCTCCAGGGTTCCCGCGTCCCGGATCCGGCCGGCCTCGACCGCGGCCTCGGCACCCCCGGAGTGCGCGTGGCCCCCGGCGGGGAAGCGGCCGTCGGCGAGGACGAGCAGGGCCGCCCGCGCGGCGGGGTTCCCGGGTGTCGTCGGCATGGGCACCCCCAGAAGAGGCCGGAAGAGGTCAGAAGGTTCAGAAGAGATCAGAAGAGGTCAGAAGAGGAAGTAGCGCTGGGCCATGGGCAGTTCCGCGGCCGGGGCCGGTTCGACCGGCTCGCCGTCGATGGTCACCGTGAAGGTGTCGGGGTCGACCTCGACGCGCGGGCGGGCGTCGTTCTCCCGCATGTCGGCCTTGGTGACGCCGCGCGTACCGCGGATGGGGGCGAACCGCTTGCCGAGACCCAGCCGCTCCACCAGCCCGTCGTCGAGCGCGGTCCGGGTGACGAAGTTGAGCGAGTTCCCGGCCGGAGCGCGGCCGAGGGCGCCGAACATGGGGCGGGGCAGCACCGGCTGGGGCGTGGGGATGGAGGCGTTGGCGTCGCCCATCTGGGCGTACGCGATCTGGCCGCCCTTGAGGACCAGTTCCGGCTTGACGCCGAAGAACGCCGGGTCCCACAGCACCAGGTCGGCCAGCTTTCCGGTCTCCACGGAGCCGATCTCCCCGTCCAGGCCCTGGGCGACGGCCGGATTGATGGTGTACTTGGCGACGTAGCGGCGTGCCCGGTGGTTGTCGGCCCGGCCGTCGCCGGGCAGGGCCCCGCGTCGGCGCTTCATGACGTGGGCGGTCTGCCAGGTGCGCAGCACGACCTCGCCGACCCGGCCCATGGCCTGGGAGTCGGAGGAGATGATGGAGATGGCGCCGAGGTCGTGCAGGATGTCCTCGGCCGCGATGGTGGTCGGCCGGATGCGGGACTCGGCGAAGGCGAGGTCCTCGGGGACGGCGGGGTTCAGATGGTGGCAGACCATCAGCATGTCGAGGTGTTCCTCGACGGTGTTGACGGTGTGCGGCCGGGTCGGGTTGGTGGAGCTGGGCAGCACGTTCGGCTGGGAGACCACGGTGATGATGTCCGGGGCGTGTCCGCCGCCGGCGCCCTCGGTGTGGTAGGCGTGGATGGAGCGCCCGGCGATGGCGGCGAGGGTGTCGCCGACGAAACCCGCCTCGTTGAGGGTGTCGGTGTGGATGGCGAGCTGGGCGCCGCTCTCCTCGCACACGTCCAGACACGCGTCGATGGCGGCGGGGGTGGCCCCCCAGTCTTCGTGGATCTTGAATCCGAGGGCGCCGCCGCGCAGTTGGGAGCGCATCGCCTCGCGGGAGACGGTGTTGCCCTTGCCGAGCAGGCCGATGTTGACGGGGTAGGCCTCCAGCGCCTCGAACATCCGGGCAAGGTGCCAGGGGCCCGGGGTGATGGTGGTCGCCTTGGTGCCCTCGGCGGGTCCGGTGCCGCCGCCGACCAGGGTGGTGATGCCCGCGGCCAGGGCCTCCTCGACGACGGTCGGGGAGATGAAGTGGACGTGGGCGTCGATGGCCCCGGCGGTGAGGATCCTGCCGTTGCCCGCGATGACCTCGGTCTCCGGGCCGATGACGAGGTCGGGGTGGACTCCGTCCATGGTGTCCGGGTTCCCGGCCTTGCCGATGCCGGTGATCCGCCCGTCCCGCAGGCCGACGTCGGCCTTGACGATCCCCCAGTGGTCCAGGATCACCGCGCCGGTGATCACGGTGTCGGGGGTGCCGTCGGCGCGGGTGGCCCGGGACTGGCCCATGGACTCGCGGATCACCTTGCCGCCGCCGAAGACCGCTTCGTCCCCGGCGCGACCGGGGCCGCCCGCGCGGTCCTCCTCGATCTCCACGAGGAGGTCGGTGTCGGCGAGCCGTATGCGGTCGCCGACGGTGGGGCCGAAGAGGTCCGCGTAGGCGGCGCGGTCGAGCTCAGTCATCGAGGGGGCCTCCCGTCTCGCCGCGCAGCCCCGGCACGATCCGCTCCCCCGCGATCGGGACCAGGCCGACCTCGACGGGGATGCCGGGCTCGAAGCGCACGGCGGTGCCCGCGGCGATGTCCAGGCGCTTGCCGCGGGCGGCGGCGCGGTCGAAGTCGAGGCCGGGGTTCGCCTCGGCGAAGTGGTAGTGGGAGCCGACCTGGACGGGCCGGTCGGCGGCGTTGAGCACGGTGAGACGGGTGACGGGCCGGCCCTCGTTGAGGCGGACCGGCTCCTCGGCGTGCAGGATCTCCCCGGGAATCACGGCGGACGCCCCTCCGTCAGGCTATGGGCTGGTGGACGGTGACGAGTTTGGTGCCGTCCGGGAAGGTGGCCTCGACCTGGACGTCGGGGATCATCTCGGGGATCCCCTCCATGACCTCCTCGCGGGTGAGCACCTCGCGGCCCGAGGACATGAGTTCGGCGACGGTGCGGCCGTCGCGGGCGCCCTCCAGGATGTGCGCGGTGATCAGCGCCACGGCCTCGGGGTGGTTGAGCAGCACGCCGCGGGCCCGCCGCTTCTCCGCCACGTCGGCCGCCACATGGATGAGCAGGCGTTCCTGCTCGTGCGGGGTCAGTCGCACGCTTCCCACCTCACCACTCGTCCCGTCCCCCCGGGGCCCGTCCTCGAAGGGGGCGCCCGCCGGCGGCGCCTGGTGACGGACCCTAGTTCCGCGGCGTTTCCACCGCGTTAACTCGCGGGTGGACGGCGGTCCCCGGCGGCGCCGGTCTCCGCCGCTCACCGGGGGCGTGGGTCAGCTCAGTGGCAGGAGGGCCCGTATACGCTTGCCGCCGCCGGGCAGCGGGCTCACGGTCACCTCGGCGGCCAGCCTGCACACCATGGGCCAGCCGTGGCCGCCGGGCACGGCCGGGTCGTCGGGCGGACGTGCGGTGGGGAGGGCGTCGCTGGCGTCCTCCACCGTGATCTCCAGCCGCTTCCCCCGGACCACGCACCCGAAGACGGTGATCCCCCCTGCGTGGCGCAGGGCGTTGGTGGTCAGCTCGGAGGTGACCAGCAGCGCGTCGTTGAGGAACCCCGCGCTCACCGCCGGCCGGTGCCGACTGAGCAGCTTCCGCACGGCGTCGCGTGCCACCGCAGCGGTGCCCGGGCTGGTGCGCACCGACATATGGCTGTCGACGGTGGTCACATGGCCTCCCTCCGGCGCGGTCCTTCGCCTCCCTCTCCGGCTTCCCTGCGACGCCGCGCTCACTCACCCGCCGTGCCGGACAGGCCGATCCGCAGAATCATGTGCGAAGTCGTAGGCATACCTCGCGAATGACGGGACAGAAGCGCCTCATAAGCAATCGGCGGCCGGCCCGGCCAGAGCAGGGAGGGGTTATGACGGTGCTCGCGGCGAGCATGACCACGGCGAACGACACCACCAGCCTGACGGGATTGCCGCACGGGGTGGAACCGCGGAGCGTGGCGCCGAGGGACGCCCGAGCCCTGTCAAAGTCCCTCTTCGACCAGCTGAACAACCTTGAGGAGGGCACGCACGAATACGCTTACGTGCGCAACACCCTCATCGAGATGAACATGTCGCTGGTCCGCTTCGCCGCCCGGCGCTTCCGCGGCCACGGCGACGAGATGGAGGACATCGTCCAGGTCGGCATGATCGGTCTGATCAAGGCGATCGACCGCTTCGACCTGTCCCGCGAGGTGGAGTTCACCACGTTCGCGGTGCCCTACATCGTGGGCGAGATCAAGCGGTTCTTCCGGGATTCGACCTGGGCGGTCCATGTGCCGCGGCGGTTGCAGGAGGCCCGCGCCGAGCTCATGAAGGCGACGGACGAGCTCAGCTCGCGCCTCGGGCGGACCCCCACGGTGAGCGAGCTGGCGGCGCTGATGGACCTGTCCGAGGAGGAGGTCATCGAGGCGCGGATAGCCTCGAACGGCAAGAGCACCGCCTCCCTGGACGCCACCTTGAACGGCGACGACCAGGACGGGGAGGCCGTGCTGGCCGACTTCATCGGCGCCGACGACCCCGCCATGGAACTCGTGGAGAACTACCACGCCCTGGCACCGCTGATCGCCGAACTCGACGAGCGGGACCGCCGGCTGCTCCACATGCGGTTCGTCGACGAGCTCACCCAGGCGCAGATCGGCGAGCGGCTCGGCGTCTCCCAGATGCATGTCTCGCGCCTGCTGAGCCGGACCATCGCCCGGCTGCGCGCCGGACTGCTCACCGCCCGCTGAGGCGCGGGCTCGTGGGGTCAGTTCACGTCGATCCCGATCAGACAGGTGTCGTCGTCGGTGTCGGACCGCGCGTGCGTCAGCAGGAGGTCGAGGTGTTCCCCGAGCTCCGGCGGGGCCGCGCCGGCGATGGCCAGCAGTTGTTCGAGCGACTTCTCCACGGAGGTGTCCCGCCGCTCGATCAGCCCGTCGGTGTACATCATCAGCCGGTCCCCGGACGACAGGTCGATCCGGTGTTCCTCGTAGCGGGCCTCCGCGACGGCGCCGAGCAGGATGCCGCCCGGCAGCGGAAGGGCGGTGGCCTCCCCGTCGCGGATCAGCACGGGCGGCGGGTGGCCGGCCCGCGCCCACCGCAGCGTCTGGGTCACCGGGTCGTAGATGCCGCAGACCACGGTGGCCGTCACATGCTCGGTGAGGTGGTGGGCGACGCTGTTGAGCCAGCCCAGCAGTTGGGCCGGGCCGCAGCCGGTGGCGGCCAGCCCGCGCAGCGCATTGCGCAGGACCACCATGCCGGTGGCCGCCTCGATGCCGTGTCCGGCCACGTCACCGACCGCGAGCAGCACCTTCTTGCCGGGCAGGACCACGGCGTCGTACCAGTCGCCGCCCACCAGGTGCCCCTCCTCGGCCGGGCGGTAGCGCACCGCCACGTGCAGCCCGGTGATGTCGACCGGGGCGGGGGACGAGGGCATGATGGCCCGCTGGAGCTGGAGGGCCAGGCGGTTGCGTTCCTCGGCCTGCTGCTCGGTGTCGGCGAGCTTGTCGCGGGTGGCCGCGAGGGCCACTTCCGTCCAGTGCTGGGTTGAGAAGTCCTGGTAGGCCCCGCGCACCGCGAGCAGCCGGCCGGCCGGGTCGGCCACCGGCTCGGCGACGACGCGCATGTGGCGCATCGCCCCGTCGGTACGCCGGAGCCGGAAGGCCGTGGACGCGGAGTGGCGGTGGTGGAGCAGGGTGCGCAGGAACCGCCCGATGGCCACCGAGTCGTCGGGGTGCGCGTGTTCGGCCAGCCGCTCCAGGGGCACGGGGGCGGCGGTGGGCGGGCGGCCGAAGAGCGAGAAGAGCTGGCTGTCCCAGAGGATCTCCCCGCTGATCACGTCCTGCTGGAAGCCGCCGATGCGGCCGAGGCGCTGGACGTGTTCCAGCAGGGCGGCGAGCCGGGCGGCCTCGTTCTCCAGCCGCCAGCTGAGCAGCACCGCGTCGCCGTACCGGCCGATGCCGACGGTGGCGATCCCGGTGATGGACCTGTCGTCGGCCAGGGTGGTCAGGGCCGTCCGCTCGGCGCGGAACGGTTCGCCGGTCGCGTGGACCCGCAGGACGTGTTCGTACAGCCCGCCTTCACGGGCCGCGAGCGGGTACGCCTCCAGCAGCCGCAGGCCCGTGATCATGGAGCGTGGCCGGCCGGCCGGGTCGGCGAAGCGCTCGTTGACGTACGCGATGGCGAAGTCGACCACGTGGTCGTGCTCGTCGAGCAGGGGCCGCAGCACCAGCACCGGGTCGAGCAGGCCGTCGGCCAGGTCCATCAGGGCGTTCTCCGGGACCACCGGGTCCTCGGCGGGGCCGGCCGCGGTGGCCTGGGAGTCCGGCAGGGTGTGGGCGCACAGGTCGGCCAGCGCGTTCAGCTGGCGGCCCACCGGAGCGGGCAGCGGGGGCCGCGGGTGGGGCCAGCACACCTCGAGTACGCCGAGGATGCGGCCGGCCAGCTCGGCCGGAAGCACGGCCCGGGCGCCGTCGCTGCCGTGGCGCTTCCCTATGCCCGGCACCTCGGCGGGCATCTGTCCGAACCACTGGGGGTGGCGCTCGGCCACCACGCGCTGGGCGGGGACGCCGACGCCGGGCGGCACATAGCGCCAGCGGGATGCCTCGCCCCGGGGGAAACCGGCGTGCCCGGCCAGCGCCAGCGCGCCGCCGGAGGTCACGGTCCACAGCGCCACCGCGCTCGCCCCGAGGGGGGCGAGCACCTGCTCGATCAGCGTGTCGACCACGGACTGGGGGTCCTCGGTGAGCGCGCCGGCCTCGGCCGACCGCAGCCGCAGCACGGCGGGCGAGGTGTGCTGCCCGCCGTCGTCGGAGGAGGTGGAGGGGCGGGAGAAAGCCGCGGCGACCTCGTCCCCGGCGGCCCCGTTGACGATGTCCGCGGCCAGCTCCGGCAGCGGCAGCCCGGCGGCCTCCGCCAGCTCCTCCAGATGGTGGGCGGCCTCCGTCGGGCCGCCGTGGCCGCGCTCGACCAGGATGCCGGTGGCGATGCCGACCAGGGCCCGCGTCTCGGCGGCCTCCTGTGACTCGGCGAGCTCCTGGCGCAGCCGCGCCACCGTGGCCGCCAGCGCGTCCAGGCGCTTCTCGCACTCGCTCACCGGTTCAACCAGCGGCGGATGCAGCTCACGAGCGCGTCGGCGTCCAGCGGCTTGGTGATGTAGTCGTTGGCCCCGGCGGCCAGCGCCTTCTCCCGGTCGCCCGCCATGGCCTTCGCGGTCACCGCGATGATCGGCAGATCGGCGTACTCGGGCATGGCACGGATCGCCGCGGTCGCGGTGTGGCCGTCCATCTCGGGCATCATCACATCCATCAGCAGCAGTTCCACGCCCGGGTGCCGGGCCAGCGTCTCCAGGCCCTCGCGTCCGTTCTCGGCGTGCAGGACGCGCATGCCGTGCAGTTCGAGGATGCCGGTGAGCGCGTACACGTTGCGGGTGTCGTCGTCGACGACGAGGACCACCCGCCCGGCGAGGTCGGTCGGCGTGTCCGCCGGCGCCGTCCTGGCCTGCGGGACCTCGGGCGTGGCGGCGGGCCGGGCCGGGGGCCGGGCGTCGGGGGTCACATGGGCCGCGATGCGCCGACGCAGCTCGTCCAGGCTCGGCAGCAGCTCCCACGGCCTGCCCTCGGACCACTGTGCGAGCTGCCGCTCCCAGTGGGGGTCCAGCGGCCCCGTGTGGTGGGCGAGCACCGGGATCCCTTCCGCGGCCGGGATCCGGCCCAGTTCCTCGAGGAACCGCAGGCCGACCTGGTCGGGCATGTCGAGATCCAGGACCACGCAGTGGCAGGGCTCGGCGGCGAGGGCCGCGGCGGCTTCCTGCGGGCCCAGGGCCGTGCGCAGCCGCACCGGGACGGGCGCTCCCCCGTCCCGGTCGCGGTCCGCAGACCCGTCGACGACGCTCTCGGCCAGCAGCGACAGCAGGCCGCGCGGCCGCTCCTCGACCACGAGCAGACCGCGCCGCGCGGGCTGGTCGGCGGCCGGGGGTTCCTCCTGGCCGGCCTGCGGCGCCTCCAGGGCCGGCGGGGTGGCGGCGCCGGGGGTGGCCTTCCGTGCGATGGGCAGGTAGAAGCTGAAGGTGCTGCCCTCGCCGAGGGTGCTCGCGGCGTGTATCGCGCCGCCCAGCAGCCGGGCGATCTCCCTGCTGATGGACAGGCCGAGGCCCGTGCCGCCGTAGGCGCGGCTGGTGGTGCCGTCCGACTGCTGGAACGCCCCGAAGATGGCCTCGAGCTGGTGCTCGGCGATCCCTATGCCGGTGTCCACGACCCGGAAGGCGATCGCGGGACCGTGCTCGCGGACCTCCCGGGGCAGATCCTCGGCGGCGGGCGCGATGCGCAGCTCGACCGCGCCGGTCTCGGTGAACTTGACCGCGTTGGAGGTTGCGCA
>NZ_MAXF01000145.1 GCF_001704635.1 Streptomyces sparsogenes | reverse complement strand
TCGGCGGCGGGCGCGATGCGCAGCTCGACCGCGCCGGTCTCGGTGAACTTGACCGCGTTGGACAGCAGGTTGCGCAGGACCTGGCGCATCCGGATGTCGTCCGTGACCAGTTCCTCGGGGACGGCGGGCGAGACGCTGATGTGGAAGTCCAGGCCCTTCTGGGCCGTCAGCGGCCTGAAGGTGGCCTCGACGTAGTCGAGGAGACGCCGCAGCGGCACCCGCTCGGGGTGGATGTCCATCTTGCCCGCCTCGACCTTGGACAGGTCGAGGATGTCGTCGATCAGCTGGAGCAGGTCGGACCCGGCGGAGTGGATGACGCTCGCGTACTCCACCTGCTTGGGGGTGAGGTTCCGGGTCGGGTTCTGCGCCAGGAGCTGGGCGAGGATCAGCAGGCTGTTGAGGGGGGTGCGCAGCTCGTGGCTCATGTTGGCCAGGAACTCCGACTTGTACTTGGACGCGAGGGTCAGCTGCCGGGCCCGCTCCTCCAGCTCCTGGCGGGCCTGTTCCACCTCCCGGGTCTTGGTCTCGATGTCGCGGTTCCGCGACGCCAGGAGCGTGGCCTTCTCCTCCAGTTCGGCGTTGGACCGCTGGAGTTCGTCCTGCCGTGCCTGCAGCTCTTCCGAGCGCGCCTGGAGTTCCGCGGTCAGCCGCTGGGACTCCTCCAGCAGCTCGTCGGTCCTGGCGTTGGCGACGATGGTGTTGATGTTGACGCCGATCGTCTCCGTGAGCTGTTGCAGGAAGTCCCGGTGGACGGGGGTGAAGCGGGTCACCGAGGCCACCTCGATGACGCCGAGGACCTGGTCCTCGACCGCGATGGGCAGCACGATCAGGCTGGACGCCTCGGCCGAGCCGAGGCCGGAGGAGACGGTGACGTAGCCGGGCGGGAGTTCGTCGATGGCGATGGTGCGGCGGCTGCGGGCCGCCTGCCCGACGAGCGACTCGCCGAGCCGGAACCGCACCGGCCGGTCCTCGTCCCCGGCGGGCATCCCGTAGGACCCGATCAGGTGCAGTTCGACGCCCCGCGGTGTCTCCCGGGCAAGGTAGAAGCCGCCGTACTGGGCGCCGACCAGGGGCACCAGCTCGTCCATGACCGACTCGGCGACCGCGGTCAGCTCGCGCCCGCCCTGCATCAGCCCGGAGACGAGGGCCAGGTTGGTCTTGAGCCAGTCCTGTTCCTGGTTGGTGCGGGTGGTCTCGCGCAGGGACTCCACCATGGCGTTGATGTTGTCCTTGAGTTCGGCGACCTCGCCGGAGGCGTCGACCGTGATGGAGCGGGTGAGATCGCCCTCGGCCACGGCGCTGGTGACCTCGGCGATGGCCCGCACCTGGCGGGTGAGGTTCCCGGCCAGCTCGTTGACGTTCTCGGTCAGCCGCTTCCAGGTGCCGTGGACGCCCTCGACCTCGGCCTGCCCGCCGAGCCGGCCCTCGCTGCCGACCTCGCGGGCCACCCGGGTCACCTCGGCGGCGAAGGCGGAGAGCGTGTCGACCATGGTGTTGATGGTGGTCTTCAGCTCCAGGATCTCGCCGCGCGCGTCGACGTCGATCTTGCGCGTGAGGTCGCCGCGGGCCACCGCCGTGGTGACCTGGGCGATGTTGCGCACCTGATTGGTCAGGTTGTTCGCCATGGAGTTGACGTTCTCGGTGAGGTCCTTCCAGATGCCCGCCACATGGGGCACCTGTGCCTGGCCGCCGAGCATGCCCTCGGTGCCGACCTCGCGGGCGACCCGGGTGACCTCGTCCGCGAAGGCCGACAGCTGGTCGACCATCGTGTTGATCACTCCGGCGAGCGCCGCCACCTCGCCCTTGGCCTCGACGGTGATCTTCTGCGACAGATCGCCCCGGGCCACCGCGGTCGCCACCTGGGAGATGGACCGCACCTGGCTGGTGAGGTTGGACGCCATGACGTTGACGTTGTCGGTCAGGTCCTTCCAGGTGCCGGAGACACCCCGGACGGTGGCCTGGCCACCGAGGTTGCCCTCGGTGCCGACCTCGCGGGCGACCCGGGTGACCTCGTCCGCGAACGCCGACAGCTGGTCGACCATGGTGTTGATGGTGGTCTTGAGCGCCAGCACCTCGCCGCGGGCGTCCACGTCGATCTTGCTGGTGAGGTCGCCCTGGGCCACGGCGGTGGCCACGCGGGCGATCGAGCGCACCTGGGCGGTGAGGTTTCCGGCCATGAAGTTGACCGAGTCCGTCAGGTCCCGCCAGGTGCCGCCGACGCCGGGCACCAGAGCCTGCCCGCCGAGCCGGCCCTCGGTGCCCACCTCGCGGGCGACCCGGGTCACCTCGTCCGCGAACGCCGAGAGCTCGTCGACCATCGTGTTGATGGTGTCCTTCAGCTCGTGGATCTCGCCCCGGGCCTCGACCGTGATCTTCTGCGTCAGGTCGCCCTTGGCCACCGCGGTGGCGACCTGGGCGATGTCCCTCACCTGTGTGGTCAGGTTTCCCGCCATGGCGTTGACGGAGTCCGTCAGGTCCTTCCAGGTGCCGTCCACGCCGGGCACTGCCGCCTGGCCGCCGAGTCGGCCCTCGGTGCCCACCTCGCGGGCCACCCGGGTCACCTCGGAGGTGAACAGCGCCAGCTGGTCCACCATGCCGTTGAAGACGGCGGCGATCTCTCCCAGGAGCCCCTCGTGGTCGGCCGGCAGACGGGTGCCGAAGTCGCCGTCCCTGACCGCCGTGAGTCCGGCCAGCAACCGCCTCAGCTCCGGTTCCGCGACCGGTCCGGCGCTTCGGCCCGTCGCGGCACGCGTCGTACGTCTACCCGCGCCGGAACTCGCTGCCATGTTTCTCGCCCCTCATGTAGCGGTCCGCTCCTCGGGCGCCCTGTGATCGCGGGGTCCGCTGAGCCGTCGACACGGAAGTGATCAGGCGCTCCGAGCGTCATAGTGCCACAGTTGCCGACAGGCAACTATCGATGAGCCGGGCCGCCACCGCAAAGACGGACATGGCGGAAAGTGCTGGTGACAACTCCGGCCGGGCACGAGGAGAGTGTGATAAAGGGCCCGAGGCAGCCTCAGGGGACGGGCCGGGCGAGGGCCTCGTCGACCGTCCCGGCCAGGGTCAGCACTCCGTCGGTCTCCGTGATCCTGAGCACATGCCGCATGGCCTCCGGCACGCCCGCGAGCACCAGCCGGATCCCCGCCTGTCCGGCCCGGCCGTGGAGCCGCAGCAGCATATTGAGGCCACTGGAGTCGCAGAAGGTCACCTCGCGGCAGTCGAGCACCAGCCGGTCGCCCTGCCCCGCCAGCGCCTCGCCCGCCGCCCGCTCCAACACGGGAGCGCCTTCGATGTCGAGCTCACCGCGCAGCGCGAGCACCTGCCCGGCGCCGGCGTCGACCTGGAAACCACCGGACATACACACCACTCCAGCCTCGATGACCGTTCTCGGCCCCTCCGGACGGTTCCCGGCGGCGACCACACGCGCCCATCCAATCAATTGATCAACGTCATGGGCTACGGGGTCCGTCACACCCCCACGCTTCTGTTATCGCAATATTTGTCGTAAGACAATTGTTGTCCTCGTGGTGCATAGAATGCGCGTGACGATCATCGCGGCGGCCCGTCCCGGCGCATTCGAGAAGCAGGACGATGTGGACAATATTGCTACGGTCGAGCGGGCTCTGCGCACAGCCGCACCCCATGCCCTGCTCGATGTCGTCACGACCGCCCTGGCGGAGCAGTACGGCGCCGAACGGGTCGAGCTGCGCCTGGCGGACTACGGCATGCGGTCGCTCCAGATCGTGGGGCACGGGGCCGAGGACGCGGAGCCGGTGCCCGTCCACGGCAGCCCGCAGGGCCGCGCGTTCGGATCGCAGGAGCCGCGTGTCGTCGAGGACACCGCGGGGGGCATGGTGGACGTGCATCTGCCGATGACGATCCGCGGCGACCGGATGGGCGTCCTGTCGGTGCGGCTGCCGGCCGACCGCTACGCCCAGGCGCCCCTCCCGGGCCTGCAGTCGATCTGCGAGGCGCTCGGCCACGAGATCCTGGTCGCCGAACGCGACACGGATCTCTACCTGTTGGCCCGGCGCGCCGTCCGGCTGACCCTGGCCGCCGAGATGCAGTGGCAGTTGCTGCCCGGGCATTCCTGCACCCGCCCGGAGTTCTCCCTCGGCGCCCACCTCGAACCGGCCTACGCCATCTTCGGCGACAACTTCGACTGGACCGCCTCGGCCGACCATCTGACCCTGACCGTCACCAACGGCATGGGCGAGGGCATCGAGGCGGCGCTGCTGACCAATCTGGCCGTCAACGCCCTGCGCAACGCCAGGCGCGCCGGTCTGGACCTCGCCGACCAGGCGAGCCTGGCCGACCAGGCGGTCTACGCCCATTACCGGGGCGCGGCCTATGTGTCGGTGCTGCTGCTGCGCTTCCACTTCGCCACCGGGCAGGTCGAGGTCGTGGACGCCGGGTCGCCCCGCCTGTGGCGCCAGCGGGACCGCACCGTCGAGCCCGTCGAGTTCGACGCCCAGCTGCCGCTCGGCATGTTCGAGGACACCGTCTACGTCGCCGAGCACTTCACGGTCCGCTCCGGCGACCGGCTGCTGTTCGGCAGCGACGGGGTGTACGACACGGTCTCCCCGGCGGGTGAGCGCTACGCGGAGCGGGCCCTGGTGCGCGCCCTGGGCAACACCAGGCTGCTGCCGCCGACCCAGGTGCCGCAGGCGGTGCTGCGCGAACTGGCGGGCTTCCGCGGTGACACGCCGCTCGACGACGACGCCCTGGTGGTCTGCCTCGACTGGTACGGGCGGGACGGCGGTGGACCTGCGGAGTAAGTGGGGCGATCATTGCCATTTGACAACTGTGCCCCGGTAACAACATTCTAGGGAGGCTCGTCCGGAGCCGGGGGCTGCTCCGGCGCGCCCCCAAAGGGGCGGCCTGTGGCACATGGCGGCCTGTGACGCATGAGGGGTGGACCGTGGCGGATCGGGCGAGGGGACGCTCGCACCAGCACGAGACGGGGAGCTCAGGCCAGCCGCACCGCGCTGTCCGTCGGGTCCCGGCGCCGGACGGTGGCGGTCTCCTCCACCGCGTCCCGGAATCCCTTCAGCCCCTCCAGCAGCGCCTTGCGCGCGGTCGGGGTCATGGTCGCTATGGCGGCCAGCAGGGCCTCCTCCCGCCGGGCCCGCAGCTCGAGCAGATACGCCTTGCCGTGGCTGGTGAGCCGGATCTCCAGCTCCCGGCGGCTGACCGGGCTGGGCGCGCGCTCCACGAAGCCGAGTGCCTGCAGCCGGTCGCACAGCCTGCTCACCGACGAAGGGGCCGACCCCAAAAGCTCGCCGAGGGTACGGAGGTTGATGCCGCCCTCACGGTCGAGGCTGTACAACACCCGTAGCTGCGACGCCGACACGGGAGAGGACGAGACGGCGTCGCGCCCCCGCTCCCACAGGACCTCGAGCAGTTCGATCACCTCGCAGGCCATGTGAGCGCCCTCGCGGGACCGGCGGTGCGAGGGTGTCGGATTCACGCCCATAACAGTGCACTCCGATTCAGCGTTCTCGGCCCCAGGCGCCGACCGTGCGCCTTGCTCCCGCTGCAACCATATCTCCGGCCCGCCGTCCGCCCCGGCGGGTGGTGAGGCCCCTCCCCCGGTCACCCCTCGCGGCCCGGGCGCCGTCCGCCGGCGCCCGGGCCGCGATGTTCCGCCGCGATGTCCCCGCGGTGCTCCGCCGCGATGCCGAACCGCCGCCGTTCGCCCGGAGCGGACGCCGCCGGGCGCACCGCCGAGACCGTGCTGATCACCTGCTGTTCTTCCGCACCCGCCGCGGCCTGCTCGAGCTCCTCCAGTCTCCGCAGGTCATCGGCGGAGACCAAAGCCACGAGCGGCTTCCCGTGCCGGGTCACCACCACGCGCTCGCCGCCGTAGACGACGCGGTTGATGAGCTCCGCGAGCTCTGCTCGGGCTTGCGTCACCGGAATCTCGTAGGCCATGCTCCACATCATAACGAGATGTACGTCCTGTACATTTTTTACGGACGCGGCGTCCGGACGCCTGCTGTCCGGACGCCGCCCGACAGCCACCGACGCCGAGAGGTGAGACGCGATGGAACGCCCGACCGCGCGCTACGTCCTGCCCGAGTTCACCGAGCGCACGAGTTCCGGGGTCCGCACCATGGACCCGTACTCGAAGCTCCTGTCCGAGCGCATCGTCTTCCTCGGCACCCCGATCGACGACACCTCGGCCAACGACGTGATCGCGCAGCTCGTCCACCTCGAGCACGCCGGGCCGGACCAGGACATCTCGCTCTACATCAACTCGCCCGGCGGCTCCTTCTCCGCCATGACCGCGATCTACGACACGATGCGCTTCGTGAGCTGCGACATCGAGACGGTCTGCCTGGGCCAGGCCGCCTCCGCGGCCGCCGTGCTGCTCGCCGCCGGAACCCCGGGCAAGCGCTTCGCGCTGCCCGGCGCGCGGCTGCTCATCCACCAGCCGTCGTTCAGCGAGCCCATTCAGGGCACCACCTCCGACCTCCAGCTCCAGGCCGAGGAGATGCTGCGCACCCGCGGCCTGCTGGAGGAGATGCTCGTGCGCCACACCGGGCAGCCCGCCGAGCGGATCCGCGCCGACATCGAACGCGACAAGATCTTCGACGCCGAGGGCGCGGTGGCGTACGGGCTCGTGGACCGGCTCACCCTCAGCCGCAAGGGGCCGCGGGCGTCGAGCGGCGCGAGGTGACCGGCCGTGCTGCCTCCCGAACTGCCCCCGCTGCCCGCGCTCACCCGCGCGGAGGGCGCGTTGCTGGACGGCTATCTGGACGTGGTCGACCTGCTGGGCCGGATCAACCCGGCCCGCGGCAGCGACACGTACGGGGGACTGCGGGCCGCGCAGGCCCTGGTGGGGAAGGCCACCGCCCTCCGGGACGCGCTGGCGCTGATGCACGAGCGCGGTGAGAGCCGGCTGCACACCGCGACCCTGGCCCGGGCCCTGCGGGTGCTGGACGGGGAGCGGCGCACCGAGCGCGTCACCCTTCCCCCGGCCGACTCGTCCTGAGCCCGGCCGCGGCGCCGCCGGGGCGGCGGGGTGCCGCACCAGAGGCGGCGCGCGCCCCGTGCCGGGTTCACCCGTTCGGCCGCATTCCGGCCCCGGCCCGCCCACCGGCCCGGCTTGCGCGCGGCGCGCACGGCGTTCTCGTTCCGTACCCGCCGGGAGCGAGGCGGGACGAAGCCCCCGGGCCCCCGGCGCGGCCCGTCCCGGCCGGGGGCGTTCACCCGGACGGCCTCGTCGCGAGGGATGACGCCACGGCGTGTCCTGGCTCGGAATCCCCGCCCGCCTGCGGCAGCATTCCCAGGACGACAGGACCCGCCGTGCCGGGCGCCTGGCCGGGCCCGGCCCGGTGGGGCCCCGGCTGACGAAGGGGGTGCGCGATGGCTGCGCACATTCGAGTCCCCACAGTGGTATCCCGGGCCGGTGCCGTCTCGGCCCTGACCGTCGCGGCGGTCGGCGGCCCCGTGGCGGGGCCGGGAATACCGCAGCAGGCCGAGGCGGCCTCCGCCGCCGCGAAGGCGCTCCAGATCGCCGCCTCGAAGAAGGGAGCCCCGTATGTGTACGGGGCCGCCGGCCCGAACCGCTTCGACTGCTCGGGCCTGAGCCAGTACGCGTACAAACGGGCCGGGAAGCGGCTGCCGCGCACCGCGGCCGCGCAGTACAACCGCACCCGCCACATCAAGACCACCTCCCGCCGCGGCGGCGACCTGGTGTTCTTCCACTCCGGGCGCAGCGTCTACCACGTGGGGCTGTACGCGGGGCGGGGCCGGATCTGGCACGCGCCCAAGCCGGGGACGGTGGTGCGGCTGGAGCGCATCTGGACCAAGAAGGTCTGGTACGGGCAGGTGCGCTGAGGCTCCGTCCGCGCGTGCGACGCGCGTGGGACGCGCGCCGGACGGGCGTGGGGAGGCCCGACTGTCGGTGGCCGCCGGTACGTTGGCAAGGTCGGGACGGCCGCCACCGCCGTCAGGGACCACCTCGCGAGGACGACATGTCGTATCCGAACCCCGTCCGGAACATCACCTTCGACGCCCATGACCCCTACGCCCTGGCGCGTTTCTGGTCCGCCGTGACCGGTTACGCGCTGGAGGACAGCGAGCCCGGCGACGACGAGGTGGTGATCTCGTCGGGCCGGGCGGCGGCTCCGGGCCTGCTGTTCCAGCGGGTGCCGGAGGCCAAGACCGGCAAGAACCGTCTCCACCTCGACATCCAGCCGCCCTCGGGCACGCGGGACGCCGAGGTGGAGCGGCTGCTCTCGCTGGGCGCGCGGGTGATCGACGACCGGCGCACCGAGGACGGGCTCGGCTGGGTCGTCATGACGGATCCCGAGGGCAATGAGTTCTGCGTCGAGCGCAGCGCCGTGGAGCGCGGCTTGGTGGAACCGATGTGACGGACCCCTGCGAGCCCCGGGGAGACGCGCGTAGCGTGAGCCGGTGTCGGCGGCAGGAGGGGGCTTGTGGTGACCGAGCAGTTCCAGGCGGACCGGACCTATGACCATGTGTACCTGGTCTTCATCGACACGGCCGGGTATTCGACGATCGTCCTGTCGAACCCGGCGGACCGCGCGGCGCACGCCTTCGACCTGCTGCGCGAGCGGATGCGCGCGCGGATCGCGCAGGTCGCGGAGGAGCGCCGGTGCGCCCGCAGCGGGGTGTGGAGCTGGCGGGGCGACGGCGGTTTCCTCGCCGTGCACGACGACAGCGAGAGCGTGGCCCGGGATGTGGCGCTGGAGGCGGCCAGGACCTTCCTCACCCTGGACCTGAGGCATCTGCGGGACGAGTTCGCGCGGGCGGGGGTGCGTGGCGAGCTGCATCTGCGCATGGCCGTGCACAAGGGGACGATCCGGCACAGCGGGGAGGGGCGGACCGGCACCATCCACTCCCCCGACATCAATCTGGCCGCGCATCTGGAGAAGGCGACGCCCCGGGACTGCCTGGCGATCTCGGAGGACGTCCACCGCACCGCGGGCCCGTACGCGGAGTTGTTCGCGCCGGTGGGGACCCACGAGGGCAAGCGCGTCTATCTGATGGCGGGGGACGGTCCGGCGGCGGGGGGCGGCGGTCCGCAGACGGCGGCCAAGGCCTGGCTGGCGAGTCGCGGGCTGGCCGGGGGCACCGCGGTCCACGCCTACCCCGAGCGGCCGAGCTCCGAGGAGAAGGCGCGGCTGCTGGACGCGGCGTGCGAGGAGGTCCTCGACATGGGGACGGCGCTGCGCAGCTCGTCCAGCCGGCTGGTCACCAGCGAGCGGCCGGCCCGCTACCGCGACGCGGTCCTCGGGCTGCTGCGCCGGGGCGGCGTCTACCGCTGCTTCCTGCTGGACCCGTCCTCGGACGCGGCGGCCACGCTGGCGCGGCAGTACCAGGAGGACATGGCGAGGAAGATCAAGGACTCGCTGGAGCGGTTCGGCCGGTTCAAGGAGCGCTACGGGGCCGAGGCGGAGGGGCTGCGGGTGTACCAGACGGACGCGTTCCCGGGGTTCTCCGCGCTGGCCGTCGACATCCGGCGGCCCGACGGGCTGATCCTCTACTCCTCGTATCTGATGGGCACCAGTCCGTACGGGGTGATCGAGCGCGGCGACATGCCGCACTATCTGATCAGCCCGGCGGCCGGGCCGGTGTTCGGGCGCATCCGGGCGCTGGCCGAGGCCCGCGACGCCGGCGGGTCGGTCGAACGCGTGCTGTGACCTGCGCGTATCTCGGGCCGTTCCGGTAACCCGAATGGACATGAACAACGAGGGTGGAGAGCCGGCCCGCCGCGAGACCCCGCTCGAGCGTGACGACCGCAATTTCGCCGAGCTGCTGCAGGAGCTGCGGGTCACCCAGACCGGGGTGCAGATCCTGTTCGCCTTCCTGCTGACGCTGGCGTTCACCCAGCGGTTCGGGTCCCTGGACAGCGTGCAGCGCGGCACCTACATCGCCACGCTCCTGCTCGCGGTGGTCGCGGCCTCGCTCTTCACCGCTCCGGCCGCCATCCACCGGGCGCTGTTCCGCCAGGGCGCCAAGCGCAGGATCGTCGATGTGTCCTCCCGGCTGGCGAGCATCGGGCTCGGCGTCCTGGCGCTGGCCTTCACCGGGTCGGTGCTGCTGGTCGTGGACGTGGTGCTGGGGCGGGGTCCGGGGATCGCCGCCGCGTCGGGCACCTTCGCGGTGTGCTGCGGGCTGTGGGGGCTGCTGCCCCGGCTGATCGGGCGGAGCCTCAACCCACGGGGACGGTCCAGGGCAGCGCGATCCACACCGTCTTCCCACCCTCGGGCGTCGGGATGACGGACACCTCGCCGCCCGACTCCGCGGCCAGCGATCTGATGATCAGCAGTCCCCGGCCGTTGTCCTGATGGGGGGCGGCGGGCAGCCGCTTGGGCCATCGGGGGTGGCTGTCGGTGACGCCGATCCGCAGCCGCTCCTCCCGCTCCAGCCGCACGTCCACCGTGAAGGTGGGCGACTGGCCCATCGTGTGCTGCACCGCGTTGGTGGCGAGCTCGGAGACGACGAGCCGTACGATGCCGACGGTCTCCGCGTCCGCCGGCAGACCCCATTCGGCCAGCACGCTCGTCACATATCTTCGCGCCGTGGTCACCGAGACCGGCGCGCTCGGCAGAGTGACGGATGCTTCCTGGTGGTCAGCCATGGCGACCCTGTCCCTTCCCTCCGGGGCGCGGCTGCGGACGCGTGTGAGTGGTATTGCCAAGCCAGTGAAGTCGTGGGCAGCCCCGGCGGCTCTAGCGTCAGAGTGCCATCGATGGGCGGTGCAACGGGTGCGATCCACCAAGTTATGCATATATCTGTCGCTCGAAACGGTGAACTCTGCTACGGAAGACCGGATTTGCGCGGCACACTGGCGACCGGGAATTCGGAGAAAGCCGAAAGGGGAAGTCATGCGGTACGGCCCTGCGGTGCGCCGCCGCAAGCTCGGCGCGGAACTCCGTCGCCTGCGCGACCTCGCCGGACTCACCAGCGGCGAGGCCGCGCGCCGGGTGGGCTGGCACCAGTCGAAGGTGAGCCGGCTGGAGACCGGGCGCAGCGGTGCGAGACCGTCCGATGTGGCGCGGCTGCTGGACGTGTACGAGGTCGCCGACCCGGAGCTGCGCGCGCTGCTGGAGGCGCTGTGCGGCGGGGGCGCCTCGGATCCGGAGGGGTCGCGGCGCGGCTGGTGGTACGCCTACCGCGATCTGCTGCCGCCCGCCTACCGGGACTTCATCAGCCTGGAGTCGGAGGCCTCGGCCGCCTCCACGCTGGAGACCACGGTGGTGCCGGGCCTGCTGCAGACCCCGGACTACGCGCGGGCGGTGACCCGGGCGGCGCTGCCGGATCTGCCGCCGCCGCAGGTGGACACGTTGGTGGAGGTGCGGATCGCGCGCCAGTCGGTGCTGCGCGGGGCGCGGCCGCTGCGGCTGCACGCGGTGCTGGACGAGGCGGTGCTGCGGCGGGAGGTCGGCGGCCCGGGGGTGATGGCGGCTCAGCTGCGCCATCTGGCCGAGGTGGCGGCGCTGCCGCAGGTGCGGCTGCAGGTGTTGCCGTTCTCGGCCGGAATGCCCATTGGCATCACCGGTCCTTTCATTATTTTTTCTTTTTCGCACATTACTGATCTAGACGTTGTCGTTCTCGACCACTTGACGAGTAGCCTCTACCTGGAGCGGAAAGAAGACCTCCGGGCGTACAGTGCCGCGTTCGACACGCTGCGGACCAAGGCCCTGTCCGTCCGGGAAACATTGACCTTCATCACACAAATCGGGGGCGGCGCCTGAGAGGGGCACCATGTCCACAACGTCCTGGTCCCTACCCTGCGATTCGGCACTGCGTGACGCGCATTGGCGGCGCAGCAGCTACAGCACCGGAATGAACAACTGCGTCGAGACGGCCGCACTTCCGCCCGGCCTGCTCGCAGTACGCGACTCCAAGAACACGGCGGGCCCCGCGCTGTTGTTCGCCCCCACGGCCTGGGGCACGTTCGTCGACGCGCTCCGGGGCGACGCGCTCGGCTCCGGCGCCGCCGCGCGCCGGAGCGCGAGCTGAGCCACGCGGTCGGGCGGCCGGCCCGGTCCGTACGACCGTGTCGGCCGCCACTGTCGGGTCCCTATAGAACGTAGCGGCGCCCATGCCCGGGCAGGGTGTGGCAATACACACACCTGGAACACGCGGTGTTGTGCCATCCCTACCTTTGCCCCGGCCCCCGGGGCAGGGCAGGATCAGCTCCATGGAGCTGCTGAACACGCTGGTGGACAAGGGGCTGCGGCGCGAGCCGCCGACCCGAGAAGAGGCCCTCGCCGTGCTGGCGACCGCCGACGACGACCTGCTCGACGTGGTGGCCGCGGCGGGCAAGGTGCGCCGCGCCTGGTTCGGGCGGCGGGTGAAGCTCAACTATCTGGTCAACCTCAAGTCCGGCCTGTGCCCCGAGGACTGCTCGTACTGCTCGCAGCGGCTCGGCTCGCAGGCCGGCATCCTCAAGTACACCTGGCTGAAGCCCGAGGAGGCGGCGGCCGCGGCGGGCGCGGGGGTCGCCGGCGGCGCCAAGCGGGTCTGTCTGGTCGCCAGCGGGCGCGGACCGACCGACCGCGACGTGGAGCGGGTCTCCCGGACCATCCAGGCGATCAAGGAACAGCACGAGGACGTCGAGGTGTGCGCCTGTCTCGGCCTGCTCTCGGACGGGCAGGCGACGCGGCTGCGGGACGCGGGCGCCGACGCGTACAACCACAACCTCAACACCTCGGAGGCCACCTACGGGGACATCACCACCACCCACACCTACGCCGACCGGGTGACGACCGTCCGGCAGGCACAGGCGGCGGGCATGTCCGCCTGCTCCGGGCTGATCGCGGGCATGGGCGAGACGGACGAGGACCTGGTCGACGTGGTCTTCTCGCTCCGCGAGCTGGACCCGGACTCCGTTCCCGTCAACTTCCTCATCCCCATCGAGGGCACCCCGCTCGCCCAGAAGTGGCACCTCACCCCGCAGCGCTGCCTGCGGATCCTGGCGATGGTGCGGTTCGTCTGCCCGGACGTCGAGGTGCGGCTCGCGGGCGGGCGCGAGATCCATCTGCGCTCGCTGCAGCCGCTCGCGCTGCACCTGGCCAACTCGATCTTCCTGGGCGACTATCTGACCACCGAGGGCCAGGCCGGCAAGGACGACCTCGCGATGATCGCCGACGCGGGCTTCGAGGTCGAGGGCACGGACACCACGACGCTGCCCGCGCACCGCGCCGACGCGCTCGCGGCGGCCGGGGCGGGCTGCGGTGCGCACGGCGAGGCGGCGGGGGGCTGCGGCTCGGCGGGCGGCGGCTGCGCGCCGTGCGGCGACGCGGCGACGTCCGCGACGTCCGCGACTCCCGCCACGTCCGACGCGGTGCCCGCCACGCCCGCGACGGTGCCGGCGGAGGCCGCGCCCGCCGCCGTCCCGGCCGCCACACCGACCGCCGGGGCCCGCACCGACCTGGTCGCCGTGCGCCGCCGTGGCGCGGGCACGGACCTGCCGCCCAATGCCTGAGCCGCTGACCCCCGGCGAGCTGCTGGCCCTCGACCGGCGGCACGTCTGGCATCCGTACGGGCCGATGCCCGGCCGCCAGGACCCGCTGATCGTGGAATCCGCCGCCGGGGTACGGCTGCGGCTGGCCGAACCGGCCGAGGGCAGAAGCGAGTTGATCGACGGGATGTCGTCGTGGTGGTCCGCCGTCCACGGCTACAACCACCCCGTGCTCAACGAGGCGGCGCGCGGCCAGCTGGACCGGATGAGCCATGTGATGTTCGGCGGGCTCACCCACGAGCCCGCCGTACGGCTGGCCGCCCGACTCGTGGAGCTCACCCCCGAGCCGCTCCAGCACGTCTTCCTCGCCGACTCCGGCTCGGTCTCGGTCGAGGTCGCGGTCAAGATGTGCCTGCAGTACTGGCGCTCCCTCGGCCGCCCCGACAAGCGGCGGCTGCTCACCTGGCGCGGCGGCTACCACGGCGACACCTTCCAGCCGATGGCGGTGTGCGACCCGGACGGCGGAATGCACCACCTGTGGTCCGGGCTGCTGCCCCGTCAGGTCTTCGCGGACGCGCCCCCGCCCGGCTTCGACGCCCCGCCGGACCCCGCGTACGAGGCACATCTGCGCGACCTCGTCGCCCGGCACGCCCACGAGCTGGCCGCGGTCATCGTCGAACCGGTGGTGCAGGGCGCGGGCGGGATGCGCTTCCACTCCCCCGCCCTGCTGCGGGTGCTGCGGGAGGCGTGCGACGAACACGACGTGCTGCTGGTCTTCGACGAGATCGCCACCGGCTTCGGCCGCACGGGCGAGCTCTTCGCGGCCGGACACGCGGGCGTCAGCCCCGATGTGATGTGCCTGGGCAAGGCGCTCACCGGCGGCTATCTCACGCTCGCCGCCACGCTCTGCACGACCCGCGTGGCGGACGGCATCTCGCGCGGCGAGCTGCCGGTGCTCGCCCACGGCCCGACGTTCATGGGCAACCCGCTGGCCGCCGCCGTCGCGCTCGCCTCGATCGACCTGCTGCTCGGCCACGACTGGCGGCAGGAGGTCAAGCGCATCGAGACGGGGCTGCGGGAGGGGCTGACCGCCACGGCCGCGCTGCCCGGCGTCCGCGACGTCCGGGTCCTCGGCGCCATCGGCGTCGTCCAGCTCGACCACCCCCTCGACGAGGCGGGCATGGCGGCGACGACCCGCGCGGCGGTACGGGAGGGCGTCTGGCTGCGGCCGTTCCGCGACCTGCTGTACACGATGCCGCCGTACATCACGGGCGACGACGACCTGGCCCGCATCTGCGCGGCCCTCCACGCGGCCGCGCGGGCCGGCTGACCCCGGGTCCGCCCTCACCTACTCGCCTCCACACGACACCGAAAGGCGCGACCACATGCCCGTACTCATGATCAGCGGCACCGGCACGGAGATCGGCAAGACCGTCACCACCGCGGCCGTCGCCGCCACCGCGCTGGCCGCCGGCCGGTCCGTGGCGGTGCTCAAGCCCGCGCAGACCGGGGTCCGGGCGGACGAGCCGGGGGACGCGGCCGAGGCGGCCCGGCTGGCGGGGGCGGTCACCCGGGCCGAACTCGCCCGCTACCCCGACGCGTTGGGCCCGGCCACGGCCGCCCGGCGGGCCGGCCGCGCCCCGGTGCGCCCGTACGAGGTGGCCGAGGCGGCGGAGAAGCTGGCCGCCGGGCACGACCTGGTGCTCGTCGAGGGCGCGGGCGGGCTGCTGGTGCGCTTCGACGAGGAGGGCGGCACACTCGCCGACGCGGCCCGGCTGCTGGGCGCGCCCGTGCTGGTCGTCGTCCAGGCCGGGCTGGGTACGCTCAACACGACCACCCTGACGGCGGAGGCGCTGCGTGCCAGGGGCCTGGACTGCCCCGGCGTCGTCATCGGCAGCTGGCCCACGGCCCCGGACCTCGCGGACCGGTGCAATGTCGCGGAGCTGCCCGGGACGGCGGGCGCCCCGCTGCTGGGCGCCATCCCCCAGGGCGCCGCGGCCCTCCCGCCCGCCGACTTCCGCGCCGCCGCCCCCGGGTGGCTGGCCCCCCGGCTCGACGGGACCTGGAGCGCGGAGCGGTTCACGGCGGCGCAGGGCTGACCGGGGCCCTCGGCCCGGGCCCGGAGGCGGCAGCGGGGCGGGGCGGGGCGTACACGACCAGGCGTACGCCCCGCCCCTATGACCGCCGCCCCCTATAACCGCCGCCCCCTAAGGCCGCCCTGGGCCCTACCCCGCGGCCCGATAGGCCTCGGTCAGCTTCCTCACCGCCCCGGCCGCATCGCCGCCGAGCAGCAGATGGTCCGCCTCGGCGAAGGGTTTCGCGACCGCCGGGGTGATCTTCTGGCCGACCCGGTCCTGGACCACCAGCCGCGCGGCCGTCACGATCGCACGCCCCTTCGCAACGTCCGCGCGCCCCTCCTTCCGGGCGGCTTCGGCCTCGGCCGCCAGCTCCTTCAGGCGCTCGGCGCCGTCCGCACGGGGCGCGCGGGTCGCGCCGTCCGCACGGGGCGCGCGGGTCGAGGTCGTCAGCCCCCACCCGTACGGGTACTGCGGGTCGTACGCCGCGTCGCCCACGTTGATCGGGAGCTGCGCCTCGGACCTGGGCCAGGTCACCGGCAGTTGCCCGGTGAAGGCCCGCTTGCCGTAGAGGACGTCCGCGACGCCGTCGCCCTCCGTGCCGGGCAGCCAGGACGCGACGAGGGCGTCGATGTCGCCGAGCCGGTCGCCGAGGATCTGCGGGCGGCCGGAGACGATCAGCACCGCGCACTTCATGGCGCCGCACACCCTGTCCACCGCGGCCTGGTCGGCCTCGGACAGCCGCAGGTCATGGCCGTTGCCGACGTCTCCCACCCCCTCCGCGTACGGGGTCTCGCCGACGACCACGACCCCGGCGTCGTACCCGTCCGTCGGGGCGGAGGCGTCCTCGGAGTAGGTGATGGCGGCGCCACCGGCGCGCGACTGCGCCTTCCTCATGCCCTCCAGAATCGTGGTGCCCTGGGTGTTCCGGCCCGATGAGCCCTGCCAGGTGATGGTCCAGCCGCCGGTCTGGTTGCCGAGGTCGTCGGCGTTCGATCCGGCGACGTACACCTTCTGGGAGGGCTTCAGGGGCAGCACCCCGCCGTCGTTCTTCAGCAGCACCTGCGACTTCGCGGCCGCCTCCCGGGCGACGGCGCGATGCCCCGCCGAGCCGATCCGGTCCAGGTTCGACCGATCCGCGTACGGCTTCTCGAAGAGGCCGAGCCGGAACTTGGCGGTCAGGATGCGGGAGACCGCGTCGTCGATCCGGGCCCGGCTGATCCGGCCGGCCTTCACCTCGTCGACGAGCGTGGTGTGGAAAGTCGCGTACGCGGTGGGCACCATGATCATGTCGACGCCGGCGTTCACCGAGGTGCGCACGTCGCTGGGGTAGTCGCCCGGGATCTGGTCGATGGCCTGCCAGTCGCTGATGACGAAGCCCTCGAAGCCCATCCGGTCCTTCAGCACGCCGTCGATCATCGCCCCGTCGGCGTGCATCTTGAGCGGTGCCTGCCCGTCGCCGAGGATGTCGAGCGAGGAGAAGGAGGGCATGACCGTGCCCACCCCGCGGTCCACGGCCTCCTGGAACGGCGCGAGGTGGATCCTCTCCAGCTCCTCGCGGGTGACCTTGGTGACGCCCTGATCGATGGTGTAGCTGCCGGTGGTCGAGGACCCGAACTCGGTGCCGCCGTCGCCGACGAAGTGCTTGGCCGTGGTCAGCACCTTGTCGCGGCGGTCGAGGTCCTTGCCGCTCGGCGCGCCCTGCATGCCCTGGATGACCGTCTCCATCGCGGTGACCAGCGCCGGGTCCTCGCCGAACGACTCGTACGCCCGGCCCCACCGCTCGTCGCGCGACACGCACAGGCAGGGCGCGAAGTCCCAGGGGACACCGGTGGCGCGCACCTCGGAGGCGGTGACCGCGCCGGTCTTCCCGGCCAGCCGGGGGTCGCGGCTCGCGCCGAGGCCGATGTTGTGCGGCATGATCGTCGATCCGACGACGTTGTTGTGGCCGTGGACCGCGTCCACGCCGTACACCAGCGGGATCTGGAAGCGGGTGGCCCGGGCGCGCAGCTGGAAGGCGTCCACCATCCGCGCCCAGGTCTCGGGCGTGTTGGGGGTGGGTACCGAGCCGCCGCCGGACAGCAGGGAGCCGAGGCCGTAGGCGGCGATGTCGCCCTGCGAGGTGAGGGCGTTGCGCTCGGCCTGGGTCATCTGCCCGGCCTTCTCCTCCAGGGACATGCGGGAGAGCAGGTCCTTCACCCGCTGCCGCACGGGGAGCTTCGGGTCGAGGTACGGCAGCCCGTGCGCGTCGATGACGATCCGCGGCGTCTCGGCGGGGGCCTCGGCGCCGGAGACGGTGAGCCGGAGCGGGACGGTCTCGGCCGGTTCCGCGCCGCCGCCCCTGGCGGTGACCACCTCGACCGTGCGGGAGGTGCCGGAGGCGGTTCCGGCCGGGAAGGTCGCGCTGCCCCGCACGGGCCGGTAGTCCTCGCCGGAGGTGGCGGTTCCGCCGTCCCCTTCGGTGGTGTAGTCGACGGTGACGGATTCGTCGATGGGCGCGGAGCCGGTGGTGGCGACGGAGATCCTGACCCGGGCGGTCCTGCCCTCCTTCACCGGGTAGACGGCGGCGTCCGTGACGACCTGCGCCTTGGGCGACCCGTCTGCCGTGCCGGCGGCGGCCGCGCCGCCTCCGGTCAGGGGCAGCAATGCGGCGACGACCGCCCCGGCGATCAGCGACGCCGCGGCGGAGCCGAGCCGGCCGCCCTGTCCGGGCTGTCCGCCCTGTCTTCGCCGGCTCCACGCTCTTCGCCGGCCCCACGGTCCTCGCTGTCCTCGCTGTGCGCGCTGTCCTCGCTGTGCACCGTTGCCTGGCATCGCGGCTCCTTCGCATGAGCGGGCGGCGCGTGAGTCAACTCGCCCAGGAGGGTGCCGTCAAGAGTTGACGCCGCGTCGGGGGCCGTTCGGCTCAAAGCGGTGCCTGGCGGGATGTTTTCCTTCGGAGGCCGAATGCACGGCCCATGGATTCCTCAGGCGCTCCAACTGCGCAGCTCGTCGGCGATCGCGTGGACGTCGGCGGTGCCGTCCTTCACCAGCCGGGCCAGGTCGCGGACGCGCTCCGGGGTGGTGGCGATCCTCAGCCCACTGGCGACGAGGTAGGCGTACGCGACGGCCGAGGCGAACAGCGCGTTCGACCGCTCCAGGGCGGGCACCAGCAGCAACAGCTGCAACAGCGCGGCGGCCCGGGTCTGCGGGTCGGAGTAGATGGGGGTGCCGAATATCTCGGCTTCGTGTCTGCTGACGGCGGCGACCAGCGCCCCGTAGTCGGTGACCTGGGGGTCCCCGGGGGTGCTGTGCTCGGCGATCATCAACAGCCAGGCGAGGTCGATCCGCACGTTCAAGAGCGCGCCTCGCCCTCCTTGCCGAACTCCTCGTCGAACACGGCCCGGTACTGCTTCATGAAGTCGGCGGCCGCCTCCACGAAGGTATGGCCCACCTCTCCGGCGTCCTTGCGGACGAGCTCCTCGATGTAGCGGTTCATGCTCATGCCCCGCTGCAGCGCGCGCTCGCGCGCCACCTCCGCGGTGGCCTCGTCGACCCGGACGTTCAGCTGTGTCTTCGCCACGGCCTCACGCTAGCGCCTATCCGCTAGCATCCACAAGCCGGGTCTCGTATCGCGGGACGGCGCGCAATCCCTTCGACACCGCGCCTGGCGCGGTGATGGGATCCCGCCATGAACGATCTCGCGATACGGGCCGCGGCACCCGAGGACCTCGACACCGTGCTGGCCTTCTGGAAGGACGCGGCGGAGGGCACCAGCATCAGCGACGACCGGGACGGGGTGGCCCGCCTGCTCGACCGCGACCCCGAGTCGCTGCTGCTGGCCGAGCGGGGCGGCGAGCTCGCCGGGACCGTGATCGCGGGCTTCGACGGCTGGCGCTGCCATCTGTACCGGCTCGCCGTGCACCCCGACCACCGGCGCCAGGGGGTGGCGAGCGCCCTCCTGCGGGCCGCCGAGGAGCGGTTCACCGCGCTCGGCGGGCGGCGCGGTGACGCGATGGTGTTGGATCACAACGCCCTGGCCCACCACGCCTGGCGCGCGGCGGGCTACGCCCCGCAGCCGGAGTGGAGCCGCTGGGTCAAGCCGCTGGGCTCCTGACGCCGCGCCCCGCTCGGCCGCCCCCGCACACCCTCGCGACTTTGCCGACCTTTTACCCGGGATCCGTCATGCATCGCCGCTCCGCGGCAACGTCGATGGTGGCCCCGAGTGAAAGGTGTGAGCGTCCCCCCATGGGCGAGCCCCCCACAACCCGACATCGCGCGATCCGCCCCGCCCTGCCCGACCATGGGACTGGGGTGAACCGATGACCGAAGTGCTCCTCCTGGCCGTGGCGCTCCTGCTGGCCCTCGCCTGCGGCGGGTTCGTCGCGGCGGAGTTCTCGCTGACCACCGTCGAGCGCAGCGAGCTGGAGCGGGCGGTGGAGCGCGGGGACCGGGGCGCGGCCAGTGCGCTGAAGGCCGTGCGCGGCCTGACCTTCCAGCTCTCCGGCGCCCAGCTCGGCATCACCGTCACCAACCTGGTGGTCGGCATGCTCGCCGAGCCGTCCGTCGCCGCGCTGCTGGCCGGGCCGCTCGAGGCGATGGGCGTGCCGAGTTCGGCCGTCGGCTCGGTGGCGCTGGTCGTCGGCACGGCGCTGTCGACGGTCGTGCTGATGGTGGTCGGCGAGCTGGTGCCCAAGAACTGGGCCATCTCCCGCCCGCTGCCCGTCGCTCGGGCCGTCGCCACCCCGCAGCGCGCCTTCAGCGCCGCCTTCCGCCCGCTGATCGCCCACCTCAACAACACGGCCAACCGCACGGTGCGCCGGATGGGCCTGGAGCCCGCCGAGGAACTGGCCTCGGCGCGCAGCCCGCAGGAGCTGGTCGCGCTGGCCCGGCACTCCGCCCGGGAGGGCGCCCTGGAGGAGGACACCGCCGAGCTGTTCGTCAGGACCCTGAACCTGCGGGAGCTGTCCGCGGAGAACGTGATGACCCCGCGGGTCCAGGTCATCGCGCTGGACGTGCGGGCCACCGTCGAGGACGTCGCCAACGCCACACGCGCCACGGGCCTGTCCCGCTTCCCCGTCTACCGGGGCAGCCTGGACACGGTCGTCGGCACCGTCCACATCAAGGACGTGCTGGCCGTCGGCGCCGGGGAGCGGCCCCGCCACCCGGTGTCCGAGCTGATGCGCGAACCCCTGTTCGTACCCGCCTCGCTCACCGTGGACCGGGTGCTCGACCGGCTCTCGGGGGACCGCAGCATGGCCGTGGTCATCGACGAGTACGGCGGCACCGCCGGGGTGGTGACTCTCGAGGACATCGTCGAGGAGGTGGTCGGCGAGGTCCGCGACGAGCACGACCCGCACGAGAAGCCCGACCTCGCCCCGGTCGGAAAGGACTCCGAGGGCCGGGCGCTGTACGACGCGGACGGCGCGGCCCGCGTCGACCAGCTGGAGGCCATCGGCATGCGGGTGCCGCACGGCCCGGACCCTGGCC
>NZ_MAXF01000144.1 GCF_001704635.1 Streptomyces sparsogenes | reverse complement strand
GTACGACGCGGACGGCGCGGCCCGCGTCGACCAGCTGGAGGCCATCGGCATGCGGGTGCCGCACGGCCCGTACGAGACCCTGGCCGGGCTGGTGGCCACCGAGCTCGGCCGGATCCCGGTGCGCGGCGACGCCCTGGAGGTGGCGGGCTGGGGCATCGAGGTGGCGGAGGACTCCGGCCACCGGGCCGCCCGCGTACGGCTGCGGGCGCCGTCGCCGGAGACCGGGGAGGACTGCGCGGACGGGGAGCACTGCGGAGCCGGGGGCCCCTCCGAAGGGAGGGACGACGGCGCGGCTGAGCGGCACGACGCGGCTGGGCGGCAGGGCACGGCCGCGCGGGACGGCGCGGGCGGACGGCACGGCGGTGGCGGGCAGCACGGCGGGGCCGCAGGCGACGGCGCCGGCGGCGGCCCGGGCGGCGCCGACGGCCCGCGCGGCGCCGGTAGCCCGGACGACGCCGGCCGCTTCGGGCGTCGCTCGGGCGATGGCGAGGGGGCGGCCCGATGACGCTGCTGCAGTTGCTGATCGGCCTGCTCACGCTGGTCGCCAACGCCTTCTTCGTCGGCGCCGAGTTCTCCCTCATCTCGGTGCGGCGCAGCCAGATCGAGCCGCGCGCCGAGCAGGGCGACCGGCGGGCCCACGCCGTGCTGTGGGGTCTGGAGCACATCTCCGCGCTGCTGGCCGCGGCCCAGCTCGGCATCACGCTGTGCACGCTGGTGCTGGGCGCGGTCGCTGAGCCAGCCATCGCGCATCTGCTGGAGCCGGTCTTCCACGCCGTGCGGCTGCCCGCCGGGCTGGTCCACCCGGTCGCGTTCGTGATCGCGCTGACCGCGGCGACGTATCTGCACATGCTGTTCGGCGAGATGGTGCCGAAGAACGTGGCTCTGGCCGAACCGGTGCGCTCGGCGCTGCTGCTCGGCCCGCCGCTGGTGGCCCTCGCGCGCGCCCTACGCCCGGTGATCTTCGCCGTCAACGCGTTCGCGAACGGCCTGCTGAAGCTGTTGCGGGTGGAGCCCAAGGACGAGGTGTCGGCCACCTTCTCCGACGACGAGCTGGCCCGGGTGGTGGTGGACTCCAGCGAGGCCGGGCTGCTGGACGACCGGGGCGCCGAGCGGCTGCGGGACGCCCTCGAACTGGGCCGGCGCCGGGTGCGGGACGTGGTGCTGCCCCTGGACCGGGTGGTCTCCGCCCGGCTCGGGGTGACCCCCGAGGAGCTGGAGCGGCTGGCGGCACGGTCCGGCTTCTCGCGCTTCCCGGTGGTCGACGACTCCGGTCGCATCCTGGGCTATCTGCACATCAAGGACGCGCTGGACGCGGGCCCGCGGGAGCTGCCGTTCCGCCCTGACCAGCTGCGCCCGATCGCCCGGGTGCGGGCGCAGGCGGCGCTGGACGACGTGCTGACCGCGATGCGCGACAGCCGCACCCACCTCGCCGCCGTCATCGGCGCGGAGGGGCGCCTGGAGGGCCTGGTCACCATGGAGGACGTGCTGCGCGAGCTGGTCGCCTGACCCCGGCGCGCTCCGGAGGCGAGCCGCACCACAAAAGCCGCACCACAAAAGTCCGCACTACAAAAACCGCGCCCCGCAAAAAAAGGGGCGCGCGGCGCCTACTCCGCTCGGCGCGACTCGTGCGCGATGATGCACGCCTGCCAGTGGGCGAGCGCCTCGGCCTTGCCGCCGCCCCCTTCCTCCGCCACGGCGAGCAGCGCGTCGGCGGCCATCGCGGCCAGCCGGACGGCCACCCGGCACACGTCCCGCCGCTCCAGCGGGTCCAGCAGGGCGACCGCCCCCTCCCCGTCGTCGGCGAGCGCGGCGGCCACGATGGCCATGGTCGTACGGTCGCATTCAAAGGCATCCACGCCGACCAGACTGCCCCGATGTGCCCCCTCCGGAACCCGGCGCGGGCCAACCGAGGGATCCGCCGGGCGTGCGGGGCGGGCGCGCGGGGTGCGTCGCGCGGGCCTCAGGTGGGGCGGGTGCCGGACGGGTCGTAGCGGAAGACGGTGTACTCGACCCGCCCGATGACCTTGGTCCGCGTGGTCCGCCGGTAGAGCTCGGGCGGCCGGAAGATGTTGTCGTCGTAGATGTCGACGCCCGGCTCCAGGTTCCAGGTGGCGGTCGTGCCGTTGCGCGCCCCGCCCTCGAAGTAGATGTTGGTCATCCCCATGCGGCTCATCATGCGCGTGCGCGCTTCCTCGCGCAGCCCGCGGGATAGGATCTCCCGCGCCATGGGGATGAACACCACCTACACCAGCTTCGTCGCGGTCGGCGACTCCTTCACCGAGGGCATGTCCGACGAACTGCCGGACGGCACCTACCGGGGCTGGGCCGATCTGCTCGCGGCGCGCCTCGCGGCCCGCGCCCCCGGCTTCCGCTACGCCAATCTCGCCGTGCGCGGCAAGCTCATCGGGCAGATCGTCGACGAGCAGGTGGACGCGGCGGCGGCGATGGGCGCGGACCTGGTCACCCTGGTCGGCGGGCTCAACGACGTGCTGCGGCCCAAGTGCGACGTGGAGCGGGTCTGCGGGCTGCTGGAGGAGGCCGTGGAGCGGCTGGCGCCCCGCTGCGAGCAGCTGGTGCTGATGCGCAGCCCGGGGCGGCGCGGGCCGGTGCTGCCGCGGTTCGTGCCCCGGATGGAGCGGCTGTTCTCCGTCATCGACGAGCTGGCGGCGCGGCACGGCGCGATCGTCGTGGACCTGTTCGCCTCCGAGACGCTCGGCGATCCGCGGATGTGGGCGGAGGACCGGCTGCACCTGAACGCCGAGGGGCACCGGCGGGTGGCCGAGGCGGTCTGGCAGGCGCTGGGGCACGAGCCGGAGGCCGACTGGGACGCGCCGCTGCCGCCCGCGATACGCCCCGGCTGGGTCGCCCGCCGCACCGCGGACGCGCGCTTCGCCCGCGAGCACCTGGGGCCGTGGATAGGCAGGCGGCTGACGGGCCGCTCCTCCGGCGACGGGCGCCCGCCGAAGCGGGCCGAGCTGCTGCCGTACGAGGGCTGAGCCGCACGCGGCCGGGCGCCGCCACGGCTACGGCGCTGGCCTGCGCATACGGCCAGTAGACTGTCTGCTCGTGACTGCTAAGCCGCGCATCCCGAACGTCCTGGCCGGCCGCTACGCCTCGGCGGAGCTGGCCGTCCTGTGGTCTCCCGAGTACAAGGTGACGCTGGAGCGGCGGCTGTGGCTCGCCGTGCTGCGCGCCCAGAAGGACCTGGGCATCGAGGTGCCGGACGCCGCCCTCGCCGACTACGAGCGGGTCCTGGAGACCGTGGACCTGGCCTCGATCGCCGAGCGGGAGAAGGTCACCCGGCACGACGTGAAGGCCCGGATCGAGGAGTTCAACGCGCTCGCCGGGCACGAGCACGTCCACAAGGGCATGACCTCCCGCGATCTGACCGAGAACGTGGAGCAGCTGCAGATCCGGCTCTCCCTGGAGCTGGTCCGGGACCGTACGGTGGCGACGCTGGCCCGGCTGGGGAAGCTGGCCGCCGACCACGCCGAGCTGGTCATGGCCGGGCGCTCGCACAATGTGGCGGCGCAGGCGACGACCCTCGGCAAGCGCTTCGCGACCGCGGCCGACGAGCTGCTGGTGGCGTACGGGCGGCTGGAGGAGCTGCTGGCCCGGTACCCGCTGCGCGGCATCAAGGGCCCGGTCGGCACCGCCCAGGACATGCTGGACCTGCTGGGCGGCGACACGGCCAAGCTCGCCGAGCTGGAGCGGCGGATCGCCGAGCACCTGGGCTTCGGGCGGGCCTTCACCTCCGTCGGCCAGGTCTACCCGCGCTCGCTGGACTACGAGGTGGTCACCGCGCTGGTGCAGCTGGCCGCGGCCCCCTCCTCGCTCGCCAAGACGATCCGGCTGATGGCCGGGCACGAGCTGGTGACCGAGGGCTTCAAGCCCGGGCAGGTCGGCTCCTCCGCCATGCCGCACAAGATGAACACCCGCTCCTGCGAGCGCGTCAACGGCCTGGCCGTGATCCTCCGCGGCTACGCGTCGATGACCGGCGAGCTGGCGGGCGACCAGTGGAACGAGGGCGATGTGTCCTGCTCGGTGGTGCGCCGCGTCGCGCTGCCGGACGCCTTCTTCGCCTTCGACGGGCTGCTGGAGACCTTCCTGACGGTCCTCGACGAGTTCGGCGCCTTCCCGGCCGTCGTCGCCCGCGAGCTGGACCGCTACCTGCCCTTCCTGGCGACGACGAAGGTGCTGATGGGGGCGGTGCGGGCCGGGGTGGGCCGTGAGGTGGCCCACGAGGCCATCAAGGAGCACGCGGTCGCCTCCGCGCTCGCGATGCGCGAGCAGGGCGCCGAGCGCAACGAACTGCTCGACAAGCTGGCCGCCGACGAGCGGATCCCGCTGGACCGCGCCCAGCTGGACGCGCTGATGGCCGACAAGCTGTCCTTCACGGGCGCGGCCGCCGACCAGGTCGCCACGGTGGTCGCCCGGATCGAGGAGATCGCCAAGCGGCACCCGGAGGCCGCGGCCTACGCCCCCGGGTCGATCCTCTGACGCGCGCGGGCAGCCCTCGATGACCCCCGCCGAGCTGGAAGCCGCCCGCGACCGCCTCGTGCCCGACGTGGTCGCGGCCGGCCTCCGCGTGCTGTTCTGCGGCATCAACCCGGGGCTGATGACGGCCGCGACCGGCCACCACTTCGCCCGCCCGGGCAATCGCTTCTGGCCCGTCCTGCACGCCTCCGGCTTCACCCCGCGCCTGCTCAAGCCGTCCGAGCAGCACGAGCTGCTGACGTACGGCCTGGGGATCACCAATGTGGTCGCCCGGGCCAGCGCCCGGGCCGACGAGCTGACCGACGAGGAGTACCGCGAGGGCGGGCGGATCCTTCAGGAGAAGGTCACCCGCCTGCGCCCGCGGTGGCTCGCCGTCGCGGGGGTGACCGCCTACCGGGTCGCCTTCGGCGACAAACGGGCCGCGATCGGGCCGCAGGAGCGCACCATCGGCACCACCCGGATATGGGCGCTGCCCAACCCCAGCGGGCTCAACGCCCACTGGACCCTGGCCACGATGGCCGAGGAGTTCGCCCGGCTGCGTGCCGCCGCGTACGCCGACGGCTGACGGGCGCTGGATACGGTTCGGAACCGTATGGCAGCGGCGTGGCCGGCGTCCGGCGCCATTCAAAGGATCGGTGGCCTGCCTGCGCGGGTCAGCCGTGCGACCGTGTGCCACCTCATCGGCGACCGCGAGCCGTACCCGCCGCGCAGACCCTCCCTGAATCCCGTGAGTGAGACTCGCAGTGCGGACCGGCTGCGGGTACGCCACAAGGTGATGAGAATCCATGTGGCGAGGTTGAAGGGGATGAGGACGGTGGGCAGGTTGCGTCGGGCGAGCCAGACCCGGTTGCGGGCGTTGAGCCGGTAGAAGGTGTCGTGGCGGGCTGGGTCGGTCGCGGGGTGGTGGATGATGACGCCGGGCGTGTAGCGGCCGGTGTGTCCGTGGTCCCACAGCCGCCAGGCCAGGTCGATGCCCTCGTGGAAGAGGAAGAAGTGGCCCGGCCAGCCGCCGACCGCATCGAACGCCGAACGGCGCACCATCACGACGCCTTCGGCCATGACGGTGACAACGCCGGGGCGCGTGGGGTCCGAGGCGCGCAGCCGAGGTACCCAGCGGCGCAGGGTGGTGTGGTCGTCGGGATCGGTGATGCGCGGCTGTACGTACGCCAGGCCGGGCTCGCGCATGAACTCGGCGGCGAGACGGGACAAGGTGTCGGTGGCCGGCAGGTACGCGTCGTTGTCGAAGAAGAAGAGGTAGTCCCCCTTGACGTTGGCGGCGCCGATGTTGCGCCCTTCGGGAATGCCCACGTTCTCCGGTAGTTCGACGGTGCGCACCTCGGGAGGGACCTGCTCGGGAACGCAGCCGTTGCCCACGACCACCACGTCCAGGTCGACACCCTCCTGGGCGAGGAGCGTGGCCATGGCCCGAGCGAATTCCTCGGGCCGGTCATTCATCGTCAGTACCACGGCGCCGACCGTGGGGCGCGGGGCGCCTGTGCTCACGAGGCGGGTCCTTTGTTGTACAGGCTCGGTCGAATATTCGCCCGCCTGTCACCATCAGGTCATGTTGCGGATGGCCTACCTTAGCGCTTCGTCGCCCGGCCTCTGTGGGGCTCGCGCGGCGTCGCCGAGGGCGACCAAGGCGGCCTCCAGCGCCACGTGCAGGGCGTTTCGCGTTACGGGCGAGTTCTGGCGGGGGCGGCGGTCGACGAGGGACGGCGCGTCGGTGCTCCATCCCGCCCCTCTGCGGACCTCTGTGGTGCGGGCACGGAGGATTCGCGCAAGGTGGTCGGTCAGGTCTGAGGACGGCATGGCGTAGGGGGCGGGACCCAGGTAGTGGTGGGAGACTCCTCCATCACGCAGGGCTCTGTCACACACCACGATCTCTCCAGCGCGCAGCTCCCGTTGGAGTGACGCGGCGGTACCCACGGACACCGAAGCGTGATACGGCTCGGAATCTGTACGGGTTCCAAGGTTGTTCAGGAGCACTCAGAGCTGGGAGCGAGCAGCCTCGGCGAACGAATGTGTTGCGGCGACGGTCCTGCGGAAGGCTGCTTCGGCGTTGGCCTTCTCGGCCGGGGTGATGTGCCTACCTATGTCAAGTGAGGCAACCAGGCTCACCGCGACAACCGCATGAGTATGGGCGGCGTCTGCGGCGGTACTCGCCATCTCGGCTACTTCTCGCGAACCTTCCAGTTCGACAGCCACGTGTGTTCTGCGCATGGACTGAATCAAGACTCCGACCTCTCTACTAAGGTCGGTGAGTTCTTCGGGAGTCAGAGACGTAGGGATACCTTCTGCGCGGTCAATTGCTACGCGTAAGCATCGCTGTGCTGGGCCGTACAGTTCACGGAGGGCCAGGAGGAATGCATGATATGCCTCCCGGCGTGCTTGGTGTTTCTGCACACCGAATGTGGATCTCGCGGTGATGACGGCGGTAGCCCCGGTTGCTACCGCGCCAACTATTGCCCCGTAAATGGCCGCAAGCCCTTGGTCCATTCTGCCCTCCGTTGGATGTCACTCAGCCGTACAGTAGCGGAGGTGGAATGGCACCTGGTCCTGTTCCGAAAAGGTCTGAACAACGCCGGAGGCGCAACGAGCCGACCGGGTCGACATTGGTGAAATGGCGGAGGCCGGTAAGGCCCCGGGCGTCCGCCGACTGGCCCCCGGCGTACCGTCCGACGGCACACCCTGGAGAGGTTCGTCTGGCCGTGAGTGCCCATGGAGAGACGGCTTTGGCGTGAGCCCAGGCCACCCGGTCCAGGAAGAGCGCGCGAGCAGGCGGCTCAGCGCACGCTGTCCTCCCCTATCGCCGCGACCAGTTGCAGGGGCAGCTCGCGGTCCCCCTGGCCGATTCCGAGCCCTATCCAGCGCCCGCCGGTCCGCCAGCCGTACACCCGCCCCACATAGCCGCACAGCGAGGCCAGCGGCTCCGGGACCGGCTCCCCCATGGCCTGGCGCTCCAAGTGGTCGACGAGGTCGAGGACTTCCGGCTCGCCCCAGCGTAAGGACAGGACCTGGACCAGCGCCTCCAGCTCCGCCTCGAACTCCTCCTCGACCTCCATCAGGCGCTCCAGGTCCGCGTCCCAGAAGTCCTCGCTGACCAGGAGGTCGGCGACATGGAAGCCGGGACCGCTCGCCACGGCCCCGGCCACCCCCGGCCGGGCCGGGAAGTCCCGGGCGCGCAGCAGGTCGATGGTCGCCAGATGGTCCGCCGTGCTGGTCATGAGCCCATTTAACAAGTGGGGTCCGACAAGCGGTTCCGACAACCGGGCCGGGCCCGGCACTTGGCCGCCCGTCAGGCGTCCCGGCGCCCGAGGGCCAGCCGCCCGGCCCACACCGCGGCCGCCGCCCACAGCGCCAGCACCCCGAGTCCCGTCCAGGGACCGAGGGGGCCCTCGGGGGTGGCGTGCAGCACCTGCTGACCGGCCCGGTCGGGGAGGAAGCGGGTGGCGGGGCCGTCGCCGAGCACCGGGGACAGGAAGCAGACCAGGGGGACGAGCAGCCCGAGCGCGCCGACCGGGCCGCGCAGCACGGCCGCGACGCCCGCGGACAGCACCGTCAGCAGCGCGAGGTAGATCCCGCAGCCGACCGCCGCGCGCAGCGCTCCCGGGGCGCCCGGGCCCACGCCCTGCTCGCCGAGCAGGGCCTGCCCGCCGAGCAGCGAGGCGAAGCCGGTGACCAGGCCGACGGCGAGGGCGCACAGGCCCACGACGGCGAGCTTGCAGCCGTAGTACAGGCCGCGCCGGGGGACGGCGGCGAGCCAGACGCGGATGCCGCCGCCGGCGTACTCGTTCGCCACCGCGAGCACGCCGAAGCAGATGGCCGCGATCTGGCCGAAGTTCAGGCCGAAGAAGGAGAAGAAGACCGGGTCGAAGTCCGCGCCGCTCTCCTTCCCGTCGTGGGTCGCGCTCACCAGCGCGGTGACGCCGGTGGTGGCCACCAGACCGCTCAGGAGGGCGATCATCAGGGAGGGCAGGGAGCGGATCTTCGTCCACTCGGAGTGCAGCACCGCTTTGACGGACATACGTCTTCAAACCTCCTGCTTCGCTGTGTTCGCCCTTGTGCTCCCGGGCGCCGGCGCGGGTCGGGACGTGGTGAATTCGGCCCGGTCGGCGGTGAGCCGCAAATAGGCCTCCTCCAATGAGGCCTTGTCCTCGGCCAGCTCGAGGACAGGGATGCCGTGGCGGGCGGCGAGGGCCCCGATGTCGTCCGGCGCGGCCCTGTCCACCGTCCAGTGGTCCGGCCCGTCCGGCTCCGCGGTCAGCCCCGCGCGGGCCAGCTCCGAGCGCAGCCGCTCCGGCTCGGTGGTGCGCACCCGGGCCCGCGGTCGGCTGTGCTCCCGTACGAACGTCTCCATGGGCGTGTCGGCGAGCAGCCTGCCCCGGCCGAGCACGACCAGGTGATCGGCGGTCAGCGCGGTCTCGGCCATGAGGTGGCTGGAGACCAGGACGGTGCGGCCCTGGGCGGCCAGCCGTTTCATGAGGGTGCGGATCCAGACGATGCCTTCGGGGTCGAGCCCGTTGGCCGGTTCGTCGAGCATCAGCACCGGCGGGTCGCCGAGCAGCGCGGCGGCGATGCCCAACCGCTGCCGCATGCCGAGCGAGAAGGTGCGGACGCGCCGCTCGGCGGCCGGGGCCAGGCCCGTCTCCTCCAGCACGGTGTCGACCCGGGCCGCCGTGATGCGGTTGCTGAATGCCAGGCAGAGCAGGTGGTCGCGGGCGGTGCGGGCGCCGTGGGCGGCCCCCGCGTCCAGCAGCGCGCCGACGTGGCGCAGCGGCTCGTCGAGTTCGCGGTACGGGCGGCCGCCGAGGGTCGCGGTGCCGGAGTCCGGCCGGTCCAGGCCGAGCACCATCCGCATCGTGGTGGACTTCCCGGCGCCGTTGGGCCCGAGAAAGCCGGTGACCCGGCCGGGCAGCACCCGGAAGGTCAGCCGGTCCACGGCGCGCACCACCCCGTAGTCCTTGGTCAGTTGGTGTACGTCGATCGACGTCTGGCTGGTCATGGCCTCGACGGTGCCGTGCCGGGGCCGCCCGGGGCCTCCCCCGCGGGCGGGTTCCCGCTCCCCCGCGCGGGGGAGGGCGCGGGGCGGGCCGCGGGGGAGGATGGCCGATGTGTCGACGTCGTCCGCCGCCCAGGCCCTCCGTATCCCCCGTGCCCTGCCCGGCGCCGCCGTCCGCGCCGCTCGGGCCGCCCTGGCCCCGCTGGCCCGGGCGGTCACCTACACCCGCTGGCTGCATCTGCTGACGGGGGCCGTGGTCGCGGCGGTGTGCGGGCTGGTCTACCCCGGGCTGTTCGGCGTCCGTCCGGTCCAACTGCTGTGGCTGCCGGTGCTCCCGGTGGTGCCGCTGGTCGCCGTCGCGATGGTGCCGGCCACCCGGCTGGCAGAGGGGCTTCAGGCCCGGCTGCTGCTCGCCCCGGGGAAGCACGCGCGCTACGGGGGCGGCGACCTCGCCCCGCGGATCGCGGCCGCGCCGTCCGCGTCCCGGGGCGACCGGGCGCGCACCGCCCTGTGGCTGGTGCTGCGGCTGGAGGCCGGCTGTCTGATGACGCTGCTGAGCGTCCAACTGCCCGGCCTGACGGGAGCGCTGGTCACCGCCGCGGCCGGGGGCACGCCCACGCCGGTCCTGGGGGTGCGGATCACCGGCCACCACGGCTGGTACGCGCTGCTCGCCCCGCTCCCCCTGGCGGCCCTCATGGCGCTCGTGGTGGCCGCCGGGAACCTGATGACCGCGGCCGCCACCCGTCTGCTCGGCCCGTCGGCCGCGGAGCGGCTGGCCGCCCTTGAGGAGCGTACGGAGCGGCTGCTGGAGCACAACCGGCTCGCCCGCGAACTGCACGACTCCATCGGGCACGCGCTCACGGTCGCGGTGGTGCAGGCGGGCGCGGCGCGGGCGGCGGGCACCCGGGAGTTCACGGACCGGGCGCTGGCCGCGATCGAGGAGACCGGGCGGCACGCGCTGGAGGACCTGGAGCGGGTGCTGAGGCTGCTGCGCGAGGACGGCGCCCGCGGCCCGGCCGACCGTCCGGGGCTGGCCGACGCCGAGCGCCTGCTGGAGTCGGCGCGGGCGGCGGGCTCGGCGCTCGACGCGCGGGTGACCGGCCCGCTGGAGGAGCTGCCCGGCCCGGTCTCCCGCGAGGGCTACCGCATCCTCCAGGAGGCGCTGACGAATGTGCTGCGGCACGCGGGGCCGGTGCCGGTGGCCGTGCGGGTCGCGGTCGCCCCCGGCACGGGGGCGCTCCGGCTGGACGTACGCAACCCCCTCCCCGACCGTGCCGATGGCCCGGGCGGCCTCGGCGGGGCCGGCGTCGGCGCCGGGCGCGGCACCGGCCTGCGCGGCATCCGCGAGCGGGCGGCGCTGCTGGGCGGGGAGGCGGAGGCGGGCCCGTACGAGGGCGAATGGCGGCTGCGCGTGACCCTCCCCCCGAACCGCCCCGCCCGGGCAGATGACCGCTGACGGGTGCCTGACGGGTGCCTGACGGGTGACCACGAGGGAAGGCCCCGGCCGAGCCCGCATTAAGGTGATCATGTGCCGATAAGCGTCCTCCTCGTCGACGACGAGCAGCTGGTGCGTGCCGGGCTGCGCGCGATCCTGGAGTCCCAGCCGGACATCCGGGTCACCGGCGAGGCCGCCGACGGCGCCTCGGTGGTGCCGCTGGTGCGGCGGCTGCGGCCGGACGTGGTCGCGATGGACGTCCGGATGCCGCTGATGGACGGCATCGAGGCGACCCGCGCGCCGGGCGGTC
>NZ_MAXF01000143.1 GCF_001704635.1 Streptomyces sparsogenes | reverse complement strand
CGTGACGACCTTCGAGAACGACGAGTACGTCTACGAGGCGCTGCGCGCCGGGGCGGACGGCTTTCTGCTCAAGCGCGCCCGCCCCGCCGAGATCGTGCACGCGGTGCGCCTGGCGGCGGAGGGCGAGTCGCTGCTGTTCCCCGCGTCCGTACGGTCGCTCGCCGCGGCCCGCGGCGGCAACGCGCGCGCCCGCGAGGCGATGGAGCGCGCGGCCCTCACCGAACGCGAGGCCGATGTGCTGCGGCTGATGACCCGTGGCCTGTCGAACGCGGAGATCGCCGGTCGGCTGTTCATCGGCGCCGAGACGGTCAAGACCCATGTCAGCGCGGTGCTGGCGAAACTGGGCGCGCGGGACCGCACCCAGGCGGTGATCGCCGCGTACGAGTCGGGTTTCGTGGCGCCCGGCTGACGCGGCTCTCGCCGCGCCCCCGTCCAGCGGCTACCATCCGGCAACACGCACAGGAGAGGAGGCCCACGTGGGGCGGCTCACCGGTGGGGATCCGTCCCTGCTGCGGCGCATCAACTCCGCCGTGGTCCTGCACGCGCTGCGCGCGGCGACCGTGTCGCCCGACGGCCCGGAGCCCGGTGACGGCACGGACCCCGGCCCCGCCGCCGGCGCCAGCACCGACCCCTTCACCGACCTCACCGCCGACCGCGCCCCCGGCTGCGCCACCCTCACCGACCTGACCCGGGTGACCGGCCTGTCCCGCCCCACCGTGGAGGGCGTGGTCGAGGGGCTGGCCGCCGAGGGACTGGTGGTGGAGATGCCCGCCGAGGAGGGCGGGGTACGCCGCCAGGGGCGCCCGGCCCGGCGCTTCCGCTTCCGGGCCGAGGCCGGCCACCTCCTCGGCATCGAGATCGGTGCCCACCGGGTCGCCGCCCTGCTCTCGGACCTCGACGGCCGTCCGCTGGGCTCGGCCGTGCGGGAAGTCTCCGAGAAGGCGTCGGCCGACGAGCGCCTGGAGCGGATCCGTACCGCCGTCGCCGATCTGCTGCGCCGGGCGGGGGTGGCCCGTTACTCGCTGCGGGCGGTGGGCGTCGGCAGCCCGGGCATCGTGGAGGCCGACGGCACCGTCCACCTGTGCACCGCCCTCCCCGGCTGGACCGGACTGCGCCTCGGGGAGCGGCTGCGCCGCTCCTTCCGCTGCCCGGTGCTCGTCGAGAACGACGCGAACACCGCCGCCGTCGCCGAACACTGGAAGGGCGCCGCCGTCGGCTCCGACGACGTCGTCTTCGTCCTGGCGGGCCTGAGCCCCGGCGCGGGCTCGCTGATCGGCGGCCGGCTCCACCGCGGCTTCGGGGGCGCCGCGGGCGAGATCGGCGCCCTCCATCTGCTGGGCCGCGAAGCCACCCCGGAGGAAGTCCTCTCCACCACCGGCGAACCGCTCAACCCCCTCGACGAGGACCAGGTCGCGCGCGTCCTCGCCCTCGCCGACGCCGGTGACACCCACGCCCGCGCCGCCGTGGACCGCTTCGTCCGCCGCCTCGTCCACGACGTGGCGGCCCTGGTCCTCGCCCTGGACCCCGAGCTGGTGGTGGTCGGCGGCTGGGCCACCGGCCTCGACGGCGTCCTCGGCCCCCTCCGGGACGAGCTCGCCCGCTACTGCCTGCGCCCGCCGCAGGTCACCCAGTCCCTCCTCGGCGAGGCGGCCGTCGTGACCGGGGCGCTCCGGCTGGCCCTCGACCATGTGGAGGAGGAGCTGTTCGCCGTGGAGTCCACGGTCACCGCCCGCCGGCCGGTCCGGTAGCGGCCGAAGGGCCCGGTCAGTTGAGCGGGGCGGGGGCCGGCGTGCAGCAGGCCCCGAAGGCGTGCTGCACCCGGACCAGCAAGCGCTCGGGTGACGCGGGCACGGCCCGGCTGCTGGCGCTGGTCGCGGAGGACAACGATGCAGGGCGTCTGCCGGGCCGCATTCCGCTTAGCGAGTGTCAGTGCGCTTTTCGAGGCGGGTGCCGTGGCGAAGGGTGATCGACATGAGGTCGCTGGGAGTGTCCAGCTCCAGGCGGTGCCAGCGACCGCGGGGGACGATCACGGCGGTGCCTGCCCGCAACGGGACCATCTGCTCGGTGCCGCCGGGCCCAGTGGGACGGAGGTAGAGGCGGACACCTCCGGTCAGGCAGCACACCGCCTCCTCGGCCTCCGGGTGCATCTCCCAGTGGTCGGCGTGTACGTCGGCGTCGGCCTCCACGCGGAACGTCGCGATCTGACAGGCGCCGGAGTCGCTGCTCGTCATCCGCCGTTCGGCAGCTTGGACGACGCCATCGGGGTGGATGTGCAGCGCCGAGGCGAACAGGTCGATGGGTGAGAGGGGTGTCGTCGTCATGCCGGTGTTCCTTCCAGTCGGTTCTCTGCGGTGGTGGGGGGTCGCGGGCCGGGTGTTTCGGCCTGGCGGCGGGGCAGTACGCCGATCGCCACGACGGCTGCGAGCACGAAAAGGGCGGCGGCGAGGGCCAGGCCCAGGGCGTAGCCGTCGTTGAGGGCGGCAGGGCTGGTCGCCGTGCCGGTGCGGTGGGCGGCGATGGTGGCCAGGGCGGCCAGGCCGATGCAGCCGCCGAGTTGGCGGGAGCTGTTCATGAGGCCGGAGGCCATGCCGGCCTCGCGGGGGGCGACGCCCGTAGTCGCGGCGGCGACGATCGGGGCTATGACCAGTCCGACGCCGACTCCGGTGATGACGCAGGGACCGAGTACGTCCGTGAGGAAGCCGCCGTCGGGGCTGATGCAGGCGAACCAGGCCAGGCCTACGGCGGCGAGCAGGGCACCGGGCACGAGGGCCGTGCGGGGGGTGCGTGCCGCGGTGACGCGGGTCGCGACGATGCTGCCCGCGACCAGGCTCGCGGAGAAGGGCAGGAACGCGGTGCCGGTTGCTGCGGGGCCCATGCCGAGCACCTGCTGCATGTACAGGGACACGAAGTAGAACGCCGCGAACTGCCCGGCCGTGGAAAAGAAGACCAACACGTTGGCGCCGGCGACCCAGCGGCTGCGTAGCAGGCCGAGGCGCAACAGCGGTGCGGGAGTCCTGGATTCGGCGACGATGAAGGCGGCCAGGAGCGCGGCCGCGGCGCCGAGCATCGCCCATGTGGCCGGGGAGCCCCACCCTTGGGTGTCGGTGCGGACCACCCCGAGCACCAGCAGACCGGCTCCACCGGTTGCCAGGACGGCGCCGAGCACGTCCAGCCTCTCGCGCCGGGCGGGGCGTGCTTCGGCGGGCACGCCTGCGAGAACCAGCGCGAGAGCCACCGCCACGATGGGCAGATTGATCAGCATCACCCAGCGCCAGCCCGCGTACTGGGTGAGCAGGCCACCCGCCAGCACGCCCAGTGCTCCTCCTGCGGCGTTCACCCCGCTCCACACCCCGAGCGCGCGTACGCGCTGCGGGCCCTCGGGGAAGGCGGTGGTGAGCATCGCCAGCGTGGCCGGGGTGGCTGCCGCGGCTCCCAGGCCCTGACCGGCGCGGGCGGCGATCAGTTGCCAGGGGGCCTGGGCCAGCCCGCCCGCCAGTGAGCACAGCCCGAAGAAGGCGAGGCCCAGCACGAAGAGCCGACGCCGGCCGTACAGGTCGCATGCGCGGCCGCCCAGCAGCAGGAATCCGCCGAGCGTGAGCGCGTAGACGTGCACGACCCACGACAAGGCGAGTGGCGCAAACCCCAACGCGGTGCGCATCGCGGGCAGTGCGACGTTGACCACCGACAGGTCCAGGGCGACGGCGAACTGGGCGACGGCCACCGCCGCCAGTACCACTCCGGGCCGCCCCCGCAAGTTTTTATACATGTAAGGAAAATAGCCTTGGAGGATCACCGCTGTCGACACCTGGGGGATGATGAGGGCATGCCGCAACCATCCGCACCGCGCAAAACGCTCGGCCGGCCTCCCCGCATCTCCCGCGAGGAGGTCGTCACAACCGCCCGCCGGATCGTGGACTCGGAGGGCGTGGACCGGCTGACCATGCGGCGGCTGGCCACGGAGATCGGCAGTACGCCGATGGCGCTCTACCACCACGTCCGCAACAAGGAAGAACTGCTCGTCCTGCTGCTGGACGACTACGCCGCGCGGGCGCTGCACCGGCCCGAACTGCCCGCCCAGCCTCGCGAGCGGATCGTCGTCGCTGCTGCCGCGATCCACGAAGCGCTCGCCGCCTGCCCCTGGATCGTGGAGGTGCTGACTGCCGACGACTTGATGTCCGCGTCCGCCTTGTGGTTCGTCGAGCAGATCGTCGACGGTCTGGTCGCATGCGGACTGACCCCCGAGCGGGCCATCCAGGGATACCGCGCGATCTGGTACTACACGGTCGGAGAGATCGTGGTCCGGGCGACAGCGGCCCGGAGGCGCACAGACGACGACCGCCCCACCTACCGGGAGCGGATCTTTGCCGATCTCGACCCGGGCGAACTACCCCGTCTGGCACAGGCCGCGGACCACTGGGCACCGCTGACCGCTGAGGACACCTACCTCGACGGGCTCCGCGCCATGGTGGACGGCCTTCTCGCCGCCCGCTGACGAGTCGCCCCGGGGATACACGCGCCTGGCCTCCGGGATGACTGGTCGATCATAGGGACGCGGAATCGCCGGTGGGGCGGAACGAAATCATCCATTTCGAGCGGCGCGGAGATCGCTTAGGAGGCACGGTGAGCGGGACGTGGGCAGGGGTGCGGGAGCGCGTGCTCGCGCTGCGGAAGGCGCCGCGGTGGTGGGCCGTCTTCGGCGCCGACCACCCCGGTCACGGCCACGACTTCGGGCTGCTGCCCGTCCTCACCGAGGAGCGGCTGCGGGACGTGGAGCGGTGGCTGGGGACCGGACTGCCCGAGGAGTACCGCACGTTCCTCATGGAGGTGGGCTCGGGCGGCGCGGGCCCCGACTACGGCCTGTTGCCGCTGCGGCCGCCCGGCCCCGACACCCCGCCCGCCACCGGCCACTGCGCGCTGCCCTTCCGCCCGGGGCTCACGGCCGAGCTGGAGGAGCACGAGGAGGCGGAGCCCCGGCGGGAGGACCACCCGGACGACGAGGCTTTCGCCGCCACGTACGCCGCCTGGGACACCCGCCGCGACGAGCTGAACGACGCCCTGACCGAGGGCACCCTCTGCGTCGGCTCCCAGGGCTGCGCGTACTACTCGCTCCTCGTGGTCACGGGCCCGTACCGCGGCACCATGTGGGACGACGTACGGGCCGTCGGCGAGGGCGTGGTGCCGATCGAGCCGCGGGGCCGGACGGGACCGGTCACCTTCGCCGAGTGGTATCTCGACTGGCTCGACCACGCGGAGCGGCGCGCCTGGGACACGACGGCCGAACCCCCGCCACGCCTTCGGTTCATCCCCGACCGAGTGGAAGACGGGTGACGGGGATCACGACCTGCCGGGGCCCGGTGACGTTATGCTGCGCTCATGCTTCTTTCGCCGTGTCTCAGCTGGTGGCGCTCCTCTTAGGAGCGGCCGCCTCTCAGACGTGGAAAGGGCCGTTCGGACGGACGGCCCTTTTTGTGTCCCCTGGAGCAGGGGGTGTCGTCTCGTCCCGACGGCGACACCGACCCCCAGGAGACTTTCCAATGACGTTGTCAAGCCGCTGCCGTGACTGGTGGTGTGGCTTGGTAGCACGCTCCGTCGCGGATCATGGCCCACAGGACGTTGGCCCGGCGGCGGGCCAACGCCAACAGCGCCTGTTTGTGTCCCTTGCCCTCGGTCCGCTTACGTTCGTAGAACCGCTTCGAGGCCGGGCAGCCCCGGAGGCTGGCGAAGGCGGAGAGGTAGAAGACGCGGAGCAGACCGCGGTGGTAGCGGCGTGGGCGGTGGAGGTTGCCGTTGACGCGTCCGGAGTCGCGGGGGACGGGGGCGAGGCCGGCGTAGCCGGCCAGGCGGTCGGCGGTGCCGAAGGCGTTCATGTCGCCGCCGGTCGCGGCGAGGAA
>NZ_MAXF01000142.1 GCF_001704635.1 Streptomyces sparsogenes | reverse complement strand
AGCACAAGCGCGGCACCACCGTGGTTGATGTCCACCGCCCACAGCACGTCCTGAGACAGCTCCAGCACGTCGGCCAGGAGCTTGAGCAGCTCAGCCTCATCGTTCAGTACCCGACGCGACAGCAGCCGCTTGCCCTGGGCGTCGATCACCACGCAGTGGTGATGTTCCTTGCCGATGTCCACTCCGGCCCAGATCTCGGGCACGGCCACCTCCGCCAGCTCGTCGTACATGAACCCAGCAGACGACCTCGCCGACGTTGTCCTACACAGCGATCGCGTCGCGTCTTCCAATTAGCGGTCGAGTCGTCGCGGGGCCCGGGCGGCCAAGTCTCCTGAGCCATCCAAACGGCGACGTCATGGCAGCCATACCCGGGACCCCCGGGCCCCACCGATCTTACGAATGACCAGTTCAGACCCACATCAAGAAAGGTAGGACCTCATGGAAACCACCGTCCGGACCCCGGATCCCCAGGCCCTCACCTCCGATTCCGCCGCCGACACGCTCGGGGTGTCCGCAGCGCGGGCGCGCAGCGCGGTGCTGGAGGAACGGATCCTCGAGGACCCCGGGCAGTTCCGGGTGCTGACCGGCGACCGCCCCACCGGGCGGCTGCACCTGGGCCACTACTTCGGCACGCTCCACAACCGGGTGCGGCTGCAGGACCTCGGCGTGGAGATGTTCGTCATCATCGCGGACTACCAGGTCCTCACCGACCGCGATGTCGCGGACGACCTGACCCGGCACGTCGAGGAGCTGGTGCTGGACTACCTCGCCGTCGGCGTGGACCCGGCACGCGGCACCATCTTCACGCACAGCGCGGTGCCCGCGCTGAACCAGCTGCTGCTGCCGTTCCTCAGCCTCGTCTCCGTCGCCGAACTCGAGCGCAACCCCACGGTGAAGGACGAGATCGTCCACTCGCGGCAGGCCGCCATCAGCGGCCTGATGTTCACCTACCCCGTGCACCAGGCCGCCGACATCCTCTTCTGCAAGGCCAATCTGGTCCCGGTCGGCCGGGACCAGCTCCCCCACCTCGAACTCACCCGGACCGTCGCCCGCCGCTTCAACGACCGCTACGGCGCCGGCACCGCCGTCTTCCCCCGGCCCGACGCGCTGTTGTCGAGCGCGCCGCTGCTGCTCGGCACGGACGGCACCAAGATGAGCAAGAGCCGGGGCAACGCCATCACCCTGGCCGCCGACGCCGACGAGACGGCCCGGCTGATCAAGGGGGCGAAGACCGACTCCGAGCGCCGCATCACCTATGACCCGGCCGCCCGCCCGGAGGTGTCCTCGCTGCTCCTTCTGGCCGCCCTGTGCCAGGGCCGGACCCCCGAGCAGGTCGCCTCCGACATCGGCTCCGCGGGAGCCGCCGCGCTGAAGAGGACCGTGACCGAGTCGGTCAACGAGTACCTGGCTCCCATCCGGGCCCGCCGGGCCGAGTACGCGCGGGACCGCGGCTTTCTCCACCAGGTCCTGCGCGCGGGCAACGAGAGGGCCAACGCCGTGGCGGACGCCACCCTGGCCGAGGTGCGGGCCGCCATGAACAACCGCTACTGAACGGCGGCGGCTTCAGCCCGCCAGGACCATGTCCGCGCCGTCCCCGAAGGTGAGGCGGCAGGTGTCGGCGCGGTACGTGGCGACGGCCACGGCGACCGTGCGGCCGGCGGCGGTGTAGCGGGTGGTGACCAGGAGGACGGGGGCGCCGGGCAGGCGGTCCAGCCGCTTGGCGTCGTCGGCGCGGGCGGAGCCCAGCTCGACGGACTGTTCGCGGCCTTCGAGTTCGACGCGGCGCAGCTCGCCGAGGACCGCGCGGGCGCGGGCGGCGCCGGGCTGGGTGTCGAGGGCGGCGAGGCCGGGGACGGAGGCGGTCGGGACGTAGAGCAGCTCGGCGGCGATCGGCTGGCCGTGGCTGACGCGGGTGCGGCGCACGGTGTGCACGGCGGTGCCGGGCCGGACGTCGAGGAGCCGGGCGATCGCGGCGGGCGGCGCGGCCTCCGCGCTGTCGACGGGCTGCCAGGCCGCCTCGTCGGTGTCGTCCCAGCTGTGGGCGCGGTCGCCGACCGCGACGCCCACGCGGGGCGGGGCGACGGTGGTGCCCACGCCGCGGCGGCGCTGCAACCTGCCCTCCAGCTCGAGCTGTTCGAGGGCCTGCCTGAGGGTGGCGCGGGCCACGCCGAAGCGGGCCGCGAGCTCGCGCTCGTTGGGCAGGATCTCACCGACGGCGAACTCCGAGTCGAGCGCGTCGCTGAGCACCGTCTTGAGGTGCCAGTACTTGGGCTCCGGCACCGTGTCGAGCTGCGTGGTCCCCACCCTGTCCTCCGCAACGGATCTGCGCGCTTCCGCGTGCTCTGTAGTGCTCTGTATTGCGTGTTTCTTTATTAAAGGTTGTTGCAGTATCTATAGCGACCATAAAGCGGTGCCTTGCCTTGGTCAAGACCAATTGCCTTGGTAAGGGCCTCTCAACGCGGCGCCTAGGATGCGGTCATGACGTCAGAGCCCTATCTCTCCGAGCTGTTCTCGCTGACCGACCGGGTCGCCGTGGTGACCGGCGGCAGTTCGGGCATCGGCCGGGCCATCGCCGTGGCGCTGGGGCGCGCGGGCGCGAGCGTCGTCGTGGTGGCGCGCAGGGAGGCCGAGTTGGCCGCCACCGTGGAGGAGCTGACGGGGCACGGCTGCCGTGCGGCCCGGGTGAGCGCGGACCTGGGCACCCGGGAGGGGGTACGGGCGGCGGCCGAGGAGGCGGTCGCCGCGTTCGGGGAGCCCGACATCCTGGTGAACAGCGCCGGGATCAACCTGCGGCCCCCGCTGGGCGAGCTGGGCGACGACGTGTGGGACGCCACGATGGCGGTCAACCTGGAGGCGCCCTACCTGCTGGGGCAGCGGTTCGGCCCGGCGATGGCCGCACGGGGCTTCGGGCGGATCATCCACATCACCTCCCAGCAGGCACACCGGGCGTTCGTGCAGAGCGGCGCGTACGGCGTCTCCAAGGGGGCGTTGGAGTCGCTGGCCCGGTCACAGGCCGAGGCCTGGTCGCCGTACGGGGTCACCTGCAACACGCTGGTGCCGGGGTTCGTGATGACGCCGCTCAACAGGCGGCTGTCCAGCGACCCGGAGAAGGTGGCGGCGCTGGCCGCGCGCACGATGGTCGGGCGCAACGGGCTGGCCGAGGACTTCGCGGGCGCGGCGGTGTTCCTGGCGAGCCGCGCCTCCGGCTATGTCACCGGGCAGTCGATCTTCGTCGACGGCGGGTTCTCCGTTCACTGAGCCGCGTCCCCGGGCGTCCCCCCTGCCGGAGGTGCCAGGTGGACCAGGTGGGCCAGCTTGTCGGGGTTGCGCACGATGTAGACGGCCTGGACCAGGCCGTCCGCGACATCGAGGCTGAGGACCGTGTCGGGGCGGCCGTCCGCGAAGAGCACCAGCGCGGGGCCGCCGTTGATCTCGGTGAAGGCCAACTCCGGGTGCTGCCCGGCGTCCTGGGCCACCGCCACCATGAAGCGGGCGATCTTGTCCGCCGTCTCCATGACGCGCAGCGGCGCCTTGGACTTGCCGCCGCTGTCGCCGATCAGGCGCACGTCGGGCGCCAGGAGGGTGAGCAGCCCCTCGAGGTCGCCGTCCCGGGCGGCGGCGAGGAAACGCTCCGTCAGGTCGCGGCGCTGTGCCGGGTCCACCTCGAACCGCGGCTTGCGCTCCTCCACATGGCGCCGCGCCCGCCCGGCGAGCTGCCGCACCGCCGGCTCCGTGCGGTCGAGGGCGGTGGCGATCTCCCCGTACGCGAAGCCGAAGGCCTCGCGCAGGACGAACACCGCGCGCTCCAGCGGGGACAGCGACTCCAGGACGACGAGCACGGCCAGTGAGACGGACTCGGCGAGCAGCGCACGCTCGGCGGTGTCCGGGACGGCGTGGCCGAGGTCGGTGACGAGCGGCTCGGGCAGCCAGGGGCCGACGTACGCCTCGCGGCGGGACTGCGCCTGCCGCAGCCGGTCGATGGCGAGCCGGGTGGTGACGCGCACGAGGAAGCCGCGGGGGTCGCGCACCGCGTCGCGGTCGGCGCCGGACCAGCGCAGCCAGGCCTCCTGCACCACGTCCTCCGCGTCCGCGACGCGGCCCAGCATCCGGTAGGCCACCGCGGTCAGCAGGGAGCGGTGCGCTTCGAAGACATCCGTCGCGGTGTCGGCCGCGGTATGAGAGGTGGCCACGGCGGCCATCCTCCCACGCCCACCGGACGGCGGCCCGGGGGCGTCGGCTACGGGCGGCGGGGCACCGGCCGCGGTGCCCGCGCGCGGCCCAGCACCCCCGAGCCGAGGGCCACCCCCAGGGCGACGAGGAGGCTGCCCGCCGCCTGCGCCGTGCCGTAGCCGCCGGTGCCGACGAGCGGTGCGGTCGCGGCGGCGGAGACGGGGATCAGACCGGAGAAGAGGGTGGCCCGCTCGGCGCCGATCCGCTGGACGCCGACGTACCAGAACACGAAGCCGACGACGGTCACCACGGCCGCCTGCCACAGCAGCGCCGCCGCCTCCCCGCCGTCCGGCGCCCGCAGCCATCCCCGGCCGTCGAGCACCAGGGCGAGCAGCGCGGACTCCACGGCGGCGAGGCCGCAGGCCACGGCGGACAGCAGCCGGGGGCCGAGGGGCCGCAGGACCGGGACGGCCAGCACGGCGAACCCCACCTCGCCCCCGAGCGCCGCCGCCGACCACAGCAGCCCGGCCGTGTCCGTACGCCCCCACCCCTGCACCACGAACGCGCCGGCGGCCACCGAAAGCGCCCCCGCGACCACGGCCGGCGCCGGGCGCCGCCCGTCGAGCGCGGGCACGATCACCGCGACGACCACGGGCGCGCAGCCGACGAACACCCCGGGCACCGCGGGCTCCGCGCTGCCCTCCGCCGCGAGCACGGCGAGGTTGAACCCGACCATTCCGACGGCCGCCAGTACGGCCAGCCGCGCCCACTGGCGCCCGCTCAGCTTCCGCAGCCTGCCCACCACTTGCCCATCGGGCGCCCGACCGTCCAGACCGCCGCGTCGGGCCCGGCCGCGCCATCCGGCGAGCGGCAGCAGCAGGGCACAGGCGAGGCCGTAGCGCAGCGCCTGGCCGCCCGCGTGGGGGTAGTCGCCGAGCACGCTGTTGGCGGTGAACGAGGCGCCCACCAAGCAGCAGGCCACCGCCGCGAGCAGCGCCCCGAGCAGCCGGTGGCGCGCCCCCGCCCCACCGCCGGGGCGCGGGGCGGGGTCCCTGCGCCCGGCGGCGGGGGCCGCGGCAGGGGCGGCGGTGGCGCGGGTGGCGATCCGGGCCGCGGGGGCGCCCGGGTCCGGCACCGGAAGATCGTTTCGTTTCATGACGCCGACGCTAGGCAGCCGACCGGCACCCCTTAAGGTCCAATCCGATGGCTGATTCAGGGACCACTTCCGGTACCGCCGCTTCCGGTACCGCCACTCCCGGTACCGCCGCTTCCGGTACCACCGCCTGGCAGCTGCTGCTTCCCACCGCCTCCGCGCCACCCCGCCGGCGCGGACGGACGCTGCAGGCCGCGCTGCGCGAGGCGGTGCGCTCGGGGCGGATCCGGGACCCGGC
>NZ_MAXF01000141.1 GCF_001704635.1 Streptomyces sparsogenes | reverse complement strand
GGCGGGGTCCCTGCGCCCGGCGGCGGGGGCCGCGGCAGGGGCGGCGGTGGCGCGGGTGGCGATCCGGGCCGCGGGGGCGCCCGGGTCCGGCACCGGAAGATCGTTTCGTTTCATGACGCCGACGCTAGGCAGCCGACCGGCACCCCTTAAGGTCCAATCCGATGGCTGATTCAGGGACCACTTCCGGTACCGCCGCTTCCGGTACCGCCACTCCCGGTACCGCCACTCCCGGTACCGCCGCTTCCGGTACCACCGCCTGGCAGCTGCTGCTTCCCACCGCCTCCGCGCCACCCCGCCGGCGCGGACGGACGCTGCAGGCCGCGCTGCGCGAGGCGGTGCGCTCGGGGCGGATCGCCGCCGGGACCCGGCTGCCGTCCAGCCGGGAGCTGGCGGCCGACCTGGGGGTCTCGCGCGGCCTGGTGACCGAGGCGTACGAGCAGCTGACGGCCGAGGGGTACCTGAGGAGCGCGCGCGGCTCGGGCACCTGGGTGAGCGGGGCGGCGCGGGCCGCGGCGGCGCGGGAGCACCAGGCGCCCGTGTCCGGCGGCGCGCCCGGGACCGGCTTCGTACCCGGCACCCCCGATCTGTCGCTGTTCCCGCGCGCCGGGTGGTCGGCGGCGCACCGCCGGGCCCTGGCGCGCCTCCCGCACAGCGCCCTGGGGTATCCGGATCCGCGCGGGCTGCCCGAGTTGCGGGCCGCGGTGGCGGGGCTGCTCACCCGGCGCCGGGGGGTGGTGGCGGACCCGGAGTGCGTGGTGATCTGCTCGGGCGTCGCGCAGGCCATGACGCTGCTGGGCTTCACGCTGGCCGGGCTCGGGCACCGCGCGGTGGCGGTGGAGGACCCCGGCAGCCCCGAGCACACGACGCTGCTGACGGCGACGGGACTGACAGCCGTGCCGGTGCCGCTGGACGCGGAGGGGCTGTCCCCCACCGCCCTGGCGGCGTCGGACGCGCGGGCCGCCCAGCTCACCCCGTCCCACCAGTTCCCCCTGGGCGTCGCGTATTCGGCGCGGCGCCGCCTCGAACTGCTGGAGTGGGCGCGGGCCGTCGACGGCCTGCTGGTGGAGGACGACTACGACGGCGACTTCCGCTACGACCGGGCGCCCGTCGGCGCGTTGCAGGGCCTGGACCCGGCTCGGGTCGCCTATGCCGGCTCGGTCAGCAAGTCGCTGGCCCCGGGGCTGCGGCTGGGCTGGCTGGTGGTGCCCGGCGGCCTCGTGGGCCCGGTCGTGGAGCGCAAGCGGACCATGGACCTGGGCAATCCGGCGCTCGACCAGGCGCTGTTGGCCGAGTTCATCGAGCGCGGCGACTACGACCGGCAGTTGCGGCGCTGCCAGCGCGCCTACCGGGAGCGGCGGGACGCGCTGGTCACGGCGCTGGCCGAGCACTTCCCCGGCACGGAGGTGACCGGGATCGCCGCCGGGCTGCACGTCATCGCGCGGCTGCCGGGGCGGTACGGGCCCCAGGACCGCTTCCTGGAACGCGCGGCGCGGGCCGGGGTGGCGCTGCGCCCGCTCGCCGACTACCGGCACCGGCCCGGCCGCGCCCCCGGCCCCACGTCCGCCGACGACGACGGGCGGGTACGTCTGGTGATGGGCTATGCCCATCTGTCCCCCGCCCGGATCGCCCGGGCCGTGGCCGCGATCGCCCGCGCCGGCGGCCCGGGCCTTCCCGGCACCCCTCAGTGAGTTGTTCACTGTCCGTTCGAACGCGAGGCATCTGGCACCGATAGCAACAGGACCGCACAGCGGTTCCATGAGCAACAGGAGGTTCGGCATGGCGCGGGATTCGGGCACAGAGATCGGGCGGCGGGAGGTCGGGCGGCGGCAGGTGCTGCGCGGTTCGGCGGCGGCCTCCGCCGCGCTGGCGGTGCCGACGCTGGCGTCGGCGGCGTGGGCGGCGCCCGCGCAGGCGCTGTCCGGCCGGCCGAGCGCCCAGTGGGGCGTACAGGTGGGCGATGTGACGACGTCCTCGGGCCTGGTGTGGGTGCGCTCCGACCGTCCGGCCCGGATGGTGGTCGAGACCTCCGCGACCGAGTCGTTCGCGAGGCCTCGGCGCTGGCGGGGCCCGCTGCTGGGGGCCGGCAGCGACTTCACCGGCACCACCCCGCTGCACGGGCTGCCGCCGGGCACCCAGGTCCACTACCGGGTGCTGCTGGCCGACCCGGACGACCCGCGCCGCACCGGCGAGCCGGTGTACGGCACGTTCCGCACCGCGCCGGCGCGCCGCCAGGGCGTGCGCTTCGTGTGGTCGGGCGATCTGGCGGGGCAGGGCTGGGGCATCAACCCGGACCTCGGCGGCTACCGGATCTTCGAGGAGATGCGGCGGCTGGACCCCGACTTCTTCCTGTGCAGCGGCGACAACATCTACGCCGACGGCCCGCTCGCCCAGAGCGTGGCCCTGCCGGACGGCCGCACCTGGCGGAACGTCACGACCGACGAGAAGTCCAAGGTCGCCGAGACGCTCGCGGAGTACCGGGGCAACTTCCGCTACAACCTGCTGGACGCCAATCTGCGCCGGTTCAACGCACAGGTGCCGACGATCGTCCAGTGGGACGACCACGAGGTCCTCAACAACTGGTACCCGGGCGAGATCCTCACCGACGCCCGCTACACCGAGAAGGACGTGAACGTGCTGGCGGCGCGGTCGCGGCGGGCCTTCAGCGAGTACTTCCCGATCAGCACGCTGCGCCCGGACGGCGACGGCCGGGTGTACCGGGTGCTGCGGCACGGCCCGCTGCTCGACGTGTTCGTGCTGGACTGCCGTACGTACCGGAACGCCAACTCGCCGGGCCGGCAGCCCGACGACGCCCAGGGCATCCTCGGCGCCGAGCAGCTCGCCTGGCTCAAGCGGGAGCTGTCGGCGTCGCGCGCGGTGTGGAAGGTCATCGCCTGCGACATGCCACTGGGGCTCGTGGTCCCGGACGGGGCGACGGACTTCGAGGCGGTCGCGCAGGGCGACCCGGGGGCGCCGCTCGGCCGTGAGCTGCAGATCGCGGAGCTGCTGCGGCACATCAAGCACCGGAAGATCACCGGCACGGTGTGGCTGACGGCCGACGTCCACTACACCAGCGCCCAGCACTACGACCCGTCGCGGGCGGCGTTCAAGGACTTCGCCCCGTTCTGGGAGTTCGTCTCCGGGCCGCTGAACGCGGGCGCGTTCCCGGCGGTGAGGCTGGACGGCACCTTCGGCCCCGAGCAGCCCTTCGTCAAGGCTCCCACCCGGGCGAACGTCTCGCCGGCCGAGGGCTTCCAGTTCTTCGGCGAGGTGGACATCGACGGGCACAGCGGCGAGCTCACGGTCCGGCTGCGCGAGCTGGGCGGGGCGGTGCTCTTCACCAAGGTGCTCCAGCCCGGGCGCGTCGGCCAGTGAGCCGGGGGGGCCGGGGCCTGTCCCGTACGCGCTGTCCCGTACGGGCCTGTCCCCTGCGGGCCTGACCCGTGCGGGCCTGTCAGCCCCGGCCCCACCCCTGACACCGCCACTTTCAACTGTTCCATTCCGGACAAAAACGGTTTCGTTCCGCAAATACCCTCTTAACCCATCGGTCACAATGCGTTCGTGATCACGCAACACCGCTCCGCAAGGGTGGACGCATGACCCACGCGACCCCTCACGACCACACCCGGCGCTCCCACGGCTGGCGGCGCGACCTGGTGGAGCTGGCCGCCCGGTGGTCACGGCGCCACGGCTCCGGCCCCGCGGAGCCGGAGCCCCCGACCGCCACCACCGCCACCCCGGCCACGGACGCCCCGGTCACGGACCTCCCGGACCGCGAGGGCGACGGGGGCGCGTCCCGGACGGACACCACCCTGTGGCGGATGCGGACGACCGTCCGGGACGAGCCGGGCACCCTCGCGGCGCTGTGCACCGCGCTCGCCCGTCACCGGGTCGACATCCTGGCGCTGCAGACCCACCCGCTCGGGGACGGCACCGTGGACGAGTTCCTGCTGCGCGCCCCCGCCGACCTGCCGCCCGCCGAGCTGACCCGCACGGTGACCGACGGGGGCGGCCGCGACACCTGGATCGAGCGGGCCGACGCCCACGACCTGGTCGACGCGCCGACCCGGATCCTGTCCCTGGCCACCCGCACCGCCCTGGACGCCGCCGAACTCCCCCTCGCGCTGCGCGCCCTCCTCGGCCGCTGCGCCATCCGGTCGCTGCCCGCCAAGTCCCTGGCCGGCCGCCCGCTGGAGGGGTTGCCGCCGCTCGAGGGCGTGCTGGAGGAGACCGTGATGCGGCTGCGGGACCCGTCCGGCGGCGCGATCGTCATCGAGCGCCCGTACCTCCCGTTCACCCCCACCGAGTTCGCGCGCGCCCGCGCGCTGGTCGAGCTGGACTCCCGGCTCGGCCCGCGCGTCCCGCGCCGCCGCGACGTCCTGACGCTGCCCGAGGGCAACGAGATCACCGTGCGCCGCGCCGACACCCGCGACCTGGACGCGGCGCGCGCCATGCACCAGCGCTGCTCCGCCGCGACGCTCGCCCAGCGCTACCACGGCCCGGTCGGCGACGCCGATCGCTACCTCGACCACCTGCTGAGCCCGCGCTTTGGCCGCACCCTCGCCGCGCACACCGCCTCCGGACGGCTGGTCGCCCTCGGCCACCTGCTGTGGGACGGGGACGAGACCGAGGTCGCGCTGCTCGTCGAGGACGAGTGGCAGCGCCGGGGCATCGGCGGGGAGCTGCTGCGGCGGCTGGTCGCGATGGCCGCCGAGACGGGCTGCGCATGCGTCTACGCCGTCACCCGGTCGGCCAACACCGGCATGGTCGCGGCGATGCGCGCGCTGGAGCTGCCGCTGGACTACCAGATCGAGGAGGGCACGCTCGTCATCACCGCCCGGCTCTCCCCCGCGGTGATCCCCTCGAGCACGGGCTGACCCCGCCGGCGCCCCGCTCATGGGCGCGGGCCCCGTCGGCGCGGCTCTCATCGGCGCGGATCCCGTCGGCGCGGCTCTCGTCGGCGCGGAACGATCTCGGTCAGGTACGTAACATCCGATGCGCGTGACGCGGCCCCTCCCTCCGTACGAGGATGGCCGCATGTCCGACACCAATGACGCATCCCTGCCCCGCCAGGTGGCCGACGCCTACGTCGACGCCCTCATCGAACTCGACCCGATCACCGGCACCTACCTGGGGGTGCCCGACAGCGCCCGGCGCCTGCCCGACTACTCGCCCGCCGGCCAGGAGGCGCTCGCCGACCTCGCCCGCGCCACCCTGGACCGGCTCGGTGAGGCGGAGGCACGACCCGGTGCGGACAACGACAACGAGCGGCGCTGCGCCCGGCTGCTGCGGGAGCGGCTGACCGCCGAGCTGGCCGTGCACGACGCGCAGGAGCACCTGCGGGCCGTCAGCAACCTCCACTCCCCGGCGCACGCCGTGCGCGGCGTCTTCACCGTGATGCCGACCGACACGGAGGACGACTGGGCCGCGGTCGCCGCGCGGCTGCGCGCCGTACCGGCCGCCCTGGAGGGGTACCGCGCCTCGCTCGCCGAGGGGCTGCGGCGCGACCTGCCCGCCGGCCCCCGCCAGGTGACCACGGTCGTCGGCCAGCTCGGCGAGTGGGTCGGCACCGCCGGCGCCGGCCGCGGCTGGTTCGCCGACTTCGCGGCCGGCGGCCCCGAGGCGCTGCGCGCCGAGCTGGACGGGGCGGCCGCCGAGGCGACCGCCGCCTTCGCCGCGCTCCGCGACTGGCTGCGCGATGTGTACGGCCCGGCGGTCCAGGGCGCGCCCGACGTCGTCGGGCGCGAGCGCTACCGCAGGTGGGCGCGGATGTGGAACGGCACCGACCTGGACCTGGACGAGGCGTACACGTACGGCTGGTCCGAATACCACCGGCTGTACGCCGAGATGCGGGCCGAGGCGGAGAAGATCCTGCCCGGCGCCACCCCTTGGGAGGCGCTGCGCCACCTCGACGAGCACGGCCAGGCCATCGAGGGCGTCGAGGAGACCCGCGCCTGGCTGCAGGGGCTCATGGACCAGGCCATCGAGGCGCTGGACGGCACCCACTTCGACCTCGCCGAGCGGGTCAAGCGCGTCGAGTCGATGATCGCGCCGCCGGGCAGCGCGGCGGCGCCGTACTACACCCAGCCGTCGGTGGACTTCTCGCGGCCCGGCCGGACCTGGCTGCCCACCATGGGCGAGACCCGCTTCCCGGTCTACGACCTGGTCTCCACCTGGTACCACGAGGGCGTGCCCGGCCACCACCTGCAGCTCGCGCAGTGGACGCACGTGGCCGACCGGCTCTCCCGCTACCAGGCCACGGTCGGCATGGTCAGCGCCAACGCGGAGGGCTGGGCGCTGTACGCGGAGCGGCTGATGGACGAGCTGGGCTTCCTCACCGACTCCGAGCAGCGCCTGGGCTATCTCGACGCGCAGATGATGCGCGCGGTGCGGGTGATCATCGACATCGGCATGCACCTGGAGCTGGAGATCCCCGCCGACTCCCCGTTCCACCCCGGGGAGCGCTGGACGCCGGAGCTGGCGCAGGAGTTCTTCGGCCGGCACAGCGGCCGGCCCGCGGACTTCATCGAGAGCGAGCTGGTGCGCTACCTGGGCATGCCGGGCCAGGCCATCGGCTACAAGCTGGGCGAGCGCGCCTGGCTCGCCGGGCGCGAGGCGGCCCGCAAGGCGCACGGGGACGCGTTCGACGCGAAGTCCTGGCACATGGCGGCTCTTTCGCAGGGCTCGCTGGGGCTGGACGACCTGGTGGCCGAGCTCTCGGCGATCTGATCCGGGCCTCGGGGCCGGGCCTGCGGGGCCGGGTCTCGGCGCGGGGGCTGACTCTCGGCTCGGGGTCCGGCTCCCCGCCCGGGGGCCGGGCGAATCGCCGTTGTGGAACGGCCGTCCGGCTCCCTAAGGTCGACTGCCATGAGCACCGCCGGCACCACCGTCTTCCTCTTCCCCTGCGATCCGCTCGCGCCGCGGCGCGTGGACCCCGAGTTCGCCGAGGAGGCGCGGGCGGCCCGCGCCTCGGGGGTGACGGTGGCCCTGATCGACCACGACGCGCTGCTGTCCCAGGGCGCGGCGGACGCGGTCGCCCGGGTGCCGCGCGACGCCGGGTCCGCGTGGTACCGCGGCTGGATGGTGCCGGCCGACCGTTATGCCGAGCTGTCCACCGCGCTCGCCGACCGGGGCTGCGCCCTGCTCACCTCCCCCGAGCGCTACCGCGCCGCGCACGAGCTGCCCGGCTGGTACGACACCTTCGCCGCACTGACCCCGCGCATCGCGTGGCTCCCCTCGCCCCCGGGCCGGGTGCCGCCCGAGGCCGATCTGGCGCACCTGGCCGCCCGGCTCGGCGGCGGCGGCCCGGCCGTCGTCAAGGACTGGGTCAAGTCCCGCAAGCACGAGTGGCTCGAGGCCTGTTACGTCCCCGACCTGGCCGATACCCGCCAACTGGCCGCCGTGGTCGCCCGCTTCGTGGAGTTGCAGGGCGAGTTCCTCACCGGAGGGGTGGTGTTGCGCGCGTACGAGCCGTACCAGCCGGTGGGCGAGGCCCGCGTCTGGTGGGTGGACGGCGCCCCCGTCCTCGTCGGCGCCCACCCCGACTCGCCGGGGCTGCGCCCCTCCCCCGACCTGTCGGCGGTGGCCCCGGCCGTACGGGAGTTGGGCTGCCGGTTCGTCACCACCGATCTGGCGCTGCGCGAGGACGGGCGGTGGCGGGTCGTGGAGGTCGGGGACGGTCAGGTCAGCGGCTTGCCCCGGGACGCCGACCCGGAGCCGCTGTTCGAGGCGCTGGCGGTGGCGGGCGCCCGCGGCGCGGCGGCTCGGCCGGCGACTCGCCCGTCGCAGCCATCCGGGCGGCCGACGATACGTCAGGGCGACCGACCTCCCGGCGGTCAGCGCGCAGACGCGTGATGCCGCACCGTCGAGCCGTCCCGGCCCTTCACCACCTCCAGCCGCACCGGGATGCGCTGGCGCAGGTCGGCGACGTGGCTGACGATGCCGACCGTACGGTCGCGCTCGCGGAGCGAGTCCAGCACGTCCAGGACCTCGTCGAGGGTCTGCTCGTCCAGGCTGCCGAAGCCCTCGTCGATGAAGAGGGTGTCCAGTCGGACGCCGCCCGCCTCGTCCGTCACCACGTCGGCGAGGCCGAGGGCGAGGGCGAGCGACACGAAGAAGGTCTCGCCGCCGGAGAGGGTGGCGGTGTCGCGCTCGCCGCCGGTCCAGGCGTCGATGACGTGCAGGCCCAGGCCCGACCTGCCGCGGCCGCCCGTGCGCGCGTCGGAGTGCACGAGGGTGTAGCGGCCGGAGGACATGCGGCGCAGCCGGGCGCTGGCCGCGGCCGCGACCTGTTCGAGCCGGGCGGCCAGGACGTACGCCTCCAGGCGCATCCGGCGCTCGTTCTCGGCGGAGGTGCCCGCCGCGAGCGTGGCCAGCCGGGCCAGCCGGTCGTGCTCCTGGCGCAGCGGGGCGAGCCGCCGGGCGTCGGCCACGGCCTGGGCGGAGAGCCGGTCGAGCTCCTGGCAGCGGGTACGGGCCGCCGCGTCCCGGGCCGAGGCCTCGCGCAGCAGCCGGGTGGCCGCCTCGGCCGCCGCCTCCGCGGCGGCGGGGTCCGCGCGGGCTTCCCGCGCGGCCGCGGCCACCTGCGGATCGGCCAGCTCGGCCGCGACGGCCGCGGATTCCGTCTGCCACTGCTCCAGGCGGTGCCGCAGCCCGCGCTGGTCCGCCGCGGGCAGCACGGCGCGGGCCGCGGCGTGCGGCGTCTCGAAGCCCGCGCGGCGCGCGGCCTCGGCGAGCCGCGCCCTCGCCTCCTCCAGCCGCCGCGCGGCGGCCTCGGTCTCCCGCGCCGTCTCGGCGGCCCGGGCAAGCAGCCCGGCGTGCCGCTCCAGCCGGGCCGCCCGCTCGGCCACGGTGGCGGCGCCGCCTCGGGCCCGCTCCAGCTCCTCCAGCAGCGCGGCCCGCTCCGCCACCAGGGCCTCGCGATGCGAGGTGCGCGCCGCGGCGCGGCGCTCGGCCTCCTGCCGCTGGGTCAGGCGCCGCTCGTGCTCCTCCTCGGCACGGGCCAGGGCCTCGCGCGCGGCGTGGCCCCCGGCCGCGGCGCCGCGGGCCTCGGCGAGCGCGGTCTCCACGTCCGCCAGGGCCCGGTCCAGTTCGTCCGCCGTACCGCCGCCCGCGGCGGCCTCCGCGCCCGCCAGCGCCTCCCGCAGCGACTGCAGCCGCCGCTCGGCCTCCTCCCGCCCGGCCTCGGCCCCGCGGTAGTCCTCCAGCGCGGCCTCCTCCGTCGCACGGTCCACATGGCCGGCTCCCGGACGCGCGGGGGCGGGGTGGTCGGCGGCCCCGCACACCGCGCACGGCTCGCCGTCGCGCAGCGCCGCCGCGAGTTCGGCGGCGATGCCGCGCAGCCGCCGGTCCTTGAGGTCCAGCCATCTCTCGTGGGCGGCGGCGGCCTCCTCGCGGGAGCGCAGCAGCCGCTCCTCGGCCTCGGTCGCCTGCCCGGCGAGGAGGTCCCGCCGCCGGGCGGCCTCGAGCCGCTGCCGGGCGGGGGCGAGCTGCCCACCGAGCTGTTCGGCCCGGGTGGCGGCCTCCTGCGCGGCCTCGATCCGCCGCGTGTGCGCCTGGCGCACCTCCTCCCACCCGGCGAGCCACTGCCCGGCCTCCTCGGCCGCCTCCTCGTCGGCGCGCGCCTGCCGGTCGAGCCGCCCGACCTCGTCGGCCACCTCCCCCGCCCGCCGCTCGGCGCGGCGGGCCGCCCCCAGCGAACCGAGCTCCTCCCGCACCCGCCGCTCGGCGGCGGCCAGCACCGCGGCGTCCGCTCCCGCGAGCCCCGGCATCCCGAACCGCGGCCCGGGATCCGCGCCGACCGGCCCGGCGCCCTCGCGGGGGCCCTGCCCGGGCACCGCGACCCCCGCCTGCCCAGCAGCGGCGCGCTCCTCGTCCGCCTCGGGGCGGCCCGGGAACTCCCCCCGCGCCTCCAGCCCCGCACCGGCCCCGACCACGCGCGGCGCCTGCCCCGCACCCTGCCCTGACGCCACCGGCGCGGGTTCCGCGTCGTCGGCGGCGTGGCGGGGGCGCGGGAGTTCGGTCGGGTGGGGTACGGGGGCGTCGAAACGCAGGTCGGGGGCGGTCGCCAGGTCGGCGCGGGCGGCGCGTTCGGCCGCGGTGGCGGCGGCGTGGTCGTGTTCGGCGGCGGGGTGGAGTTCGAGGGCGGGGACGACGGCGTCGGCCGCGCGGGCGCGGTCCAGGCGTTCGCGGGCCAGGTCGTGGTCGGCGCGCTGCCGCTCCAGCTCTTCGGCGCGGTGTCGGGCCTCGGCGTGGCGGTGCTGGAGGCGGGCGCGCTCGCGTTCGGTGTCGGCCGCCCGGCGGGCGGCGTGGTGGGCGGTCTCGGCGGCCTGGACCGCGGCGAGCGCGATGTCCTGCCGCTCGCGGGCGGTCGTACGGGCGATGGCGGCCCACTCCAGGACGGCGCCGGCCAGCCCCGGTTCCCCCGGTGCGAGCTCCGGCAGCGGATGCTCCTCACCGCCGGAGGCCGAGGGGGAGGGCGAGGTGGCGCCGGCGGCCTGGGCCATGCGGTGGGCGAGGGCGAGCAGCCGCTCGTCCCCGGCGACGACCTGCTTCTCCGCCGCGCGCCGCAGCTCGGCGAGGCGTTCCTCGACAGCGGCGAAGCGGCCCGTGTCGAAGAGCTTGCCGAGCAGCTTGCCGCGGGCCAGTTCGTCGGCGCGCAGGAAGCGGGCGAAGTCGCCCTGGGGCAACAGCACCACCTGGCAGAACTGCTCCTTGCTCATGCCGAGCAGCTGGCTGATCTCCTCGCCGATCTCCTGGTGCGAGCGGCTGAGGGCCTTCCACTCCCCGGCCCCGGGGAGGTATTCGCGCAGCCGGCTCTGCGCCTTCTCCCGCGTGAAGCCGGTGCCGCGCTTCTTGGGGCGCGGCTGCTCGGGGCTCCGGGTGATCTCCAGGCGCCGTCCGCCGACGGTGAGTTCGAGGAGGACCTCGGTGGGGGTGTGCGGGTCGGCGTGGTCGCTGCGCAGGGACGGCCCGCCGCCCTGCCGGGCGCCGGGCACCTGGCCGTACAGCCCGTAGCAGACCGCGTCCAGGACGGACGTCTTGCCCGCGCCGGTCGGCCCGTGGAGGAGGAAGAGCCCGGCGGCCGACAGCTCGTCGAAGTCGACCTCCTGTGTGGTCGCGAAGGGGCCGAAGGCGGTCATGGCGAGGCGGTGCAGCCTCATCGGGCGACCTCCCGCGAGGAGGGAGCCGCCTCGACGGCCCCCGCCCCCGCGGATCCGGTAGCGGGGGATCCGATAGCGGGGGACTCGGCTGCGGGGGATCGGGTTGCGGGGGATTCGGCTGTGGCGGATTCGGTCTCCGCGGCCCGTACGGCGTCCAGGGCCGCCCCGAGCACCGCGCGCTCGGCCTCGTCCGGACCGCGCCCGCCACGCACATGGGCCACGAAGTCCTCCGCGATCTGCCGGTCGGTGCGGCCGCGCAGCCGCTGCGCGTACGAGGCGAGGGGGTCCTCGGGGCCCCGCTCGGGGTCGAACACCAGGCTGAGCAGGTGGGGGAAGCGGCGCGTCAGGCGGGGCATCGGCTCGTGGGGGCGCGCGGGGTCGGTGAGGGTGGCCTCGACCCAGGCGTCCTCGTGCCGGGCCAGGCCGGGGTCGGCGAGCAGGTCCTCGATCCGGCCCCGGATCCGGGCCAGCGGCCGGGGCACCGGGCAGTCCACGCGCTCGGCGGTCACGGCGCCGCCGGGGCCGAGGTCGACCAGCCACATGGACTTGCGGTGGCGGGCCTCGGAAAAGGAGTACGCGAGCGGGGAGCCCGAGTAGCGAACCCGCTCGGTGATGGCCTGGCAACCGTGCAGGTGCCCGAGCGCCGTGTAGTCGACGCCGTCGAACACCTCGGCGGGCACGGAGGCGACGCCCCCGACGGTGATGTCGCGCTCGCTGTCGCTGGGCGCGCCGCCGGTGACGAAGGCGTGCGCGAGGACGACCGAGCGGGTGCCCGGGGGCCGGGTGGCGAGGTCGGCGCGCACCCGGGCCATGGCGGCGCGCAGCACCGCGGTGTGCCCCGTGCCGTCGGCGCCGAGCGCCTCCCGCACGAGGGCGGGCTCGAGGTACGGCAGCCCGTAGAACGCGACGTCGCCGTGGTCGTCGGCGAGGACAACCGGGGTGGCGCAGCCCGCGGGGTCGGTGCGCAGGTGGATGCCGGCCCGCTCGATCAGCCCGGCGCCGACGCCGAGCCGCCGGGCCGAGTCGTGGTTGCCGGAGATCATGACCGTCGGCACGCCGAGGTCGGCGAGGCGGTGGAGGGCGTCGTCGAACAGCTCGACGGCGGCGAGCGGCGGCACCGCCCGGTCGTAGACGTCACCCGCGACGAGGACGGCGTCGACATGCCGCTCGCGCACGGTGGCGACCAGGTGGTCGATGAACCGCCGCTGCGCCGCGAGCAGGTTGACGCGGTGGAAGGACCGCCCCAGGTGCCAGTCGGACGTGTGCAGAAATCTCACCGGCTCGCTCCGACCCGCACGCTCGCCCTCTCTCCGCCCCTGGTTCCCGTCGTTCCTGTTCGCCGCGCCGCGCCCGCCTCACGGCGGCCGGCACCGCCCTACCGTAGCCCCCTCGGCCGCCCGCCCGCCCGCACACCCTGTGAAAGCGGGAGGCCGGCCGGTGCCATCTCCAGCCGTCGTCCGGGAAGCGGGGCGCGGTGTCGGGGTGGATCGTGCCGCGGTGTGCCGCGGTGTGCCGCGGCCGTCCCCGCCGCGGCCGACCGCTACTGGCCCTCTTGCTGCGCCTGCTGCTGGGCGCGCGCCTCCGGAGAGGGGCCGAAGGTCTGGTCGAGTGCCTGGTTGAACTGCTGGTCGTCGACCCCGAGCAGATCGTTCATCATCCTGGTGCGCATTCCGCCGTTGCCCTCGGTGAGCAGGGCGCGCCCGGTGTCCTTCCAGGTCTGGCCCATCTCGTCACCGGCCTGTTGCCAGGACGCCGCGCTGTAGTCCGGCGCGTCGGGGGTGAAGATGTCGCCCCAGCCCTGCTTGGCGACCTCTTCCTCCGACAGGTGCGGATTGCCGGTGGGCGACAGGGCGTTGACGGTGACCTTGAGGGTGTTGCCCCAGTACTGGTCCTCTTCCCACATCAAACCCGCCGCCAGACCGAGCCGGTTGGCTATCTCGTTGGCGTCCTGGACGAGCGCCCGGACCCCCCACTCCCAGCGGTCGCAGAACCCCTCGAACGCGTCGGCCAGCCCCTTGCCCCCGGCTTCCATCTTGGACATCGTCATGTCCGAGAAGCCGGAGCCCTGCAGCGCGCCGGTGTTGTCCCCGACGTCCCTCAGCTCGCCGATCGCCGCCCGCAGACCCTTGGTGATCAGGTCCACGGAGTCCTTGCCGACATTCAGATCCCCGTCCGCGCTCACTGCCCGGCCCCCTGTGTCCGCTCGTTCCCGGTGCCGTTCCGGCCCTCGTTGCCGTTCCCGTTCTCGTCGTCGTCCACGTCCACCGCGACCTCGTCCGGGACGATGCCCCGCACCGGCGGGAACATCATCGACCCGTCCTCGTCCGCCACGTCCACCGCGACGCCCGCGGGGCGGCCCATCTCCGGCACCATCACATCCAGCAGCCGCGCGCCGAGCACGGCGGCGTACTCCCACTCCTGGCCCGGGTCGGAGCCGCGCGCGGTGGCGAAGCGGGCCAGCGCGGACTCGTCGGTGAAGGCGTAGATCCAGCGGATGCCGCCGTATTCGGCCGTCATGAAACCGCCGTCGGCCACGGGTACCAGTACGGCCGTGCGGCGGAACTCGCCGACCATCGCGGCGGGATCACCCGCCCCCGCGCGCACCGCGGCGATGTGCTCAGCCAGTTCCATCAGGGCGGCCCCCCGTTCCTGTGTCCTCAACGGCATCCCCGGCCACGTTACCGTCGCCCAGCGGCATGATCAGCACCCGCGCCGTCCACTGTTGCAAACCTCGTACATACGACATCCGAGCATGCGCCCACGTCAGACGGGTCGGCCGCCCGGGGCGTCCTGGTACGCCTCGCCGCCCAGCTCGAGGGTGGCGGTGCCCGCGGTGGCGTCCGCCAGCCAGGCGCGGAAGGCGTCCACGTCCGCGTCGGGAAGCCCCAGTTCGATCGTCACGGCCTCCGCGTAGCGCACCTCGCGCACCGCGCGGCCGGTCGCGCGCAGGTCGTTCTCCAGCCGTCCGGCCCGCTCGTGGCCGACGGTGACGGTCGCCAGCCGGAACCGCTCCCGGGTGACGGTGCCCAGGGCGTCCAGGGCCTCGCCGACCCCCCCGCCGTAGGCGCGGATCAGCCCTCCGGCGCCGAGTTTCACACCGCCGTAGTAGCGGGTGACCACCGCCACGACGTACCGCACCTCGCGGCGCAGCAACATCTGCAGCATCGGCACACCCGCCGTGCCGCCCGGCTCCCCGTCGTCGCTCGCCTTCTGGACCCCGCCGTCGGCGCCGATGACATAGGCGTAGCAGTTGTGGGTCGCGGCGGGGTGCTCCCCGCGGACGCGCCGGACGAAGTCCTGGGCTTCCTGCTCGGTCGCGGCGGGCGCGAGGGAGCACAGGAAACGCGATTTGCTGATCTCGATCTCGTGCACGCCCTCGCGCGCGACCGTCCGGTACCGCTCCTGCATCGGACCACCCTATGCGGTGGACCGGGCCGCTCGGCGCGCGGTGGCGCGGGGTGGCTTCGGAATGCCCGGGCGCCGGTGTTCGTTGCGCACGGTGAACGAGCATCCGACCCTCGGGAGGCAGGCGTGTACGGCGATCCGGCGGTGATCCGCGAGATCCTGACCGAGCTCGGTGACACCTGGGCGGTGGTGGGCCTGTCCTCGAACCGGGCGCGGGCGGCGTACGGGGTCGCGGAGGTGCTGAGGCGCCACGGCAAGCGGGTGATCCCCGTGCACCCGAAGGCGGAGACGGTCCACGGGGAGCAGGGGTACCGCTCGCTCTCGGACATCCCCTTCGAGGTGGATGTCGTGGATGTCTTCGTCAACAGCCGGCTCGCGGGGGCGGTCGCCGACGAGGCCGTGGCCATCGGGGCCAAGGCGGTGTGGTTCCAGCTCGGCGTGGTGGACGAGGCGGCGTACGAGCGCACCCGTGGCGCGGGGCTCGCCATGGTCATGGACCGCTGCCCGGCCATCGAGCTGCCTCGGCTGGGGTGATCCCCTGCCTCCGGCCGCCCCCACCCGGGCGGGGTCCGGGTGGGGGCGTCGGACCGTGATCGCCATACGGGCCGCCCGCCCCGCCGACGCCGCTGAACTGGTACGACTGCGCCGTGTGATGTTCGAGGCCATGCACGGGCGGGACCGGCCCGGCGCGTGGGAGGTCAGCGCGCGGGAGGCGGTCGTGCGGCTGCTCACCGGGCCGGAGGGACGGCTGGGCGCGTTCGTCGTGGACGGCGACGAGCCGGGCGCCCCGCACCTGGCCGCGTGCGCGGTCGGCAGTGTCGAGGAGCGGCTGCCCGCGCCCGGGCACCCCTCGGGGCGCTTCGGCTTCGTCTTCAACGTGTGCACCGACCCCCGTTACCGGGGCCGCGGATACGCCCGCGCGCTGACCGAGGCGCTGCTCGACTGGTTCGCCGGGCAGGGCGTCACCCGCGTCGATCTGCATGCCACGCCCGACGCCGAGCACCTCTACCGCAGTCTGGGGTTCGCGGAGCACTCCCGCGCGCTGTCCCTGGACGTGTCCGGGCGCGGGGGCTGAGCCGGGCGCGCGGCGACGGGCGTCAGAGGCCGACGCCCGCGGCGACCGGTCATCAGACCGCGGCGACCGGTCGTCGGACGCCGGGGCTCGCGGCGACCGGTCCTCAGATGCCGAGGCCCTCCAGAACCTCCGCCCCCGGCAGCCCGGCGATCGCCTTGCCCGGCACGATGAGCTTGCCGCGGCGGCTTCCGCTGCCGATGAGCGCGTACGGGATGTCGGCGACGGCCGCGTCGACCAGCACCGGCCAGTCGGCGGGCAGGCCGATGGGCGTGACGCCGCCGAACTCCATGCCGCTCACGCCGAGCGCCGTCTCCATGGGGGCGAAGGAGGCCTTGCGGGCGCCGAGTCGGCGGCGCACCGCGCCGTTGACGTCCACCCGGGTGTGGGAGAGGACCACGCAGGCGGCGAGGGAGGTCTCGCCGGCCCGCTTGCCCGCGACCACCACGCAGTTCGCGGACTGCTCCAGCAGCCGGGCCCCGTAGTGCTCCACGAGCGCGGCCGTGTCGGCCTTGTCCGGGTCGGTGTCCACGTACAGCACCTGCTCCACGGGCACGGGGCCGCGCCAGGCGCGCAGCGCCTCGGCCACCGGCGCGGTCAGCAGGTCGAGGCATTCGACGGCGGGACGTGCGTCGTCGAAGGCGTCCATCGGCGTACTCATGCGGTCAAGTTAACAGCCCGCCCGGCGGCCTCCGCTCCCGACGGCCTCCGCGCCCGGTGGCTCAGCGTGCCGGGGGGACGGAGACGGCCATGGTCATCGTGACGGTCTCCGTCCCGTCGTTGCGGTAGCCGTGGGGGACGCTCGCCTCGAAGGCCGCCGAGGAACCGGCCGGCACGGGGTAGGTCTCGCCGCCGACGGTCAGTGTCAGCTCGCCCGCCGTGACGTGCAGCAGCTCGAAGGTGCCGGGCGGATGCGGATCGGAGTCGCTGCCCTCCCCCGGCGTCAGCCGCCACTCCCACAGCTCCAGCGGCCCGCGCGCCTCCGTGCCGACGAGGAGGGCGGTGTAGCTGCCGGCGTCGGTGGACCACATGCGTACGGCCTGCTCGGCGGGGACGAGCTGGACCTGGGGGCCGCTCTCGTAGTCGAGCAGGGTGGTGATGCTCACTCCGAGGGCGTCGGCGAGCTTGACGGTGGTGCCGACGCTCGGGTTGGTGCGGGCCTGCTCGATCTGGATGATCATGCCGCGGCTGACCCCGGAGCGGGCCGCGAGGGCGTCGAGGGTGAAGCCACGCTCATTGCGCCAGCGTTTGAGGTTGCGGGCGAGCGACTGGGTGAGGTGGTCGAGGTCCGTCAACGGTCCGTCCAATATTTTAAATGGCGAAGTCGAACATACTGAACTACGGTGTGGTGTACTCCAACGTCCATCACACTGTACGGCGAGGTCTCCCCATGTCCGCACTCTTCGCTCTGGCCACCAGCCTCCTGCTGGGGCTGGCCGACTTCGGCGGAGGGCTCCTCACCCGGCGCATCCCCGCCCTCACCGTGGTCGTCGTCTCACAGGGCATCTCGGTGGCCGTGCTGGGCTGCGTCGTCACGGCCGGTGGCGGCTGGGCCGAGGCCGATCCGCGGCTGTGGTACGCCGTCGCGGCGGGCGTGGTGGGGCCGGTCGGGATGCTGTGCTTCTACCGGGCGCTGGCGCTCGGCCCGATGGGGGTCGTCTCGCCGATCGGCGCGCTCGGCAGCGTGGCCGTCCCCCTCGGCGTCGGGCTCGCCCTCGGCGAGCGGCCCGGCCTGCCGCAGTTCGCCGGGATCGCGGTCGCGGTGGCCGGGGTGGTGCTCGCCAGCGGACCGCAGACCGGGGGCACGTCCGTACCGCGGCAGACGCTGCTGCTCACCCTGGTCGCCGCGGTCGGCTTCGGGTCGGTCATGACGCTGATCGCCGAGGCGTCCACCACCGTGACCGGGCTGTTCCTGGCGCTGTTCGTCCAGCGGGCGTGCAGCGCGGTGGTCGGCGGCGCCGCGCTGTACGCGTCCACGCGCCGCGGCACCCCCGCGCTCGACCCGGCCGCCGGGGGCGTACGCGCGCTGTGGGCCGCGCTGCCCGCCCTGGCCTTCGTGGGCCTGGCCGACGTGGCGGGCAACGGCACCTACAGCGTGGCCGCCCACACCGGTCCGGTGACCGTGGCCGCGGTGCTCGCGGCCCTGTACCCGGTCGTGACCGCGCTGGCGGCGCGCGCGGTCCTCAGCGAGCGGCTGCGCGCGGTGCAGGCCACCGGCGCCGGGCTGGCGCTGGTGGGGTCGCTGCTGCTCGCGACGGGATGAGCGGCCGCCCTGTGGGCGCCGGGGCCGCTGGGACTACCGTGCCCTCCGGCGCCGCGCGACGCGGCGGTGACGGATGAGACAGGGAGTGGGGCTGTGGCGGAGCGGGCGTTGATCGCGAGCGTGGGCGGCAAGGAGCCGAAGGTCGATCCGGAGGCGTTCACCGCCCCGACGTCCGTGGTGATCGGCGAGGTGACGCTCGGCGCCGGCGCGAGCGTCTGGTACCACGCGGTGCTGCGCGGCGACGCGGAGGCCATCAGCGTGGGGGCCGGGAGCAACATCCAGGACAACTGCACGGTGCACGCCGACCCCGGTTTCCCGGTCACCGTCGGCGAGCGGGTGTCGGTGGGCCACAACGCGGTGCTGCACGGCTGCGTCATCGAGGACGACGTGCTCGTCGGCATGGGCGCCACCGTCCTCAACGGCGCCCATATCGGCGCCGGCTCCCTGGTCGCCGCCCAGGCGCTGGTCCCGCAGGGGATGCGGGTGCCGCCGGGGTCGCTGGTCGCGGGGGTGCCCGCGAAGGTCCGGCGGGAGCTGACCGAGGAGGAGCGGGAGGGCATCCGGCTGAACGCGGCGGGCTATACGGAGCTGGCCCGCCACCACCGCGACGCCACCCTGGAGCGGGAGGGGCGGGAGCGGCGGGCCTGAACGGGACACCTCCGCGAGAGGTGTGACCGGCAGCCCTGACGGGAGATGCGAGGGAGGCCCTGGCGGGAGGCCTGCGCGGAAGGTCGGGCGGGGGCCGGGCGGAAGGTCAGTCGGCCGCCGGGACGGGCTGCTGCTCGGCCGCCCCGGGGCCGGCCTGCTCGGCCTCGACCGCCTCCGCCTGGGCCTTCTTCGCGCGCCGCTTCATCACGAGCATCGAGCCGAGGCCGAACAGCAGGGCCGCCACCAGACCGAGCCAGGAGAAGCGCTTGAGCCAGTCCTCGGCGACCTTTCCGACCGAGTAGATGACCGCGGTGGTGCCGCCCGCCCAGACGATGCCGCCCAGCACATTGGCGATGAGGAACTTCCAGTACGGCATGCGCAGGCATCCGGCGAGCGGGCCGGCGAAGATGCGCAGCAGCGCGATGAAGCGGCCCACGAAGACCGCCCACATGCCCCACTTCTGGAAGTACCGCTCGGCGGTGGCCACGTGCTCGGCGCTGAAGTGCTTGGGGAACTTGCGCCCCAGCCAGTTCAGCAGCGGCTGACCGCCCTTCCGGCCGATCAGATAGCCGATCGAGTCGCCGATCACCGCGCCCGCGATGGCGGAGCCGCCCAGGATGTACGGATTGATGTGGTCCTGGGAGGCCGCCAGCAGGCTCGCGCTGACGAGAACGATCTCTCCGGGAAGCGGGATGCCCAGGCTCTCCAGGCCGATGACCAGACCCACCAGCAGATAGACGCTGACCGCGGGTACGGTCTCGAGCCACTCCTCGATATGCAACGCCGGTTCCTCCCCATATGCCCGTACTCTTCCCGGCGTGCGCCGATTCGGCGCACGCCGGGAAGCCTACTCAATCAGCGCGCGGTGGCCACATCCCACATGCCACACCGATGATCACACCGATGATCGCGGCATGCGGCGCCGCGGCATGGCGTCCCCTCCCCCGGAGACGGCCGCGGCGCCGACATGGTTCCCGCCCGCCGGAAGCGGTGCGGCACCGAGGGGCGGCCGTGGCCGCCACCCCTGTCCCCCCTTATGGTTACTGGCCATGTGGCCAGGACAGCAGCCGCCCGGGGGCGAGCAGAACCCGCAAAATCCGAACCCCTATCAGCAGCCGGGGTATCACCAGCCCAACCCGTACCAGCAGCCGGGATATCACCAGCCGAATCCCTACCAGCAACCCCAGCAACCCCAGCAGCCCCAGCAGCCCCAGCAGGGGCAGCCGTAGGGCCCGCCGCAGCAGGGATACCCGCAGCAGGCGCAGGCGCACGACATGCCCACCCAGGCCTGGGGCTCCCCCGCCGTCCAGCCGCCCGGCGCGCCGGAGCCGCCGCGGAAGAAGAACCGCACGACCGTCATCGCCGTCGTCGCGGCGGTGGCGGTGGTCGCGGCCGCGGCGGTGACCGCCGTGCTGGTGACGAACAACGACGACGGGGGGAAGAAGGAGGCGAAGGGCGGCAAGAAGCCCTCGGCCGCCGCGTCCTCGTCCTCCCCCGCGCAGGGCGACGAGGGCGGCGACGACACCAGCGGTGACAGCAGCGGTGAGGACAATCCGCGCGCGGGCCAGACCGTCGAGCCGGTCATACCCGGCTGGAAGACGGTCACCAACCCCAAGCGCCACAACGCCTTCGACGTCCCCGCCGGCTGGTACGTGGCGTCCCCCGACACCATGAGCTCGTACTCCAAGGACGGCAAGCCGATCATCTCGATGACCGGCCCCGCCTACTACAAGCGGGACCGCTGCACGGTCAAGGACAAGAAGACCGGCTTCACCACCTCCAGCCCCCTGGCCGGAGCGGGCACCAAGGGCGCCCAGGGCGCCAAGACCCAGGCCCAGGCCGCCAAGACCGAGGCGCTCAACTGGCTCTACGCCGTGTTCGACCAGGACGAGACCGGCGACTTCAAGTCCACCACGCCCAAGAAGTTCACCAGCGAGTACGGCGTCAAGGGCTACTCCTCCTCGGCCACCGTCACCGGTGTGAAGAAGACCGACAAGTGCTCGTCGGACGGCAAGGCGTTCACCGTCACCTACACGGACGTCAACGGCGACTGGGCGACCTGGGTCCTGTACTCGGCCAAGGGCGTCAAGGACGAGATCTCCGACGAGACCATCAAGAAGATCATGAACACTCTGCGGCCGCTGAAGTCCGGCTCCTGAGCCGTCCGGGCCTCCCGAGCGGGCCCGGCCGAAGGCCGCCTGGCCGAAATAGGGTTGGCGCCGGGGCCCGCCCCCAGGGATAGTCCGCGGGTGACCATCCCCTCCGCCTCGCGCCGCCGACCGGGCCGTCCCGCCTGGGCCGGCCGCAACTACACCCTGCTGACCGCCGCCGCCGTGGTGACGGGCCTCGGCAACGCCGGAGCCCTGATCGCGGCGGCGTTCGCGGTCCTGGAGGCCGGCGGGGACGGCGGCGACGTGGGCCTCGTCGCCGCGGCCCGCACCGTCCCGCTCGTCGTCTTCCTGCTGATCGGCGGCGCGGTCGCGGACCGGCTGCCGCGACACCGGGTCATGGTCGCGGCCAACACCCTCAACTGCCTGTCCCAGGCCGCCTTCGCCGCGCTCGTGCTGTCCGGCGAGGCACGGCTGTGGCAGATGGCCGTGCTCTCCGCGCTCGGCGGCACCGGGCAGGCCTTCTTCTCCCCCGCCGCCGAGGGCATGCTGCTGTCCACGGTCGACGGCGAACAGGCCGGACGCGCCTTCGCGATCTTCCGGATGGGCATGAACGGCGCGCAGATCGGCGGCGCGGCGCTCGGCGGGGCGCTCATCGCGGCCTTCGGCCCCGGCTGGGTGCTGGCCGTGGACGCCGCCGCCTTCGCCGTCGCGGGCGCCCTGCGCGCCTTCCTCGACGTCGGCCGCACCGCCAGGCGCGAGAGCGCGGGAATGCTGCGGGATCTGCGCGAGGGCTGGCGGGAGGTGGCGGGCCGGCCCTGGCTGTGGGGCATCGTGGTGCAGTTCTCGGTGGTCAACGCCGTGGTGGCGGCGGCCGAGTCGGTGTACGGGCCGCTGGTCGCCGAGGAGCACCTGGGCGGGGCGCGGCCCTGGGGGCTCGCGCTCGCCGCGTTCGGCGCGGGCACCCTCCTGGGCGGGCTGCTGATGACGCGCTGGAAACCGCGCCGGCTGCTGCTGGTGGGCACGGTGTGCGTGTTCCCGTTCGCCCTGCCCTCGGCCGCCCTCGCCGTCCCGCTGCCCGTGCCCGCCCTGTGCGCGGTGATGTTCGGCGCCGGGGTCTCGATCGAGGTGTTCGGGGTGTCCTGGATGACCGCGCTGCACCAGGAGATACCCGAGGACAAGCTGTCGCGGGTCGCCGCGTACGACTGGTTCGGCTCGGTGTCCATGGTGCCGCTCGCCACGGCGCTCGCGGGCCCGGCCGAGAGCGCCTTCGGCCGCACGGCCGCGCTGTGGGGGTGCTCCGCGCTGATCGTGCTGCTGACGGTGGCCGTGCTGGCGGTGCCGGAGGTACGGCGGCTGCGGCGGCGCACCGGCGCGCCCGTGGCGGAGGGCGTCGTCGCCGCCGGCCTCCCGGGCGTACCCGGCGGCCTCCCCGGCGTGCCCGGCCAGGCGGACGGGCCGGGCCCGGTCAGCCGATGCTGAACGCGCCGCCCGGCGGCGTGGGCGAGGGCACCGCGTCCACGTCCCGCACCGGCGCCGCCCCGCCGACGAAGCGCGCCAGCGCCGCCCCGTGCTCGACCCGCGCGGGGAAGGCGTCGGCGGCGGTGCGCCGTGCCAGGGCGCTGACCGGCAGCTCGGCGTCCGAGGCCACCACCACCGCGTTGCCGAACCGGCGGCCGCGCAGCACGGCGGGCTCGGCGATCAGGCACACCTGGGCGAAGGCGGCGCGGAGATTGGCCAGTTGGGAGCGGAGGAAGGTGAAGGGCGCGCTGTCGGCCAGGTTGGCCGTGTAGCGGCCGCCCGGCCGCAGCACCCGGGCGGCGGCGCGCGCGTACTCGACGGAGGTGAGGTGCGCGGGGATCCGCGAGCCGCCGAAGACATCGGCGACCACGACGTCGGCGGACGCGGCGGGGGCGGCCTCCAGCGCGGTACGGGCGTCCGCCCGGCGCACCGCGATCCCCGACCCGGCGGGCAGCGGCAGCCGCTCGGCGACCAGTTCCAGCAGCGCGCCGTCGGCCTCGATCACCTCCTGGCGCGAGCCGGGGCGGACGGCCGCGACGAAGCGCGGCAGGGTGAGCGCCCCGCCGCCCAGGTGCAGCACGTCCAGCGGGGTGCCGGCGGCCCCGGTGAGCTCCAGGACGTGTGCGAGCCGCCGCGCGTACTCGAACTCCAGGTGGGTGGGGTCGTCCAGGTCGACGTACGACTGGGGGGAGCCGTCCACCGTGAGCAGCCAGGCGCGCGGGCGGTCCACGTCCGGCATCAGCTTGGCGGTGCCGCCGTCCACGTCCCTGATCACGGGGATCGGCTCGGCGGGGGTCGGTCCGGCGGTTTTCGGCTCGGCGGGTATCGGTTCGGCGGATCTGGGCTCGGTGGGTGTCGGCTGGTCCACGCTCTCATTGTGCCGCCCGGCGCCCGGGCCCCGGCCCGCCCCGCCTCCGGCAGGCGTCTGCCGGAGGCGGGGCAGGCTCGGGGCCGGTCGGCGGCCGCTCAGGCCTGGTGGACGGCGGTCACCGTGCCCGCGCCCACCGTCCGGCCGCCCTCGCGGATGGCGAAGCCCAGGCCGGGCTCCAGCGGCAGGGCGCGCCCCAGCTCGACCTCCATGGTGACGGTGTCGCCGGGCCGGGCCACGCCCACCGCGCCGAGGTCCACATCGCCGACCACGTCGGCCGTACGGATGTAGAACTGCGGCCGGTAGCCGGTGGAGACCGGGGTGCGCCGCCCTCCCTCGGCCGCCGACAGGACGTACACCCGCGCGGTGAAGCGCCGCCGGGGCACCACGCTGCCGGGCGCGGCGACCACATGGCCGCGGCGCACCGCGTCCCGCGCCACTCCCCGCAGCAGCAGGGCCACGTTGTCGCCCGCCTCGGCGAACTCCATCGGTTTGCCGAATGTCTCGACGCCCGTGACCACCGTCGCGGTGTCGGCGCCCAGCACCTCCACGCGGTCGCCGACGCGGACCGTGCCGCGCTCGATCGCTCCGGTGACGACCGTGCCGCGCCCGGTGATGGTCAGGACGTTCTCCACCGGGAGCAGGAACGGCGCGTCGGTGTAGCGCACCGGCATCGGCACATAGGTGTCCACCGCGTCCAGCAGGGCCTCGACGGAGGCGGTCCAGCGCGGCTCGCCGGCCAGCGCGCCCAGCCCGGAGACCCGTACGACGGGCGTGGTGTCGCCGGGGTAGCCGTGCGCGGACAGCAGCTCGCGCACCTCCAACTCGACGAGGTCGGTGAGCTCGGGGTCGCCCGCGTCGGCCTTGTTGAGGGCGACCACGATGTGGTCCACCCCGACCTGGCGGGCGAGCAGCACGTGCTCGGCGGTCTGCGGCATGACGCCGTCGAGCGCCGAGACGACGAGCACCGCGCCGTCGAGTTGGGCCGCGCCCGTCACCATGTTCTTGATGAAGTCGGCGTGGCCGGGCATGTCGACGTGGGCGTAGTGGCGGGTGTCGGTCTCGTACTCGACGTGCGCGATGTTGATGGTGATGCCGCGCGCCGCCTCCTCCGGCGCCCGGTCGATGCGCTCGAAGGGGACGTACGCGCCGCCGGCGCCGCGCTCGCTGAGCACCTTGGTGATGGCGGCGGTCAACGTGGTCTTGCCGTGGTCGACATGGCCGATGGTGCCGATGTTCAGATGCGGCTTGGTGCGCGCGTAGGTCTGCTTGGACATGCTCCCGTTCCTCCCCGGAACAGCGATGGGATGTGCAGGAGGACCCCAGGGACGAACCGACCCTCCCCTGGTGGGATCCGTCGGAGCTGTCCGAGGAGGGTCAGAGTCGGGCGCCGCCCGGGCAGGCGGCCGCGCGGGCCGCCGCGGGGGTGAAGGCAGCCTTGAGCGCGTCCGCGACCGCGGACGTGGGCTCGAGGAAGGGCTGCCGGAACATGCCGTTGATCGTCGCGCATCGCCTTCGCGTGCGTCGAATGGTTTTTCCTGGTTTCCGTGGTCGGTCGGTTACGCTCCTTCGATGCCCGATGCCGCCCCGCCCGCCACACCGGCCACCACACCGGCCGCGCGCCGCGCCCGCGCGCTGCTCTCGCCGCGGCTGCGGCTGTGCCTGCTGGTGCTGTTGCTGGCGGCAGCGGCGGGCGCGGTGTGGGCATGGCAGCCGCACCGGCTGCTGGCCGAGGGGTGGCCGCCGCGGCTGTCCGGCGGCCCGGCCGTGGTGATCTTCGCGCTCGCGTACGGGGGTTGTGCCGCGGCCCTGGTGCCGCGGCCGCTGCTGAACCTGGCGGCGGGCGCGCTGTTCGGGGCTCCGGCGGGGCTGGCCGCGGCGGTGGCCGGGACGGTGCTGGGCGCCGGTGTCTCCTTCGGGCTGGGCAGGCTGCTGGGGCAGGACGCGCTGCGGCCGCTGCTGCGCGCCCGCTGGCTGGCGGCGGCCGACCGGCAGCTGAGCCGGCACGGCTTCCGGTCGATGCTGGCCATCCGGCTGTTCCCGGGTGTGCCGTTCGCCGCCGCCAACTACTGCGCCGCGGTGTCACGGATGGGCTGGCTTCCGTTCCTGCTCGCGACCGGCCTCGGCAGCGTCCCGAACACCGCCGCGTACGCGGTGGCGGGCAGCCACGCCACCACCCCGACCTCCCCGGTGTTCCTGGCCGCGCTGGCCTGTGTCGCCCTGCCCGCCCTCGCCGGGTGCGCCGTGGCCTGGCGCAAGCGCGGCCGGCTCCGCGCGGCCCGGGACACGGCCGGGCCCGGGCGGCCGGGCGAGCCGGGCCGGCCCGCGACGGAACCGGGCCCGTCGGGGGCCTGAGGACCAGGGTCCTCGTGGCCCTCTTACCCGGGGACGGTACGCTGCCCGACGACCGGCGCTGATCCACAGCGGCCGGTTTCCCGTCGGCCACCCCGCCTGACCCGCCGCTGCGCCGGTCAGCGCATGATCAGCCTTTGGATATGTAGACGCGATGTCGTGGTTCGAATCATTCATTCTCGGACTGGTCCAGGGGCTGACCGAGTTCCTGCCGATCTCCTCCAGCGCCCATCTGCGGCTCACCGCCGCCTTCGCGGGCTGGAGCGACCCCGGCCCCGCCTTCACCGCCATCACCCAGATCGGCACCGAGCTGGCCGTGCTGATCTACTTCCGCAAGGACATCGCCAACATCGTCTCGGCTTGGGCCCGCTCCCTCTTCAGCAAGGAGTGGCGCGGCAACCATGACGCCCAGATGGGGTGGCTGGTCATCGTCGGCTCGATACCCATCGGTGTGCTCGGGGTGAGCCTGAAGGACCAGATCGAGGGTCCCTTCCGCGATCTGCGGCTGATCGCCACCACCCTGGTGGTGATGGGTCTCGTGCTGGGCTTCGCGGACCGGCGGGCCGCGCGCGACGAGACCGGCGGCAGGCACCGCGCGCCCGTGCAGCGCAAGACGCTGCGCGAACTCGGCGTCAAGGACGGCCTGATCTTCGGCATCTGCCAGGCGATGGCGCTGGTGCCGGGCGTGTCCCGCTCGGGGGCGACGATCAGCGGCGGTCTGCTGATGGGCTACACGCGCGAGGCGGCGGCCCGGTACTCCTTCCTTCTCGCGGTGCCCGCGGTGCTGGCCTCCGGTCTCTTCGAGCTGAAGGACGCCTCGGACGGGCACACGGCGTGGGGTCCGACCATCTTCGCCACGGTTGTCGCGTTCGTCGTGGGTTACGCGGTCATCGCGTGGTTCATGAAGTTCATCACCACGAAGAGCTTCATGCCCTTCGTGATCTACCGCGTGCTGCTGGGCCTGGCGCTCTTCGCCCTCGTCGGATTCGGTGTGCTGAGCGCCCACGCGGCCGAGTCCGCGGGCTGACGGCCGCTCAGTCAATCAAGATCGTCTCCCACTCTCCCACTCCCCTCCCGCGCGCAGGACCCGTGGGACAGGACAGGGCATGGCCCTCACCGCTGTGGTGAGGGCCACGCGCGGCATGGGCCCGCCTTGTCCCCAGCCGCCCGTAGTCTTGTTCTTATGCCCGAGATGCCCATACCCCTGGAGTCGCCGCGCGCCGCCGACGCGGCGAATGAGGCGATCCGGCGGTTCATGGCGGCGCGGATCGGGCGTCCCCTCTGGCCGGCGGAGCGGCGGGAGTACACACGGCTGCTCGCCGTATGGGCCGAGGCCCAGCGGGGCCGGCTGCCCGAGACCGCGTAAGCCCGGGGGCGGCGGCCGTTCCGTCCCGAATTCCGCGCTTGAACGCGAATGCCCCTCGCCGACGGGGGAGCAGCGAGGGGCACGACCAGTGTGACACGGGACGGGCGGCGAAGTACCCGATTCGGGCGGTACACGTCGCATATATCTACAACCGGAACCGGGCCCCCTGACTCCGGGCCCTGGATCCGCCGGCCCGGAGGGCACGCCTCCCGAGATCGGAGCGGTAGCGGTCCTACGGGGTTCGATCCCCGTACGCGCGAACGCGTTTCTGCCAGAAAGAAGTAACCGCCGGCCTGCGCACCGGGAGGCGCGGCGCCTACTCTAGCCGCCCGCGTGGCCGCCGCCGAGCGATTAAAACGATCAAGGAGGAGGTGGGCCGCCGGCCGAGGAGGGAGGAGTCCGGCGGCCCCTTCGCCCAGGTCTGGCGCACCTGGACGGGCTGTACGAAGACTCAACCACCGCGTCGCGCGGCGCGGGAGGGTGTGCGGTAGATATATGCATGCACTCTGATCACACGGGGTGTGAATGGATCACACTCCGTGCGAGCTCTACCCAACGCTCCGCGACGCCCCCGTCCCCGTCCCCATCAACCGGGCCAGCTCGGTCAGCGAGTCGACGCGCCAGTCCGCCAGGGCCGCGTCGGCCGTGCGCGCCCACAGATGTCCCCACGGCCCGCGCCGGAGGTGCGCCGCCCGCAGCCCGGCGGCCTTGGCGGGGCGGATGTCGAGGGCCGGGTAGTCGCCGACGTAGACGGTCTCGTGGGGCGCGGCGCGGGCCAGGTCCACGACATGGGCGAAGAACCGGGGATCCGGCTTGGCGACGCCCCACTGACCCGAGGTCGCGACCTCGTCCACCGGCAGGCCCAGCGCGCGCACCAACTCGCCCGCGCGCGCCGACTGGTTCCCGGCCACGGCCACGCGCATCCCGAGCGCCCGCAGCGCGCCCAGGGCCTCCCGGACATCCGGATACAGATCCGACTCCTCGAGCCGCTCCCCGCACCCGGCCGCCTCCCGCGCCCGCCGCTCGGCCCGCACGTCCACCCCCGGCCGGGCGAGCCGGATCGCCTCCGCGTCGTCCCGCCCCTCCGCGACCACCGCCCCGACCAGCGCGGACAGCGTATGCCGGGGGACGCCGAGCCAGTCGGCCCACGACGCCCAGTACCGGTCCTCGCGCACCAGGGTCGAACCGACGTCGAAGACGATCGCCGCGGGCACCGGGCTACGAACCACTCCGCGCGCCGCCGCCCGCGCCGCCCTCCCAGTCCGCGTACCGGATCCGGGACCGCTCCCACACCTCCCCGAGCGTCCCCCACTCGTCCTTGCCCAGCCGCGCCAGCGGGCGCAGCCTGGTCACCTCGGGGTGCCCGTCGTCCATGACCTGCTCGTCGACCACGGCGTGCACCACCCGGCCGAACACCACGGTGGAGTCCCCCAGCCGCACCGTGCTGTGCAGCTCGCACTCCAGCGCCACCGGCGACGCCGCCACCCGCGGCGGCTTCACCCGCAGGCTGGGCTCCCGGGCGATGCCCACCGCCTCGAACTCCCCCATGTCGCGGGGGAAGTCCGTAGCGGTCTCGTTGATCTGCTCGAAGAGCTGCTCGGGCGCGAAGTTGACCACGAACTCGCCGGTCTCCTCCACATTGCGCAGCGAGTCCTTCCGCCCCACGGAGGTGAACTGCACGATCGGCGGGGACACGCAGGCGATGGTGAAGAAGGAGTGCGGCGCCAGATTGCAGGTCCCGGCCGCCGAGAGGGTGGACACCCAGGCGATCGGCCGGGGCACGACCACCGAGGTCAGCAGCTTGTAGAAGGGAGTGCGGCCTACGGCCTCGGGCTCGAATTCGATACGCATACCGCCCAGTATCCGCACCCACGGCAGGCCACCCCAAGGGCGGCTCGCGGCCTCACCCGGCCCTTGGGCGGATCACGGCGGGCCGTGCCCCTAGAGGGTCCACGTCCCGATGCGTTCCGCGTCGAGCCCTGTGCGGTCCATCTGCCACGTCACGCTCGCGATCTTCGCGCTCTTCGGCACGTCGAAGATCACCCAGCCGGTGGCCCGTTCCCCCGGCGAGAGAGTCATCGTGATGCTCAGGGACTCGCCGACGGTGGGATCCCCGGGTTTGCCGTTGTGCGCCGTTCCTGTCGTGTCGACGACCGTCGGGGGGGTGTACGGGGCGTCGCTGTAGGTGACCGTGCCAGTGTTCACGATCGTGAACTCCGCTGCGACCAGGCGGTTTCCGTTGGCGGGATCGAAGTAGGGGCCTTGGGCCTTCGCGTTGTCCACGAACTTGTTCAGCGTGACCTCGGCCGTGGGGGCGGTCGTTTCACCCAGGCCCACGATTCCTACGAGCGAGAGGGTGTCGCCGAGCTTGCCGGTCGTCGAGCTCGCCTGGCTGGGCGCGGCCTCCGGCGACTTCTCACCGCCGGGTTCGGCGGCGGCGCTGGAGTGGGTGCCCTTCTTTGTCGTCCCGGCCTTGTCGCCGTCCCCGTCCGACCCATGACAAGCGGTGAGAGTGGCGGTGAGTGCGACGACCGCCGCGGCGGCAGCGATGGAACGGTGCATGGAATCCCCCGTACATTCCGTGAAATCAGATCGGTGGCGACACCCCCAAATCCTTGTACACAACAGTGTGCCTGGGATAGCCGTTCTGTAACTGACCGGTGCCAAATCGAGGTGGGGCGCGAGAGCCGTGCGCCCTCGCGCCCCGGATCGCATCACTTGTTGGTCTTGGGCAGGCCCGGCGGGTTGATCTCCGACTTCTCGATCGCCTCGCCCGACAGGCCCCAGCGCTTCAGCACCTTCGCGTAACTGCCGTTGTCGATGATCTCGTTGAGCGCCGAGTTCACCGCCTTGACCAGTCCGTTGTCCTTCTTGGTGGTGGCCGCGATGAGGCCCTGGAGGGTTTCGCCGGCGCCGGAGTACGTGCCGACGACCTCGGTCTGACCGGCGGAGGCCACATGGTAGGCGGCGGTCGGGTTGGGGCCCAGGAAGAGGTCGATCCGGCCGGAGGCGAGCGCGAGGTAGGTGTCGCTCTGGTTCTGGTAGTACTTAATCTTCACCGGCTCGCGGCCGGCCTTCACGTTCTCCTTGCTCCACTCGACCAGCAGCTTCTCCTGGTTGGTGCCGGTGTCCACGGCGACGGTCTTCCCCGACACGTCCTCGGGGCCGGTCACCTTCAGACCGCTGCCCTTCTTCGCCTCGAAGGCCAGGTCGTCCTTGCGGTAGCTGGCGAAGTCGTACTTCTCCTTGCGTTCCTCGGTGTCGGTGATGTTGCTGAAGCCGACGTCGTACTTGCCGCTGTCCAGGCCGACGAAGATGTTCTCCCAGGAGACCGTGTTGAGGTGCGGCTTGAGGCCCAGCACATCGGCCACCAGGTAGGCGAGGTCGGGCTCCACGCCGATGACGGTCTTGTTGTCGGTGGCGTAGAAGGTCAGCGGCGCCGAGGAGTCGGAGGAGTCGACGATCTCCAGGGTGCCTCTCTTGCGTATCCCGGCGGGCACCTGCGCGGCGATGGAGTCCACCTTGGGGGTGGTGACGCGCTTCTGGTCCGCGCTCAGGTTGATCTTCGTACGGGTGCCGTTCCCGGCCTTGACCTCGGCCGTGCCGCCGTCCGAGGGGTTGCCGCAGGCGGTGAGGACGAGGGCCGCGGCGAGCGGGAGGGCGGCCGCGGCGGAGCGGCGGGTGAGGCGGGTGAGGCGGGTGAGGCTGGCTGACACGGTGGTTCTCCTTGCTTCGGGGGAAACGGGGGCGGCCGCGGGGAGGGAGGCCGTCACAGGACCTTGGAGAGGAAGGCGCGGGTGCGCTCGTGGCGCGGGGCGTCGAGGACGGTCGCGGGCGGTCCCTGCTCCACGACGACGCCCCCGTCCATGAACACCACCGTGTCGGCGACCTCGCGGGCGAAGCCGATCTCGTGGGTCACGATGATCATGGTCGTACCGGTCCGCGCCAGATCCTTGATCACGTCCAGGACCTCACCGACCAGTTCCGGGTCGAGTGCCGAGGTGGGCTCGTCGAACAGCAGCACCTTGGGCTCCAGGGCCAGCGCGCGGGCGATGGCCACGCGCTGCTGCTGCCCGCCGGACAGCTGCCGGGGATAGGCGCCCGCCTTGTCGGCGAGGCCGACCCGCTCCAGCAGCCGCGCGGCACTCGCCACGGCCTCCCTGCGCGGGCGGCGCAGCGCCGAGACCGGGGCCTCGACGAGGTTCTCCTCCACGGTGAGGTGCGGGAAGAGGTTGAAGTCCTGGAAGACGAAGCCGATGTGGGTGCGCTGCCGCAGGACCTCCCGCTCCCTCAGCTCGTGCAGCCTGTTCCCGGACCTGCGGTAGCCGATCAGCTCGCCGTCGATGCTGATCCAGCCGCGGTTCACCTTCTCCAGGTGGTTGATGGTGCGCAGCAGGGTGGACTTCCCGGAGCCGGAGGGGCCGAGGATCACGGTCACCTCGCCGGCGCGCACCCGGAGGTCCACGCCGCGCAGCACCTCCAGCGGCCCGAAGCTCTTGTGGACCCCGCGCACCTCCACCATCACCTCACCCATGACCGCCTCCCAGGGGTGCGGCCGGGCGGCGGCGCTGTGCGGCGGCGGCCCGCAGGCCGGCCAGGAAGCGCCGGGCGCGCTCCAGCGGCGTGGGGGGCGGGGTGCGCTCGGCGCCCCGGGCGTAGTGGCGCTCGACGTAGTACTGCGCCACCGAGAGCACGGAGGTCAGGAACACGTACCAGGCGGTGGCGACCATCAGCAGCGGGATCACCATGCCGTTGCGCCCGTAGATGACCTTGACCTGGTAGAAGAGCTCGCCGATGGCCATCACGTACACCACCGAGGTGCCCTTGAGGAGGCTGATGATCTCGCTGCCCGCCGTGGGCAGGATGGCCCGCATGGCCTGGGGCAGCACGATCCGCCGGATCTGCCGCAGCCTGGGGATCCCGAGGGCCGCCGCGGCCTCGAGCTGGCCCTGGTCGACCGAGAGGACACCGCCGCGGACGATCTCCGCGCAGTAGGCCGCCTGGTGGAGCGACAGGCCGATGAGGGCCGCGCCGATGGTCCCGATCAGGTCGTTGCTGCTGACGGACCAGAACACCGGGCCGAAGGGGATGCCGATGCCCAACTCCCGGTAGAGGGCGCCCAGATTGAACCAGAACACCAGCTGGACGATCATCGGGATGGACCGGAAGATCCACACATAGGTCCAGGCCACCGTCCGCAGCACGGGGCTGGCCGACAGCCGCATGAACGCCAGCACGGTGCCGAGGGCGAAGCCGAGCAGCATCGAATAGACGGTGAGCTGCAACGTCACCCCCACGGCGGTGACGATGGTCTCGGACAGCACGTACTCGCCGAAGACCCGCCACTGCCAGACGGGGTTGGTGACCAGCCCGTGGAGGAACTGGACGCTGACGACGAGGACGGCGAGCGCGGCGGCCCAGCGGGCGTAGTGGCGGGTGGGCACGACCTTCAGCGAGGCCAGCTCGTCATGGTCGGGGCGAGCGTGGTCGGGGCGAGCGTGGTCGGGGCGGGCCCGGTCGGCCTCGATGGCGTCGATCGGGATGGCGTCGGGCGGGATGGCGTCGGCCTCGATGGCGTCGGGGCGGCCCCGGTCGGCCGCGGCCGCGGCGGTGAGGTGCTTCTCGAAGGGGAGCGGGCCGATGGTCTCCGGGTCGGCCTCCGTGTCGAACAGCGGTGTGTAGCCGGTGGCCAGGTACAGCCCGCGGGCCTCGGGCTGGCGCGGCCCGGTGGTCAGGTAGATCCGCCGGTAGCCCCGGGCGGCCGCCTCGCGTTCCAGCTCGGCCACCACCCGGCGGGCGAGGCCGCGCCGCCGGTGCGCGGAGTGCGTCCAGATGCGCTTCAGCTCGGCCGTGGTCCCGTCGTACCGGCGGAACGCCCCGCCTGCGACGGGCTCCCCGTCCTCCAGCAACAGCAGCAGCACCCCGCCGCGCGGCGTGGTGAACTCCTCGTCGGGGTAGCGGGCGAGCTCGGCGTGGGCGTCCTTGCCGTAGCGGGTCGAGTACTCGTGGCCCAGTTCGCGCAGCAGCGGTCGTACGCGCGGATCGGACACCGAGACCTGAATAACCGTCAGGCCAGCCGGGGCCGGGGCGGAGGAGGGCGGTCGCGTGACGGAAGTCATCCGCGCTCCCGGGCCAGTTCCCGTACGGCGGTCCGGCCCCGGTCGCCCTTGCCGCAAGCGGCGCGGGAGGCACGGGCGGCACGGGTGGCGCAGGTGGTCCCGGATCCGTCAGGGGTGGCGGCGGTGCCGAGGAGTTCCACGGGCATGGGAATGGCCTTTCGGGGAGGTGGACGGGGAGCGCACGCGGGCGGCCCGCGACTGCCCTGGGCGCCGGGCGACATGACGGCGCCACAGGGGCGGCGCGGAACACGGGAGTGGCCCTGACGCGCCGACACCACGAGGCAGGCCCGGCGCGGGTACGGGAGGGCGGCGCGGCACGCACGCGGGGCGGAGCTCACGTACGGGGGCGACGCGGGGGGGAAGGCTCGGACCGCGACGGTCACGAGCGGAGGCGGACCGCTACGGCGGACCGCTACCGGGTCAGGCGCAACACGCCGCGGACCACACCCGACCGAAGTCGATGTGGCCGCGCGTGACCAGACGCTGCTCGGCGTTCATGGCAATCATTCAGCAGTACATCGCTCGCCACGTCAACCGCCGGTCGCATGCTGGACGGTTGCGCCGCCGCTCGGCCACTTCTCAGAGGCCCGGCCTCACTCCTTGACGGCCTCGCGCGGCACTACGACACTGTGGGCGACGGTTTCGCGCCTCGCGAGCCTCGATGATGGGACCGGTGGAGATGCCCTCGACTGTCGGCGGAAACGAGGAAGCCCGGCGGCTTCCGCGGCCGACGTTCCCGCCCTTCTCCCGCTCCCTGACCCGGCGCCTGCACATCGACCTGTTGCGCGTCTGCACCGCCGGCAGTCCGGCCGTCTGACCGAGACCGGTCGACGGAGACCGGTCGGCGGCGCTCTTCGGAGCGCGCGGTCACCGAGCCCGGGGCCGGATGTGGCCGGACGCCGGGCTTTCCTCCCGCCCTCCTCCCTCCAGGCCACCCCGCTCCCTCCAGGCCATCCCGCCACCGGCGCCGCACCGGCCACCGGGGCGCCATCACGCTTTTGGAGAGCCATGCCCGAGACGATTCCGCGCGCTTCGGCCCCGGCGGCGCTGCTCGACCGCTGGCCCGCCCAGGCCGGCCCCCTCATTGCCACCCGCCCGCGCCCCGACGACTTCAGCAGCCGCATCGGCGTCGATGTCGCCGGCGGCTTCTATCCCGCGCCGCACCGCTATCAGGTGTTCCTCTCCCGGGGCTGTCCGCGCTCGCTGCGCGTCTCCCTCACCCTGGACCTGCTCCGGCTGGGCGACTCGGTCACCACCGTCTTCCTCCCCTCCCCCGCGGCCACCGGGAGCCTGCGCGGCGCGTACGAAGCCACCCGGCACCGCTACGACGGCCCGCTGACCGTGCCCGCGCTGTGCGACAGGTGGAGCGGGCGGGTCGTCAGCAACCACACGCCCGACATCCTCCGCGACCTCGCCGACCACCTGGGCGACCAGGGAGGCGCCGGCCTTCCCCGGCTGCGCCCGCGGGCCCTCGCCGCGGACATCGACGCCCTCGGGGAACTCATCGACACCCGGATCGTCCAGGCCGCCCGGCGTGCCGCCACGGACCGGGCGCCCCAGGGCCGGGCGGAGGCGCTGGAGACGCTGCTCGGGGCGCTCGACCAGCTCGACGGCCGGCTGGCCGGGGGGCCGTACGCGCTGGGCGACGAGCTGACCGCCGCGGACGTGGACCTGTGGGTGGCGCTGGTCCACCTGGACGCGGTGGACCGGCCCCGCCTGACGGCCGACGCCGCCCGCCTGGTGTCCCGGCACGACCGCCTCCGGTCCTATGTGCGCCGCCTGGGCGACCACCCGGCCTTCCGAGGACATCACGCCCCGGCCGCGCGGTAGGACGGGCCCGGCGCCCGCGCCCCGGGCCGCCGGCGGGCCGGGCGCCAGGTGGCGACGAGGGCCGCGGCGAGCAGGAGTTCGGCGATGTCGCCGCCGTAGTACATGAGCTGTGCCGCGCCCCGGACCTGCGGGATCGGCGCGTGCACGGAGACCAGGAACCCGCCGTACATCAGCTGGGCCAAGGTGGCGTGGACGGCGACGGCGACGCCGAGGAACACCAGCCGGACGGGGACCCCGGGGCGCGTCGGGCCGGGGTCGGGCCCGGCGACGGCCCAGGCGAACAGGTAGCCGGAGAGCAGGAAGTGGGCGTGCAGCAGCCCGTGCGCGAGCGGCCGGTGGGCGGTGGCGTCGTACAGCGGGGTGCAGTAGAGCACGACCAGGCCGCCGGTGCTCAGCGCCAGCGCGGTGGCCGGGTGGGCGAGCAGCCGCAGGGGGCGGCTGCGCAGCAGACCGGCCGCCCACCGGGCCCGGTGGGCGGGCAGGGTGCGCAGCAGCAGGGTGACCGGCGCGCCGAGGACCAGGGCGAGCGGGGCGTACATGCCGATGAGCAGGTGCTGGGCCATGTGGCCGCGGAAGTCGCCGTGGGCGAACGGAGCGAGGGGCGGCAGCAGGGCCACGGCGAGCAGCGCGCAGCCGGCCAGGAAACTCGCCGTCCGCCACCGCGCCCAGGGGCGGCCCGGGTGGTGGGAGCGGGCCCGGCGGGCGAGGAGGAGGTAGCCGCAGGCGAGCACCAGGACCGCCGCCACGGGCAGCAGCGTCTCCAGCGCCTCGGCGCCCGTGTGCGGCTCGTGGGTGGCGGGATGGTGGGCGGGCATCAGGGGCGCCCTCGCGTCTGCCCCGCAGGCCCCGGGCGTCCCGGGGGTCCCGGGGGCCCGGACTGCCCCGGCCGGCCCGGCTGCCCCGGGGGCCCGGACCGCCCCGGCCGACCCGGCTGACCCGGGGGCCCGGACCGCCCTGGCCGACCCGGGGGTCCCGGGGCGGCCGGGGCGCCGGCGGGTTCGGGGTCCAGGGGGCGGCCCCGGCGGCGCAGCAGCGAGCCGAGGGCGACCAGGAGCGCCCCGAGGAGGAGGAAGCCGAGGTCCCACCAGATCTGACCGGGCCCGGCGCGCACGTGGTGGATACCGAGGACGTGGTGGTCCAGGACCCCTTCGACCAGGTTGAACAGCCCCCAGCCGACCAGCATCCAGCCCCACAGCACGGGTGAGGTCCACACCCGGCGGCGGTCGTGGGTGACGCGGGCGTACAGGATGGCCAGTCCGGTGAGGACCGCCAGCCAGCACACGGTGTGGAAGACGCCGTCCCAGACGGTGTTCATCCGCAGTCCGGACACGGTGTGGGCCGAGTAGTACTTCACGCCGATGTTGTCGTCGTTTGTGCTGGTCAGCATGTGGTGCCACTGCAGGAGCTGGTGCAGCAGGATGCCGTCGACGAACCCGCCCATGCCCACGCCCAGCACGATCCCCGGCAGCCGGAGGCCGGGGGGCGCGGCGGGCCGGGCCTCGCCCGCGGTGGTGGACATCGCTCACCTCCGTCCCGTCGGCGGTCCGCGTCGCGGGGACCGCGCTCGGCACGGGTTGCCCGCCGCCGGCCCGCCAGTCACCGGCCCCCCGGATTTCCGCCGGCCGGTTTCCGGGGCGGGCGGCTCAGCGCGGCGTGCGGCTCAGCGCGGCGGGCGCCGCCGCCAGTGCCCGGTGGCCTGTTCGAAGGCGTGGCCGAGCTGGAGGACCGCGAAGTCCGCCCGGTGGGGGCCGACGATCTGCAGGCCGACCGGCAGCCCCTCGGGGGTGAACCCGGCCGGTACGGACAGCGCGGGGCTGCCGGTGGAGGAGATCAGATAGGCCGAGCGCATCCAGTCCAGATAGTCCTCCATGGGCACTCCGGCCACCTCGGTCGGGTATTCGGCGGTGACGTCGAACGGCACCACCTGGCTGACCGGAAGCAGCAGCGCGTCGTACCGCTCGAAGAACTCGCGCACCCGGTGGAAGAGCCTGGCGTGCGCCACCTCGGCCCGGCCGAGGGCGGGCCCGGTCAGCCGGCGGCCCTCCTCCGTGTTCTCCCGGATGGTCCGCTTCAGCGCGTCGGGGTGGTCCTCGGGACAGCGGTCCATCAGCGGGCCGAAGGAGATCTCGAAGAGCCAGGCGCGCAGCGTACGGAACACCTCCTCGCCCTCGGCCAGGTCCGGGCACGCCTCCTCCACCACGCACCCCAGGTCCTCGAACACCGTGACCGCCGACTCGACGGCGCGGGCCACGGCCGGCTCGACCGGGACCAGCCCGCCCAGGTCCGGCGACCAGGCCACCCGCAGTCCGCGCGGATCGTGGTCGAGCGGGCGGGCGAAGCGGGCGCCCGGCTCCTCCAGGGCGATGGGCGAGCGCGGGTCGGGGCCCGCCATGGCGGACAGCAGCAGCGCCGCGTCGCCGACCGTGCGGGCCATGGGGCCCTTGACCGGCAGCGTGTTCCAGGCGGCCGCGGTGGGCCAGGTGGGGACGCGGCCGGGCGACGGGCGCAGGCCCACGACGTTGCAGAACGAGGCCGGGTTGCGCAGCGAGCCGCCGGTGTCGCTGCCGTCCGCGAGCGGCACCATTCCGGAGGCCAGCGCGGCGGCCGCGCCGCCGCTGCTGCCGCCCGCGCTGCGGCCCAGGTCGTACGGGTTGTGGGTGGCGCCGAAGATGGGGTTGAAGGTGTGCGAACCGGCGGCGAACTCGGGCACGTTGGTCTTGCCGAGGGTGATCGCCCCGGCGGCCTTGATCCGCTCGATGACCAGGTCGTCCTGGTCGGGCACGCCGTCGGCGAGCCGCGAGCCGTGACTGGTGCGGATGCCGGCGGTGTTGTGGGTGTCCTTGTGGGCGATCGGCAGCCCGTGGAGGGGGCCGACATCTCCCGGGCCGGCCCCGGCCGCGAGTCGCTCGTCGGCGGCCTTCGCGGCGTCGAACGCGCGCTCCGCGACGAGGGTGACGATCGCGTTGACGGCGGGGTTGACCCGCTCGATCCGGTCCAGGTGGGCCCGCAGCAGCTCGCGCGCGGACACCTCGCGGCGGCGCAGGAGGTCGGCGAGTTCGAGGGCGGGCAGGAAGCAGAGGTCGTCGTCGTGGGGCACGCGGGGCTCACTCTCCTTGCTCGACGCGGCGGTTCGGGCCGCGATGCGGCCGATGCCGCGGTCCGTGCAGCCTAGGGGCGTCGCTTCGCGGCGGACCTCCCCGCTACAGCACCCCGCCCGCCTCGTCGTGGAAGACCTCCGGCCAGTAGCGCCAGTCGTCCGGCTCGCCCGTCGGCCGGCAGGCCACCGGGTCCACCGAGGCCAGCACGGCCGTCATGGTGTCGGCCAGGGGCTGGTACATGTCGTCGGTCAGCTTGTGTTCCTCGTCGATGGCGCGCTCGCGGTGCAGCGCCCAGGCCGTGAAGGCCAGCGTGGAGACGTCGGCGTTGAGCGGGCGCAGGGCGGCGTCGGGGATGTTCCAGGCGTGGATCGCGCCGCTGTCCCCGTCGATGACGACGTCCGTGTCCTCGACGAGGTATCCCAGGCGCAGCAGCCGCTCGGGGGCCACGGCCATGTCCTCGGGGAAGCCGTAGAAGGCCTCCCCCCGCTCGTGCTCCTCGCGGCACCGGGCGAGGGTGGGCAGCGTCGGCGCCTCGGTGTCCAGGCGGAACATGAGGCCGTCCTCGGGCAGCCCGGTGCGGGCCAGGAAGCGCCGCGTCGGCTCGTGGACGAGGGTGTCGGGCAGCTCGGCCGGGTCGAAGCGCACGATCTCCTCGGCCCCGAACTCCTCCTCCAGCACCCCCTCGGGCAGATCGAGCCGCAGACCGCCGCCCGGGCCCGCGAGCAGCGCGAACGGCCGTATGAGCGCGACGGTGCGCCAGAACGCGGGGAGGGCGTGGTCCCACTCCGCCACGTCGCCCGCGCTCCCCCAGCCGCCGTCCCAGTCCTCGGCTTCGAGGACCGACAGATACAGCGCGGACGCCTCCGCCACCGCCCGCGTCCCGTAGCCTCCGGCGAGGTGGGCGAACCGGCCGCGGAGCCCGGCCAGGTCGGCCGCCGCGTCGAGGAAGCGCGCGAGGGCCTCCACGGACGGCGCCAGGGGAAGGACCTCGAGCAGGCCGGGGTCCTCCTCGAAGAGCAGCATGCTGGAGACGCGACCGGTGGCCCCGTCCAGCACGACGACATCGGCCTCCTCGCCTTCGACGAGGAGGTGGCCGATGGCCAGCAGGCCGCTGATGTGCGGGTCGAGCTGGGCCGGGTCGGCGGAGTCGGCGAGCAGCCGCGGGACCGGCACCGGCGGGCCCTCGGCCAGCGGGCGGAAGCGCATCAGATCGCCGCCGCCCGGCAGGCCCCCGCCGCTCAGCCACCGCCGGGTGTGCTCGTCGGTGATCGCCGGGGGCAGTTTGCCCTCAGGCACCGTGATGACCTCCGCTGTCACGCTTCCCCCGCACCGCTGACGACCCGGCGCGCCGGGTCACGCTTGTCACTGCGCAGGACCCTACAGCGGGGGTCCGACAGCGCCCCGGGCGGCGTCCATCAGGACCCGGGCGGCCGCGCGGGCCTGGCGGGCCGGTTCGGGGGTGCCGGATATGGCGGCCGTGGTGATCGCGCCCTCGGCCAGCAGGGCGAGCTGGGCGGCCAGCGCGGCGGGCAGGTCCGCGGCCTCCACGAGACCGGCCAGATACCGCTGGAACGCCTCCTTGTGGGCGCGGGCGGCCGCGGCGACCTCCGGGGTGGTGGCGCCGAGTTCGCCGTAGGAGTTGATGAAGGCGCAGCCCCGGTAGTCCGGCTCGCTGAACCACTCGTACAGCCAGTCGAAGACCGCCGCCACCCGCTCCTCGGGCGGCCCCGGCGCCGCCTCGACGTACCGCGCGAGCCCGTCGAGCAGGCGGGCGTCGCGGCGCCGCAGATACGCCTCGACCAGCGCGGCCTTGGAGGGGTAGAGCTGGTAGAGCCGCTTGAGGGAGACGCCCGAGGCGGTCCGTACCGCGTCCATGCCGACGGCCTGGACACCGCGGCCGTAGTAGAGCTCCTCGGCGGCGTCGAGGACCCGCTCCCTCGTCGCCTCGAGTTCCAGCGTCGTCGACCCCTGCCTCATCCACCCTGCCCCGGCCGCCAGCGGCCGACGGCCGCACCCGAACACACGAGAACTATCGTTCTCCCACCCTACCGCAGGGCAGGGGCGCGCATCCGGGGTACTCGGTCGCCCTGCCGTCGTCCGGACGAGCCGGAGGTCACGCCATGAACACGAGCCCTCCCGAAGGCGCCGTGGAGATCCACTTCATCGGCAACGCGACCCTGCTGCTGCGCTACGGGCCCTTCACCCTGCTGACCGATCCGAACTTCCTCCACCGCGGGCAGCACGCGTACCTCGGCCACGGCCTGCTGTCGCGCCGCCTGACCGAGCCCGCGCTGCCCGTGACGCGGCTGCCGGTGGGGCTGGACGCCGTCGTCCTGTCCCATCTGCACGGCGACCACTGGGACCGGGTCGCCCGCCGCCACCTGGACCGCGGCGTGCCCGTCATCACCACCCCGCACGCCGCACGCCGGCTCCAGGCGTTCCACGGCTTCCACCGGGCCACCGGGCTGCGCAACCGGCAGAGCCACGACCTGGTGAAGGACGGCGCGCGGGTCCGGGTCACGGCCGTCCCCGGGCGGCACGCGCGCGGGGCGCTGCAAGCGTTCCTGCCGCCGGTCATGGGCAGCGTGGTGGAGTTCATGGACGCGTACGGGCAGGTCACCCTGCGGCTCTACCTCTCCGGCGACACCCTCCCGTTCGAGGGCCTGGAGATGATCACCGAGGACCACCCGGACATCCATCTGGCCGTGGTCCACCTGGGCGGCACCACGCTCCCCGGCGGCTTCCTGGTCACGATGGACGCCGCCATGGGCTGCGATCTGGTGGAGCTGCTCGATCCGCCGCTGGTGCTGCCCGTCCACTACGAGGAGTACACCGTCATGAAGTCGCCCCTCGGCCACTTCCTCGCCGAGGCCCGGCGCCGCGGGCTCGGCCCGCGCCTCGTCCACTGCCCCCGGGGAGGGCGCGTCATCGCGGGGCCGGGCCCGCGCGTCGCCACGCCCGGCACCGCCGTGCCGGGCCGCTGACCCGGGCTCCTTACCGGACGTCCCGGGGCCCGGCGCGCCGGATTCGGCCATTCGGGGAGTCCTCCCGGCCCTCTGGTTGGTGCCCTGTGCCGCGGGGCACCCGGCCTCCGCTCCACGGCCCCCGAGCCCCCACCCCGCTGCCAGGAGACGCCCATGACGTTCAATCCGCTGGAACAGCGGGGCATCCCGCTGGACCGCCAGCTGCGCAACTGGCGAGAGCTCGACGTCGCCCCCATCGACCCCGACCGCTGCGACCCCTACACCCGGTGCCGGATCATCACCATGAACGGCATCGAGATCGAGGCGGTGCTGTTCAGCCACCAGATGGCCCGCCACTGCCCCGACCAGGACGTCAGGCGGCAACTGGCGCGGACCCGGTACATCGAACAGCAGCAGCAGAAGGTCGTGAACTGGCTGCTGCCGGGCGTGTCCTCGGTGCTGGAGACCACCATCGCCTATGAGCAGGTGGCGGTGGACCTGACGGCGTGGGTGGCCCGCATGGAGCCCGATCCGTATCTGAAGCAGGCCTACCAGTTCGGCGTGCTGGAGGACTTCGACCATCTCTACCGGTACGCGAACCTGTACGAGATGATCGAGCACCGCAAGGCGGAGGAGATCGTCCAGGGCCTCACCGAGGTGATGCCGGGCCGGCCCACCCCGTACCACCACCGCGACGCCGTGGACAACGTGCGCGACCCGTACGACCGGGACCGCGCCGACCCGCTCTCCAAGCTCCACGCGCTGACGATCATGTCGGCCGAGCAGCAGACGATGAACTTCTACATGAACGTCGGCCCGCAGTACATGGAGCCGATCGCCCGCCGCCTGTACCAGGAGATCGGGCTGGTCGAGGAGGAGCACGTCACCCACTACGAGTCCCTGGTCGACCCGGGCGAGACCTGGTGGGAGCAGCTGGTCAACCACGAGTACAACGAGTGCTACCTCTACTACTCCTTCATGGAGCAGGAGCCGGACCCGAGGGTGAAGGCCATCTGGGAACTGCACCTCGGCATGGAGCTGGAGCACCTGCGGATCGCCTGCGACCTGATGCGCCGCCACGACGGCCGGGACCCCGAGCAGGTGGTGGCCCCGCGCCTGCCCGACGTGCTCACCTTCGAGCCCAACAAGGAGTACCTGCGCGGGCTGCTGGACACCCAGATCGACCTGACCACGCTGGGCGCGGGCTATGTGCGCGAGGCCCACGAGCGGTTCGAGGCGATGCAGCGGACCGTCAACAGCGACGGCGGGCCGCCGAGCGAGCTGGTCATGGAGCAGCACCAGCACCTGTACGGCCGGGACTACCGGGTGGAGAGCGCGGGGAGGCCGGCGTGACGCACGAAGCCAGGAGCGATGTCACCGGCGGGGGCGAGGACGTGGTCGCGCTGCTCATGCGGCAGCACGGCGACATCCGCAATCTCTTCGACGAGGTGGAGCGGGCGGAGGGCGAGGAGCGGCGGGCGGCGTTCCGCAGGCTGGTCCAGCTCCTGGCCGTCCACGAGACGGCCGAGGAGGAGGTCGTCCACCCCTCGGCCCGCCGGGCCTTCGACGGCGGCGAGCAGGTGGTGGAGGACCGGCTGCGGGAGGAGAGGGACGCCAAGGAGAGGCTCAGCCGGCTGGACGACATGGACCCGGCCGAGCCGGACTTCCTGCCCGCCCTGCGGGAACTGCGCACCGAGGTGATGCGGCACGCCCGCGCCGAGGAGCGCTACGAGTTCGCCCAGCTGCGCCGCCGCTCTGACCCCCGCCGGCTCGCCGCCATGGCCAAGGCGGTCAAGGCCGCCGAGGCCATGGCCCCCACCCGTCCCCACCCCGGGGTGGAGACCGCGCCAAAAAACATCATGGCCGGGCCCGTGGCCGCCGTGATGGACCGCGCCCGCGACACGATCCGCAAGGCGATGGGCGACAGGGGCTGACCGGGGCGGAGCACCGACGCCCCGGCCCCGCGCCGCGTTCCTGAGGGCCGACGGGCGCGTTCGCCGGCCGGGGGTGTTTCCCTGGAGGGAGGTGGATGGGCAGCCGAGTCATACTTGAAGATGTGAGCATCCAGGCGTTTCTTCCGCCGCGGGCGCGGCGACGGCGCGCATGACCTCACGATCTCGGCCGGATCTACCAGGCAGCGTGGGATGAACGACCATGAGGCGACCGGACACCGTGCGGGATCTCCCCGTCCGGTGGGACGGCCTCGTTGACGAGCCGTCGACGGCCAGGGCCACCCTCGACGAGCGGGGCATCGTCACCGGGTGGAGCGAGGGGGCCCGCAGGCTCCTCGGCCACCCGAGCGCGGCGGTGCTGGGCAGGCCTGCCTCGCTGCTGCTCGTAGGCGGGGCGGGCCCCGACCTCCCCGGCGCCCGGGGGCGGCTGGGCCGGTGGGCCGGGGAGCTGACGCTGCTCCACCGCGACGGCCACCCCCTGCGGGTCCGTCTGCTGGCGCACCACCGGGCGGCGGCGGGCGGCGGCGCCGAGTGGCTGCTGGTCTCGCCGCTGGACCGGACGGTGCCGACCGCCGGGGACGACTGGCTGGTCAAGGCCTCGTTCGCCCAGGGGCCCTGCACGATGGCGGTCTACGACCGGCGGCTGCTGCTGCGGTGGGCCAACGCGGACATGGAACGCGCGATGGGGCTCACCCAGGACCAGATGCGCGGACTGCGCATGTCGGAGATCGTGGCCGACTCGCGCGGCGCCGAGGCCGAGCGGCTGATGCGCCAGGTGCTGGACAGCGGCCTGCCGCGCTCGCTGCGGCTCCCACCCGCCCCCGGCAGGCCGGCCTGGTCCACCTCGCTGGCCCCGCTGTGCGGCGCCGACGGCCGGCCGCGAGGGGTGATCCTGTCGGCGCACGACGTCACGGAGCGGTACGAGGCGCAGCGGCGGCTGGCGCTGCTCGACGAGGCGAGCCTCCGCATCGGCTCGACGCTGGACATCGCGCGCACCGCGCGGGAGCTGACCGAGGTGGCCGCCCCGGCGTTCGCGGACTTCGCCGTGGTGGATCTGCTGCCCTCCGTCCACCCCGGCGGCGACGAGCCGCCCCCCGGGCCGGTGCCCGGCACGGTCGTGCTGCGCCGCGTCGCCGCCCGCTCGGTGCTGGAGGGCAGCCCGGACGTGGTGATCGGACTCGGTGAGCTGGCCGTCTATGCGGAGCGCTCCCCCGCGGCCGAGTGCCTGGCCGCCGGGCGGGGGGTGCTGACGGAGGTGACCCCCGAGGCCGTCGCCCGGTGGGCCGGGGACGACCCCGCGCGGGCCGACTCGACGCGCCGGTTCGGCTTCCACTCCACGATCACCGTCCCGCTGCGCGCCCGGGGGACGACGCTGGGCGTGGCCGCGTTCGCCCGCCACCGGCGCCCCGAGCCGTTCCAGCAGGACGATCTGCTGCTCGCCGAGGAGATCACGGCCCGGGCCGCGGTGTGCATCGACAACGCCCACCGCTACACCCGGCAGCGCGAGACCGCCCTGACCCTGCAGCGCAGCCTGCTGCCGCGGCAGCTGCCGCGCCGCGCGGCGGTCGAGACCGCCTCCCGCTATCTGCCGGCCCGGTCGCGGGCGGGCGTCGGGGGCGACTGGTTCGATGTGATCCCGCTGTCCGGCGCCCGGGTCGCCCTGGTGGTGGGCGATGTGGTGGGCCACGGCGTGCAGGCGTCGGCCGCCATGGGCCGGCTGCGGACGGCGGTGCGCACCCTGGCCGATGTCGATCTGCCCCCGGACGAGCTGCTCACCCACCTCGACGACCTGGTGGCCCAGTTGTCGGCCGAGGCGGGGGGCGAGCCGGGCGCGGACGCCGCGGGGGGCCTGGGGGCCACCTGTCTGTATGTGGTGTACGACCCGGTGTCCCGGCGCTGCTGCCTGGCCCGCGCCGGCCATCCGCCTCCCGTGCTGACCCGCCCGGACGGCCGCGCCGACTTCCTCGACCTGCCCGGCGGGCCGCCCCTGGGCCTGGGCAGCCTGCCGTTCGAGTCCCGCGAGGTGGAGCTGGAGGAGGGCAGCCTGCTGTCCCTCTACACCAATGGGCTGCTCCAGGCCCCCGACGGCGATGTCGACGAGGCGGTGGCCGCGCTGCGCACGGCGCTCTCCCGGCCCGCCGGGCCCCTGGACGAGCTGTGCCAGGCCGTGCTCGCCACCCTGGTCACCGGCCGCCCCGCCGACGACGTGGCCCTGCTGATGGCCCGCACCCGGGCGCTCGACGCGTCCCAGGTGGCCACCTGGGACCTGCCCCCGGACCCGGCCGCCGTGGCCCGGGCCCGCCAGGACGCCGCCGACCAGCTCCTGGCCTGGGGCCTGGACGGGGCGGTGTTCACCACCGAACTGGTCGTCAGCGAGCTGGTCACCAACGCCATCCGGCACGCCGAAGGCCCCATCACGCTGCGCCTGATCCACGACCGCAGCCTCATCTGCGAGGTCTCCGACGGCAGCAACACCGCGCCCCATCTGCGCCGCGCCCGCGTCTTCGACGAGGGCGGCCGCGGACTGCTCCTGGTCGCCCAGCTCAGCCGCCGCTGGGGCAGCCGCCACTCGGCCACCGGCAAGACGATCTGGGCCGAACAGCCGCTGCGGGGCCCGGTCGAGTGAGGGCGGGCCATACAATCACCGGTGAAACAAAGCCTGTTCGGCCGCGGCGCCTGGCACCCGAGGAACGAAAGGCCGCATCTCCATGCGAAGCAGAGCCTCGCTCGGCACCGGTCCGCTGGCCGACCTGAGCCCCGCCGAATCGGCCCGCCTCATGTCGGTCATGCGCGAGGCCGCGCTGAGCCGGGGCCGGCTGCCGCTGCCCGCGCGCCCGGTGATCGGGCAGTCCTGGGACCGCATGCTGCGCCTGGGCCTGGACCCCGAGCGGGGAAGCGCCCCGCGGCTGCTGGGCATCGAGGAGCTGGAGCGGCGGCGGCAGCGGACCCGGCTCGCGGATGTGCTGCCCACCTTGCACAGTGGCTTGCTGGAGGCCGCGGAGGCGGCCGGCCACATCATGATCATCACCGATGCCGACGGCAGGGTGCTGTGGATCGACGGCCACCGCGGCGTACGCCGGCACGCCGACGGCATCGCCCTCACCGAGGGGGCCCACTGGGCCGAGGACGTCGCCGGCACCAGCGGCATCGGCACCGCGCTGGCCGTCCGGGCGCCGGTGCGCGTGCACTCCGCCGAGCACTTCGTCCGCGCCTTCCACACCTGGAGCTGCGCCGCGGCCCCGGTCCGCGACCCCAGGGACGGGCGGCTGCTGGGCATCGTGGACATCAGCGGCCCCGCCGCCGGCGCCCACCCGACCGTACTGTCGCTGGTCACCGCGACGGCCCGGTGGGCGGAGGGCGAGCTGCGGCTGGCCCACAGCCGGGAGCTGGACCGGCTGCGGGCCGTCGCCGCCCCGGTGCTGGCGCGGATCCGGGGCAAGGCGGTCGCGGTCGACCCGCACGGCTGGGTGGCCGGGGTCACCGGCGTCACCCCGCGGGACCGCCGGCTGCTGCTGCCCAAGACGGCGCTCGACGGGCCCGTATGGCTGCCCACGCTCGGGGCCTGCGCGGTGGAGCCGCTGCCGGGCGGCCATCTGCTGCGGGTGCTGGACACCGGGGCGGACGAGGCGGGCGAGCTGTACGAGCCGGGCGGCGCCGGCCGCCTGGTGCTGGACGTACGCCGCCCGCACGAGTGGTCGCTGACCTTCGCCGGGCCCTCGGGCACCTGGACCCACCAGCTCAGCGCCCGCCACGCCGAGGTGCTGCTGGTCCTCGCCGCGTCCCCCGGCGGGCGGACGGCGGCGCAGCTCGCCGACGACCTGTTCGGGGACCCGACGCGGACGGTGACGGTGCGCGCCGCCATGTCCCGGCTGCGCCGCAGCTTCGGGGCGGTGCTCGCGCACCGCCCCTACCGCATCGCCGACCAGCTCCGCGTCGACGTACGGCGCCCGGACCGCCGCGAGGATCTGCTGCCGTTCAGCGCGGCGCCGGCCGTGGCCCGTCTCCGGGAGCCGGTCTGAGAGGGGTCAGCCGCGGCCGGCCACCTGCTCCGGGCTGAGGACGGCGGCGAGCCGGTCGGCGGGCAGCAGCCCCTTCTCCAGGACCAGTTCGGCCACGCCGCGGCCGGTGGCCAGGGCCTCCTTGGCGATGGCGGTGGCCGCGCTGTAGCCGATGTGCGGGTTGAGCGCGGTGACCAGGCCTATGGAGTTCTCCACCGCCGCGCGCAGGACCTCGGCGTTGGCGGTGATGCCGGACACACAGCGCTCGGCGAGCACCAGGCAGGCCGTCCGCAGGTGGGTGATGCTCTCCGACAGGGAGTGCAGGATGATCGGCTCGAAGGCGTTGAGCTGGAGCTGCCCGGCCTCGGCGGCCATCGTGATGGTGACGTCGTTGCCGATCACCTCGAAGGCGACCTGGTTGACCACCTCGGGGATGACCGGGTTGACCTTGCCGGGCATGATGCTGGACCCGGCCTGGACCGGCGGCAGGTTGATCTCGTTCAGCCCGGCGCGCGGGCCGGAGGAGAGCAGCCGCAGGTCGTTGCAGCTCTTGGAGAGCTTGACGGCGATGCGCTTGAGGACGCCCGACAGATGGACGAAGGCGCCGCAGTCCTGGGTGGCCTCGACCAGGTTGGCGGCGGTGACCACGGGCAGGCCGGTGATGTCGGCGAGGTGGCGGCGGGCGGCCTCGGCGTAGCCGGCGGGGGCGTTGAGGCCGGTGCCGATCGCGGTGGCGCCGAGGTTGATCTCGTGGACCAGGCTCTGGGCCTCCCGCAGCCGGCTCTGGTCCTCCTCCAGCATCACCGCGTACGCGGAGAACTCCTGGCCCAGGGTCATCGGCACCGCGTCCTGGAGCTGGGTGCGCCCCATCTTCAGGATGTCGCGGAACTCCTCGGCCTTGGCGGCGAACGCCTCGCGCAGCACCTCCATCGCGGCCAGCAGCCCCCGCACGGCGAGGATGGTGGAGACCTTGACGGCGGTCGGGTAGACGTCGTTGGTGGACTGGCTGAGGTTGACGTCCTCGTTCGGGTGCAGCTGGGTGTAGTCGCCCTTGGCGTGGCCGAGGATCTCCAGCGCCCGGTTGGCGATCACCTCGTTGGCGTTCATGTTGGTCGAGGTGCCCGCGCCGCCCTGGATCACGTCCACCACGAACTGGTCGTGCAGCTTGCCCTCGCGGATCTCCCGGCAGGCGGCCGCGATGGCGTCGGCCTTGCGCGGCTCCAGCAGCCCCAGGTCCTGGTTGGCGCGGGCGGCGGCCTCCTTGACGGCGGCCAGCGCACCGATGAGGTGCGGGTAGGCCGCGATGGTGGTGCCGGTGATGGGGAAGTTCTCCGTGGCGCGCAGGGTGTGGATCCCCCAGTACGCGCCGGCCGGCACGTCGCGGTCACCCAGCAGGTCGTGTTCTCGGCGGAAGCCGGTGGCAGTCATCGGTGTGCGGTATCCCTTGGTGAGACGGGGTGAGGGTTGGGGTGGGGGGTGAGGGTGGCGTGGGTGGGGGGCGCGTCAGGCGAGCCGCTGCGACAACACGTTCAGCGCATGCAGGGTGCCGACGGGCCGGCCGCCGCCGAGGACGGGGGCCTCGGCGAACTCGGTGAGCCGCTCGGGGGCGATGCCGAGGTGGGCGAGGGCCGCGGCGGTCACCGGCATCCGGGCGCGGTCCGCGCCGTCGGCGATCTTCACGGCGAGCGCGCTCCCGTCGGGCAGCGCCGCCACCTGGACGCCTTCGAAGCCGTCCTTGGCGATGAGGCCGGGCACCGCGCGCATCAGCCGGGCGACGTCCCGCCCGGTCCCGGCGACCATCTCGGGGTGTTCGCGCATGGCGGCCGCGACCCGGCCCTCGGGGGTGCCGGCGGGGGCGGTGGCGATCCGGGCGAGGGCGCGGGCCAGCCCGCGCGGCGAGACGGCGAACAGCGGCGCGCCGCACCCGTCGACCGTCACCCGGGCGATCCGCTGCCCGGTGAGGTCCTCGACGGTCTCGGCGATCAGCCGCTGCAGCGGGTGCGCCGGGTCGAGGTAGCCCTCCAGCGGCCAGTCGCACAGCTGGGCGGTCAGCAGCATCGCGGCGTGCTTGCCGGAGCAGTTCTGGGCGAGCCGGGAGGGGCCGCGTCCGGCGCGCAGCCAGGCCTCGCGCTCGGGGGCGCCGTAGGGCAGGTCGGGGACGTTGCGCAGCAGGTCCTCGGCCAGCCGGCCCTGCTCGAGGATGCGCCGGGCCCCGGCCAGGTGCCGCTGCTGGCCGGAGTGGCTGGCGGCGGTGAGCGCCAGCAGTTCGCCGTCCAGCGGCAGCCCGGCCCGCGCCATGGCGACGGCCTGGACGGGCTTGAGGGCCGAGCGGGGGTAGAACGCGACGTCGGGGTCGCCGGCCTGGACGAGCACCCGGCCGTCGGCGGCCAGGACCACGGCCGAGCCGTGGTGGACGCCCTCGACCAGGCCGCCGCGTATGACCTGGACGAGCGGTACGTGGCGTGGCTCGCGGATCTCGGGGGCCTCGGCGGGCAGCGGGTGGTGGGTGTCGGAGTGCGGGGAGGCGGAGGCGGAGGAGGTGTTCAAGGTGCTCGCGACGGTAGTAGGGGTGGGGTGGGAGGAAGGGGGCGGGGAGGTGGCGGGGTCGCCGGGGTCCGGGGCGGTCATCGCCGTCCGGTCACCCGGTTCCGTACGCCGAACCAGCCGAGGACCAGGGCCAGCACGATCGCCGGGAGCGCCATGACCGTCAGCCGGCTGGGCCCGCCGTCGGCCCACATCAGGACCAGCACGGAGGCGAGGAAGCCGATGGTGACGATCTCGGTGTACGGCGATCCGGGGAGCCGGTAGCCGGGGCGCTCGACCAGTCCCTCCCGGGAGCGCCGCCAGAAGAGCAGGTGACACAGCATGATCATGGCCCAGGTGGAGAGGATGCCGATCGCGGCGAAGTTCAGCACGATCTCGAAGGCCTTGCTGGGCACCACGTAGTTCAGGCCCACGCCCAGCACGCAGAAGAAGGCGGTGAGCAGGATCCCGCCGTACGGGACGTGGGTGCGGCTCATCACACCGGTGAACTTGGGGGCGGAGCCGGACATGGCCATCGAGCGCAGGATGCGGCCGGTGGAGTAGAGCCCGGAGTTGAGGCTGGACATGGCGGCGGTGAGCACGACGAGGTTCATCACCCCGCCCGCCGAGGGCACGCCGATGTTGGACAGCACGGTCACGAACGGGCTCTGGTCGGCGGAGTAGGAGGTGAACGGCATCAGCATGGAGAGCAGCACCACGGAGCCGACGTAGAAGAGGGCGACGCGCCACATGATGGAGTTGATCGCCTTGGGCATGATCTTCTCGGGGTTCTCGGTCTCCCCCGCCGCGACGCCGACGAGCTCGACGGACGCGTAGGCGAAGATGACGCCCTGGATGACCAGCAGCATCGGGAGCACCCCGTGCGGGAAGACGCCGCCGTGGTCGAAGATCATCGCGGGGCCGGGGTCGTTGCCGTCGATGGGGTGGCGGGTGACCAGCAGGAAGATGCCGATCGCCATGAAGGCGACGAGCGCGCCGACCTTGATGATCGCGAACCAGAACTCCATCTCGCCGAAGATCTTCACCGAGATGAGGTTCACCGCCAGCACGACGGCGAGCGCGATCAGGGCGATCACCCACTGCGGGATGTCGGTGAACATGCCCCAGTAGTGGGTGTAGGTCGCGACGGCCGTGATGTCGGCGATCCCGGTGGTGGCCCAGTTCAGGAAGTACATCCAGCCGGCGACGAAGGCGCCCTTCTCGCCGAGGAACTCACGGGCGTACGAGACGAAGGCGCCCGAGGAGGGGCGGTGCAGCACGAGCTCGCCCAGGGCCCGCACCACCAGGAAGGCGAAGACTCCGCAGACCGCGTAGGCGACGAAGAGCGAGGGTCCGGCGTCGTTGAGCCGCCCGCCGGCTCCGAGGAAGAGCCCGGTGCCGATGGCGCCACCGATGGCGATCATGTTGACGTGCCGGGCCTTGAGGGACTTGCTGTACCCGGCGTCCCCCGCGTCGATGTGCGCGGGGGACGTGTCGGTGTGCTGCTGACGGCGTTCTTCGTGCCGGAGGGACTGCTCGCTCACTCCTGCTGTCCGCCTTCCGTGGGTATTGCGGTGCGGTCCGCCCCGGGGGCGGCCCGCACGATGGAGGTGAGGGTTTTTTCGACGCGCTGGAGGTGATGGGTCATCGCCGCCACGGCGTCGGGTTCGGAGCCGTCGGACAGCGCCTCGACGATCGCCCGGTGTTCCCGGTTGGCCTGCTCGCGCCGGCCGCCGAGTTCGTTGAGGAACGCGGACTGCCGTGCCAGGGCGTCGCGGATTTCCTCGATCACCTTGCGGAATACAGGGTTCCGGGCCGCTTGGGCAATGGCCAGATGGAAAAGTGTGTCCATCGCCACCCACGCGGTGGTGTCGGTCTCCCGCTCCATCCGGTCCAGCAGATGGCCCAGGTGGTCGAGGTCCTCGGCGGTGCGGCGGGTGGCCGCGTACCCGGCGACCGGGATCTCGACGTGCCGCCGCACCTCGAGCAGGTCGCTCGCCGTGTAGTCGCCGAAGGTGGGGTCCGCCACCGGGCCGCTGGAGATGACGAAGGTACCCTTGCCGGTGCGCGACGCGGTGAGCCCCATGGTCTGCAGGGCCCGCAGCGCCTCCCGGAGGACCGGCCGGCTGACCTCCAGCCGGCGGCAGAGCTCCGCCTCGGACGGAAGCTTGTCCCCGACCGCGTACTCGCCCCCCTCGATGGCCTGGCGAAGGTGCGTGAGCACGGCCTCCAAGGCGCTGACTCGGCGGGGGACGGATAGAGCTGTCTGGCTGTCTGACAGGTTCACGGGCCGATCCTCAGCTCGCCACGGAACCGTTGTCAATAGTTCCGCGACAAGGAGCGTCCGATCGCACACTCTGAGGCTTTTGCCGGGTTTATGCTCTATGTTGAGTTTCTTCGCGAGGCGTAGCGGCGTTGCCGAGGGCACGAGCGACGGGTGCGTGATCAGGCATGACACAGCGGCTGACCAGGGCGCGCATCACGGCCGTCGACACCCGCGACATCCGCTTCCCCACCTCCCGGCGGCTCGACGGCTCGGACGCCATGCACCCCGACCCCGACTACTCGGCCGCCTATGTGATCCTGCGCACGGACGCCCCCGACGGCCTGGAGGGACACGGCTTCTGCTTCACCATCGGCCGGGGGAACGAGGTGGCGGTCGCGGCGATCGACGCCCTGCGCCCGCACCTGACCGGGGCGGAGCTGGGCGCCGCCCCGGCCGACCTGGGCGCCGTGTACCGGGCGCTGGCCGGCGACAGCCAGCTGCGCTGGCTGGGCCCGGACAAGGGCGTCACGCACATGGCCGTCGGCGCCGTGATGAACGCCCTGTGGGACCTGTACGCCAAGCGGGCGGGGAAGCCGCTGTGGAAGCTGCTGGCCGACCTCACCCCCGAGCAGCTCGTCGCCCTCGTCGACTTCCGCTACCTCACCGACGCGCTGACCCCCGAGGAGGCGCTGCGGATCCTGCGCCGCGCCGAACCCGGCAAGGCCGAGCGCGAGGCCCGGCTGCGGGCCGAGGGCTATCCCGCCTACGCCGCCTCCCCGGGCTGGCTCGGCTACTCCGACGCCCGGCTCGCCTCGGCCGCCCGCCGGGCCGTCGCCGAGGGCTTCACCCAGATCAAGCTGAAGGTCGGCGCCGACCTGGAGGAGGACCTGCGGCGCTGCCGGATCGCCCGCGAGGCGGTCGGCCCGGACATCCGGATCGCGCTGGACGCCAACCAGCGGTGGGAGCCGGGCGAGGCGGTCGCGTGGGTCCAGGCGCTGGCCGGATTCGACCCGTACTGGATCGAGGAACCCACCTCCCCCGACGAGATTCTCGGCCTCGCCGCGATCCGCCGCGCCGTCGCACCCGTGAAGGTCGCGGCCGGCGAGCACACGGCCAACCGCGTGGTCTTCAAACAGCTGCTGCTCGCCGGGGCCCTGGACATCCTCCAGCTGGACGCCTGCCGCGTCGGCGGGGTCTCGGAGCACCTGGCGATCCTGCTGCTCGCCGCCCGTTTCGGGGTCCCGGTGTGCCCGCACGCGGGGGGCGTGGGACTGTGCGAGCTGGTGCGGCACCTGGCCATGTTCGACTACGTGGCGGTCTCCGGGACGCGGGAGGACCGGACGGTCGAGTACGTGGACCATTTGCACGAGCACTTCACCGATCCCGCGGTGATCGCCCGGGGGCGGTACACGGCCCCCTCCGTCCCCGGGTTCAGCTCCACCCTGCGCCCCGAGTCGCTGCGCGCGTACGCCTACCCCCACGGCGCCGTCTGGCTCGCCGAGCGGGCGCAGGGGGTGGCGTGAGGGGCGCGGGGCGCCGCCGGGCCGCCGCCACGGTCCTCGTCCTGGCGCTGGCCCCGGCCGCCGCGGGCTGCGGGGGCGGCGGGTCGGCCGGCGGCCGGGTCGGGGTGGTGCTGCCGTTCCTCACCTCGCCGTTCTGGCAGGCGTACAACCAGGACATCCCGCGGCAGGCCGCCGCCCAGGGCGTGCGGGTGCTCCCCACGGTCAATTCCGACGGCGACGCCGCGAAACAGATCGCCGACATCCAGAACCTGCTGTCCGAGGGCGTCAAGGGCCTGGTGGTCTCGCCCATCGACTCCGCCGCCGTCGTCGCGGGCCTGCGCGCCGCGCAGCGCCGGAACGTCCCCGTGGTCGCGGTCGACGTGGCCCCCGAGAAGGGGAAGGTGGCGATGGTGGTCAGGGCCGACAACCGCGCCTACGGCCGCAAGGCCTGCCAGGTCCTGGGCCGGGCCGTGAGGACGGGCAAGGTGGTGCAGATCCAGGGCGACCTGGCCTCGGCCAACGGCCGCGACCGCACGTCCGCCTTCTCCCGGTGCATGGCGCGGCACCACCCGGCGATCAAGGTGCTGAACATCCCCGCCGGATGGCAGGCGGACAGGGCCGCGGCCGGCCTGGAGGCGCTGTACAGCGCCAACCCCACCATCAAGGGCATCTATCTGCAGGCCGGCGGGGTGTATCTGGCGCCGACCCTGCGCACCCTCCAGCGGCACCACGCTCTGGTGCGCGCGGGCCGCCCCCGGCACATCACGATCGTCTCCAACGACGGCATCCCCGAGGAACTCAGGGCCATCCGCCAGGGTTTCCTCGACGCCACCGTCTCCCAGCCCGCCGACCTCTACGCCAAGTACGCCATGTACTACATCAAGCGGGCGATGGCCGGGAAGACCTTCCACCCGGGCCGCACGGGCCACGGCAGCACCGTCGTCGAGCTGCCCGGCGGCATCCTCCAGGACCAGCTCCCCGCGCCCCTGGTGACCCGGCGGAACGTCGACGACCCGGCGCTGTGGGGCAACCGCCGATGACCCGCGCCCGACCCCCGCTCGTCGAGGCCCGTGGGATCACCAAGCGGTACGGGCCCACGGTGGCCCTGCTGGACACGGACCTCGCCGTCGAGGCGGGCGCCTCCCACGCCCTCGTCGGCCGCAACGGCGCGGGCAAGTCCACGCTCGTGTCGGTCCTCACCGGCCTCACCCGGCCGGAGCGCGGCACCGTGCGGTACGACGGCGAACCCGCGCCACCCCTCGCGGACCGGGCGGCCTGGCGGCGCCGGGTGGCGTGCGTCTACCAGCGGTCGACGGTCGTCGGCGAGCTGTCGGTGGCGGAGAACCTGTTCCTGGGCCGTCAGCCGGTCACCCCGCGGGGCCGGGTGATCAGCCGGCGGCTGATGCGGCGCCGGGCCCGCGCGCTCCTGGACGAGTGGGGCGTGCCGGTGGACGAGACGGCCCGGGCCGGCGGGCTGAGCGTCGAGGACACCAAGCTGGTGGAGATCGCGCGGGCGCTCTCGCGCGGCACCCGCCTCATCGTCCTGGACGAGCCGACGGCCCAGCTCGACAGCCGGGCGGCCGGCCGGCTGTTCGCCCATATGCGGCGGCTCGAGGAGGCCGGGGTCACCTTCCTCTACATCTCCCACCACCTGCGGGAGGTGTACGAGGTGTGCCAGGTCGTGACCGTGCTGCGCGACGCCCGGCGGATCGTCACCGCCCCGGTCGGCGAGATGCCCCCGGGCAAGCTGATCGAGGCGATGACCGGCGGGCGCGGCGGGCCGCCGGCCCCGCCCGCCGAGCGGCCGCGGCCGGCCGGCCCGGCCCCCGCCGCCGTGCGCCTGGAGCACCTCAGCAGCCCGCGCTTCCATGACATCAGCCTCACCGTCGGGGCCGGTGAGGTGGTGGGCCTGGCCGGGCTCGCCGGCTCGGGCAGCCATCAGCTCGGGGCCGCGCTGGCCGGGCTGCACCGGACCACCGGCGGCCGGGCCTGGATCTTCGGCCGCCCGCTGCGCACCGGAAGCGTCCCCGCGGCCCTGGCCGCCGGGGTCGGCTGTCTGCCGCGCGACCGGCACCACGAGGGGCTGGTCGCGGGGCTGTCGGTGGCCGAGAACATCACCATGCCGATCAGCGGCCGGCTCGGGCCGCTTGGCCTGATCAGCCCCCGGGCCCGGGACGCGGTCGCCCGGCGGGCGATCGCCGATCTCGACATCGGCACCCGGGGGCCCGCCGAGCCGCTGAGCCGGCTGTCCGGCGGCAACCAGCAGAAGGTGGTCCTGGCGCGCGCCCTGGCCACCGACCCCAGGGTGCTGGTGCTCATCGACCCGACGGCCGGGGTGGACGTACGGGCCAAGCAGACCCTGCTGGCGGCGGCGCTGCGGGCCCGGGCCGAGGGACGCGCGGTGCTGGTGGTCTCCGACCAGCTGGAGGACCTGCGCGTCTGCGACCGGGTCCTGGTCATGTTCAACGGCTTCGTGTCGGCCGAGTACCCGGCGGGGTGGCGGGACGCGGATCTGCTCGCCGCGGTCGAAGGGGTGACGCCCGGCCATGGGTGACCCGGCCGCCTCGCCGGCCGGCCCGGCCCGCCGCGCCGCCCTGTTCCGGGTGCGGGACCTGGCGCTGCTGCCCGCGGTGGTGCTGCTGGTGGTGGTGGGCGCGGTGACCGACCACACGTTCCTGGAGCGGGACAACCTGATCAACATCCTGGGCGCCTCCTCGGCGCTGGGGCTGCTGGTGCTCGCCGAGGCGATGATCCTGCTCAGCGGCCGGATGGACCTCTCGCTCGAGTCCGTCGCGGGCCTGGCGCCCGCGCTCGGCTTCCTGGTCGTCATGCCCGCCGCCTCCGGCGGCTTCGGCACCCTCTGGCCCGCGTGGCTCGGCCTGCTGATCATCCCGGTGGCCGGGGCGTGCGTGGGCGCGGTCAACGCCGCCCTGATCGTGGGGCTGGGGCTCAACGGCTTCATCGTCACCCTCGCGATGAACATCGTGCTGCGCGGGCTGCTGATCGGACTGGTCTCGGGCAGGACGCTCTTCGACGCCCCGGCCGCCTTCTTCGCGCTGGGCTCCGACACCTGGCTGGGGCTGCCGCTCTGCGTGTGGCTGACCGCCGGATGCTTCGCGGTGGCCGGGTTCTGCCTGCGCTACCACCGCTTCGGCCGCGCGGTGTACGCGGTCGGCGGCAACGCCCCGGCCGCCCGCGCGGCGGGCATCCGGGTGGCGCGGGTGGGCTGGGCCGTGCTGGTGGTGGGCGGGGCCCTGTCGGCCGTCGCGGGCCTGGTCATCGCCGGACGGGTCGGCGCGGTCAACGCCGACCAGGGCAGCGGCATGATCTTCACCGTGTTCGCGGCCGCGGTGATCGGCGGCATCAGCCTGCGGGGCGGCCGCGGCTCGCTGCTCGGCGCCCTGCTGGGCACGCTGCTGCTGGGGATGCTGGAGAACCTGCTCACGCTTGCCCAGGTGTCGTCCTTCTGGATCCAGGCGATCTACGGCGGCATCATCCTGCTCGCCCTGATCGTGGCCCGGCTCACCACTGGCGAGGCGCAGGAGTCATAGTATTAACAGAAATGTCTCCGCAGATGGGGCGGGCGATGACCAGTCCCGAGGGAATCGTTCCCACAGAAGCGCACGTCCCGTTCGACATGGCCGACGCGGCGACCGCGGTGATCGACGCGGCGGGCATCGTCGTCGGGTGGACCACCGCCACGGAGCAGCTCCTCGGCTATCCGGCGGCCGAGGTGGTGGGGAAGCCTGCCACCGTGCTGCTGGCGACCCCCGAGGACGCGGCGAAGGCGGAGGGCATCGCGGACCAGTGCCGCCGGCAGGGCAGCTGGGGCGGCCTGGTGACGCTCCGGCACCGCGCCGGCCACCCGGTCGAGGCCGGGGTGCGGATCTCGGCGATGTCCGATTTCTGCGGCCGCAGGTGCTGGCTGATCTCCGCGGTCGACCTCTCGAAGATCCCCTCGTGGGCGCTGAGCGGATCGCTGCTGGAGGCGTTTCTCGTCCGCTCCCCCATCGGCATGGCCGTCCTCAGCCCGGACCTGCGGTACGTGTGGCTCAACGACATGCTGGAGCGCTACGGCGGGGTGCCGCGCGAGCAGCGGCTGGGCCACCGGATGGGGGAGTTCCTGCCCGGCCTGGACACCGACGCCCTCGAAGCGCAGATGCGGAAGGCGCTGGAGACCGGCAAACCGGTGATCGACTACGAGTACCGGGGCTGGACCCTGGCCGATCCGTACCACGAGCACGCGTACTCCACCTCCTTCTTCCGGCTCGACAACGCCGACGGCAACCCGGTGGGCGTGTGCTACATGGGCATGGACGTGACCGACCGATGGCGGGCCCGGGAACGGCTGGCCCTGCTGAGCGAGGCCAGCGCGAAGATCGGCAGCACCCTGGACGTGCTGCGGACCGCCCAGGAGCTGGCCGACTTCGCCGTCCCCCGGCTGGCCGACTTCGTGACCGTCGACCTGCTGGAGTCGGTGCTGCGCGGCGAGGAGCCGGTGGCCTCACCGCGCCGGACGCTGCCGGTCTTCCGGCGGGCGGGCCAGACCTCCATCCACGAAGGCACCCCGGAGGCCATCGCGGTGCCCGGAGACGTCATCGCCATCTCCCCCGGCTCCCCCTTCGCCTCCTGCTTCTTCTCCGGTGAGGCCATCCTGGACCCGGTCATGGACGTCTCCGTCACCGCGTGGACCGGCGACAACCCCGATCCGGCCCGGGCCGGCAAGGTCCGCGAGTTCGGGATGCGCTCGTTGATGGTCACGCCGATCAGCGCGCGCGGCACCATCCTGGGCGTGGCCTCCTTCGTCCGCACCCGCCACCCGGTCCCGTTCGAGGAGGACGACCTGATGCTGGCCGAGGAGCTGGTCGCACGGGCCGCCCTGTGCGTGGACAACGCCCGCCGCTACACCCGCGAGCACACCGCGGCCCTGGCCCTCCAGCGGAGCCTGATGCCGCACGACCTGCCCGAGAGCCCCGCCCTCGAGGTGGCGTCGCGCTATCTGCCCACGGACGTCCGCCACGGCGTGGGCGGCGACTGGTTCGACGTGATCCCGCTGTCCGGCGCGCGGGTGGCGCTGGCGGTCGGCGACGTGGTCGGGCACGGCATCGACGCCGCGGCCAGCATGGGCCGGCTCCGCCGTGCA
>NZ_MAXF01000140.1 GCF_001704635.1 Streptomyces sparsogenes | reverse complement strand
CCGGCGCGCGGGTGGCGCTGGCGGTCGGCGACGTGGTCGGGCACGGCATCGACGCCGCGGCCAGCATGGGCCGGCTGCGCACCGCCGTGCACACCCTCGCGGACATGGACCTGCCGCCGGAGGAGCTGCTGGCCCACCTCGACGACCTGATCATCCGGCTCGGCGAGGGGCGGGCGGGCGAGGAGGAGACCGCCGCGCTCCTGGGCGCCACCTTCCTGTACGCGATCTACGACCCGGTCACCCGGCGGTGCACCATGGCCCGGGCCGGACACCCGGCGCCCGCCCTCGTGACCCCGGACGGCGAGGTCACCTTCCCCAGCCTGCCCGCCGGACCGCCGCTGGGTCTGGGCTCGCTGCCCTTCGAGTCGGCGGAGCTGGAGCTGCCGGAGGGCAGCGTGATCGCCCTCTACACCGACGGCCTCATCGAGACCTGCGACCAGGACATCGACGTCGGCCTGGCCCGGCTGAGCAACGCGCTCGGCCAGCCCGGCATGCCCGTGGAGGACCTCTGCTCCGCGGTGGTCGACACCCTGCTGACCTCCCCACCGTCCGACGACGTCGCCCTGCTGCTGGCCCGCACCCACTCGCTGAGCCCCGGCCACGTCGCCTCCTGGGACCTGCCCACCGACCCGGCCGTGGTCACCAGCGCCCGCTCGCTGGCGGTCCGCCAGCTTGCCGAGTGGGGTCTGGAGGAGCTGATGACGACCACGGAGCTGATCGTCAGCGAGCTGGTCACCAATCCGCCACGG
>NZ_MAXF01000014.1 GCF_001704635.1 Streptomyces sparsogenes | reverse complement strand
GACATGCCCATCGAGGAGGCGCTCGACTTCTTCGAGGCCGTGCCGACCATCGCCCGCCACCTGCGCACGCTGACCGAGGTCGGGCTGGGGTACGTCCGGCTCGGGCAGCCCGCGCCGACCCTCTCCGGCGGCGAGGCGCAGCGCGTCAAGCTGGCGAGCGAGCTGCAGAAGCGCTCGACCGGGCGCACGGTCTACGTCCTGGACGAGCCCACCACCGGGCTGCACTTCGAGGACATCAGCAAGCTGATCAAGGTGCTCTCGGGGCTGGTCGACAAGGGCAACACCGTGATCGTCATCGAGCACAACCTCGATGTGATCAAGACCGCCGACTGGGTCGTGGACATGGGCCCGGAGGGCGGCAGCGGCGGCGGTCTGGTCGTCGCCGAGGGCACCCCCGAGGAGGTGGCCTCCGTCCCCGCCAGCCACACCGGCAAGTTCCTGCGGGAGATGCTGGGCGGCCGGGTGAGCGACGCGGCGGTGCCGGCCGCGCGGAGCGGCGGGAGCAAGGCCGCCGCGAAGGCCCCGGCCAAGAAGGCCCCGGCCAAGAAGGCCCCGGCCAAGAAGGCCGCAACGAAGAAGGCCGCTGCGAAGACCGCCGTCAAGAAGGCCGCGTCGAAGACGGCGGCCGGACGGCGCGCGGCCGCGAAGTAGCGCGACCGGAGCGTGCCGCGCCCCGGCGAGGGCGCGGCACGCTTCCGGTCCGCGGCACGCTTCCGGTCAGAGCTCGCTCGCGTAGGGCGGCTCCGCGCCCGCCCGGGAGCAGGTGACGGCGGCCGCCCGCGCGGCGAAGCCGAGCACGTCCTGCCAGGCCGCGTCGTCCAGCTTCGCCACCGCGTCCGCCGACAGCGCCTGGTGCGCGGCCAGCCGGTGCAGCAGCGCGGCGTTCACCGTGTCGCCCGCCCCGATGGTGTCCACCACCTCGACCCGTACGCCGGGCACCGAGCAGCCGCCCCCGTCCCGGGTGAGCACGCTGACGCCGTCCCCGCCGTGGGTGAGCACCACCGCCGCCGGGCCCGCCGCCAGCCACTCACGGGCGGCCGCCGCCGGGTCCTGGGAGCCGGCCAGCCAGGCGGCGTCCTCCTCCGACAGCTTCAGCAGGCCGACGTGCGGCAGCCAGCCGTGGAACCGCGCCCGGTAGGCGTCGGCGTCGGGGATCAGACCGGCGCGGATGTTGGGGTCGAGCGCGGTGAACACCCCCCGCGCCGCCTCGCGCCGCAGCAGCGCCTCGTACGCGCTCGCGCCCGGCTCCAGCACCAGCGAACAGGTGCCGAAGGACACGGCCGCGACGGAGTCGGGAAGCGCCGCGGGCAGCTCGAACAGCCGGTCCGCGGTGCCCTCGACATAGAAGCCGTAGCCCGCCGAGCCGTCGTCGCCTATCGAGGCGACCGCCAGCGTGGTCGGCTCCGCACCGCGCTGCACCAGGGCGGTGTCCACGCCGTCGTCGCGCAGCCCTCGCAGCAGCGCCTCGCCGAAGCCGTCCGTGGAGATCCGGGAGCAGAAGGCGGTCGGCGAGCCCAGCCGGGCCAGCGCCACCGCCGTGTTGTACGGGCCGCCGCCGCGCCGCGGCAGCAGCGCGGGCAGCGCCGGCTCCGGCGCGGGGTCGTCGGCCCGCACCGGGCCGTCGGGGGCCGGGCGGCCGGGCACCAGGTCGATCAGGGCTTCTCCGGCGACGACGATCACGGGGCGTTTCCTCACGTAGTGGATGGACTGGGGGCACAGCCGCACGAGGTGCGGTGCACGAAGGCACAGGGCAGCCGGACGGTCCGCGGCGGGCGGGCGGGGTCCTCCAGCCGGTCGAGCAGCAGCCTGACCGCGGTGGCGCCGATCTCGCGGCTGGGCTGCGCGATCGCGGTCAGCCGGGGCGAGAACACATCGCCCCAGGAGAAGTCGTCGAAGCAGACCAGCGCCATGTCGTCCGGGACGCCGAGGCCCGCCTCCTCCAGGGCGCGCAGCGCGCCGATGGTCATCGCGTTGTTCCCGGTGACCAGCCCGGTGGGCGGCCGCGCGGCCGCCAGCAGCCGATGGGTGGCGGCCCGGGCCCCGTCCGCCTCGGAGTCGCCGCCGGCCAGCAGCTCGGGAGCGAACGGCAGCCCCCGCCGGCGCAGCCCGGCGCGGTAGCCGGCGATCCGCTCCTCGGTGGTGCTCAGCCCGGGCGCGCCCGCGACCAGGCCGATGCGGGTGTGGCCGAGGTCGGCGAGGTGGAGCACGAGCTGTTCCACGTGGAAGGCGTTGTCGGCGCCCACCTGGTCGTGGGCGTCGCCGACCAGCCGGTCGAGGAAGACGGCCGGGACTCGGTGGCGGGTCAGATAGTCGATCATCGCGCCGGGCTCGGCCGAGGCCGCGACGATCAGCCCGTCCACCCGCCGCTCGTGGAGCAACTGGACGGCCTTGCGCTCATGGACGGGGTCGTCGTGGGGGTCGGCGACGAGCAGGCCGTAGCCGTGCTCCAGCGCGCCGGCCTCCACGCCCCGCAGGATCTCGGTGAAGTACGGATTGCTGGTCGCCGACACCGCCAGGCCGATCGAGCGGGTGCGCGCGGTGACCAGGGAGCGGGCGAGCGTGTTGGGGGTGTAGCCCAGGGCGTCGATGGCCTCGAGCACCGCCTCGCGGGTGCCCGGGAGCACCGGACGGGTCTCGTTGAGCACGTGCGAGACGGTGGCCACCGACACGCCCGCGCGCCGGGCCACATCGGCCATGGTCGCCATGGGGCAGGAACGTACCTCACCGAAAGCCGCGCGTAAACGCTTGCGCAAACGTTTACGCGCGACGGACGGCAGAATCGGGACGAGCGCGCGCCGGGCGGCCGGGCGGCTCCGGACTGTCACTCCCCGCCAGTAGGGTGGTGACCATGGCCGACCCGAGCAGCTACCGCCCCAAGCCGGGACAGATCCCCGAGTCGCCGGGGGTCTACAAGTTCCGAGACGAGCACGGCCGGGTGATCTACGTCGGAAAGGCGAAGAGCCTGCGCCCGCGCCTCTCCTCGTACTTCCAGGACCTGGCGAACCTCCACCCCCGCACCCGCACCATGGTGACCACGGCCGCCTCCGTGGAGTGGACCGTGGTGAGCACCGAGGTCGAGGCGCTGCAGCTCGAGTACTCCTGGATCAAGGAGTTCGACCCCCGGTTCAACGTCAAGTACCGCGACGACAAGAGCTATCCCTCCCTCGCGGTGACGCTCAACGAGGAATTCCCCCGGGTCCAGGTCATGCGCGGCCCCAAGAAGAAGGGCGTGCGCTACTTCGGTCCCTACGGCCACGCCTGGGCCATCCGCGAGACGGTCGACCTGATGCTGCGGGTGTTCCCGGTGCGGACCTGCTCCGCCGGGGTGTTCAAGCGCTCCGCCCAGATCGGCCGCCCCTGCCTGCTCGGCTACATCGGCAAGTGCTCCGCGCCCTGCGTCGGCCGGGTGACCGCCGAGGAGCACCGCGAGCTGGCCGAGGAGTTCTGCGACTTCATGGCCGGGCGCACCGGCACCTACCTGCGCCGCCTCGAGCAGCGGATGCAGGAGGCCGCCGAGGAGATGGAGTACGAGAAGGCGGCCCGGCTCCGCGACGACATCGGGGCGCTCAAGCGCGCCATGGAGAAGAACGCGGTCGTCCTGGCCGACGCCACCGACGCCGACCTGATAGCGGTCGCCGAGGACGAGCTGGAGGCCGCCGTCCAGATCTTCCATGTGCGCGGCGGCCGGGTCCGCGGCCAGCGCGGCTGGGTCACCGACAAGGTGGAGGCCGTCGACACCGCCGGCCTGGTCGAGCACGCGCTGCAGCAGCTCTACGGGGAGGAGAAGGGCGACGCGGTGCCCAAGGAGGTCCTGGTCCCCGCCCTGCCCGACCCCGTCGCCCCGGTCGCCCAGTGGCTCGGCGACCGCCGCGGCTCCCGGGTCGACCTGCGCATCCCGCAGCGCGGCGACAAGAAGGACCTGATGGCCACCGTCGCGCGCAACGCCCAGCAGGCGCTCGCCCTCCACAAGACCAAGCGCGCCTCCGACCTGACCACGCGCTCCCGCGCCCTGGAGGAGATCGCCGAGGCCCTGGAGCTGGACTCCGCCCCGCTGCGCATCGAGTGCTTCGACATCTCCCATCTGCAGGGCGAGGACGTCGTGGCGTCCATGGTGGTCTTCGAGGACGGTCTGGCCCGCAAGAGCGAGTACCGCCGCTTCCAGATCAAGAGCTTCGTCGGCCAGGACGACGTCCGCTCCATGCACGAGGTCGTCAGCCGCCGCTTCCGCCGCTATCTGCAGGAGAAGACCGACACCGGGGAGTGGGGCCCGGCCGCCGAGGGCGGCGCCCCCGGCGACGAAGGCGCCGACGGGGCCGGAGCGACCTCCGGGCCCATCGACGACAGCGGCAGGCCCAAGCGGTTCGCCTACCCGCCGCAGCTCGTCGTCGTGGACGGCGGCCGGCCGCAGGTCGCCGCCGCCAAGCGGGCGCTGGACGAGCTCGGCATCGACGACGTGGCGGTGTGCGGCCTCGCCAAGCGGCTGGAAGAGGTCTGGCTGCCCGACGACGAGGACCCCGTCGTGCTGCCCCGCAGCAGTGAGGGCCTCTACCTCCTGCAGCGCGTGCGCGACGAGGCGCACCGCTTCGCCATCACCTACCAGCGCAGCAAGCGGGCCAAGTCCATGAAGGCCGGCCCGCTGGACACCGTGCCCGGGCTCGGCGAAAGCCGTCGGCAGGCCCTCCTGAAGCACTTCGGCTCGCTCAAGAGGCTGCGCGCCGCGACAGTGGAGCAGATATGCGAGGTGCCGGGGGTGGGCCGCAAGACCGCCGAAACGGTCGCCGCCGCCCTCGCCACGGCGGCCCCGGCCGCCCCGGCGGTGAACACCGCCACAGGAGAGATCATTGAGGACGAGGCCGCGAGCGCGGCGTCGTCATCGACGCGGGGGACGGGAACATGAACGAGCATGAGAAGTATGGAGACGGAGCGCAGGTGAATACGGGCACCCCGCCGGATGCCGCCGAGGCGGCGGCCATCCCCGAGCTGGTGATCATCTCCGGCATGTCGGGGGCGGGCCGCAGCACCGCCGCGAAGTGCCTGGAGGACCTCGGCTGGTTCGTCGTCGACAATCTGCCGCCCGCGCTGATCCCCACCATGGTGGACCTCGGCGCCCGCTCCCAGGGCAATGTGGCCCGCATCGCGGTGGTCGTCGACGTCCGAGGCCGTCGTTTCTTCGACAATCTCCGCGAATCCCTGGCCGACCTGGCCGCCAAGAACGTGAAGCGCCGCGTGCTCTTCCTGGAGGCGTCCGACGAGGCCCTGGTGCGCCGCTTCGAGTCGGTGCGCCGCCCGCACCCGCTCCAGGGCGACGGCAGGATCGTGGACGGCATCGCGGCCGAGCGCGACCTGCTGCGCGAGCTGCGCGGCGACGCCGACCTGGTCATCGACACCTCCAGCCTCAACGTGCACGAGCTGCGCGCCAAGATGGACGCCCAGTTCGCCGGCGAGGAGGAGCCGGAGCTGCGCGCCACCGTCATGTCCTTCGGCTACAAGTACGGCCTGCCGGTCGACGCCGACCTGGTGGTGGACTGCCGCTTCCTGCCGAACCCGCACTGGGTCCCGGAGCTGCGCCCCTTCACCGGGCTCAACGAGGAGGTCGCCGGCTATGTCTTCAACCAGCCCGGCGCCAAGGAGTTCCTCGACCGCTACGCGGAGCTGCTGCAGCTGATCGCGGCCGGCTACCGCCGCGAGGGCAAGCGCTACGTCACCATCGCCGTCGGCTGTACGGGCGGGAAGCACCGCAGCGTCGCGATGTCCGAGCGCCTCGCCGCCCGGCTCGCCGCCGAGGGAGTCGAGACCGTCATCGTCCACCGTGACATGGGGCGCGAGTGACGATCCGGACCAGACGGCTGCGGCGGCTGGTCGGATCCCGTACGAGCCGGGGAGCGCAGCCCAAGGTGGTGGCGCTCGGCGGTGGCATGGGGCTGTCCGCCTCGCTGGCCGCCCTGCGCCGGATCACCGGCGATCTGACCGCCGTCGTCACCGTCGCCGACGACGGGGGCTCCAGCGGGCGGCTGCGCGACGAGCTCGGCGTGCTGCCGCCCGGCGACCTGCGCAAGGCGCTGGCCGCGCTGTGCGGCGACGACGACTGGGGCCAGACCTGGGCCCGGGTCATCCAGCACCGCTTCGCCAGCGAGGGCGAGCTGCACGGCCACGCGGTCGGCAATCTCCTGATCGTCGCCCTCTGGGAGCAGCTCGGGGACCACGTCGAGGCCCTTGACCTGGTCGGCAAGCTGCTGGGCGCGCACGGCCGGGTGCTGCCCATGTCGGCGGTCCCGCTGGAGCTCCAGGCGTTCGTCCGCGGCCATGATCCGAGCCGCCCGGACGAGGTCTCCACGGTGCGGGGGCAGGCCACCGTCGCGCTCACCCCCGGCGAGGTGCAGTCGGTCCACCTGGTGCCGGGCGGCCCGCCGGCCGTGCCCGAGGCCGTGGAGGCGGTGCTGGACGCCGACTGGGTGGTGCTCGGCCCCGGCTCCTGGTTCTCCTCCGTGATCCCGCACCTGCTGGTCCCCGAGCTGCTCGAGGCGCTCACCGAGACCAAGGCCCGGCGGGTCCTGTCGCTGAACCTGGCCCCCCAGCCGGGCGAAACCGACGGCTTCTCCCCGCAGCGTCATTTGGAGGTTTTGGCCCGACACGCCCCTAAACTCGCCTTCGACGTGGTGCTGGCCGACGAGGCCGCCGTCCCCGACCAGGGCAGTCTGTGCGAGGCCGCGAAGCGGCTGGGAGGCACGGTCGAGCTGGCGCCGGTGGCCAGGCCCGACGGCTCTCCGAAACACGACCCGGAGCTTCTGGCCGCCGCGTACGACCGTATTTTTCGGATGCATGGAAGGATCGGCCCATGGCGATGACGGCAGCGGTGAAGGACGAAATCTCCCGGCTCCCCGTCACCCGCACCTGCTGCCGGAAAGCGGAGGTCTCGGCGATCCTGCGGTTCGCGGGCGGGCTGCACCTGGTCAGCGGGCGCATCGTGATCGAGGCGGAGCTCGATACGGGCATCGCGGCCCGCAGAGTCCGCAAGGACATCCTGGAGATCTTCGGCCACTCCTCCGACCTGGTGGTGATGGCCCCCGGCGGGCTGCGCCGCGGCAGCCGCTACGTGGTGCGAGTGGTGGCGGGCGGTGACCAACTGGCCCGGCAGACCGGGCTGGTCGACGGCCGCGGCCGGCCGATCCGCGGGCTGCCGCCGCAGGTCGTCTCGGGTGCCACCTGTGACGCGGAGGCCGCCTGGCGCGGGGCCTTCCTCGCCCACGGCTCGCTCACCGAGCCCGGCCGCTCCTCCTCGCTCGAGGTGACCTGCCCCGGCCCCGAGGCCGCGCTCGCCCTGGTCGGCGCGGCGCGCCGGCTCCAGATCGCCGCCAAGGCGCGGGAGGTGCGCGGGGTTGACCGCGTCGTCGTCCGTGACGGTGATGCGATCGGCGCGCTGTTGACGCGGCTCGGCGCCCATGAGTCGGTGCTCGCCTGGGAGGAGCGCCGGATGCGCCGCGAGGTGAGGGCCACCGCCAACCGGCTCGCCAACTTCGACGACGCCAACCTGCGCCGCTCGGCCCGGGCCGCCGTCGCCGCCGGGGCCCGGGTGCAGCGCGCCCTGGAGATCCTCGGCGAGGAGGTGCCCGAGCACCTGGCCGCGGCCGGGCGGCTGCGCATGGAGCACAAGCAGGCGTCCCTGGAGGAGTTGGGCGCGCTCGCCGACCCGCCGCTGACCAAGGACGCCGTGGCGGGCCGTATCCGCCGCCTGCTGGCCATGGCCGACAAGCGCGCCCAGGACCTGGGGATCCCGGGGACGGAGTCCAGCCTGACCGAGGAGATGGCCGAGGGCATGGTCGGCTGACCGCACCCGCTGACCGCCCCGGCTGACCGTACGTCAGGGGTCCGCGCCCCCGGTTCCCATGAGGAGCCGGGGGCGCCGCGGCGTCGACCGTCCGTGGCAGATCGTGACAGAACGTGACCGAGACGTCGACGGAGCGGGCGGTCCGTCCCCCTTTCCGGTGGCGGATGGCCACTGGTGCCAATGTCACGTACGTCCCGTGATAGCGGTAGGGTCGGAGGCGGTCGGGGACATCCAAGTCAGCTCGCCGGCGTCCATACCGGCACACCAACGAGGAGATCGGTTCGTGACGATCCGCGTAGGCATCAACGGCTTCGGCCGCATCGGACGCAACTACTTCCGCGCGCTCCTGGAGCAGGGCGCGGACATCGAGATCGTCGGTGTCAACGACCTGACCGACAACGCCACTCTGGTCCACCTGCTGAAGTACGACACGATCCTCGGTCGGCTGAAGCAGGAGGTCAGCCACACCGACGACACCATCACCGTCGGCAACCAGACGTTCCGCACGCTCGCCGAGCGCGATCCGGCCAACCTTCCGTGGGGCGAGCTCGGCGCCGACGTCGTGATCGAGTCGACGGGCATCTTCACCAAGCGTGACGACGCGGCGAAGCACCTGGCCGCAGGCGCCAAGAAGGTCCTGATCTCCGCGCCCGCCAAGGACGAGGACATCACCATCGTCATGGGCGTCAACCAGGACAAGTACGACGCCGCCAACCACCACATCATCTCCAACGCGTCCTGCACCACCAACTGTGTCGCCCCGATGGCCAAGGTCCTCGACGAGGCCTTCGGCATCGCCAAGGGCCTGATGACCACGGTGCACGCGTACACCAACGACCAGCGCATCCTGGACTTCCCGCACAAGGACTGGCGCCGGGCGCGGGCCGCCGCGCAGAACATCATCCCGACCTCCACCGGCGCCGCGAAGGCCACCGCCCTGGTGCTCCCGCAGCTCAAGGGCAAGCTGGACGGCATCTCCATGCGCGTCCCGGTGCCCACCGGCTCGGTCACCGACCTGGTCGTCGAGCTGGACCGCGAGGTCACCAAGGACGAGATCAACACCGCCTTCCAGAAGGCCGCCGAGGGCCAGCTCAAGGGCATCCTCGACTACACCGAGGACCAGATCGTGTCCTCGGACATCGTCAACTGGCCTGCCTCCTGCACCTTCGACTCCTCGCTCACCATGGCCCAGGGCAAGCAGGTCAAGATCGTCGGCTGGTACGACAATGAGTGGGGCTACTCGAACCGCCTCGTCGACCTGACCGTCTTCGTCGGCAACCAGCTCTGACCAGCCGCCGTTACCTGCGCTGACCGCTGTCGCGATGAGCCAGGACAGGGCCCGGTACGACGCTGTCGTACGGGCCCTGTCCCATGAACAAGGAGTCCTCAGTGAAGACGATTGACGATCTTCAGGTCGCCGGGAAGCGGGTCTTCGTCCGCGCCGATCTGAACGTGCCGCTCGACGGCGAGACGATCACCGACGACGGCCGTATCCGTGCCGCCGTGCCGACCCTCGCCAAGCTGGTCCAGGCGGGCGCCAAGGTGATCGTCGCCTCCCACCTGGGCCGCCCCAAGGGCGAGCCCGACCCCCGCTTCTCGCTCGCCCCGGTCGCCCGGCGGCTCGGCGAACTCCTCGGCAAGGAGGTCGCGTTCGCGGCCGACACGGTCGGGGACGGCGCCCGCCGGGTCGTGGACGGGCTCGCCGACGGCGATGTCGCGCTGCTGGAGAACCTGCGCTTCAACGCCGGGGAGACCAGCAAGGACGACGCCGAGCGCGGCGCCTTCGCCGACCGGCTGGCCGCCCTCGCGGACCTCTACGTGGGCGACGGCTTCGGCGCGGTGCACCGCAAGCACGCCTCCGTGTACGACCTCCCGGCGCGGCTGCCGCACGCCGCGGGCGACCTGATCGCCGCCGAGCTGACCGTCCTCAAGCAGCTCACCGAGAATGTGAAGCGCCCGTACGCGGTGGTCCTCGGCGGCGCCAAGGTGTCCGACAAGCTCGGTGTCATCGGCCATCTCCTGGAGAAGGCCGACCGCATCCTCATCGGCGGCGGCATGGCGTACACCTTCCTCAAGGCCCAGGGCCACGAGATCGGCACCTCCCTGCTGCAGGAGGACCAGATCCCGGCCGTCCAGGAGTACCTGGCGCGCGCCAAGGAGCGCGGCGTGGAGTTCGTGCTCCCCGTCGACGTCCTGGTGGCCCCCGGGTTCCCGGACCTGAAGACGAAGGCCCCGGCCAACCCGCGGGCCGTCTCCGCCGCGGAGATCCCGGCCGACCAGCAGGGTCTGGACATCGGCCCGGAGACCCGCAAGCTGTACGCCTCGAAGCTGACCGACGCCGCCACCGTCTTCTGGAACGGGCCGATGGGCGTCTTCGAGCACCCCGACTTCGCCGAGGGCACCAAGGCCGTCGCCCAGGCGCTGGTCGAGAGCCCGGCCTTCACCGTGGTGGGCGGTGGCGACTCCGCCGCGGCCGTCCGCATCCTGGGCTTCGACGAAAAGGCTTTCGGCCACATCTCGACCGGCGGCGGAGCGAGCCTCGAATACCTCGAGGGCAAGACGCTCCCCGGCCTCGCCGCACTGGAGGACTGAACACCGTGAGTGACCGCACCCCGCTGATCGCGGGCAACTGGAAGATGAACCTCAACCACCTCGAGGCCATCGCCCATGTCCAGAAGATCACTTTCTCGCTCACCGACAAGGACTACGAGGCCGTCGAGGTCGCGGTCCTGCCGCCGTTCACGGACCTGCGGACGCTGCAGACCCTGGTCGAGCACGACAAGCTGAAGATCAAGTACGGCGCGCAGGACCTCTCGGCGCACGAGTCCGGCGCCTACACCGGGGAGATCTCCGGCGCGATGCTGGCCAAGCTGCGGTGCTCGTACGTGGCGGTCGGCCACTCCGAGCGGCGCCAGTACCACGCCGAGACCGACGAGCTGTGCAACGCCAAGGTCAAGGCCGCCTTCCGGCACGACCTGGTGCCGATCCTGTGCGTCGGCGAGGGCCTGGACGTGCGCAAGGCGGGCAACCAGGTCGCCCACACCCTCGCGCAGCTCGACGGGGGCCTCAAGGACATCCCGGCCGAGCAGGCCGAGCGGATCGTGATCGCCTACGAGCCGGTCTGGGCCATCGGCACCGGCGAGGTGGCCACCCCCGAGGACGCCCAGGAGGTCTGCGGGGCCATCCGGGGCCGCCTGGCCGAGCTCTACGGCCAGGACGTGGCCGACAAGGTCCGGATCCAGTACGGCGGCTCCGTGAAGCCCGGGAACGTCGCCGCGATCATGGCCCAGCCGGATGTGGACGGCGCGCTGGTCGGCGGAGCGTGCCTGGACGCGGACGACTTCGTCAAGATCGTCCGGTTCCGCGACCAGTGAGCGGGCCGGCGAGCGACCGGCGAGCAGACCGGTGGGTAACCGGCGAGCAGCCGGTGAGTAGGCCGTAGCAGGTCGCTCGTCGTACCCTGGCGGGGGTCGAGGTGGTGCGGTCGTCACCACCCGGCCCCCTCGTTCCTCAACCGTTCCGTCCAAGCCCGAGAGAGTTGGTCCAGCCGTGGTCATGGGGTTCTCGATCGCCCTCATCATCTTCAGCGTCCTGCTGATGATGCTGGTGCTCATGCACAAGGGGAAGGGCGGAGGTCTGTCCGACATGTTCGGCGGTGGCATGCAGTCCTCCGTGGGCGGCTCCTCGGTCGCCGAGCGCAACCTGGACCGGATCACCGTCGTCGTCGGACTGCTGTGGTTCGTGTGCATCATCGTGCTCGGCCTGCTGATCAAGCTCGATTGAGCCGATAGCTGACGTACCGTCGTGAGCGCGGCCTATCATGGGCTTGCGTCCTCGGGGGCACCTCCCGGCCGCGGGCCGCGGGAGGGTGTAACTCCTCTTACTGGACGCGCGTTGGGCCTTACGTAGACTGGGGCGCCCGGCAGCGGAGCTGCCTACCAATGCTTCGCGGCACCATCACGCAGGGAGTTACGACCGTGGCAAGTGGCAACGCGATCCGTGGAAGTCGGGTCGGAGCGGGGCCGATGGGAGAAGCGGAGCGAGGCGAATCGGCGCCTCGTCTGCGCATTTCCTTCTGGTGCTCGAACGGGCACGAGACTCAGCCGAGCTTCGCCAGCGACGCGCAGATCCCGGACACTTGGGACTGCCCCCGCTGCGGCTTCCCGGCCGGCAAGGACCGGGACAACCCGCCGGACCCGCCGCGCACCGAGCCGTACAAGACGCATCTGGCGTATGTGCGGGAGCGGCGGAGCGACGCCGACGGCGAGGCGATCCTCGCCGAGGCCCTCGCCAAGCTCCGCGGCGAGATCTGACCGACAGGCAGGACGGCGCACGGTACGACGGCCCGGCCGGGCACCTCTGACGGGGGTGCGCGGCCGGGCCGTTGTCAGTGGTGGGGGCTACGGTCGTGAGGTCGGTCGGGGCACGGGCGCGAGGGGGCGGTATGACCACGGCGGAGGCGGCGGACCGGGACGCCGGGGGGCAGGCGCGGCAGGCGCCGCTCGCCTGGCGTGGCGGGTTCGGGCGACTGTGGGGCGCCGCGGTGGTGTCGCGGTTCGGGGACGCGCTGCGGGGGGCGGCGCTGCCGTTGCTGGCCGTCTCGCTGACCGACTCCCCGGTGCTGGTCTCCCTGGTGACCGTGTGCGGATTCCTGCCCTGGCTGCTGTTCGGGCTGCTCGGCGGGGCCCTCGCGGACCGGGTGGACCAGCGGCGGGCGATGTGGGCGGTGGACGCGGCCCGGGGCGCGCTGATGGCCGCCTTCGCCGTCGCAGTATGGCTGGGGCATGCCACGATCGGCCTGCTGCTCGCCCTCGCCTTCGCGCTGACCACCCTCCAGACCCTCTTCGACAACGCGGCCACGGCCCTGCTGCCCTCCGTGGTGCCCCGGGAGGCCCTGAGCCGGGCCAACGCACGCCTGATGACCGGCCAGGAGGTCATGGGCCGGTTCGTGGGCGCGCCGCTGGTGCCGGTGGCCCTGGGGCTCGGCGCCGCGATGCCGTACGCGGCGGACGCGGTCAGCTATCTCGCCGCCGCCGCGCTGGTCGCCTCGCTGGGCGGGGGCGCGCGGGCGGAGCGGCGGGAGCCCCGGGCGCCGGGGCGCACGATCCGCAAGGACATGGCCGAGGGTGTCAGGGTGCTGTGGCGGGACCGGCTGCTGCGGGCGCTGTGCGTGTCCACCACGCTGTGCAATGTGGGCGTCGGGGCGCTCATCGCCACGCTGGTGTTGCACATCACCGGCTGGCTGGGCGCCGGGGACGCCGGTTACGCGGCCGTCATCACGGCGTACGGGATCGGCGGCGTCCTCGGCGGGCTGGTGGCCGCGCGGGTGGCGGAGCGGCTGGGGCGCGCCCCCACGATCATGGTGTGCGGCCTCGCCCAGATCGCCGCCCTCCTCGCCCTGGGCACGATCCGCGCGCTGCCGGCCGCCGTGGCCGCCCTGGCCGTCTTCGGCCTCGCCGGGATGATCTGGAACATCACGGAGGTGACGATGATGCAGCAGCGCAGCCCCGCCGAGATGCTGGGCCGGGTCAGCGCCGCCTTCCGCACCCTGTCGATCGCCGGCAGCCCGCTCGGTGCCCTGCTCGGCGGGGTCAGCGCCGCCGCGTGGGGGCGGGGCACACCGGCGCTGGCGGCCGCCGCGCTCTTCGTCGGCGGTCTGGCGGCCCTCGTTCCCGGGATGCGGTCCCCGATCAATTAGGTTGGGGACACGGGGGCCAGGCACCGAGGAGAAGTGGGCTGATTCCGAGATGAACGCAGACGGCCGCAGCAGGCTCGACCAGCTGCCCGAGTGGAACGCACTGGCCGCACACCGCCAGGAGCTGGGCGACGCGCATCTGCGCGAGCTGTTCGCCCAGGACCCCGAGCGCGCGGAGCGGTTCACCCTTCAGGTCGGCGACCTCCATCTGGACTACTCCAAGCACCTGGTGACCGACGAGACCCTGCGGCTGCTGCGGGAGCTGGCCCGGGCGACCGAGGTGACGGAGCTGCGGGACGCCATGTTCCGCGGCGAGAAGATCAACACCACCGAGGACCGGGCGGTGCTGCACACCGCCCTGCGCGCCCCGCACTCCGCCGTCATCCGGACCGACGGCAAGGACGTCGTCCCGGAAGTGCACGCGGTGCTCACCAAGATGGGCACGTTCGTCGACCGCGTCCACTCGGGGGAGTGGACCGGCCACACCGGCAAGCGCATCAAAAACGTCGTCAACATCGGCATCGGCGGCTCCGACCTGGGCCCGGCGATGGCGTACGAGGCGCTGCGCGCCTACAGCCACCGCGAACTGCGGTTCCACTTCGTCTCCAACGTCGACGGGGCGGACCTGCACGAGGCGCTGCGCGGCCTGGACCCGGCCGAGACCTTGTTCATCGTCGCCTCCAAGACCTTCACCACCATCGAGACCATCACCAACGCCACCTCCGCCCGCCGTTGGCTGCTGAGGGGTCTCGAAGCGGGCCAGGAAGCGGTCGCCAAGCACTTCGTCGCGCTGTCGACCAACGCGGAGAAGGTCGCCGAGTTCGGCATCGACACCGACAACATGTTCGAGTTCTGGGACTGGGTCGGCGGGCGCTACTCCTTCGACTCGGCCATCGGCCTCTCGCTGATGCTCGCCATCGGCCAGGACCACTTCCGCGAGATGCTGGCCGGCTTCCACCTCGTCGACGAGCACTTCCGCTGCGCCCCGCCGGAGGAGAACGCGCCGCTGCTGCTCGGCCTGCTGGGCATCTGGTACGGGCAGTTCTTCGACGCACAGTCCCACGCCGTGCTGCCGTACTCGCACTACCTGTCCAAGTTCCCCGCTTACCTCCAGCAGTTGGACATGGAGTCCAACGGCAAGTCGGTGGACCGCGAGGGCCGGCCGGTGAGCTGGCAGACCGGCCCGGTCGTCTGGGGGACGCCCGGCACCAACGGGCAGCACGCCTACTACCAGCTGCTCCACCAGGGCACCAAGACGATCCCGGCCGATCTGCTTCGCCAAC
>NZ_MAXF01000139.1 GCF_001704635.1 Streptomyces sparsogenes | reverse complement strand
CGATCCGGCTGCGCCTGATCCGGCACGACGTGCTGATCTGCGAGGTCGCCGACGGCAGCAACACCTCGCCACGGCTGCGCCACGCCCGCACCACCGACGAGGGCGGCCGCGGCCTGTTCCTCGTCGCGCAGCTGACCCGCCGGTGGGGCACCCGCTACACCGAGGGCGGCAAGCTGATCTGGGCCGAGCAGGACCTCCCGGCCGCGGCATGAGGCGCACCCCGGCGCGCCCGCGCCCTGTTCGTGATCGTGTCCCTCCCGCACACTGGACGTCGGGGCCGGCGAGGTCCGGCCCACCGGGATCGGGCCCGACGGGGCCAGGTGCGGGGAGGGGGCACGGCGTGCGGATGTCGTTCGGCCACGGCGGCCGGCGGACCGGCCGGCGGCGGGACGGGCTCGCCTCCCCGTGGACCCGCGGCGCCGTGGCGCTCGGGGCCGGGGCGCTGCCCGCGCTGGCGTTCCCGGAGCCGTCGCTGTGGTGGCTGGCGTACGCCGCCCTGGTGCCCTGGATCCTGCTGGCCCGCTCGGCCCCCACCGGGCGGCGGGCGGCCCTGGACGGCTGGCTGGGCGGGGCGGGCTTCCTGCTCGCGGTGCACCACTGGCTGATGCCCAGCCTGCATGTGTTCATCGTGGTGCTCGCGGCGCTGCTCGGGCTGGTGTGGGTGCCGTGGGGCTGGCTGGTGCGCCGGCTGCTGCACGGCCGGCCCGGACCGGCCCGGGCGGCGGCGGCCCTGGTGCTGCTCCCCTCCGCGTGGCTGCTCGCCGAGCTCGTACGGTCCTGGCAGTACCTGGGCGGGCCGTGGGGCCTGCTCGGCGCGAGCCAGTGGCAGGTGCCGCCCGCGCTGCGGCTGGCGTCGGTGGGCGGGGTGTGGCTGGTCAGCTTTCTCCTCGTGGTGGTCAATGTCGCGCTCGCCCTGCTGATCGCGGTGGCCGGGGCGCGCCGGGTGGCGCTGGCCGCCCTCACGGTGTGCATCGCGGCGGGCGCCGGGGTGTGGGGCTGGGCACCGGGGCCGGGGCGGGCCGGCACGGTGCGGATCGCGGTGGTGCAGCCGGGGGTGATCGACGTGCCCGGGCAGCGCTTCGACCGCGGCGAGCGGCTGACCCGGCAGCTGGCCGGCCGGGACCTGGATCTGGTGGTGTGGGGCGAGAGCAGCGTCGGCCAGGACCTGGCCGCGCGGCCGGACCTCAGCAGGCGGCTGGCCGCGCTGTCCCGGCTGGTCGGCGCGGACCTGCTGGTCAATGTGGACGCGCGGCGCAGCGACCGGCCGGGGATCTACAAGAGTTCGGTCCTGGTGGGACCGCACGGCCCCACCGGCGAGCGGTACGACAAGATGCGGCTGGTGCCGTTCGGCGAGTACATCCCGGCCCGGTCGCTGCTGGGCTGGGCCACCTCGGTGGGCAAGGCCGCGGGCGAGGACCGCAGGCGGGGCACGGAGCGGGTGGTGATGCGGCTGCCGGACGGCCTGCGGATCGGGCCGCTGGTCTGCTTCGAGTCCGCCTTCCCCGACATGAGCCGCAATCTGGTGCGGGACGGGGCGCAGTTGCTGGTCGTGCAGTCCGCGACCTCCACGTTCCAGCACAGCTGGGCGCCCGCCCAGCACGCCTCGCTGGCCGCCCTGCGCGCGGCGGAGACCTGGCGGCCGATGGTGCACGCGACGCTGTCCGGGGTGAGCGCGGTGTTCGGGCCGCGCGGCGAGCCGGTGGGCGGCCGGATGGGCACCGACACGAGCGCGGTCAGGGTCTATCAGGTGCCGCTGGGCCGGGGCACCAGCCCGTATGTGCGGACCGGGCCGTGGACGGTGTACGGGTCGCTGGCCGCGCTCGCCGCCTTCGGCGCGGCCGAGGGCGCGGGGGCGCTCAGGCGCCGGCGGGGCTCCGGTGCCGCGGCGCGTCCTTGACGGCCCACCACCGCGGCGGCCCACCGCCGCGAGCGCCGCTCCGGCGGCCTCACCCCGGCGGGTCCCCCTCCGCCGCGTCCAGCCGCAGCGCGAGCCGGTGGATCGCGGCGCGGACGCCGTCGCCGTACGGGCCCTCGACGAGCCCGCGGGCGCTGGCCCGCGCCAGGGCGAGCTGGCCGCGGGCGGCTTCCGGCCGGCCGAGCTTCGCGTAGTCGGCGGCGAGGTTGAGGTGGAGGCTGGGGTAGAAGGCGCGCACCTCGCCGGCGGCGGGGCGGCGGTCGGCGTCGGCGATCCGGTCGGCCGCGGCGAGCGCCAGCAGGTCCCACCTCAGCTCGTCGGCCGGGTCGTCCTGGGTGTCGGCGAGGTAGTGGGCGAGGGCGCAGCGGTGGAAGGGGTCGCCGCCGGCCCCGCCCTGGTGGAGTTCGCGCCACAGCTCGCTCAGCCGGTTGCGCGCCTCTTCCCGGTCGCCGCCGCGGTGCAGCATGACCGCCTGCCCGATCCTGGTCGGCACCGCGTCGTCCTCGGACGCCCTGCGCCGTGCTCCCGCCATCGCGGCCTCCCGCCGGCCTCCCACTGTTCCCGCACCGTTCCGCCTTCGAAAGTAGCCCCGGCGGGCGGCGATCGCGGGCAGCGCGCTCATGTGCTCAGCCCGGTGGGGCGTAGCGCTGCGCCAGTTCGGTGACGGTGCGCGCGACCGCGTCGCGCAGCTCGGGCGGGCCGAGCACGTCGGCTTCGGCGCCCAGCCACAGCAGGTCGTGGGTCGCGACGGGCAGGGACTCCACGGGCAGCACGACCCGCACCCGGCCCCGGTCGTCGGGCGGGCTCGCGGCGGCGGCCGCCGCGGCGCCGGCCGCGCCGAACTTCATCGGGAGCAGCCGCAGTCCGCGCGGGGTGAGCAGCAGTTCGGCCTCGCCCTGGAAGCGCATCTCCTCCAGCTTCCGGGAGGACTCCTCCCAGTAGGCGGCCAGGTCGAAGCCGGTGGGCCGCTCGAAGGTCTGCTCCAGGACCTCGGCGGAGAGGATCCGCGACACCCGGTAGGTGCGCACGCTCTCCACGCGGGCCACCAGGTACCAGATGCCGCCCTTGAGGACGAGGCCCAGCGGGTGGAGGTCCCGCTCCACCTCGCCGCGCCAGCGGCGGTAGCGCACCCGCAGGATCCGCGTCCGCCACACCGCCTCGGCGACGGCGCCGAGGTGGGGGACCTCCTCGGCGTCGTGGAACCAGCCGGGCGCGTCCAGGTGGAAGCGCTCCTGGATGCGCCGGGACCGCTCCCCCAGCTCCGCCGGGAGCGCGGCCCGCAGCTTGAGCTGGGCGGTGGCCAGATCGGCGCCCAGGCCCAGCTGGGTGGCCGGGCCCGGCATTCCGGCCAGGAAGAGGGAGTCGGCCTCGTCGCCGGTGAGCCCGGTCAGCCGGGTGCGGTAGCCGTCGAGCAGCCGGTAGCCGCCGGCCGGGCCGCGGTCGGCGTAGATCGGGATGCCGGACGCGCCGAGCGCCTCGATGTCGCGGTAGACCGTGCGGACCGAGACCTCCAGCTCCGCGGCGAGCTCCGGGGCGGTCATCCGCCCCCGGTTCTGGAGCAGCAGGAGCAGCGAGAGGAGGCGGTCGGCGCGCATGGCCCCATTGTGCCGCCGTACCTGACAAGAGATGTCAGGTACGGCGGGCAGAGTGCTCCTCGGGCCGCGCGGCAGGGAGCGCGCGAAGCCCTCGGAACCATCGGAAGGACACCGTATGACCACGCACGCCACCGGCACGTTCACCTTCGCCAACTGGGACGAGACCAACGTCGGCGAGGCCGGTGACGGCACCAGGCTGGCCCGCGCCACGGTCACCAACAGCTTCTCCGGGACCCTGGAGGCGGAGCGCACCACCTGCGAGTACGCGATCACCTACTTCACCGACAAGACGGGCGTCTGCACCGGCTACGAACTGGTGACCGGCACCCTCGGCGGGCGCACCGGCAGCTTCGTCCTCGTGCAGCACGGCAGCTTCGGCGAGGACGGCGAGATCCGCTGCTCGCTGGAGGTGGTGCCCGGCTCCGGCACCGGCGAGCTGGCGGGGCTCACCGGCAAGGGCGGCTTCGTCGCCATGGCCGGCCGGCCCACCACCCCGTACAGCTTCGAGTACGACCTGGGCTGACGCGGATCACCCGCTGAGGACGGTCACCCCGCCTGGGCGCCCAGGTTCGGGATCCGCCAGTCGATGGGCGTGTGCCCCTGGGCCTTGACCGCCTCGTCGATCTGGGTGAAGGGGCGCGAGCCGAAGAACTTCTTCGCCGAGAGCGGCGAGGGGTGCGCGCCCTTGACCACGGCGTGCCGCTCCTCGTCGATCAGCGGCAGCTTCTTCTGGGCGTAGTTGCCCCACAGCACGAAGACGGCCGGGTCGGGGCGGGAGGCCACGGCGCGGATCACCGCGTCGGTGAACTTCTCCCACCCCTTGCTCTTGTGGGAGTTGGCCTCGCCGCCCCGGACCGTCAGCACCGCGTTGAGCAGCAGCACGCCCTGCCGGGCCCACGGCATCAGATAGCCGTTGTCCGGGATCGGGTGGCCCAGCTCCTCCTTCATCTCCTTGTAGATGTTCCGCAGCGACGGCGGGATCCTGACGCCGGGGCGCACGGAGAAGCACAGTCCGTGTCCCTGGCCCTCGCCGTGGTACGGGTCCTGCCCGAGGATCAACACCTTCACCTGGTCGTACGGCGTGGCGTCGAGGGCGGCGAACACCTCCTCGCGCGGCGGGTAGACGGGACCCTTGGCCCGCTCCTCCTCGACGAACTCGGTGAGCTCCTTGAAGTAGGGCTTGTCCAGCTCCTCGCCGAGGACGCCGCGCCAGGACTCGGGCAGCATGTCGGTCACGTCAAAAACCTCCGGTGTTCGATCCCTTGACGTGCCTCAGAACCTACCGGCGGCCACCGACAACGGCTCAGGCGGCATCCAGCTTCGCCCGCAGCCCGTCGTCGAGCTCCAGGTCGACCGCGCCCAGCGCCTCCTCGAGCTGGGCCACGGAACTCACCCCGAGCACCGGGATCGCCGGCTTGCGCGCCCCGATGAGCCAGGCGAGCACCACCTGGTTGGCGGTGGCGCCGGTCTCCCTCGCCACCTCGCGCAGCACCCTCAGCCGCCGCTCGGTGCCCGGGTGGTCGTACTGCTCCAGGACGCGCTTGTCGGCGCGGGTGTACGCGCCGTGGATCAGCGAGCCGTACGCCAGCAGCGTCATGTCCTCCTGGGTGCCGATGTAGTCGAGGAGGTCGGTCCCCGCGTAGCCCCGGGGGCCCTGGGTGCCGAAGCCGGCCCCGGGCCGCGGCTGGAGGTAGGTGTAGCGCTGCTGGACGCAAGCGTAGCGGGCCAGGCCCCGGTCGGCGGCGTACTGCCGCGCCGCGGCCACCGCCCAGGAGGCGTGGTTGCTGCAGCCGAGGATCCCCACGGTGCCCTCCTCGACCAGCCCGGCGAAAGCGCCGACGGTCTCCTCCATCGGCACCGTGGCGTCCTCGATGTGCGCGTAGTACAGGTCGACGCGGTCGGTGCCCAGCCGCCGCAGGCTGCCCTCGATACCGGCCCGCACGGTGTCGGCGCCGAGGCCCTCCCAGTTGGCGGGCCACTCGGCGCCCCGCGCGGGGTCGGGCCGGGCGCCGACCTTGGTGGCGACGACGGTACTGTCGCGCCGGCCGCGGCTGCGCATCCAGCGGCCGAGCAGTTCCTCGCTCTCGTCACCGGTGCCGCCCGGCGCCCAGATCGAGTAGTTGTTGGCGGTGTCGACGAACGTCCCGCCCGCCTCGGCGAACCGGTCGAGGACGGCCAAGGACGTCTCCTCGTCGACCGTGCTGCCGAACGGCAGAATGCCCAGGCACAGGGCGCTCACCTCGGGTCCGCCGCCGCCCGCCAGTCTCAGATAGCGCATGGTACGCACCTCTCCTCACCACGAAGTCCCGGGTGCCGGACCCGGTCGGATCCGACACCCGGGACTGTGCTCGTTGGAGTGCACGCGAAGGCAAGCCCCCCGCCACCGGCGGTGGCGGAATCCGGCCGGGCGCGGCCGGATCCCGCCGCTTCGTCCGCTCCGGGGGCTCGGGCGGCCGCCGGAGTTCAGTCCACTCCGGCCTTCAGGAAGATGCCGCCGTCCACCACCAGCGTCTGCCCGGTGATCCAGGCCGCGTGGTCGGAGGTGAGGAACGCGGCGACGCCGCCGATGTCCTCGGGCACGCCCAGCCGCCCCAGCGGGTAGGCCGCCGCGGCCTCCTCCTCCCGCCCCTCGTACAGCGCGGCCGCGAACTTGGTCTTCACCACCGCGGGGGCGATGGCGTTGACCCGCACGCCGGGCGCGAACTCGCGGGCGAGCTGCGCGGTGAGGTTGATCATGGCGGCCTTGCTCACCCCGTACGCCGCTATGAAGGGCGAGGTGGAGAGGCCGGCGACCGAGGCTATGTTGACCACCGCCCCGCCGTTGTCCTTCTGCCACGCCTTCCAGGCCTGCTGGGCGAAGCCGAGCGCCGAGACGACGTTGGTCTCGAAGACCTTGCGCAGCACGCCCAGGTCGAGGTCGGCGATCGGCCCGAACACCGGGTTGGTGCCCGCGTTGTTGATCAGGAAGTCCAGCCGCCCGAACGCCTCCATCGCCCGCTCGACGGCGACCGCCTGGTGCGCCTCGTCATGGGCCTTTCCGGCCACGGCGATCACCCGGTCGGAGCCGAGCCGCTCGACGGCCTCCTTGAGGGCGTCCTCGTTGCGCCCGGTGATGCACACCCGGTCGCCGCGCGCCACCAGCGCCTCGGCGATGCCGTATCCGATGCCGCGGCTGGCGCCCGTGACGAGCGCGGCGCGGCCGCTGTCCGACGTTCCCGTGGTCATGTGGTCCGTGTCCCCCGTCAGTTGAGCGGGCCGCCGGCCACGTACAGGACCTGGCCGGAGACGAATCCGGCCGCGTCACCGGTGAAGAAGGCGATGGCGTTCGCGATGTCGTCGGGCCGCCCGACGCGGCGCACCGGGATCTGGCCCGCCGCGGCCTCCTGGAACTCCTCGAAATCCATGCCGACGCGCTCGGCCGTGGCGGCGGTCATGTCGGTGGCGATGAAGCCGGGCGCGACGGCGTTGGCGGTGACGCCGAACTTGCCCAGCTCGATGGCCAGGGTCTTGGTGAAGCCCTGCAGCCCGGCCTTGGCCGCCGAGTAGTTGACCTGGCCGCGGTTGCCGAGGGCGGAGCTGCTGGAGAGGTTGACGATCCGGCCGAACTCCGCGTCCACCATGTACTTCTGACAGGCGCGCGACATCAGGAACGCGCCCCGCAGGTGGACGCCGATGACGGTGTCCCAGTCGCTGTCGCTCATCTTGAACAGCAGGTTGTCGCGGAGCACCCCGGCGTTGTTGACCAGGATCACCGGCGCGCCGAGCTCTTCGGCGACACGCCCGACCGCGGTCTCCACCTGGGCCGCGTCCGACACGTCGCAGCCCACGGCGATGGCGGTGCCGCCCGCGTCGGTGATCTTCTTCACGGTGTCCGCGCAGGACGCCTCGTCGAGGTCGAGCACGGCGACGGCGCGGCCCTCCCGCGCCAGGCGCACGGCGGTGGCCGCGCCGATGCCGCGGGCGGCGCCCGTCACGACGGCGACGCGCTGCTCGGTGGTGGACATGCGGGTTCTCCTCGCCTCGGTGGGACTCACCGCCCGGACGAGAAGACGGTGAGCGACCGCTTAGTCGCTTCAGCAGACGAGACGCTAGAAGCCCCACCACGCGGTGTCAACGACCGGACGCCCTTACGCGCTCGGCGCGCGCCCTGAGGCGAGCCGAGCCTGCCCAAGGCCCCCTCAGCGCACCAGGAGGTCCAGCAGGCGCTCGGTCTCCGCCTCGGCGTCGGCGGTCAGGCCGGTGTGGACCGGGCCCGGCTGGACCACCGTGGAGCGGGGGGCGACCAGCCAGCGGAAGCGGCGCCCCGGGTCGTCGCCCGCGGCCTGTCCGGCCCGCTCCCCGCCGCCGCACACGTTCTCCACCGCGGCGAGCGCCGCCCGTACGCCCGCCACGTCCGCGTCGGGGTCCAGCGCGAGCAGCCTGGCCTCGTCCAGGTGGGTGCGGGCCGCCACGAAGGACTGCGCCCGGCAGTACACGACGACGCCCGCGTTGATCTGCTCGCCGCGCTCGACCCTGGGGACCACGCGCAGCAGCGCGTACTCGAAGACCTCGCGACCGCTGTGCCGCCCGTTCACTCCGACGCCTTTCCCTCGACCCAGATCCGCAGCCACTCCGGAGCCCGGGACGGCCCGTCCTCCTTCGGCGGGCGCTGCCCGCCGAAGGTGATCCGGTCGCTGATCGTAGCGGCGCGCTCCAACAGCAGCTCGACATAGCGGCGGCGCACCGCGTCCGGGCCGTCGAAGCCGGGCTCGTCGGTCAGCCACTCGTCGGGGACGTCGGCCGCGACCTCGGTCAGCAGCTCCTCGGTGATCCGCGGCGCCAGCGCCTCCGCGGCCGCCTCGATGTCCGGGGCGAAGGGCGCGAGGGCGTGGTCGGAGGCGTCGTAGGGCTTGGCGGCCACCGCCTGGGCGCCGCGCCAGCTGTGGTGCCAGATCATCGTCGCGCCGTGGTCGATGAGCCACAGCTTGCCGTGCCAGACCAGCATGTTCGGGTTGCGCCAGGACCTGTCGACGTTGCCGATGAGCGCGTCGAACCACACCACGTGCCCGGCCTCGGCGGGGCCCACCTCGAAGGCCAGCGGGTCGAAGCCGAGCGAGCCGGGGAGGTAGTCCATGCCGAGGTTGAGGCCGCCGCTGGCCTTGAGCAGGTCCTGGACCTCCTCGTCCGGCTCGCCCAGGCCGATCACCGGGTCGAGCTGGATCCGCACCAGGTCCGGGACGCGCAGCCCCAGGCGGCGGCCCAGCTGTCCGCAGATCACCTCGGCGACCAGGGTCTTGCGGCCCTGTCCGGCGCCGATGAACTTCATGACGTAGGTGCCGAGGTCGTCGGCCTCGACGATGCCGGGCAGCGATCCGCCTTCGCGCAGCGGGGTGACATACCGGGTGGCGGTGACTTCAGGGAGCATCCGCCCAGCTTATTGAGCGCTGCAAGCGCATTTCGTGGCGGCTGAACGCCCGGGGTGCCGCGCACGTATCGTCTGGGGAAACGTAGGCTCATCAGGAGGCACCACCATGGCGGAACCGGCGACCACCGGGCGGGCTACCACCCGCCGCTGCTTTCTCACCGCGGCCGGAGCGGCCGGTCTTGCGGCCGCGCTCACGGCGTGCGGGGGCGGTGACGACTCGAGCTCCGCGGCGCCGTCGCAGGGCGGCGGGGGCAAGGGCATGGAGCTGGCGAAGACCAGCGACATCCCCGAGGGCGGCGGGAAGGTCTTCAAGGACCACCAGATCGTGGTGACCCAGCCCAAGGCGGGCGAGTTCAAGGCGTTCTCGTCGGTGTGTCCGCACGCGGGGAATCCGGTCGGGGACGTCTCCGGCGGCACGATCAACTGCCCGTTCCACGGGAGCAAGTTCTCCATCACCGACGGCAGCGTGCAGGCCGGCCCGTCGCCCAAGCCGCTGCCCGGCGCCGAGATCGAGGTCAAGGGCGGCACCATCTCGATGGCCTGACGGCCGCGGGCCTCACCGCGCCCGGGCCCGGCGCCAGCCGGCGACGACCTCGTCGGCCGTGGTGACCGTGGCGACGAGCGCGAGGGTGTGGCGGACCATCGCCGGGGTGTAGTCGGCGGGCACCCCGGCGATGGCGTCGGCGGGGACCACGGCCGTGTAGCCGAGGTTGACCGCGTCGAAGACCGCGTTGGGGATCGCCACATTGGCCGACACGCCGGCGATGACGAGGGTGCGGCAGCCCAGATTGCGCAGCAGCGCGTCCACGTCGGTCCCGGCGAGCGGCGACAGGCCGTGCAGCCGCCGCACGATCAGGTCCTCGGGCGCGACCGGGATCGGCTCGGCGATCCGTACCGCCTCGCTGCCGGTGAGCTGCTGGACCGGCAGCCGCTCGGCGGCCCGGAACAGCCGGGCGTTGCGCCCCGAGCCGCGCCCGTCGGCGCGCCGCTCGGCCACCGCGTGCAGGACCTGTACGGGCGTGTCGTGCGCGGCCGACACCAGCCGCGCGACCGCGTCGAGGGCCCCGGAGTCGCGGGCCGCGGCGGCCAGTTCGGGCAGGGCGCCACGCGGGCCGACCACGCCGCGCTGACACTCCACGGTGAGCAGCGCGCAGGTCGCGGGATCGAGCGGCTCGGGCAGGGTCTGGCGGTCGTACGGCGGCATGGTGGCCTCCTGCGGGCGGCGCGGCCTCTGTGGCCGCGCGACGGTAGCGGCCATTGCCTTCGGAGGGAAGAGACCCCATCCTGTGCGCCACACACCAGTCACCGGGAGGTGCCGGGACCGATGGCCGTCACCCAGCGGCGGGGCCGCCGCGCCATGATGACCCCAGAAGAGCTGGACTCCTACCTCGCCGAGCGGCGCACCTGCCGGGTGGCGACGGTGGCCGCGGACGGGCGGCCGCATGTCAGCCCCCTGTGGTTCGGCTGGCACGGCGGCTCGCTGTGGCTGTACTCCCTCACCCGCAGCCGCCGCTGGGCGCAGCTGCTGCGGGACCCGCGGGTCGCCGTGGTGATCGACGACGGGCACGACTACGGGGAGCTGCGCGGCGTGGAGCTGACCGGCGCGGTGGAGGTCGTCGGTGAGGCTCCGCGCACCGGCGAGCCGTGTCCCGAGCTCGACACGCCCGAGCGGCTGTTCGCGGCCAAGTACTTCGGGCTGTCCGCCATGCCGTACGACGGCCGCCACGCGTGGCTGCGCCTGACGCCCGAGACGATCAGCTCCTGGGACTTCCGCAAGCTCGGTCTCCCGGGCTGACGGATCCGCGCGGCGGCGCGGCGGCAGGGTCGGCGCGGCGCCGCGGCCCGCGGCTCAGCCGCCGGTCCGCTTGCCCACCTCGCGCAGGACGTCGACGGCCGCCCGGATCGAGGGCCTGCGGTCGGCGTCCTGGCGCCAGACGGCGTAGACATGGCGCCGCATGGTGTGGTGGCGCACCGGCACCACCCGCACCCCCTCGGGCACCGCGCCGCGGCCCAGCCGGGGCACCACGGCCACGCCGAGCCCGGCCGCGATCAGCGCGAGCTGGGTGTGGTGCTCCCGCGCGGTGTGGGAGATGCGCGGCTCCACGCCCTTGCCGCGCAGGGTGATCATCAGCCAGTCGAAGCAGAAGCCTCCCTTGGGCCAGGAGATCCACTCGTCGTTCGCGAACTCCTCCGGGTCCACCGTCTCCCGGTCGGCCAGCGGGTGGTCGGCGGGCATCGCCACGTCCACCGGGTCGTCCAGCAGCGGCGCCTTGACCAGCCCGTCGGGCATCGGCAGCGGCTTATTGTACCAGTCCACGACGACGGCGAGGTCGATGTCGCCGCGGACCACCGCGGGCACCGACTCGTCGGGCTCCATCTCCTGCAGCCCGGCCCGCAGCTGCGGGTGCTCGACGCGCAGCCTGGAGAGGGCGGCGGGGAAGATGCCGCGCACGGCGGTGGGGAAGGCGCCCATCAGGAGCTCGCCGACCGCCTGGCCGCGCTGCGCCTCCAGGTCGGACTGGGCGAGCTCGACCTGGGAGAGGATGCGGGCGGCGTGGTCGGCGAGCAGCCGCCCGGCGTCGGTCAGGCGCACCCCGCGCCCGTTCTTGGCGAGCAGTTGCTGCCCGGTCTCGCGCTCCAGCTTGGCGAGTTGCTGCGAGACGGCGGAGGTCGTCACGTGCAGCCCTTCGGCTGCGCCGCTCACGGATCCATGGCGGGACACGGCATACAGCGTACGGAGGCGATCCAGGCTCAACACATAAGCGATACTACGCGATAGCGCGCAGAAATTCTCGCTTGTCCTAAGAGGTCAGAAGGCGCCACAGTGAGGGCCATGAGCACAGCGACCGCCTCCCGCACCCCCGCCACCAGGGCCGACACGCCCGACGCCACAGCCGACACCGCCTCCGCCCGCGGCCCGCTTCTGGACTGGCGGATCCGGTTCGGCGCGCTCTCGCTGATCTGGGGCTTCAGCTTTCTGTTCATCAAGGTCGGCACCGAGGCGTTCGCACCGCTGTACGTCACGCTGGGCCGCATGCTCTTCGGCACCGCCGTCCTGATGGCGGTCCTGGTGGTGAAGCGGGAGCGGCTGCCGCGTGGCGCCCGGGTCTGGGGCCATCTGTCGGTGGCGGCCTTCTTCCTCAACGCCCTGCCGTTCTCGCTGTTCGCGTACGCCGAGCTGACCATCCCCTCCACCCTGGCCGGCATCTGCAACGCGACCTCCCCGCTGTGGGGCATGGTGCTCGCCGTGGTGGCCGCCTCCGACGACCGGCCGACCCGGCGGCGCGTCGCGGGTCTGGGCATCGGCTTCGCCGGGGTGCTGGTCGTGCTCGGGGTCTGGCAGGGCTTCTCCGGCCAGGACCCGGCGGGCACCGCGATGGCGCTGGCCGCCTCGCTCAGCTACGCGGTGGGCTGGCAGTACGTGCGGCGCACCCTGAGCGGCGTCGGCCGCTCCCACCTGGCGATGTCGGGCGCCCAGTTGCTGATGGGCACCGCCCAGCTGGCCGTCGTCGCCCCGCTGTTCGCCCCGGCGCCCGGCTCCTTCCCGGTGCTGCCGCTGCTGTCCGTGGTCGCGCTGGGCGCGCTCGGCACCGGCTTCGCCTTCCTGGTGCAGTACGGCCTGGTCGAGGAGGTCGGCCCGACCACCGCCATGATGGTGACGTACTTCGTCCCGGTCATCGCGACCGCGGCGGGCGTGGCGATCCTCGGCGAGCACCTCACCTGGAACACTCCGGTCGGCGCGCTGATCGTGCTGGCGGGCGCGGCGCTGACCCAGAAGCGGCCCCGCGCCCGGGCGCCGCGCGCCTGACGGCCGGGGCGGCTCAGCCATAGCGCCCCGCCGGGGCCGGTCCCCTCGCCGACGCCAGCGCGTCGGCGAGGGGACCGATGTCGTCCATGGCCAGCGCGGACACGGTCAGCCGCACCCCGGGCGGCGAGGCGATCCGGAACCGCGCCCCGGGCGCGACCGCCCAGCCGGACTGCAGCAGCCGGGCGACGGCGCCCGTCTCGTCGGGGACCGGCACCCATACGTTCATCCCGCTCCGGCCATGGGCGGCGATCCCGCGCTCGCCCAGCGCCCGCACCAGCGCCGCGCGCCGCGCGCCGTACGAGGCGGCGACCGCCGCGGGGTCCACCGCGCCGGTGCGCCACAGATGCGTCAGCGCGTCCTGCAGCAGATGGCTGACCCAGCCGGGGCCCAGCCGCTGCCGGCCGCGCACCCGGTCCACGGTGACCCGGTCACCGGTGAGCTGGGCGATGCGCAGATCGGGCCCGTACGCCTTGGCCGCGGAGCGGACCAGCGCCCAGTGCTCCGTGCCCCCCGCCAGCGGGTGCGGCGGCAGGTCCACGATGCCGTGGCCGTGGTCGTCCTCGATCAGCAGCGTGTCCGGATGGCGGTCCAGCACCGCGCGCAGATCGCGGGCGCGCGCGGCGCTCACCGAGGCGCCGGTCGGGTTCTGCGCCCGGCAGGTCACGATCAGCGCCCGCGCCCCCTTGCCCAGCGCTTCCTCGACCCGGTCCGGCAGCGGCCCGTCGTCGTCGAGCGCGACGGGGACGGGGCGCAGCCCCAGCGCGGGGACCAGGTCGAGCAGGCTGCCCCAGCCCGGGTCCTCGACCGCGACCGCGTCGCCGGGCCTCAGGTGGGCGGCGAGCACCCGCTCGATCGCGTCCAGCGATCCGGAGGTGACGGCGACGGGGCCGTCCGGCACCCCGTCCGCGTCGAGGGCGGTGCGGGCCGCCCGGGCGAGTTCCGGGGAGACCTCGGGGGTGCCGTACAGCGCCGGGTGCTCGGCGGCCCGCGCGGCGGCCGCGGCGAGCGCCGCGCCGAGCGGGGGCAGCAGGGCGGGGTCGGGGTTGCCGTCCCCGAGGTCCCGTACGCCCTCGGGAGCCTCGACGCGGATCAGCTCGCGGGAGGTGATGGCGGGGCGCTCGCGCACCCGGCTGCCCCTGCGGCCCGCGGTCTCGATCACTCCCCGGTCCCGCAGCGAGCGGTAGGCGGCGGCGACGGTATTGGGATTGACGCCCAGCTGTGCCGCCAACTCGCGCATGGGCGGCAGCAGTTGGCCCGGGTCCAGGTCACCGGTGCCCACCGCGCGCTCCACACTCGCGGCGATCTCGGCTGCGCGGCGCCCTTCGATCCGATACTCTCCTAGCACAAAGTTGATTTTGCACTAGTTCAAAGGAGTTGGCAAATGACCGTCGCGAGCGCCACCCCGGACGCCTACCAGCCGACCGACCGGACGGTGCCCACCCGGTCCCGCGAGCGGGCCTCGTACGACCGGGAGCTGGTGCACTCGATACTCGACGAGGGGTACGTCTGCCATCTGGGCTTCGTCCGCGACGGCGCCCCCGTGGTCCTGCCGACCCTGTACGGCCGGGTGGGCGAGCGGCTGTATGTGCACGGCTCGACCGGCTCCCGCCCGCTGCGGATGGCGGGCGGCGCCGAGGACCCCGGCCTGCCGGTGTGCCTGACCGTCACCCATGTCGACGGGCTGGTCCTGGCCCGCTCCGCCTTCCACCACTCCATCAACTACCGCTCGGTGGTGGTGCACGGCACCGCCCGCCAGGTGACCGACCCCACCGAGCGCGCCGCCGCGCTCGACGCCCTGGTCGACCACGTGGTGCCCGGCCGGGCCGCCGACTCCCGGCCGGCCAACGCCAAGGAACTCGCCGCCACCGCCGTCCTCGTCCTGGACCTCGCCGAGGTCTCCGCGAAGGTGCGCACCGGCGGCCCGAACGACGAGCCCGAGGACCTCGCGCTCCCCTACTGGAGCGGCGTACTGCCGGTCGCGCGCACCTACGGCGCGCCGGTGCCCGCCGACGACCTGCCGGCCGACACGCCCGTGCCCGCCTACCTCACCCGCCGCTGACGAAGCCCGACCGGTCGGCGCCCTCGGCCGCGGCGAGGGGCGCCGATCCGGCCACCGGCTCGGCCACGGCCGCCTTCGGCGCCGAGGTCTGCGCGATGAACGCCCCGGCCAGCACCACCGCGCCGCCCACCACCTGCGGCAGCGAGAGGTGTTCGCTCAGCAGCACCCACGCCAGCACGGTCGCCACGACCGCCTCCAGGCACGCCACCACCCCGGCCACCTGCGGCGACAGCCTGCGCACCGAGAGGACCCCGGTGAGATAGGCGACCACCGTCGCCACCAGGACGATCCACCCGAGCAGCAGCACAGCCGGCACCCGCGCCCCCGCCAGGTCGGCCCGGCCGGCCAGCACCGACCAGTCCAGGTCCCACGGGCGCGCCACGACGGTCAGCGCCACCATGCCGACCAGCAGCCCGTGCGCGATGACGCCCAGCGGATCCGCGGCGTCCTCGCCGTCGCTGCCGTGGTCGGACAGGACGAAGTAGCCGACCTGGCAGCAGGCGGCCGCCAGGGCGAGCAGCAGCCCCACCGCGTCGAACCGCAGCCCCGACCAGACCTCCACCACACAGGCCAGCCCGCCGACCGCGAGGACGACCCCCACCGCGGCGGCGCCGCTCACCGGCCGCCGCTGGACGAACCGCACCCAGCCGAGCACCAGGGCGGGGGCCAGATATTCGACGAGCAGCGCGACACCCACCGGGATGCGGGAGAGCGCGCCGAAGTAGCAGGCCTGCACCCCCGCCACGGCCAGCAGCCCGAACCCCACCAGCAGGGCGGGGCGGCGGGCGGGCAGGTCCCGGTGGCGCCAGGCGACCGGGAGCATGACGAGGGCGGCGCCCGCCACCCGCAGCCAGGTGACGTGGAGCGGTTCCAGACCCGCCTCGATCAGCGGTTTGGCCGCCACCCCCGACCCGCCGAACGCGCATGCCGACACGAGCGCGAGCCCCAGCCCCGCGTTTCTCGTCCGGCCCGGACCCTGCCCCTGAGTGTCGTGCATTGCGTCATCATGTCAGCTCGCCGACAGGACCGTCACGTCGTTGACTGCTGGCGCACCCCGCCGCCCGACCGGAACTGACGACCCGTCAGTATTGAATGTTCGAGGCACCGGGGCTACGTTGCGCGACACCGCCGGGGCACCCGAGCCGCGGCGTGCCAGCCCATCGACCTGATCGTCGCGGAATTCCGCGGAAGGGTGGTCCCATGGCCGAGGTCAGCGCCCAGGCGCGCATCGAGGCACCGCCCGAGAAGGTGTGGGCCGGGCTGACGGACTTCTCCTCGTACGGCCAGTGGAACGCCATGCACACCGGCTTCCCCGGGGGCGGCCCCGCCTCGCTCGAGGTGGGGACGGTCTACCAGGAGAACATGAAGCTGATGGGGTTTCCGGCCGAAGTGGCCTGGACCGTCGAGGCCTGCGAGCCGGCCCGGCTGCTCGCCACCCGGGGCAAGGGGCCCATGGGGGTGAGCCTGGCCATGCGGTACTCCCTCACCCCGGACGGCGACGCCACGACAGTCCGCGCCGACAGCGAGTTCACCGGCGCCGCGATCTCCCTCATGTCCGGGAAGCTCAAGGACTCGGCGGCCGCCGCCCTCAACGAATCGCTGCGCAGGCTCGCCGGGCTGGTCACCTGAGGGGTCCACCCTGCCGCGATTGGCCATGGCCGGCGCGCCCGCCGGCCCCTACGGTCACCCCATGCGCATCCGAATCGTCGACGCCTTCACCGACCGCCCCTTCGCCGGCAACCCGGCCGGAGTCGTCCTCCTCGACACCGGCGCCTTCCCCGAGGACGACCGGCTGCAGCGGATCGCCGCCGAGGTCAACCTGTCCGAGACCGCGTTCGCCCACCCACTGCCCGAGGGCGCGGAGGCCGACTGGGCGCTGCGCTGGTTCACCCCGGTCACCGAGGCGCGGATGTGCGGCCACGCCACCCTGGCCACCGCCCATGTGCTGGGCACCACGGGCGCCGCGACCGGCACGGTCCGCTTCGCCACTCTCAGCGGGGTGCTCTCGGCGACGGCCGGCGACAGCGGCATGATCACCCTGGACTTCCCCACCGCGCGGCTGACCGCGCTCGACGTGGCCCAGGACGCGGCCGGCGCCGTCGTCGGCGCGCTCGGCGCCGAGGTCCGGTCCGTCCACCAGGCCGGCCCGTACATCGACTACCTCGTCGTGGAGGTGGCCGACGAGTCGGCCGTGCACAGGCTGGCCCCGGACCTCACCGCGCTCGCGCGGACCGGCCCCCGGGGCTGTGCCGTGACCGCGGCCGCCGAGGACCCGGCCCGCGGCTACGACTTCGTCTCGCGCTTCTTCGCCCCGGCCTGCGGCATCGGCGAGGACCCGGTGACCGGCAGCGCGCACACCGCCCTCGCGCCCTTCTGGTCCGCGCGCCTCGGCCGCGACGAGCTGACCGGACTGCAGGCGTCCGCCCGCGGCGGGCTGGTCCGTACGGCGCTGCGCGGCGACCGCACGCTGCTGACCGGCGCCGCGGTCACCGTCATCGAGGGGGAGTTGCTCGCGTAGCTTCTTCCCGGAGGCCGGTCAGGCCGTGGGGAGCCAGTCCACCCGGCCCGCCAGCGCGGCGTATCCGACGAAGGCCACGATGTCGATCAGCGCGTGCGCGGCGACCAGCGGCCCGACCCGGCCCCAGCGGCGGTAGAGGAGGACGAACACCACGCCCATCGCCATATTGCCGAAGAAGCCGCCGATGCCCTGGTAGAGGTGGTACGAGCCGCGCAGCACCGAGCTCGCCACCAGCGCGGCCATCGGCGTCCAGCCCAGCTGCCCGAGCCTGCGCAGCAGATAGCCGACGACGATCACCTCCTCCAGCACGGCGTTCTGCACGGCGGAGGCGATCAGCACGGGGATCTTCCACCACACGTCGGGCAGGGCCTCGGGCACCACCGTCAGATTGGCCCCGGCGGCCCGCGCCCCGAGATAGAGCAGCAGCCCCGTGCCGCCTATCCCGGCGGCCACCGCGGCGCCCCGGCTCAGGTCGAAGACCGGGCGCCGCCGGTCGAAGCCGATGGCGCGCAGCCCGGCGCCCTCGCGCAGCAGCAGATGGGCCACCAGCGCGACCGGCACCAGCGCGGTGGCGATCCCGAAGAGCTGCCAGGCCAGGTCGAGCCAGGGCCTGCCCGGCGCGTGGGAGGCGTTGAGCGTGGCCGCCTTGTCCTTCAGCCCGCCGGGCGCGGTGACCGAGCCGATGAAACTGATCAGCGCCGACACACCGCTCGCACCGAGCGACAAGGCCAGTACCAGCAGCGTCTCATGCCGCAGGCCGCGTTCCGAGAGCTTGCCCCCGGGCGGGGAAAGCTCCATGTCGCGCGCGTGTGACTGCACCCCTGCCTCCAGTTCCGCTTTTCCGCATCGTCGGTGGTCCCGGGCCGCTAGGGTCTCGAAAGGAGTTCCGAAGACGCGCGACCGGCAGGGAAGGGCGCCGTCCGCCTGGCGCGCCTCCCTCCTGACAGCTTCATCTTCACAGGAGACGCAGCCCATGGGACGCCACAGCCTGCCCGAGGACTCGGCCGGTCCGGAGCACTCACCACGGCAGGACCCTAAACGGTCGGGGTCCGCCGCGCGCCGCCGGACCGTCGCGATCTCCACCGCGCTCGCGCTCGTCCTGGCCACCGGTGCCGCGCTGGCGCTGCGCGGCGAGTTGCTGTCGCCGATGGCGTCCTGCGCGAGCGACTCCGTGCGCCTCGGGGTGGCCGCCTCCCCGGACATCGCCCCGGCGCTGCGCGAGGTCGCCGAGCGGGCCCGGGCCACCGGTGTGCGGTCCGACGGCCGCTGCCTCGATGTGAAGGTCACCAGCCGGGAGTCGTACGAGGTGGCCGGCGCGCTCGGCGACGACAGCCGGGACCCGGGCTTCCAGGTGTGGCTGCCGGACTCCAGCCTGTGGGTGGACCGCGCGGCGTCCTCCCCCACCGCCTCCGTCCCCCTGGACACGCTCGGCGGTGTGGCCTCCTCGCCGGTGGCGGTGGCCGCGACGCCGTCGGCCGCCGAGCGGCTCGGCTGGCCGGGGAAGAGGTACAGCTGGGCCCGGCTGGCCGCGGCGGCGACCGGCGGCGAGGATCTGCGGCTGGGGTCCGCGGACCCGGCGCGCAGCGCCACCGGGCTGCTCGCGCTGGCCCGCGTCAACGCGTCGATGGCCGAGGAGGGCGGCGGCGCGGGGAAGGGCGGCGGGGCCGAGGCCCGGACCGCCGCCACCGCGAGATCCCTCGCCGAGCGGACCTCCGACAGTGACGAGCAGGCGCTGACCACGCTGCCGCGCGACGACTCGGGCGCGGAGGAGGGGAATCCGCGGCGCAATCAGGCCCTGATCCTGTCCGAGCAGGCCGCCTACCGCCACAACGCGCGGGCCGGGGGCGCCCCTCGGCTCCGGCTGTTCTACCCCGAGGACGGCACCGCCGGGCTCGACTACCCGTACACGGTCCTGAACGACGACTCGCTCACCACCGCGCGGGCGCGCGCCGCCACCCGTTTCCTGACCTTCCTGGCCGAGGGCGGCAGCCGGCGGATCCTCGCCGGGCACGGTTTCCGGCCGACCGGAGGCGAGGCGGTCGCGGCGGTGACGCGTACGGCGGGCGGCAGGGCTCCGCAGCCCTACGGGGTGGCCCCCGCCTCGGGGCCGTCGGGCGCGGAACTGGACACCGCGCTGGGCATGTGGACGATCACCGTGCAGAGCGCCCGGCTGAGCACGGTCGTCGACGTCTCGGCGTCCATGGCGGACCCGGTGCCCGGGCGGCGCGGGGAGTCCCGGATGGATGTCACCAGGGCGTCCCTGCTGCGGGCGCTGGCGCGGTTCACCGCGGAGGACGAGATCGGGCTGTGGGAGTTCTCCAGGCGGCTCGACGGGGCCCGGGACCACCGGGAGCTGGTCCCCACCCGGAGGCTGGGCCGGCGCGGCCCGGACGGCTCCACCCAGCGCGACGCGCTGACGGCCGCCTTCGGCGCCCTGGAGCCGGTGCGGGGCGGGGCGACGGGGCTGTACGACACGACGCTGGCGGCGTACCGGAAGGCCCGGGAGGGCTATGCGGAGGGCAGGTTCAACGCGGTGGTGGTGCTGACCGACGGATCCGACCAGGACGAGGGCGGCATCGGGCGCGAGGCGCTGGTCGAGGAGCTGAACCGGCTCGCCGACCCGGCCCGCCCGGTGCCGCTGATCGCCGTCGCGGTCGGGCCGGACGCCGATCTGTCCGCGTGCGAGGCCGTCGCCGAGGCGACCGGCGGCACGGCACAGCGGGTGGACGACCCGGCGCGGATCGACGCCGTGATCCTGGAGGCGATCGTGTCGGCGAGCCGGGCGGGCGGCGCGCGGAGCGCGCGCTGAGACCCCGGCCCGCGGTCAGCCGGAGCAGCCGGCCGGCCAGGTGTGGACGGGGTCGCCGATGTGCATCAGCTCGCAGTAGCGGCGGGTCATGGCCGCCAGCGCGCCGTCCCGGTCGAGCCCCCTCTCCCGCGCCTCGTGGTAGGCGGCGACCTGCCAGGACGCGCCGTTGACCTTCCGCCGGCAGCGCTGCTCGACGATCCCCAGGTAGCGGTCGCGGTCCGCGGGCTCGACGCCCCACGCGTCGAGCCCGGCGGCGGCCAGCGGCAGCAGCTCCTCCTGGACGAGCCGGACGGCGGGGACGTTCACCGTGGAGGAGGAACGGCCGCCCGGCTTGGGCCACCGCAGGACGGCGTCGATGCCGTCGCGGCAGGCGGTGTCGAAGTTGGCCGCCGCGGCCTCGAAGGGCAGCCGCTTCCAGATCGGGCGCGGCTCCTCGGCGAGCGCCCGCACCAGGCCGTAGTAGAAGGCGGCGTTGGCGATCACGTCGCTGACGGTGGGCCCGGCGGGCAGCACCCGGTTCTCCACCCGCAGGTGCGGCACGCCGTCGGCGACCGCGTACACGGGGCGGTTCCAGCGGTAGATCGTGCCGTTGTGCAGCACCAGCTCGTGCAGCTGCGGGACCCCGCCCTCGTCCAGCACGCGCAGCGGGTCCTCTTCCTCCGACGTCGACAGCAGCGGCGGGAAGAAGCGCAGGTTCTCCTCGAAGAGCTCGTACGCGTCATTGATCCAGCGCTCGCCGAACCAGGTCCGCGGGCGCACGCCCTGGGCCGCGAACTCCGGCGGACGGACGTCGGTGGCCTGCTGGAACAGCGGCGGCCGGGACTCGCGCCACACCTCGCGGCCGAACAGGAAGGGGGAATTGGCGCCCACCGCGATCTGTGCGGCGGCCACCGCCTGGGCCGCGTTCCACACGGCCGCGAAGCGGCCGGGGGTCACCTGCAGATGCAGCTGGACGGAGGTGCAGGCGGCCTCGGGGGCGATCGAGCCGGAGGCGTAGCGGAACCGCTCCTCGCCCTCGACGTCGATCAGGAAATCCTCGCCGCGGGCGGCCAGCATCTGTTCGTTGAGGAGTTTGTAGCGGTCGTCGTAGGAGAGGTTGGTGGATCCCAGGTCGCGTGCGGCGAGGGTCGGGAGAATTCCGATCATAACGATCTCGGAGGACACTTCTCCGGCTTTGCGATCGGCATATGACAACCCGGTCCTGAGCTCTTCCGCCAACTGGTCGAGAACCCTTCCGGACAAACGGTGGGGCACGATGTTTACTTCAAGATTGCACTGCCCGAGTTCGGTCTGGAAATCATGGCTCGCGATTCTCTCCAGAACCTCCGTGTTCATCATCCTCGGCATCCCGTCGGCATCCGCGAGATTCAGCTCGATCTCCAGCCCCATGAGATTCTTCGGGCGGTCGAATCGCTTCTCGGCCAGGAGCCGGGCCAGCGCCTCGAGGCCCTTCCGGAGCCTCGCGCGCTGCCGCTGCCGGCCGGACGGATCGAACTCCCCGGCTATGACCTTGTCCCCCATCGAAGCGTCCTTCCTCAAGTGGATCAGCGGCGCCGGCCGCCTACATCACGCTCGATGATGCCCAGCCAATGTGATCGATAACGCCCCGCGCGGGCGGCTCAGCCGATAGGCTCTGCACAGCACCGGATTGCCGTGACGAAAAACACCGGCGAGATCAAGCCTACCCGGCGTGGGTTAAAATGCCAGGTCATATCCGTGCATACGGCAGAGAATCGGCGAAAATGCCCGCGCCCCGGCGGACCGGATAAGTGCTTGCCCGCAATACCGGGGACAGGTACATGAAACACGACGGGAACACTTGTCGTATAAGCTCGGTAACCGAGGCAGAGAGACCGTTCCCTGACGTTCGCTCAGGCCCCCTCTGACCCGCGCACACCCCCAGCGCCCATCCGTACCTGGCACGCCAGCGCTCCACCGTGTCTCCGAAGTGAGAGGCGACCCACCATGCCGCTGCACGTCCCTCCGGCTCCAGCGCCTGCTCTGAACAGCATCCGCACGGCCCTTGGCTCTCCCACCGCCGCCCGCACCCCGGTCCTCGGCTCCCTGGACGGACCCTTCGAGCTGGAACTCCCCCTGCCCGTCCACGTCCTGGACGACATCACCGCCGCCGACGGCCCGCCGCGCGCCCGGCTCACCGGATGGCGGTTCCTGATCCGCGACGGTGACCGTACGGCGGCCTCCGCCGAGGCGATGCTGGCCGCCGACGGCTGGGTGTTCTCCCACTTCTCCGAAGGTCCGTACGTGGCCTCGGCCGAACAGGCGCTGCGCCAGGCCGAGTCGCTGCCCTCGGTGTACCAGCCCCGTCTGCTGTCCATCCCCGAGCTGTACATGCTGACGCTGTGGCTGCGCGGCGACCCGGCCGCCGACCCCGCCGAGGGCCACCTCGCCGCCGCCGACCTGCTGGTGCCGCTGACCCCCGCCCCGCCCGGGATCGCCGCCCACCGCCCGCACCGCGCGGCTGACCTGCTGCCGGTGCTGACCCTGCGGCTGACGCCGACGCCGACTCCGCTGCTCGGCTCCTCCGCCTGACCCGCCCGCGGCCGGCCGCCGCCCGCGCCCGAAGCGCCCCGTGATCCCGAGGAGGGATCACGGGGCGCTTCGCCGCAGGCTCGTAACAGTCCCGCCATGATGAACCGACGCACGCCCGAATGCGTCATCATCTAGCAGTACCGGTGCCACGAAATCCCTGCGGGAACCGGCCCGTAGGGCAACACTGGGAGCAACGAACCGACTGACCAACGGGGGGCGGCCATGACTGCCGCAGCAAGCCACAGGAAACTCACCACACCACAGCGAGAGATCCCTTCCATGTGCCAGCATCAGCCACCGTGCCCGTCAGCCGACTCCGCCGACCGGGAGGCCGCCCATCTCGTGGCGCACCACCCCGAGCAGGGCTGGAGCCTGTTGTGCAATGGCGTCCTCCTCTTCGAGGACACCGGTGAGCTGCTGCCGGACGGGCAGGTCATCGCGCCGCGCCGGCCGCTGGACGCCGAGCGCGTCGTCACCGCGGCCTAGGCCCGACACCCCGCCCGCAGAGGGGCCGGCCCGGCGCTCGCGCCGCACCGGCCCCGTATCCGACCTCTCCGACCGGGGCGGTGCCGGTCAGCTGTCGTACGACTCCAGCGGCGGGCAGGAGCAGACCAGGTTGCGGTCGCCGAAGGCGCCGTCGATCCGCCGCACCGGGGGCCAGTACTTGTCGGACGCCGACACCCCGGCCGGGAAGGCCGCCTCCGACCGGGTGTAGGGGTGCGCCCACTCCCCGCTCAGCGCGGCCGCCGTGTGCGGGGCGTTCCGCAGCGGGTTGTCGTCCTCGGGCCACTCCCCCGAGCCGACCTTCTCGATCTCCGCCCGGATGGCGATCATCGCCTCGCAGAACCGGTCCAGCTCCGCCAGGTCCTCGCTCTCCGTCGGCTCGATCATCAGCGTGCCGGCGACCGGGAAGGACATCGTGGGCGCGTGGAACCCGTAGTCCACCAGCCGCTTCGCGACATCGTCCACGCTCACCCCGGTCGCCTTGGTCAGCGGCCGCAGGTCGATGATGCACTCGTGGGCGACCAGGCCGCCGGGGCCGGTGTAGAGCACCGGGTAGTGCGGCTCCAGCCGCTTGGCGACGTAGTTGGCGCTGAGCACCGCCACCTGGGTCGCCCGGCGCAGCCCCTCGGCGCCCATCAGCCGCACGTACGCCCACGAGATCGGCAGGATGCCCGCCGAGCCCCAGGGCGCGGCCGCGACCGGGCCCACCCCGGTCGCCGGGCCCGCCGCGGGCTGCAGCGGGTGGTTGGGGAGGTAAGGCGCCAGGTGCTCGCGCACCGCGACCGGGCCCACGCCGGGGCCGCCGCCGCCGTGCGGGATGCAGAAGGTCTTGTGCAGGTTCAGGTGGGAGACATCGCCGCCGAACCGGCCCGGCCGGGCCAGCCCCACCAGCGCGTTGAGGTTCGCGCCGTCCACGTAGACCTGGCCGCCCGCGTCGTGCACGGCCGCGCAGATCTCGCCGATGTGCTCCTCGAACACGCCGTGCGTGGAGGGGTAGGTGACCATCAGGACGGCCAGTTCGTCGCCGTACTGCCCGATCTTGGCGCGCAGGTCGTCGGCGTCCACCTCGCCGTCCTCGCCGGTCTTGACCACGACGACCTTCATGCCCGCCATCACGGCGCTGGCGGCGTTGGTGCCGTGCGCGGAGGACGGGATGAGGCAGACGGTGCGGCGCTCGTCGCCGTTGGCCCGGTGGTAGGCCCGGACGGCCAGCAGCCCGGCCAGCTCGCCCTGCGATCCGGCGTTCGGCTGCAGGGACACCTTGTCGTAGCCGGTGACCTCGGCCAGCCGCTCCTCCAGCTCGCGGATCAGCGTCAGATAGCCCTGGGCCTGCTCGACGGGCGCGAAGGGGTGCAGCGCCCCGAACTCCGGCCAGGTGACCGGCTCCATCTCGGTGGTGGCGTTGAGCTTCATGGTGCAGGAGCCGAGCGGGATCATGCCCCGGTCCAGGGCGTAGTCGCGGTCGGCCAGGCGCCGCAGGTAGCGCAGCATCGCGGTCTCGGAGCGGTGCCGGTGGAAGACCGGGTGGGTCAGATACGTGTCGGTGCGCAGCAGCCCGGCGGGGAGCGCGTCGGCCGCCGCGGCGTCCAGCTCGTCGATGGCCGGCAGGCCGCCGTCCACGCCGAAGGCCGACCACACGGCGGCCAGCTGGGCCCGTCCGGTGGTCTCGTCGCAGGCGATGCCCACGTGGTCGGCATCGGTCAGGCGCAGATTGACCCCGGCCTCGCGGGCCGCGGTCACGACCTCGGCGGCCCGGCCCGGGACATGGGCGGTGAGGGTGTCGAAGAACGCCCCGTGCACGATCTCCACGCCCCCGGCGCGCAGCCCCTCGGCGAGCACGGCCGCGTAGCGGTGGGTGCGCCGGGCGATGGTCCGCAGGCCCTCCGGGCCGTGGTAGACGGCGTACATGCCGGCCATCACGGCGAGCAGCACCTGGGCGGTGCAGATGTTGCTGGTGGCCTTCTCCCGGCGGATGTGCTGCTCGCGGGTCTGCAGGGCCAGGCGGTACGCCTTGTCGCCGTCGGCGTCGACCGAGACACCCACCAGACGGCCGGGCAGGCTGCGGGCGTAGGCCTGGCGGACGGCCATGAATCCGGCGTGCGGCCCGCCGAAGCCCATCGGCACCCCGAACCGCTGGCTGTTGCCGACCGCGATGTCGGCGCCCAGCTCGCCGGGCGAGGTGAGCAGGGTGAGGGCGAGCAGGTCCGCGGCGACGGTGACCACGGCGCCCAGCTCATGGGCCCGCTCGATGACCGGACGGAGGTCCCGGACGGCGCCGGAGGCCCCGGGGTACTGGAGCAGCACGCCGAACACGCCGCGCTCGGCCACCTCGGCCGGTATGCCCTCCGAGAGGTCGGTGACGACCACCTCGACGCCGGTGGGCTCGGCCCGGGTCCGGATGACCGCGACGGTCTGCGGCAGGGCATCGGCGTCGACCAGGAACACGCCCTGCTTGACCTTGCCCACCCGCCGGGACAGCGCCATGGCCTCGGCGGCGGCGGTGGCCTCGTCGAGCAGCGAGGCGCCGGCGGTGGGCAGCCCGGTGAGATCGGCGACGACCGTCTGGAAGTTGAGCAGCGCCTCCAGCCTGCCCTGGGAGATCTCGGGCTGGTAGGGCGTGTACGCCGTGTACCAGGCCGGGTTCTCCAGCACATTGCGCAGGATCACCGGAGGGGTGAAGGTCCCGTGGTAGCCCAGGCCGATCATGGGGGCGAGCAGCTGGTTGCGCTCGGCGAGGCCGCGCAGCTCGGCCAGCACCTCGGCCTCGCTGCGGGCCGGGGGCAGCCCCAGCTGCTCGGTGCTCTTGATGATGTCCGGGACGGCGGCCTGGGTGAGTTCGTCGAGCGAGCCGAACCCGACCTGCGCGAGCATCTTGGCCTGCGCCTCGGCGTCGGGTCCCACATGGCGCTGCTCGAATGGCGTACCGCGCTCGAGCTCGGTCAGTGAGGTGCGGTTGGCGGTCATCTGCGAGGCCTCCTGGTCTGTACGACCGATGAGGGACACCACGGCGCGGGTGCCCGAACGGCCTCCCCCTCTGTCATCTCGACCTGAGAGCTTCACCGGTCCGCGGGTGGCGGTCCGGCTTTCACCGTCGGTGAGGAGGGGTCCCGGAGCCGTGCTCGCCCGTGGCCCACCCTGCTTTCCAGAGTGACCTCACCCGCGCGGTACGTGTGCCTGAGAGATTCCGGGGAGGATTTGCTCCTTCGGCGCCTCCGACGACGTCGGCGGAGGACTCTCCCGCACGGGGTCTGCAGCCACAGTCAGCCTACCAGCGAGCCTGTCGGCGGGATCTTTCGGAGAGCGCTCGAGTGGACGCGCGCGGCGTTGTGGCTTTTCGTAGGAATCACGGGAAGTCACGGAAGAATGGCCACCTGTGGGAGAGAGTGTGCAGACCGACATCGATCCGCGGACCCTCATCGGCCGCAAGGCCTTCGACCGCGATGGCACGAAGATCGGCACGGTGGACGAGGTCTACCTCGACGACGCGACCGGCGAGCCGGAGTGGGCGGCCGTACGCACCGGGCTGTTCAGCCGGGATGTGTTCGTGCCGCTGGAACCGAGCGAGATCGTCGGCGACACGCTGCGGGTGCCGTACGAGCGGGCGCTGATCAAGGACGCGCCGGACTTCGGGGTCGGCCGCCATCTGTCGCCCGAGCAGGAGCTGCAGCTCTACCACCACTACGGGCTCGATGTGAGCGGCTGAGCCCGGCCGCGGTCCCGGTCGTGGGCCCGGCCCGGGTCGTGGCCGGGGCCGTGGTCGTGGCCGGGGCCGGGGCCGTGGTCATGGCCGGGGTCCGGGGCGTGAGCCTGGTGCTGGTCATGAGCCTGGTCCCGGTCGTGGCCGGGGCTTCCGTCCGGGATGGCGGGGCTTTCGTCCGGGCCGGCGGCGGGCTCGGGGCGCACCAGCGGCAGCGGCTCCGCCGGCTCCAGCGCCGGGTCGTCGACCGCGAAGGTCCGCACCCGGCCCGGCGCCGACCAGGGGTCCTCGAACCGCACGGTCACCCGGCCGACCCCGCTGCCCTGCACCCACCCCGCCCCGTACTCGGCGTGTCGCACATCGGCGCCGGGCAGCCAGCGGCGGGGCCGGGAGACGTCCTCACCGCCCTCCTCCAGGGCCGCCGGGAGGGCCTGCGGCGCCCCTCCGGCCTCCCCCGCCCCCTCCGTCACCTCCTGGGCCCTCTCCTGGGCCTCCTCGGCCTCGTGGGCGGCCTGCGCGGCCTGGGCGAAGAGGTCCTCCTGGGTGTAGTCCGCCAGGCCGGTCACGCCCACCCCCAGCAGCCGCACGCCCGCCGTGGTGTCCACCCCCTCGAGCAGCCGCGCCGCGGCCTCCCGCACCACCGCCGGGTCGTCCGTCGGTCCGCGCAGCGTCTCGGACCTGGTCAGGGTGGAGAAGTCGTAACGCCGCACCTTGAGCACGACCGTGCGCCCCGAGCGACCGGCCTCGCGCAGCCGCCGCACACACCGGTCGGCCAGCCGCGCCACCTCCACCTGCACCCGGGTGCGGTCGGTGAGGTCGACGTCGAAGGTGTCCTCCACCGACACGGACTTGGCGTCCCGCTCGGCGACGACCGGCCGGTCGTCCCGCCCGCAGGCCATCGCGTACAGCGAGGCGCCGTGGGCCTTGCCCAGCAGCCGCACCAGCTCCTCCTCCCCCGCCTCCCGGGTCTCGGCGACGGTGTGGATCCCCGCCCGGCGCAGCGCCTCCGCGGTGGCCGGGCCCACCCCCGGGAGGGTGCGCACCGACATCGGCCCCAGCAGCTCCCATTCGGTGCCCGGCTCGATGAGCACCAGCCCATCGGGCTTGGCCTGCTCGGAGGCGATCTTGGCGAGCATCTTGGAACCGGCCAGGCCCACCGAGCCGGTCAGCCCGGTGGCGGCCGCGATGTCCGCCCGCAGCCGCTCCCCCACGGCCCGCGCCGCCTCGGGGGAGGCCGGGACACCGCCGGCCTCCAGATCCACGAACGCCTCGTCCAGGCTCAGGGGCTCCACCAGGGGGGACAGCTCGCTCAGCAGCCCCATGACGGTGTCGCTCACCTGTCGGTACACGGCGAAGCGGGGGGCGAGGTACGCCGCGTTCGGACACAGGCGGCGGGCCTGGGCCATCGCCATGGCCGAACGGACCCCGAACACCCGCGCCTCGTAGGAGGCCGTGGAGACCACGCCGCGCGGCCCCAGCCCGCCGACGATCACGGGCTTGCCGCGCAGGCTGGGCTTGGCCGCCTGCTCCGCCGCGGCGAAGAAGGCGTCCATGTCCAGATGCAGGATCGTCGGCGCACCCCTCACACCTACAGATGCTGCCGCATGCCACTGACAATCGGGCGGTCCGGCCGGTGGGCCGTTCAGCCGAAGGCCCGGCCGCGGCGCGCTCCGGCTCGCGCGCGCACGGCTCCCCCGGTGACGACAGACCCCAGGGCGGTTCAGCCCGCCCGGTTGCGGCGCCGCGCGAGCTCGTCCTCGGGGTTGTGCCCCACCAGCGTCTCGCCGGTGTCCACCCGCTCGCCGTGCAGCTGGGCCAGCGCGCTCTCCACGTCCCGCCACACCACGCCCACCGCGATCCCGAAGACGCCCTGGCCGCCCTGGAGGAGGTCCACCACCTCGTCGGGCGAGGTGCACTCGTAGACCGTCGCACCGTCGCTCATCAGCGTCATCTGGGCGAGGTCGTCGAGGCCGCGGGAGCGCAGGTGCTGGACGGCGGCCCGGATGTTCTGCAGGGACACGCCGGTGTCCAGGAGCCGCTTGACGATCTTGAGGACGACGACGTCCCGGAAGCTGTACAGCCGCTGGCTGCCCGAGCCGTACGCGGGCCGGACGCTCGGCTCCACCAGCCCGGTGCGCGCCCAGTAGTCCAGCTGGCGGTAGGTGATGCCGGCGGCGGCGCACGCGGTCGGCCCGCGGTATCCCACCTTCTCGGGCTTCGCCGAAGCGCCTTCCCTCGGCGCGGCCTGTGCCGCGACCCGAGCCTTCAGTGCCGGTTCGGCCGGTGCGCTCCCCTGGAGCGCGTACGGACCGCCTGCCGCCGTGCCGTCGCTGCTGCTTCTCACGCCGACCTCCGTCCTCGACCTGCCTTCTCGACGGTAGGCAGTCACCCGGGGTGCGTCAACGATCGCCACACTCGGCACGCCGAGTGATAATCACCCTAAGGGTGGTTTCCCGTGTCCCTCTGCGGGGAAAGGCTACTCGAATGCGCTGGCGAGAACCGGCGTATGGCGCAGCTCATCGGCGGCTCGGCCCATCGGCTCACCGCGGCGCCCGCTCACCGGCTGCTGGTGCTCACTGGCTGCTGGTGCCGAAGTCCTCGGGCGAGATCTGGTCGAGGAACTCGCGGAACTTCTCCACCTCGTCCTCCTGCTCGTCCGGGATGGCGATCCCCGCGTCGTCCAGCACGCCGTCACTGCCGTAGATCGGCGTGCCGGTGCGCAGCGCCAGCGCTATGGCATCGGACGGCCGCGCACTGACCTCCACCCCGCTGGCGAACACCAGTTCCGCGTAGAAGACCCCTTCGCGCAGGTCCGTGATCCGGACCTCGGTGAGCTGCTGGCCGACCGCGTCGAGCACGTCCTTGAAGAGGTCGTGGGTCAGCGGGCGCGCCGGAGCCATGCCCTGCTGGGCGAAGGCGATCGCGGTCGCCTCCCCGGGGCCGATCCAAATGGGGAGGTAGCGGTCGCCTCCTACCTCGCGCAGGAGCACGATCGGTTGGTTGGAGGGCATCTCCACCCGGACACCCACGACGTCGAGCTCGTTCACACAGCAACCCTAGGACGTGCCCGGCCGGTTTGGATAGTCGGGGCCGGGCCGGTCACCGGGAACCGACCCGCAATGCGGACTGCACAAAGGCCGCGTGAAGCCGTACGGACAGCTCGGCGAGCTCCTGGGCGCTGGCCTCCGCATGGGCTCTGGTCTGCGGATTTCGGTGTCCCCGCAGGGGTGCGACCACCTGCTCGAGCAGTCCCGCCTCACGCTCCGCGGCGGCTTTCATGATCCGCAAATGACGTGGTTCCAGACCGAAACGACCCAGGTCCGCGAGGAGCCTGACGACCGTCACCGCCTCGATGCCGTAACCGCCGTCCGGATCCGGCGCGACCAGGCCGTACGACTCCCACGCGGCCAGCTCGGCCTCGGCGAGCCCGGTGGCGGCCAGCAGCTCGGCCCGGCCCACCCGGGGGGCGGTGCGGCGCTCCGGGGCGCCCTCCGGCCCCTCCTCGCCCGAAGCGGGCGGCCGGCGGCCCGGGGCCGCGGCGGGGAGCCGGGGCCGCTCTCCCCGCTCCAGGGCGTCCAGATGCTCCCGAATGACCTTCAGTGGCAGGTAGTGGTCACGCTGCAGGCGCAGGACATGGCCGAGCCGCGCCACGTCCTCCGGGCTGAATTTTCGACAGCCGGAGGGCGAGCGGCGCGGCTCGACCAGGCCCTCGGCCTCCAGAAAACGGATCTTGGAGACGGTGACCTCGGGGAATTCATCCCGCAGCAGACGCAGCACGGTGCCGATGCTCATCGGCCGGCCGCCCGCGGGGGCGGTGCCGGTGCCGGCACCGCCCGACGGTGTCTGACGCATGGACCTCCCCTGGCGGGTCAGATGCCGAAGCCTCGCTGGCTCGGGTAGAAGACCATCCGGTACTTGCCGATCTGCACCTCGTCGCCGCTGGTCAGGATGGCCGAGTCGATCGGCTCCCGGTTGAGGTACGTCCCGTTCAGGCTGCCGACGTCCGCGACGGTGAAGGAGCCGTCCTGGCCGCGCCGGAACTCCACATGGCGACGCGAGACCGTCACGTCGTCCAGGAAGATGTCGCTCTGCGGGTGACGGCCGGCCGTGGTCACATCGCTGTCCAGCAGGAAGCGGCTGCCGGAGTTCGGACCGCGGCGGACCACCAGCAGCGCCGACCCCGGGGGCAGCGCGTCGACGGCCGCCTGGGCCTCCGGGGAGAGCGAGGGCAGCGGAGTCTGCCCGGTCACCTCGGAGTCGTAGGCCTCCAGCCCGGAGATCGAGATGGTCGACGTCGTCTCCGAGGCGCGCTCGGAAGGCGCCTGGCCCCGCAGCGGCGCGCCGCAGTTGGAGCAGAACCGGCTGGCTTCCGCGTTTTGGTGCCCGCACCTGGGACAGACAGGCAAGCCGAACCCTCCGCCCGTGTTCGCGGTCGACGGTTCCCCGAAACCTATGCGTCCGGATGCGGCAGGGTCAACAGAAGACGCGCCCTGACCACCCGGAATGCCGCCGCCCTGACCACCGACCTGGTCCCGGAACAGCGGACGCTCCTCACTCACCCCGCTCTCCTCCGCGGCACGCGGGGCGCGGTGGCGAGCGGTGCTGCTGCCGCCGTCCTGGCGTGCGCTCTTGCCGAACAACTTCCCGAACAACTTCACGGGCGATTCCCCTTGACTGAAACAGACCCGCCCGTGGGGCAGGGCAAACCCTCGATGCACACACCAGACGGTCCGGACATCCTCACAACGTCCGTGACCACCAGACAGTTTCCATCACGCGCGACTCTTCCGGTGCGCCGACCCCCCGCGTCCTCATCGTCTCGCCGCGAGACTCCCATACCGAACCGCCTCACCGTGATGACGACCGAGCGTAGTCAGGCCGCTTCGCCGACCGCAAGGCGTCGACGACGATCTTCTCCGAACGCTCGATGGACACGGTGGCCTGCTCCTTCTCCAGGCTCTGCACCACTCCGCCCGGAATGTTCAGGGCCGGCTCCAAGTCCTCCGGCTTGCCGATGACCTTGATCACGTACGGCTGTGTCACTTTCCGTCCATCGATTTCCACCGCGCCGCCGACGTCCGAGAAGTACGTACTGGCGATCACCCGCACCTTGCCGATCTGGATCGCCTCGGCACCGGCGGCGCGCAGTTCCTGCACCGCGTCGAGCAGCATGTCCGACTCCACGGCGCTCCCCGACGCGTCGATCTTCATGGTGATGCCCGGCCCCTGCGCGGCGACCGTACCCGCGAGCACGGCGAGCTGCCGCTCCTTCTGGGCCGTCTGCTTACGGGCCTCCTCGGCCTGGTCCGAGCTGTTCTCCAACTCGGTCTGCTGCTTCTCCAGCCGCTGCTTCTCCTCGTGGAGCCGCTCGGTGCGGTTGTCCAGCTCGTCGAGGATGCGCACCAGGTCCTCCTGCCGGGCGCCGCGCAGCACGCTGCTCTCATTGGTCGAGCGCACCTGGATGGCCAGGCCGAGGCCCAGCCCGAACAGCAGGAGCGCGACGATGAGTTGAGCCCGGGTCAACCGGGGCGGCCACAGGCCGTTCACCAGCCGCTGGCGGCCGGTGAACGGCTGCGCGGCCTCCGCGCTCTCCCCGGCGTCCTCAGGACCGTCTACGGCCCCCTCGGCGGGTCCGCTCAAGGTCTCGTCGGTCGGCTTCCCGGGCTCGGCCGGGGTCTGGTCGGTCGTCATCGGCTCACGCCCGGAAGACATGGCGGCGGATGGCGGCGGCGTTGGAGAAGATCCGGATGCCGAGGACGACCACCACGCCGGTGGACAGCTGGGCACCGACCCCGAGCTTGTCGCCGAGGAAGACGATCAGCGCGGCGACCACCACATTGGACAGGAACGAGACCACGAAGACCTTGTCGTCGAAGATCCCGTCGAGCATCGCCCGGAAGCCGCCGAACACCGCGTCCAGCGCGGCCACGACGGCGATCGGCAGATAGGGCTCGACCACCGTCGGCACCACGGGTCGGACCACGAGTCCGACCACGACTCCCACGACGAGGCCCAGTACGGCGATCACGATGTGCCCTTCCCTGTGTCGGTGCCGCCCTTCCCGGGGCCACCGGCTATCGGTTCTGCGGTTCGTACGATCAGACTCGGCGCGGCCGGGAGCAGCACCTCGTCCTCGGCGGAGATGCTGGTGCGGATGCCGTAGTTCTCGTGCAGCACATGCAGGTACTGTCCGTCGGCACTGTCCTGGAAGGCCGTGCTCAGCCGCCGTCCGTCCCCCACCGCGAGCACCGTGTACGGCGGCGCCAGCGGCTTGTTGTCGACCAGTATGGCGTCTCCCGCGGCCCTGATCGCCGAGAGGGCGGTCAGCCGCTGCCCGTTGATCGAGACGGCCTCCGCGCCCGCCTCCCACAGCCCGTTCACGACCCGCTGCATGTCGCGGTCGCGCACCCGGCCGGTGTCCGAGAAGTTGGCGCTCTCGCGCGGCCCGCCGCCGCCCTCGTCGGCCTGCTTGGCGTCGTCGACGACCAGCTTGACCCCCGGGCCCTTCACCTCGGTCGCCCCGGACAGCAGCGCGACCAGCTCCCCCTTGTCCCCGCCGTGCTTCTCCAGCGCCTGCCGCTGCCTGTCCCCGACCTCCTTGCGGAGCCTGTCCACGCTCTTCTGGAGGTCGTCCGCGTTCGAGTTTCCCGTCTCGATGCGGTCGATCAGCTTCTCCCGCTCCTTGGCCAGCGTCGGCGCCGATATCCGGGCCTCGACGGCGCCGATGGTCACGATGCCCGCGACCAGCACCAGCCCCGCGGCCACCACCAGCCTGCCGCGCAGCGTGCGCGGCAGGCCGCGCCGGCCCTCCGTGCCGTGCCGCGCGGCCGCCTCGGCGTATCCGTCGTCGAGGCTGTGGTCCATCACATTGGTCAGCAGCGACATGGACGCGTCGAGACGCGGACGGGGGCGCGGCGGAGCTGTGCTCCGAACGGGGGGCTGCTGCGGCATGCCGCACATCGTCGCACGTCGGGGGCGCGGCCGCCGAATGGCCCCACCGGCGAGCCGGATCCGGGCCGTCGGCGGCCGCGCCCCCGCGTACTCTCCGCGGCCGCTCGGCCGCGCCCCACCAGGGGGATCGGGTCAGCGTCCGGCGCTCTCCACCACGGCGGACCACTCGTCCAGCAGCGTCTGCGCCGACGCGTCGTCCGGACCCTCCGCCCACAGATGGGTGACCGCCTCCGCCGGATCGGGCAGCACCATGACCCAGCGCCCGTCGGCCTCGACCACGCGCACGCCGTCGGTGGTGTCCACCGAGCGGTCGCCCGCCGCCTCCACCACGCGGCGCATGACCAGGCCCTTGACCGCCCAGGGGGTGGCCAGATCGCGGCGCAGCACATGGGCGCGCGGAATCCGGGCGTCGATCTGGCTGAGGGTGAGCTGGGTGCGGGCCACCAGGCCGATCAGCCGCACGAAGGCGGCCGTGCCGTCGAAGACGCTGCTGAACTCGGGGATGATGAACCCGCCGCGCCCGTCCCCGCCGAAAATGGTGCCCTCCGCCCTGGCGACCCGGGTGAGGTCGTCGGCCGCGGTGGTGGTCCACTCCACCTGGGTGCCGTGGTACGCGGCCACCTGCTCGGCGATGCGGGTGGTGGTCACCGGCAGCGCCACCCGCCCGCTGCGGCGCTCCGCGGCCACCAGGTCCAGCATGACCAGCAGGGCCCGGTCGTCCTCGACGATGCGCCCGCGCTCGTCCACCAGCGACAGCCGCTCGCCCACCGGGTCGAAGCGCACGCCGAACGCCGCGCGGGCCGAGGCGACGATCTCCCCGAGCCGTACCAGGCCCGAGCGGCGCGCCTCCGCGGTCTCGGTGGGCCGTGATTCGTTCAGCCCGGGATTGATGGTCAGCGCGTCGACCCCGAGCCGGCCGAGCAGGCTGGGCAGAACCAGCCCCGCGCTGCCGTTGGAGGCGTCCACGACGACCTTGAGGCCCGACTCGGCGATGCCGCTGGTGTCCACGGCGCGCAGCAGGGAGCCGGTGTAGGAGTCGAAGACGCTGGACGGGAAGCTCAGGTCGCCGATCTCGCCGGGGAAGGCCCTCCGGTACTCCTGGCGCGCGTACACCCGGTCCAGCTTCCGCTGCCGGGCGGCCGACAGGTCGGCGCCGCGCTCGTCGAAGAACATGATGTCGACGGAGTCGGGCACGCCGGGCGAGGTACGGATCATGATGCCGCCGGCGCTGCCCCGGGCGGTCTGCTCGCGCGCCACGGGCAGCGGCACGTTCTCCAGGTCCCGGACGTCGATGGCACTGGTCTGGAGGGCCGAGATCACAGCCCGCTTGAGCGCCCGCGCACCACGGGAGTGGTCACGGGCGGTGGTGACCGTCGAGCCCTTCTTGAGGGTGGTGGCATAGGCGCCGGCGAGCCGCACGGCCAGCTCCGGGGTGATCTCCACGTTCAGGATCCCGGACACGCCGCGGGCGCCGAAGAGGTGGGCCTGGCCGCGCGACTCCCAGATGACCGAGGTGTTGACGAAGGCGCCCGCCTCGATCGTCTTGAAGGGGTACACCCGGACATTGCCCTGGACGATCGATTCCTCGCCGATCAGGCACTCGTCGCCGATGACCGCGCCGTCCTCGATCCGGGCGGCCCGCATGACGTCTGTGTTCTTTCCGATGACGCAGCCGCGCAGATTGGCCTGCTGGCCCACGTACACGTTGTCGTGGACCACGGCTCTGTGCAGGAAGGCGCCGCTCTTCACGACGACGTTCGACCCCACGACGGTGTGCTCGCGGATTTCCGCGTCCGCCTCCACCTTCGCGTAGTCGCCGATGTAGAGCGGGCCGCGCAGCACGGCGTCCTGATGGACCTCGGCGCCCTCGGCGACCCACACCCCGGGGGAGATCTCGAAGCCGTCGATTTCGACGTCGACCTTGCCCTCCAGCACATCGGCCTGGGCCTTCACATAGCTCTCGTGGGTGCCGACGTCCTCCCAGTAGCCCTCGGCGACATAGCCGTAAATCGGCTTGCCTTCCTTCATGAGCTGCGGGAAGACATCACCGGACCAGTCGACGGGCACATCGGGCTCGACATAGTCGAAGACCTCAGGCTCCATCACATAGATGCCGGTGTTCACCGTGTCGGAGAAGACCTGCCCCCAGGTGGGCTTCTCCAGGAAGCGCTCGACCCGGCCGCCCTCGTCGACGATGGTGATGCCGAACTCCAGGGGATTGGGCACACGGGTCAGACAGACCGTGACCAGCGCGCCCTTCTCCTTGTGGAAATTGATCAGCTCGGTGAGGTCGAAGTCCGTCAGGGCATCGCCCGAAATCACGAGAAAGGCATCGTCCTTGAGTGCCTCCTCCGCGTTTTTGACGCTGCCGGCGGTGCCGAGTGGCTTTTCCTCATTGGCGTACGTGAGCTCCATACCGAGCTCCTCGCCGTCACCGAAGTAGTTCTTGACCAGCGATGCGAGGAACTGGACGGTCACCACGGTCTCGCACAGACCATGCCTCTTGAGCAGCCGCAGCACGTGCTCCATGATCGGCCGGTTCGCCACCGGCAGCAGCGGCTTGGGCATGGTCGAGGTCATCGGGCGCAGGCGAGTTCCCTCGCCTCCCGCCATCACGACGGCCTTCATGTCGGAAGCGTCCTCCTTGAAGAGACGACGGTCATGCCGACTGACGCGCCCCGATGGCCCACATACCTATCGCATTACGAGCGCCCCGCCGCTACGGGCCGGCACATCAGCGAGCTCAGTCGGCCGCGGCGTCCGCCTTCACGAGTCGGCGGACCTGAACCACGTAGAGGACTCCTGCCCACCAATAGAGGGTTGTACCCCATCCTGCGAAGGCCCATCCGAAAATAGCAGCGATTGTGTGAAGTGGGCCACTTCCATCACTCAGAAGGAGCAGCGGGAAGGCGTACATCAGGTTGAAGGTCGCCGCCTTGCCGAGGAAGTTGACCTGGGGCGGCGGATAGCCGTGGCGGCGCAGGATGCCGACCATGACCAGCAGCACCAGCTCCCGCGCGAGGAGCACCGCGGTCAGCCAGATCGGCAGGATGTCCCGCCAGGTCAGACCGACGAGTGTAGACAGAATGTAGAGGCGGTCGGCCGCCGGATCCAGGATCCGGCCGAGGCTGCTGATCTGATTCCAGCGGCGGGCCAGCTTCCCGTCCAGATAGTCGCTCACCCCGCTGAGCGCGAGCACGAGGAGTGCCCATTCGTCACTCTTCGGCCCGCCGAACTCGGGCCTGAGGATCAGCCACAGGAAAAGCGGAACGCCGACCAGACGCGCGGCGCTGAGGATGTTCGGGATGGTGAGCACGCGGTTGGTCTGGACGCGTGTCTCCTGGACCTCCACCCGGGAGCCTCCTGTGGGAACGGTGTGTCGATGGATGCCTCATGACCTTACCGGTAGGTCCGGGCGGCTCGGCACGGGGTCCTGGATACAACAAAAAGCCCCGGACGGAACCAATGGTTCCGTCCGGGGCTTTTCAAAATTTGTTCGGCGGCGTCCTACTCTCCCACAGGGTCCCCCCTGCAGTACCATCGGCGCTGAAAGGCTTAGCTTCCGGGTTCGGAATGTAACCGGGCGTTTCCCTAACGCAATGACCACCGAAACACTATGAAGAAAACAAACCAGCCCAACCCGGCATACAGGTCAGCACATGGTCGTTACTTCAGAACCAACACAGTGGACGCGAGCAACTGAGGACAAGCCCTCGGCCTATTAGTACCAGTCAACTCCACCGGTCACCCGGCTTCCATATCTGGCCTATCAACCCAGTCGTCTACTGGGAGCCTTACCCCATCAAGTGGGTGGGAGCCCTCATCTCGAAGCAGGCTTCCCGCTTAGATGCTTTCAGCGGTTATCCCTCCCGAACGTAGCCAACCAGCCATGCCCTTGGCAGAACAACTGGCACACCAGAGGTTCGTCCGTCCCGGTCCTCTCGTACTAGGGACAGCCCTTCTCAAGACTCCTACGCGCACAGCGGATAGGGACCGAACTGTCTCACGACGTTCTAAACCCAGCTCGCGTACCGCTTTAATGGGCGAACAGCCCAACCCTTGGGACCGACTCCAGCCCCAGGATGCGACGAGCCGACATCGAGGTGCCAAACCATCCCGTCGATATGGACTCTTGGGGAAGATCAGCCTGTTATCCCCGGGGTACCTTTTATCCGTTGAGCGACGGCGCTTCCACAAGCCACCGCCGGATCACTAGTCCCGACTTTCGTCCCTGCTCGACCCGTCGGTCTCACAGTCAAGCTCCCTTGTGCACTTACACTCAACACCTGATTGCCAACCAGGCTGAGGGAACCTTTGGGCGCCTCCGTTACCCTTTAGGAGGCAACCGCCCCAGTTAAACTACCCACCAGACACTGTCCCTGATCCGGATCACGGACCCAGGTTAGACATCCAGCACGACCAGAGTGGTATTTCAACAACGACTCCACCATGACTGGCGTCACGGCTTCACAGTCTCCCACCTATCCTACACAAGCCGAACCGAACACCAATATCAAGCTGTAGTAAAGGTCCCGGGGTCTTTCCGTCCTGCTGCGCGAAACGAGCATCTTTACTCGTAATGCAATTTCACCGGGCCTATGGTTGAGACAGTCGAGAAGTCGTTACGCCATTCGTGCAGGTCGGAACTTACCCGACAAGGAATTTCGCTACCTTAGGATGGTTATAGTTACCACCGCCGTTTACTGGCGCTTAAGTTCTCAGCTTCGCCACACCGAAATGTGACTAACCGGTCCCCTTAACGTTCCAGCACCGGGCAGGCGTCAGTCCGTATACATCGCCTTACGGCTTCGCACGGACCTGTGTTTTTAGTAAACAGTCGCTTCTCGCTGGTCTCTGCGGCCACCACCAGCTCCGAGCGCAAAGGCCCATCACCAGCAATGGCCCCCCTTCTCCCGAAGTTACGGGGGCATTTTGCCGAGTTCCTTAACCATAGTTCACCCGAACGCCTCGGTATTCTCTACCTGACCACCTGAGTCGGTTTAGGGTACGGGCCGCCATGAAACTCGCTAGAGGCTTTTCTCGACAGCATAGGATCATCCACTTCACCACAATCGGCTCGGCATCAGGTCTCACCCT
>NZ_MAXF01000138.1 GCF_001704635.1 Streptomyces sparsogenes | reverse complement strand
CCGGGCGCTTCCCTTCGGTGTTTCACACGCTATCAGACCGATTTCGTTTCTCCGAATCCGTGGTTTTCGCAAGCATTGCGGGCATGCGAAAGCCGATCCGAAGATCTGTCGTCAGGTGACTGATGGCGCTGCCTCGACTGGATGTGCCCGCAGTGGACTGCGGCGCTTCATCCGGGGCAGGGATACGACAGTACAGCCCTCGCGCAGCGGTGGCAAATCGATTCGGCGCCCCTGGGTGCCCTTCGGCCTGCACAGCTTGTGCGGAATCCGTAGTTCCTATGACTTACGCTTCTGGGCAGTGCGCTGCCCGGGTCGGGCGGTGACACTGCGTGACGATTCTCCACCCCTGGGAGGCTTCCCATGACCACCGTGACCTCCCCGTTCGCCGGGCGTGTGATCGGACTCGCCGCGGTGCCCGACCCCGTGTTCTCCGGGGCGATGGTCGGTCCCGGGACCGCGGTCGACCCCGTGCTCGAGCCTTCCGTGGCGGTGGCGCCGATCGATGGCGTCGTCGTCTCGCTCCATCCCCATGCGTTCGTCGTGGTCGACGGGGAGGGGCACGGTGTGCTCACCCACCTCGGCATCGACACCGTTCAGCTGGGTGGGGTGGGGTTCGAGGTGCTCATCAACAAGGGCGACACCGTGCGGCGCGGCGACGCGGTGGTGCGGTGGGACCCCGCGGCCGTGGTGGCCGCCGGGAAGTCGCCGGTCTGTCCGGTGGTGGCGCTGGAGGCCACCGCCGAGTCCCTGGTCGACGTCAGTGCCGATGTCGAGGTGAAGTCCGGCGACCTCCTCTTCAGCTGGACATGAGCGTAGGCCCGGTCGGAGCCGGTCCGATCGGCCATCACGGCGAGTAGACAACCACCGCGGCGGGTGAGCCCCGCCGCATCGAACCGGAGACGGGTGCAATGGAGACAACGCTGCGAGGCGTCGGCGTGAGCCACGGGGTGGCGATCGGCGAGGTGCGGCACATGGGGACCGCGGTCCTGGAACCGCCGGCGAAGCAGATCCCGGCGGACGAGGCGCCGCGCGAGCAGGGGCGCGCCCGCCAGGCGGTGGAGGCCGTGGCGGCCGACCTGCTGGCCCGCGGCAATCTCGCGGGCGGCGAGGCGCAGGCCGTGCTCGAGGCGCAGGCCATGATGGCGCAGGACCCGGAGCTGATCGCCGACGTCGAGCGGCGCATCGCGGTGGGCAGCACCGCCGAGCGCGCGGTGTACGACGCGTTCGCCGCGTACCGGGCGCTGCTGGCCGGGGCCGGTGAGTACCTGGCCGGGCGGGTGGCCGACCTCGACGATGTGCGCAACCGGATCGTGGCCCGGCTGCTCGGGGTGCCGATGCCCGGGGTCCCCGACAGCGACCAGCCGTACGTACTGATCGCGCGGGACCTGGCCCCGGCGGACACGGCGCTGCTCGACCCCACCCTGGTGCTCGGCTTCGTCACCGAGGAGGGTGGGCCGACGAGTCACAGCGCGATCCTCGCGCGCGCCTTGGGCGTGCCCGCGGTGGTGGCGCTGCCCCGCGCCGGTGAGCTGGCCGAGGGGACGGTGATCGCTGTGGACGGCAGCACGGGAGAGATCTTCGTGGCCCCAAGTGCGGAGAAGCAGGCCGAGCTGGCCCGGGCCGCGGAGGAGCGCAAGGCGGCGCTGGCCGCGTCCTCCGGTCCGGGCGCCACCTCGGACGGGCACAAGGTGCCGCTGCTGGCGAACATCGGCGGCCCGGCGGATGTGCCGGCGGCCGTGGAGGCCGGCGCGGAGGGCGTGGGGCTGTTCCGCACGGAGTTCCTGTTCCTCGACGACAACACCAAGGCGCCGTCGGAGGAGAAGCAGATCGAGGCGTACCGGAAGGTGCTGGAGGCCTTCCCGGAGGGCCGTGTGGTGGTGCGGGTCCTGGACGCGGGGGCCGACAAGCCGCTGGACTTCCTCACTCCGGCCGACGAGCCCAACCCGGCGCTGGGTGTGCGTGGGCTGCGGACGCTGCTCGACCACCCCGAGGTGCTGCGGACGCAGCTGACGGCGCTGGCCGAGGCCGCGGCGGGGCTGCCGGTGTATCTGGAGGTCATGGCGCCGATGGTGGCCGACCGGATCGACGCGAAGGCCTTCGCCGACGCGTGCCGGGAGGCGGGGCTGCGGGCCAAGTTCGGCGCGATGGTGGAGATTCCGTCCGCCGCGCTGCGGGCGCGCTCGATCCTCCAGGAGGTGGAGTTCCTGTCGCTGGGCACCAATGATCTGGCGCAGTACACCTTCGCCGCGGACCGCCAGGTGGGCGCGGTGTCGCGGCTCCAGGACCCGTGGCAGCCGGCGCTGCTGGACCTGGTGGCGGCTTCGGCCGAGGCCGCGCGAGCCGAGGGCAAGAGCTGCGGCGTGTGCGGGGAGGCCGCGTCGGATCCGCTGCTCGCGTGTGTGCTGACCGGCTTGGGCGTCACCAGCCTGTCGATGGGCGCCGCGGCGATTCCGTATGTGCGCGCCACGCTGGCCAAGCACACGCTCGCCCAGTGCGAGCGGGCGGCCGCCGCGGCTCGCGCGGCGGACACCGCGGAGGACGCGCGCATCGCCGCGCAGGCGGTGCTGTCCGGCGAGTGAGCCGGTGAGCCTGAGCTTTGTTTCGGGGGCGCCCCGTCGCGAGAGTGCGGCGGGGCGCCCCCGTCTCGGGCGTGGGTGTCACTCCCCTTCCGGGTCGGCGGGCTCCTGGCCCTCGGGCTCCGGGTCGTCGGGGCCGGGCAGCGGGAGGCCCGGCCGGTAGTCGACGCCGTGCTCGGGCGGGACGGGCTCGCCGGTGTCCGCGTCGGTGCAGTAGGCGCTGAAGACCTCGGCCTCGCTCAGCGGCCGCAGTCGGCCCTGGTGCAGCGCCCAGCCGCGGACCGTGTCCCGGCCGCGGGGGGCGGTGGTGCGCAGCACGACGCCGCCGGGGCTGCTGGTGGCGATCCCGCAGGCCAGCACCGTGCTGAAGATCAGGGCCTCGGTGCGGTCGACCTCCGCCGGTCCCTGCTCAGCCGCCTGGGCGTGGACCACGGCCACGAGCGGGGCGCCGCTCGCCGGGACGCTGCACACGAGATGGTGGCGGCCCGGGCCGGCCGCCGCGAGCAGCCGGCGCAGCGCGGCCTGGCCGCTGTGGAACGCGGTGCGGCCCGGGTCGTCGGGGCAGCCGCAGCCGGCCGCGCGGGACAGCAGGGCCGTGGCGTACTCCCAGGTGGCCTGCTGCTCGGCGGCGCCGATGAGCCCCTGGACGAGCTGGTCGAGGGGCTGGCCCCGGTAGGTGACGGTGGGGCCGGCGGCGGCGACCTCGGCCGTGTAGCGGGTGCGGGCGGTGGAGGTGTCGGGGTCGAGGTCGGAGTCCGCGCAGAACTCCTCGTACTCGGCCGGGTCGAACAGGGCGACGGCCGTGTGCACGCCCTGGGAGGCGAGGGCCCGCAGCAGCCCCTCCACCTGCCGCAGATACGCTCCGTGGTCGTGGAAGGCGAACGACGCGTAGCGCCGCATGGCCGCGAAGTCCTCCTCGTCCGCCAGCAGCGCGACGGTGCTGGGCGCCTCCCTGCGCAGCGCGCGGCGCGCGCTGCGCTCCCTCCGGTGAGTGCCGCCTGGTGTCGTGTGCGCCATGTCTCCCCCTCAGCGCGGTCGATCAGTGCTCACTCACCGTAACCGAGGGGACTGACAACGCTCCGCCGCTACGGCCGTTCGCGGGCGAGGCGCTCGTAGTAGCGCAGCAGGTCCAGGTCGTCGACCGAGCCGGGGTTGACGGCCTTGTCCAGGGCGGTGCCCTGGAGGAGGCGCTTGACCGGCACCTCGATCCGCTTGCCGGTGAGGGTGTGCGGCACCCCGGGCACCTCGATGATCTCGTCGGGCACGTGGCGCGGGGAGAGGTGTTCGCGGATGGTGCGCTTGATGCGGTCGCGCAGGGCCTCGTCGAGGGTGGCGCCCGGTGCGAGGTGGACGAACAGGGGCATCCAGTAGCCGCCGTCGGGCTGTTCGACGCCGATGACGAGGGATTCGCGGATTTCGGGGAGACGCTCGACGGCCTCGTAGATGTCGGCGGAGCCCATCCGTACGCCCTGTCGGTTGAGCGTCGAGTCGGAGCGGCCGTGGATGACGACGGTGCCGCGGGAGGTGAGGGTGATCCAGTCGCCGTGCCGCCAGACGCCGGGGAACATGTCGAAGTAGCTGTCGCGGTAGCGGCTGCCGTCCGGGTCGTTCCAGAAGCGGATCGGCATGGAGGGCATGGGCTGGGCGACGACGAGCTCGCCGACCTCGTCGAGCACGGGCTCGCCCTGGGGGTTCCAGGCCTGGAGGTCGGTGCCGAGCCCGGGGGCCTGGAGTTCGCCGATGTGGACGGGGAGGGTGGGGACGGCGCCCGCGAAGCAGCTGCACACGTCCGTGCCGCCGCTGACCGAGGCGATCCACACCTCGCCCGTACTGGCGGCGAACTCGTCGTGGATCCAGCGGAAGCCGTCGGGGGGCAGCGGGGACCCGGTGGTGGCGACGCAGGCGACGCGCGAGAGGTCGAAGTCGCGGGCGGGGTGGACCCCGGCCTTGCGGCAGGCCATGACGTAGGCCGCCGAGGTGCCGTAGAGCGTGGCCCCGGTGCGCTCCGCGACCCGCCACTGGGCGGCCGTGTCGGGGTAGCCGGGGCTGCCGTCGTACAGGACGACGGTGGAGCCGACCAGCAGGCCCGACACCAGGAAGTTCCACATCATCCAGCCGGTGGAGGTGTACCAGAAGAACCGGTCGCCGGGGCCCAGGTCGCAGTGCAGGCCCAGTTGCTTGAGGTGCTCGATCAGGATGCCGCCCTGGGACTGGACGATGGCCTTGGGCAGTCCGGTGGTGCCCGAGGAGTAGAGGACCCACAGCGGGTGGTCGAAGGGCACCTGCTCGAAGACCGGTTCCGCGGCCTCGCCCACGAGGGCGTCCCACTCCAGCGCGCCCTCGGGGGCGGGGGTGCCCAGCAGCGGGATGTGGACGACGGCACGCAGGGTCGGCAGCTCGCGGCGCAGTTCGGCGACGGTCTCGGTGCGGTCGTGTTCCTTGCCGCCGTAGCGGTAGCCGTCCACGGTGAACAGGACGACCGGTTCCACCTGCTGGAAGCGGTCCAGGACGCTGCGCGCGCCGAAGTCGGGGGCGCAGGAGGTCCAGACGGCCCCGACGGCGGCGGTGGCCAGGAGCGCGACGGCCGCCTGCGGGATGTTGGGGAGGTAGCCGCTGACCCGGTCGCCGGGGCGCACGCCGAGGCGGCGCAGTTCGGCGGCGACGGCACCGACCTGGCCGCGCAGCTCGGCCCAGCTGACGGGCCGGGGCTCATGGGTCTCGTCGACGTGGAGCAGGGCGGGCTCGGCGGCCCGGGCGGGGTCCTCGGCGGCGCGCAGCGCGTGCTCGGCGTAGTTGAGGGTGGCTCCGGGGAACCACTGGGCACCGGGCATGGTGGCGTCGGCGAGCACGGTGTCATAGGGGGTGGTGAAGCGCACCTCGAACCACTCGGCGACCGCCTGCCAGAAGCGCGCGAGCTCCGTCACGGACCAGCGGTGCAGCGCGGCGTAGCTCGCCGCCGGGTCGCCGGGGTCGGGCGCGGGGGCGCCGTGCCGCTCGGCCGCCCAGGCGTGGAAGCGGGTCAGCCGGGCCCGGGCGATCCGCTCGGGCCCCGGCTGCCACAGGGGTCGCGGCAGGTGGTCTGGCTGCGCTGTGGTGGTCATCTGTCGGCTCCCGGCGGTGCGCGGATACGCGTGTGTGTCGTCCGTAGTGTCGTCCGTGCAGGACGATGCCATGTGATCGACTCCCGCACCAGGGCCGCCACTCCATATCGGGGTGGCGGGGGATGTGCGCGGACCACGGGTGAACGGCAGTTGAACGCCGCACGCACGGGCCGCCGGCAATGGCAAAGTGATCAACATGGATGCGCGTGACCTGGTGCGGTCGGTGAAGGTGGTCGGTACGGCGCGGGGGCTCAGGTCGCTGCGCTCGGCGTGGCGGCGCCGGCGTTCCGACGCGGTCGGACTGCCGCGCCGGGGGCCGGAGCGGGCGCGGGTGCCGGGGCCGGTGCGGGGGGCGGATCCGCAGCCGGGCGGCGGGGTGGTGCGCTTCGCGCGGTCCTCGCTGCGGGTGCGGGTGTCCGCGGGCGGCGCGGTGTTCTGCGGGTGGGACGGCGCCGAGCCGGAGCCCTCGTACGCGCTGGAGGGGCCCTGCCCGGACGCGGACGAGCGGGTGCGTCTGGAGCCGGACACGGACGGCGGCTGGCGGGTGGTCTCCGAGCGGGTGACGGTGGCGGTCTCGCGCACCGGGGCGGTGGAGGTGCGTACGCCGGGCGGGGTGGTGCTGCGGCGGGATCTGCCGCCGCGCTGGTGGGAGCCCGCGGGCGGCCCGGGCGCCGAAGGGGCACCCGGGAACGGCGGGGACGGCGCACCGGGGAACGGCGGGGACGGCCCGCGGGTGAACGGGGCGGACGGCGCTCAGGTGAACGGCGCGGGCCCGGGCGGGGGCGCGGGGGGCCAGGCGGCGCGGTGGGAGCAGCGGTCGCAGGTCGCGGCGGACGCGCGGTTCTTCGGGCTCGGCGGGCGGGCGTCCGGGCCGCGGCTGCGGGACGGCACGTACCGGCTGTGGAACACCGATCCGGGGGGCAGCTTCGAGCCCGGCGACGATCCGCTGTACCTGACCATGCCGGTGCAGCTGGTGGTCGCGGACGCGGGCACCCATCTGGTGTTCCACGACAACTCGTGGGACGGCACGGTCACGCTGCGGGAGGGCGAGGAGGGCGCGGGGTCCGGGCACGACCGGCCGGGCGCCTGCCGGACGCGGATGGAGGGCGGCCCGCTGCGCTACTGGGTGATCGTGGGCCCGCCGGCCCGGGTGCTGCAGGGCTGGGCGGCGCTCACGGGCGCCCCCGCGGTGCCGCCGAGCTGGGCGCTGGGCTACCACCACGCCCGCTGGGGGTTCGGCGACCAGGAGGAGGTGCGGCGGGTGGTGGCGGGCTACCGGGAGCGGGATCTGCCGCTGTCGGCGCTGCACCTGGACATCGACCATCTGGCCGGGCACCGGGTGTTCACGGTGGATACCGCGCGGTTCCCCGATCTGCCGGGGCTGGCGGCGGAGTTGCGCCGGGGCGGGACGCGGCTGGTGTCGATCGTGGATCCGGCGGTGAAGGCGGAGCCGGGCGGCGCGGTGTACGACTCCGGCTCGGCGCAGGACGTGTTCGTGCGGGACTCGCGGGGGCGCGAGGTGCGCGGGGTGGTGTGGCCGGGCGAGGCGGTGTTCCCGGACTTCACCGACCCCCGGGTGCGCAAGTGGTGGGGCGGGCTGTACGCGGAGCGGCTGGAGCAGGGCTTCGCCGGGGTGTGGCACGACATGAACGAGCCGGTGTCGTTCGCGGCCTTCGGCGAGCCGACGCTGCCGCGCTCGGCCCGGCACGCGCTGGAGGGCCGGGGCGGCGACCATCGCGAGGCGCACAACGTCTACGGTCTGGCGATGGCGCGGGCCGGCTACGAGGGGCTGCTGGAGCTGCGGCCCGAGGAGCGCCCCTTCCTGTTCTCCCGCTCGGGGTGGGCGGGGCTGCAGCGGTACGGGGGCAGCTGGTCCGGGGATGTGGCGACCGGGTGGGCGGGGCTGCGCGCCTCGCTGTCCCTGGTGCTGGGGCTCGGCCTGTCGGGGGTGCCGTACTCCGGCCCGGACGTGGGCGGATTCACCGGCAGCCCGTCCCCGGAGCTGTATCTGCGCTGGTTCCAGCTGGCCTCGTATCTGCCGCTGTTCCGCACCCATTCGGCGATCTGGGCGGGGCGGCGGGAGCCGTGGGAGTTCGGGGAGCAGGTGCTCACGCACGCGGCGGCCGCGCTGCGGGAACGGCGGCGGCTGCTGCCGTACTTCGTCACGCTGGCGCACGAGGCCCGGCGCACCGGGGCGCCGTACGCGCGCCCGGTGTGGTGGCGGTGGCCCAAGGACCGGGCGCTGCGCGACTGCGAGGACGCCTTTCTGCTGGGGGACGCGCTGCTGGTGGCGCCGGTGCTGGAGGAGGGCGCGGTGCGGCGGTCGGTGCGGCTGCCGCGCGGCCGCTGGTACGACACGGCGACCGGCCGGGCGTACGAGGGCCCGGGGCGGGTGGTGCTGGACGCACCGCTGTCGCGCGTGCCGGTGCTGGCGCGGGCGGGCGCGGTGGTGCCGGTGGCGGGCGCGGACGGCGGGGTGGAGCTGGAGGTGTGGACTCCGGTGCGGGGCCGTGAGGGCGGCGGGACGCTGGTCCTGGACCCGGGGGACGGGTGGGACGCCCCGGAGACGGTGCGGTTCGCGACACGGCTGCGCGGCGGTGAGGTGGTGGTCGAGCGGGAGGGCGCCGCGGAGCCCGGGTATCCGGTGCGGGTGCACGGTCGGGCGCCCGAGGAGCGGCCGCGGCAGCGATGAGCGGTGGCGCGGTGGCGGTGAGCGGTGGCGGCGGGGCGGTGACGGCCGGCGAGGGCGGCGGGGCGGAAGTGCCGGTCGGGGGCGGTCGGGGCTTGTTCCGGACCCGGCCGTCCTGATATCTGAGGTGGTCATGCCCAGATTCACGCCAAGATTCACCCCGAAGTTCACGCCGGGGTTCACCACCGCGCTGCGCGCGCTCGCCCTGCCCCTCGCCGCACTGCTCGCCGTCTCCGCCCCCGCCCCGGCGCAGGCGCGCGCCGAGCCCAAGGCGCCGAAGGAGTTCGTGGCGCTGAGCGATGTGGACCCGACGATCCTCCAGGAGATCCGCTACTACACGCCGCACAACTTCACCGGCCACCCCGTGGACGGCTACCGGGAGCCGCTGTGCGTGCTGACCCGCCCGGCCGCCGAGGCGCTGCACAAGGCGCAGCGCTCGCTGCTGCGGCGCGGCTACACGCTCAAGGTGTACGACTGCTACCGGCCGCAGCGGGCGGTGAACGACTTCGTTGAGTGGGCCGAGGACCTCGACGACCAGTCGATGAAGGGGGAGTTCTACCCGGACGTCGACAAGACGCGGCTGTTCGAGGACGGTTACATCGCCGAGAAGTCGGGGCACAGCCGGGGCAGCACGCTGGACCTGACCATCGTGAAGCTGCCCGCCGTGCCCACCCGCCCGTATGTGCCGGGCGAGAAGCTGGTGCCGTGCTACGCGCCGAAGGACGAGCGCTTCCCGGACAACTCCGTGGACATGGGCACGGGCTACGACTGCTTCGACACTCTCTCGCACACCCTGGACCCGCGGATCCAGGGGGCGCAGCGGGCGAACCGGCTGCTGCTGAAGGACACGCTGGAGGGCCTCGGCTTCGTGAATCTGGCCGAGGAGTGGTGGCACTACACCTACAAGCCGGAGCTGTTCCCGGACACGTACTTCGACTTCCCGGTCTCGCGCCGGTCGCTGCGCGGCCACTGAGGCCGCCGGCGGCGCGGGGCCCGGTGGGCGGCACGGCTCACAGCCGTCCGCCCGCCGGGTCGGAGGACAGCCGCTGCGCCACGTACACGGGGAGCACGGACAGGGCGACCAGCACGGCGGCGACCACGTTGACGACGGGGGCCTGGTGGGGGCGGGCCAGGTTCTCGTAGATCCAGACGGGCAGGGTGGTGGTGCCGGGCCCGGCGGTGAAGGTGGTCACCACGATCTCGTCGAAGGACAGCGCGAAGGCGAGCAGCCCGCCGGCGAAGAGCGCCGAGCGTACGGCCGGGAAGGTGACGTACCGGAAGGTCTGCCAGGGGCGGGCGCCCAGGTCGGCGGAGGCCTCGGTCATCGAGGGCGAAAGGCGGCGCAGCCGTGCGCCGACGTTGTTGAAGACCACGACGACGCAGAAGGTGGCGTGCCCGACGACCACCGTGAACAGGCCGAAGCCGACGCCGAGGGGGTCCAGGACGGTGCGGAAGGCCGCGTTGAGGGCGATGCCACTGACGATGCCGGGCAGCGCGATGGGGAGCACCAGCAGGAAGGACACGGTGCGTCGGCCGAAGAAGCGGTGGCGGTGGACGGCGAAGGCGGCCATGGTGCCGAGCACCAGGGCGATGGCCGTCGCGGCGAGACCGGCCCGTACGGAGGTGAGCAGCGCCTGGCGGACGCCCTCGCTGTGCAGGGCGGCGCGCCACCACCGGGTGGTCAGGCCGCTGGGCGGCCAGCCGAAGGACCGGTCGGAGTTGACGGAGTTGAGCAGGACCAGCAGCAGGGGCGCGTAGACGACGGCGAGCCCGGCGGCGGTGACGCCGCCGAGGGCGATGCGGGCGGTGCGCGAGAGCCGCACGGGCGGGGGCCTCCTCGGGCGGGTGGTCGGGGGCGGGCACGGGGTCGGGGGCGGGCACGGGGTCGGGGGCGGGCAGGTGGTCGGCGGGGGGCACGGGGTCGGCGGGGGTCAGAGCGAGTCGAGCGCGCCCGCCCGGCGTACGGCGGCCAGGTAGCAGACGATCAGGACGACGGGCACCGCGGAGAGCGCGGCGGCCATGGGCAGATCGAGGGTGACCTGCGAGGCGATGACGTTTCCGATGAGCTGGGTCTTGCCGCCGACGATCTGCACGGTGAGGTAGTCGCCGAGGCTGAGCGAGAAGGTGAAGACCGACCCGGCCAGCAGCGCGGGGCGCGCGGCGGGCAGGACGATCGAGCGCAGGGTGCGCCAGGGCCCGGCGCCGAGGTCGGCGGAGGCCTCCAGCGTCCGCTCGGGGATCCGCTCCAGGGCCGCGTACACCGGAAGGATCATGTACGGCAGCCACAGGTACGCCAGCACGACGACGACGGCGGTGGTGCCGTATCCCGGTCCGTGCAGCCCGAGTGGTGCCAGGGTCCGGTTGAGGACCCCGTCGTGGCCGAGCATGACCCGCCAGGCGTAGGCCTTGACCAGGTAGCCGGCCCACAGCGGGGTGAGCACGGCGACCAGCAGCGGCCGGCGCCACCGGCGGCCGGCGACGCGGGCCATGAAGAAGGCCATGGGCAGGGCGAGGACGGCGTCGATGAGGGTGACGGCGATCGCGATGGACACGGTGCGCAGCGCGATCGTGCGGTAGACGGGGGTGGTCAGCAGCTCGTGGAGGTTGTCGGTGGTCCAGGTGCGGACGACGTCCGACGTGAACGAGTCGGTGGTCCAGAAGGCGGAGACCAGGAGGACGGCGAGGGAGCCGAGATAGGCCAGGGTCAGCCACAGCAGCGGCGGGCCGAGCAGGGCGGCGAGGCGCAGCCGGGCGGCGAGGCGCAGCCGGGCGGCGGCGCGCGGGCCGGGGGCGGGGCGGGCGCCGGGGCTCGGGGCCGGCCTCGGGGGTGGGCCTTCGGCGGGGCCGGGGTCTTGGGCGGGGCGGGCCGTGGGGGCTCGCATCTCAGCCCTTGATCTCGGTCCAGGCCCTGGTCCATTGGGCGTAGTCGGTGCAGGTGGTGTTCTCGCGGCCGTCGAGGCACTGCTTGATGGGGGTGGTCCAGAAGTGGACCCGCCGGTAGTAGCTCTCGTCGTCGGCGTGGTAGACGGCGCAGTGGCGGGGGTCCGCCGTCTCGGCGCACGCCTTGGCGTTGGCGGGGGCCTCGCCGAAGTACTCGGCGACCTGGGCGTTGACCTTCGGGGAGACGATCCAGTCGAGCCATTTGTACGCGCAGTTGGGGTGGGCGGCCTTGGTGGAGACCATCCAGGTGTCGGACCAGCCGGTGGCGCCCTCCTTGGGCATCACGGCCTTGACCGGCGCCTTGTCGGCCTGGGCCAGGTTGGCGATCACCTGCCAGGTGGTGCCGATGACGCTGTCGCCGCTCCTGAAGGCGGTGATCTCCTTCTGGTAGTCGCTCCAGTACTCGCCGATCGCCCGGTGCTGCTTCTTGAGCAGGGCGACGGCGGCGTCGAGCTGGCCGCGGTCCAGGGCGTAGGGGTCCTTGATGCCCAGCGAGGGCTTGGTCTTCATCAGGTAGAGGGCGGCGTCGGCGATGTAGATCGGCGAGTCGTAGGCGGTGACGTGGCCGCTGTGGGCGTCGGCGTCCTCGAAGACGGCGCGCCAGGAGTCGGGGGCGGCGCTGACCTTGTCGGTGCGGTACATGAGGAGGTTGGCGCCCCGGCCGTGCGGAATGCCGTACATCCGGCCGTCCTTGGAGTTGAACGGGCGCATCTTGAGGCCGGGGAAGATGTCCTTGTAGTGGGGCACCAGCTCGGTGTTGACGGGGGCCGCGTCGCCGGAGGCGATGAGGCGCAGGGTGGCGTCGCCGGAGGCGGAGACGGTGTCGTACTGCCCGGTCTTCATGAGCGAGACCATCTCGTCGGAGGTCCCGGCGACCTTGGTGTCGACCCGGCAGCCGGTCTTCTTCTCGAAGGGGTGGACCCAGTCGGCGTCGGGGTCGTTGGAGCCGTCCTCCGCGTAGCCCGCCCACGCGATGATGTTGACCTTGCCCTCGCCCTTGCCGAGCTTCTCCGGGGCCTTCGCCGCCCGGTCGCCGTCGTCCGACCCGCAGGCGGTGACGGCCAGCAGCAGGGCGCACGCCGCGGCCGCGGACCTCCCCGCAGATGTCTTCCGCATCTTGGTCCTCCCCTACGACGTGGGCTGTCCGGGACCTCGCCAGTATCGGCGGCGGGATTCCGCCTCGCCAGAGCGCCTCCGGCGCGCCCGGGCGGGCTCCGCCCCGTCAACTCGGCAGGGGGAAGGCGTCGTCGTGGTCCCACAGCAGCCGGATCTCGGCGTCCGGGCGGACGGAGGGCGGCAGTCCGGCCAGGTTCTGCCGGATCACGGTCAGCCGGTCGTCGTGCGGAAGCGCGATAGTGAAGCGGGTGTGCGCCCCGGCGTGCACGATGTCCGCCACGCGCCCGGTCACGGTCCGCTCCCCCTCGGCGGGCGGCTCGGCGAGGTCCGCCAGGCGGATGCGTTCGGGCCGGATGCTGAAGGTGCCGGGGCGGCCGACCACGCGGCGGGCCGCGGCACCGCGCAGCAGGTTGGTGGTGCCCATGAAGCCCGCGACGAAGGCGGTGGCCGGGCGTTCGTACACCTCCACCGGCGGGCCGATCTGCTCGATCCGGCCGTCCGAGACCACCGCGACGCGGTCGCTCATGGTCAGCGCCTCCTCCTGGTCGTGGGTGACCAGGAGGAAGGTGATGCCGGTGGTGCGCTGGAGCTCCTTCAGCTCGGTCTGCATCCGCCGGCGCAGGCTCAGGTCGAGCGCGCCGAGGGGTTCGTCGAGCAGCAGCACGGCGGGCCGGTCGACCAGGGCGCGGGCCAGGGCGACGCGCTGCCGCTGGCCGCCCGACAGCTCGGCGGGGCGGCGCGGCCCGAAGCCGTCCAGGCGGACCGTGGCGAGCGCCTCGCGGGCCCGGGCGAGCCGCTCCGCCTTGCGCACGCCCCGCACCATCAGGGCGTAGGCGACGTTCTGTTCGACGCTCATGTGGGGGAAGAGCGCGTAGTCCTGGAAGACGGTGCGGACGTCGCGGCGGTGCGGCGGCAGCGCGGTGACCTCGCGGCCGGACAGCTCGACGCGGCCGGTGGTGGGCCGCTCGAAGCCGGCGACCAGCCGCAGCAGGGTGGTCTTGCCGGAGCCGGAGGGGCCGAGGAGGGAGAAGAACTCGCCCCCGGCGAGGGAGAGATCGACCCCGTCCACCGCCCGTACGGCGCCGAAGTCCTTGGTCACGGACACCAGCCGGACCGCCGCTTCCGTCATGGCCACGCCTGCTCCCTTCCCGGGTCGTCGGTGCTCGCTGTGCGCCGCGTCGTGTGCGGGCGCGGGTCAGGCCAGCGACAGGAACAGCTTCTCCAGCCGGGCGCGGGTGTGCTCCCGCGCGTCCGGCCTGCCGCCGTTCTCCTCGGCCAGGCACTGCTGCAGTCCGCCGGCGATGATCGCGAACCCGGCCCGGTCCAGGGCCCTGGACACGGCGGCGAGCTGGGTGACCACCTCCTCGCAGCTCCGGCCCTCCTCGATCATCCTGACGATCCCGGCGATCTGTCCCTGGGCCCGGCGCAGCCGGTTCAGCACTGCGGTCAATTCCTCGGCAGCCAGCTCCAGCTCCACGACCTCTCCTTCCAGATGCCCGACGGGGAGACCTACCCGGCCGGGGAAGATCCGAGACACACCGCGGCCCGCACCCCGGACGGCGGGGTACGGGCCATGTCTCCGGCGCCCCTTCGAGGGAAGGGGCTAGCCCCGGACCGCGGAGGCCATCATCGCGTGTTCGACGACCGAGATCAGCACGCTTTTGACGGATTCCCGCTGCCGCGCGTCGCACAGGACGACCGGCGTGCCCGGGTCGAGGTCGAGCGCGTCGCGCACCGCCTCCTCAGGGAAGCGGGCGGCGCCGTCGAAGCAGTTGACGGCGACGGTGAAGGCGATGCCGCGCCGCTCGAAGTAGTCGACGGCGGCGAAACAGTCCTCCAGCCGCCGGGTGTCGGCGAGGACGACGGCGCCCAGCGCGCCCGTCGCCAGCTCGTCCCACAGGAACCAGAAGCGGTCCTGTCCCGGGGTGCCGAACAGATACAGCACCAGGTTCTCGCGGAGCGTGATGCGCCCGAAGTCCATGGCGACGGTGGTGGTGGTCTTGGTCTCCACCCCGGCGACGTCGTCGACCGGCCGGCCCGCCTCGGTGAGCAGTTCCTCGGTGCGCAGCGGCTTGATCTCGCTGACCGCGCCCACCAGGGTCGTCTTGCCCGCGCCGAATCCGCCCGCCACCAGGATCTTCAGCGTGATCGGGTCAATGACTTCGGAACGGCCCAGGTCAGAGTGC
>NZ_MAXF01000137.1 GCF_001704635.1 Streptomyces sparsogenes | reverse complement strand
GGCCCGCCCCGCCTCGGTGAGCAGTTCCTCGGTGCGCAGCGGCTTGATCTCGCTGACCGCGCCCACCAGGGTCGTCTTGCCCGCGCCGAATCCGCCCGCCACCAGGATCTTCAGCGTGATCGGGTCAATGACTTCGGAACGGCCCAGGTCAGAGTGCCCGTAGACCATTGATCACCTCGCGCAGAATCTTCTCGTCCGGCAGTTCCGCCGGAGGGACGGGCCGGGACACTCGGACGAGTGCCGCGTGCAGCAGGTCTCCGATGAGCACACGGACGACGCCGACCGGCAGGTCGAGTTCGGCCGCCAGCTCGGCGACGGACTGAGGGGAGTCCCGGCTCAGCTCGACGATGTCGAGGTGTTCCGGGGACAGTGTCTGGTCGGGGACGCGCCCTTGGTTCACGCTGTCCGCGACGACCACCGCGATGAGGTCGAGCTTGCCCTCGGCCGCGCTGCGGGTGCGCCCGCGTGTCATGGCGTAGGGCCGGACCACCGGTCCCGCGTCGTCGTCGACCCAGCGGGGGGCGCCTTCACCGTCTGCGGTCATCTCCCCTCTCCCCCGTCACCCGCCGGATCGCGGCGCGCTGCCCAGGTGCACGCCCACCCGCTTGACCAGCAGCGTCATTTCGTAGGCGACCTGTCCGACGTCCGAGTCGGCGTCGGCGAGCACCGCCAGGCAGCTCCCGTCGCCGGCGGCGGTGACGAACAGGAAGGCGTCGTCGAGCTCGACGATGGTCTGCCGCACCCGCCCGACGTCGAAGTGACGGCCGACTCCCTTGGCGAGGGAGTGGAACCCCGAGGCCACGGCCGCCAGGTGCTCGCCGTCCTCCCGGGACAGGTCGCGGGACCCGCCGGTGGGCAGGCCGTCCCCGGAGAGCACGAGCGCCTTGCGGATGCTGCCGACGCGTCCGACCAGTTCATCGAGCAGCCAGTTCAGCTCGCCCGACGCCCGCGGCGAGACGTTCCGGGCTGCGTTCGGTGCGGTCATCGACCGTCCCCCTCGTGTGTTGTTCCAGGTGCTGTGTCCGCCCTGCCGTCTCCCGTGGCCGTCTGGCGCCGGCCGCGCTGCCACCCCCGTTGGAGCGAGGCCATGGTGGCCCGCGCCTGTTCGGCTTCGCGTTCGGGATCGGTGTCGGCAGGGTATCGGTCCGCCTCGGTCTGCGGAGCGGGGTCCTTCTTCAACTGGGGTGCCAGGCTGGCCTGTCGTACCCGCTTGGGGAGCCCGGAGGCCGACCGCTGGGCCGGGACGGTGCGCTCCGGGGCCTGGCCGTCGGCCGGTCCCCGGCCGTCCGGCCTGCCCTGCCGCTGGGCCCAGGTCGGCTGCGCTCCGCTCTGCGGCCGGGCGTGCCGGCCGCCGCCCGGGGAGCCCTGCACCGGGCGGCCGTGGTCGGAGACCAGCACCGGCGGGACACGGCGGGGCAGCGGCGCGGGGCCCCGGTCCGGGCGGCCGGTCTGCGCGCCGTCCCGGGCCTGCTGGTGCTCCACCTCGGCCACCGGCGGGTGCGGCACGGGCCCGGTGGGCCGGGCGGCGGGCGGCGGGGTCGGCGACAGGCCGCGGGCCCGGAAGATGGCGCCCGCCTCGTCGTCGTCCTCGAGGTCCTCGCCGGCGCCGATCCGTGCGAGGGGCGCGGCGGGCGATTCGAGTTCGACCGGCCCGTCGACCACGGACACCTTGCGGCCGGCCCGGTCGGAGAAGGAGACCGGCGCCCCCTCGACGGCCTGCAGCCGGTCCTTGGGGCCGGGCCTCGCGTCGGAGACACCGCGGTCCCGGCCGCCGTCGGCGTCCTGCCCCGCCTCGCGGGTCTCGCTGAGCAGGTTCGAGGGGATGAGGACGATGGCGGTGGTGCCGCCGTACGGGGAGGGCTGGAGCGAGACCCGGACGCCCTGGCGCTGGGCGAGCCGGCTGACCACGAACAGGCCGAGCCGGTCGGTGTCGGACAGCTCGAACTCCGGGGTCTCGGCGAGCCGCTGGTTCGCCTCCAGCAGCGCCTCGGGCGTCATGCCCAGGCCGCGGTCGTGGATCTCCAGCGTGAACCCCTTGGCGACCCGCTCGCCGTGCACCTGGACGGTGGTGTGCGGGGGCGAGAAGACGGTGGCGTTCTCCAGGAGTTCGGCGATCAGGTGGGTGAGGTCGCCGACCGCCGGCCCGTTGACCGCGAGTCGCGACATGCGTCGGACCTCGATCCGCTCGTAGTCCTCGACCTCGGCGACCGCGGCGCGGACCACGTCCATGATCTGGATGGGCTTGCGCCACTGCCGGGAGGGGGCCGCGCCGGAGAGGATGACCAGGCCCTCGGCGTGCCGCCGCATGCGGGTGGTCATGTGGTCCAGGCGGAACAGGTCGGCGAGCTCGTCGGTGTCCTCGGTGCGCCGCTCCATCGCGTCCAGCAGGGTCAGCTGGCGGTGCAGCAGCACCTGGTTGCGGCGGGCCAGGTTGACGAACACGTCGGAGACGCCCTGGCGGAGCTCGGCCTGCTTGACGGCCGCCTCGACGGCGGCCCGCTGCAGGGTGTTGAGGGCCAGGCCGACCTGGCCCATCTCGTCCTGGCCGAAGTCTCGGCGGGGCGCCTCGGTGTCCACGTCGATCCGCTCGCCGGCGCCCAGGCGGCGCATCACGTTCGGCAGCCGGACGCTGGAGGCCTCAAGGGCGTCCTTGCGCAGCTTGGACAGGTCGCGGATCAGGCCGCGGCCGATCCGGAACGAGACGAAGATCGAGACGATCAGGGCCAGCAGGCCGAGGATGCCGGCCGCTCCGGCCCGGAGCAGGACGCTGTCGGCGACCGGGTCGATGCGCTTCTGGAGCCGGTCGGTGGCCTCCTTGCCGAGCCGGTCGTAGTCGCGCAGCACCGGCTGGGCGGCGGCCTCCCAGTGGCGCTCGTCCAGGGCCCGCAGCGCGTCGGCCGGCTCGGCCGCGCCCAGGAGCTTCTCCTCGGCCAGGCGCAGGGCGGCGGGCGCGGCGTTGGTGCGCCGGTAGTCCGCGAAGATCTTCTGCTCGGAGGCGGGCAGGATCGGCAGGTTGGTGTCGTAGAGCAGGTTGCGCTCGGCGATGAGGTCGGAGATCGAGTGCAGGTCGTCCTGGGACAGCTTGCCCGCCGTCAGCGCCGAGACGTACAGCGCGTCCTCGCGGGAGAGCGCCTCGCGGGCACGGATCAGCGCGACCAGCGCGCGGCCCTGCTTGTCCAGGTCCGTGTCGGGCACGGCGTGCAGCGAGCTGCGTAAGGTGTAGCAGAGGTCGACGAGTTTGTTGTAATACTCATATGCCACCGCGCCGGTGGTGCCGCGGTCCTCCACCTTGCGGCGCAGCGGGTCCAGGCCCTCGGCCGCCTTGACGATGGCCGAGAGCTGCTGCTCGGAGTCGTCGTTCATCATGTCGCGCACATCGCCGTTCGCGGCGGCGTCGCTGAGCGTGCCGATGACCTCGTCGGTCTTGCGCTGGAGCGCGTGGAGCACGGGGAGCGCGTCGGCCTGGCGCGGATCGGCGAGCAGGACGAGCGTCTGGCGGCGCTCCTTCTGGATGGCGTGCACCGCGTCCTCGGCCGGCTGGCCGACTTTGTCGATGATGTCGGAGGCGTCCAGGAGCCGCATCGCCTCACGACTGGTGATCACTGTAGCGAAGGCCCAGATTGCCGTCAGCGAGACAAGTGGCACCAGCAACAGCGCCACGATCTTCCGGCGGATCGATTTCCCGCGAAAGCGCATGGCCTCCCCAACGTCAACCCCGTTGTGGCGGGGCGGTGTTCGAGTTCCGACAACTAAGCGGCGCGAGCCTACTACTGCCCGTTCGACAACTCGAAGGGTTGTCCGCTTGATGCCGGGGTACGGACCCCGCGCCGCGTTCACGAGTTGTCCGGTGATGGCCCGACTTACCCCTTGCTCACCGGGCGTCCGGTGTCGGTCGCAGGTGCGGGAACGAGTCAACCCTTGGCCGGTTTTCCCCTCTCCGGGGGAACCTCTGATCACTGTTATTCGTGCATTGAGGGGGCACACTAAGGGTGAATACGACCCATGTCCCGCTTTCTGGAACGGCCGGGCCTGGGCAGCCGGTGGAAGGTGTAGGGGCTTCATGGACGCCATGGACAAGGATCGCGACATCCCGGAGCGCGCGGCTCGGCCGCTGTGGACCGAGGAGCCGGCGCGAAGGCACCGGCTGCCCGATCCGGTCCGCACGGCGGCGGTGCGGGCGGTCATCATCGTCGCGGTGACCTTGGTGCAGGCGATGGTGGCGGTGCTGTCCGCCCTGGCGGGCTCGTGGCTGGCCTTCCCCGCGGTGCTGACCACCGTGGCCAGTACGGTCCTGGCCACCTGGGGCGTGCTGGACGTATGGGTGACCCGGCAGGTGTGGAAGCAGCGCTACGGGGTGGTGTCCCGGCCCAGCAGCACGGCGCGGGAGCTGCGCCGGCAGCGCCGCCGGGAGCGGAAGGCGAAGCCGGTCGCCGCGCGCCGGGCCGCGGAGCGAGGCCCGGCGCGCGGCGCCGCCGCCTGACGGATCTCAGGCCTGGGCCTCCTGCGGGGCGGGGGCGTCCGGGCGGCGGTACATGCGCGTCGCCGTGATCTGCCCGTGCGTCTGGCCGTCCTCCGGGTCCCGCTCGGGCAGCCCCGGCCGCAGATGCTCCTCGACGCTGATGTACTTGAGCCCCGCCCGCAGGTCCGCGTCATTGCGCAACCGGATGACCAGCGGGAACTCGGCGAGCGCCGTGGTGTCGAACAGCCCCGTGGTGTAGAGCAGCTGGACGCCCAGCGCGTCCGCGACCGCACGCTGCAGCTCCAGCAGATACGTGGCGTTGGCGCGCCCGATGGGGTTGTCAAGGAACAGCGTGCCCGCGTGGCGGTGCCGGTCCCGGCCCCGGTCGTTGCTGCGCAGCGCCGCCATCGTGCAGTACAGGGCGATCGCGGCGGTCAGCAGCTGGCCGCCGGAGAAGACGTCGCCCATCTGACCGACCGGCACCCGCTCGGCGCGCAGCACCGCGTCCGGCTTGAGGATCTCCACGGCCACGCCGCGCGGCTGCAGCGCGGCGTGCACCCCGCGCAGCAACAGCGACATGCCGTCGCGGCGCAGGTCGGAGTTCTTCCGCACGGCGGAGCGGGTCGCCTCGTCGATGACCTCGCCGAGCCGCTCGGTGAGCGTCGCCTGGTCCGGGTCCTCGAAGCGGATCCGCAGGAACTCCTGCCCCGACCACTCCCCGAGCCCTTCGGGGAGCCGGGAGAGCCGCTGCGCCGAGCGCAGCGTCGCCAGCGACGACTCGACCAGGCCGCGCAGCCGGTCCACGATGCTGTCGCGGTTGCGCTCCAACTGGGCCAGCTCGTCGGTCAGCACCCGCAACCGGGGCGCGAACGCCTCGGCCCAGGCCGCGGCGTGCTCCGGCAGGGCGGACGCGGGCAGCTCGCGGATCTGCTGCCGGGCGGGGGTGCGCACCTGCTCGTAGCGGGTCGCGTTGGCGTGCCGTACGAGCACGTCGCTCGCCTCCCGGACGGCGCCCTCGGCCGCCGACAGGTCGCCCGCGCAGGCGCGCAGCGAGCGGCGGGCCTCGGCGGCCGCCTGCCGCGCCTCCGCGAGGCTCCCGGCGTACGCGTCGGGCCTCTCCTCACCGTCCGGGTCCTGGTGGTCGCGCAGCAGGTCCCGCAGCAGCGCGGCGGTCTCCTCGAAGCCGCCCGCCGCGTCCTCGGCGGCGCGGTGGGCGCGCAGCAGCTCGCTGTGGGTGGTGCGGGCGGTCTCCAGGGCGTCGGTACGGGTGCTCAGTTCGGCGTTCGCCGTCCGCAGCAGCTCCTTCGCCTGCTCGGCATCCTGCGGAATCATCCCTTCCGGCAGCTCGGTGTGGGCGTCGCCGTCGGCGGGCGCCAGCCGCTCCGCCTCGCCGCGCAACCGGCCGAGCTGCTCGCTCGCCGCCGACGCGCGCGCCTCCAGCATGTGCACCAGCGACTCGGCGCGGGCCGCGGCCGCCTGACGGGACGGGCCGTCCGCGCCGTCCGTGCTGTCCAGGAGTTGCGCGGCGCGGGTGCGGACCTTGTTGGTGAGCCGGTCCAGGGCCGCCAGCGCGGCGCTCTCGTCGCTCTCCGCGCGGGCCTGCTCGGCGCGCAGATCGGCGCCGACGCCCACCTTCTCGTACACCTGCGAGGCCGCCCGGTACGCCTCGCGCAGCGCGGGCAGCGAGGCGGTGGGGGGCGCGCCGTCCACCATGTCGTCGGGCGCGCCCGCGATCTCGGCGCGCTCGGCGCGCAGCGCGCGGGCGGTGCGGTGCGCGTCGTCGGCCGCGCGCTGGGCCGCGCGCCGGTCCTCGTCCGCCGCGCGCGCCCGGTCCACGCAGGCGGCGGCCCGCTCCTCGTACTCCGCGGCCTCCTCGGCCAGCTCGCGCAGCCTGGTCTGCCAGGCGGCCCGCTCCCGCAGCCGGAACGCCAGCCCCGCCAGCGCGTCGGCCGCCCGGCGGGCCCGCTGCGCCGCCTCCTGCCGCTCATCGCGCACCCGGGCCGCCTCGGCGGCCGCCTCGTCCGCCTCCACCCGCGCCGTACGGGCCTCCGTCAGCTCCCGCTGCGCGGCCTCCGCCGCCTCGCGCGCCCGCTCGGCCTCCGCCGCCAGCTCCGCGAGCCGCCCCGGCGGGCAGCCCGTACGCCACGCCGCCAGCCGCGCCGCCAGCGCCCGGTCCCCCGCCAGCCGGGCGGCGAGCGCCCGGATCTCCTCGTCCCGCGCGGTGGCCCGCGCCCGCAGCTCCCGGCGCTCGTCGTCGGCGGCCCGCTCGTCGTGCATCGCCGGGTTCGGCGGCACGAGGAACACCCCGCTGTCGCTCGCCCCGGGCGGCGGCGTCGGCGCCAGCAGCGCGGCCGCGGTCCCCACGGCCACGGCGGAGCGCGGCAGCAGCGACGCCCTGCCGAGCACCTCGCGGGCCCGGGCGTGGGTGTCGGGGTCGGTGATGACCACCCCGTCCACCAGCTCCGGCCGCGCGGCCAGCACGGCGGCGTGGTCCACGGGGTCCACGGCCTGCGCCAGATAACGCCAGCCGGGCAGGGCGGGGATGCCGTGCTCGCCCAGGTACTCCACCGCCGCCAGCACATCGGGGCTCGGCGGCAGCAGCCCGCCGTCGCCGAGCGCGGCGAGGATCCGCGAGTCGTCGGCCGCGGCCGTGCGCAGCTCGAAGAGCTGCCGCTCGGCGGAGGCGACGCTCTCCTCCAGCAGCTCCCGCAGCGCGTCGGCGTTCCGGTCGAGTTCCTCGGCGCTCAGCGGCCCTTCCTCGACCCGCCGCGCGCCGCCGCCCGGCCGGGCGGTGCCGGTACCCCGGCGCGCGGCATCCTCGCCCGCGCCCCCGCCGGCCGCGCGCCCCGCCCGGCGCCCCGTGGCGCCCGTCGCGCTCCCGGGGCCGTCGTCCGTACCACCGACCCGGCGGGCCGCGCTACTCGTCACGCCCTCGCCGCCGGACGCGGACCCGCCGGGGCGCGCGGCGGCGCCCACGCTCTCATGGGCCGCGCCGGACCGCGCGCCCGCATCGCGCGCGCCGTCCGGCGAGCCGTCACCATCCGCGTCGGACACGGCCTCGGCAGGTCGCGCGGCGGCGCCCACGCTCTCGTGGGCCGCGCCGCGTTGTCCGCCTGCGCCCCGCGCGCCGTCCGCCGAGCCGTCACCATCCCGAGCACGGCGAGCCGCGCCGCCCGCCGCCCCCTCAACCAGGCCCACGACCTCGTCGGCCAGGTCCTCGGACCGGGAAGCGGCCCCGCCAGACACCGCGGCGCCGGACACGGCCTCGGCAGGTCGCGCGGCGGCGCCCGCGCGCCCGCGGGCCGCCCCAGACGCCCCGCCCACGCCCCGCGCGCCGTCCGCCGAGCCGTCACCATCCGCGCCGGACACGGCCTCGGTCCCGAGGGCCGGGCCGCCGGACGCGGGCCCGGCAGGGCGCGCGGCGGCGCCCGTCGCGCTCCCGCGCCCCGCCCCGGACTCCCCGCCCGCGCCCCGCGCCCCGTCCGCCGAGCCGTCACCATCCCCAGCACGACCGGCCGCGCCGCCCGGGGCGGCCTCGTGAGCGGTCGCGCCCGCGATTCGCTCGCTGTCCGTAGAGCCGTCGCCGTGCCCGGCGGTGTCGGCCGCGTCGGCGGGTTCGGCCAGTTCCGGGTCCCAGCAGTCGTCGGCCGGCGTGCCGTCGCCGCCGGGGCCGGGCTCGTCGGCGGAGGGGGCGGGCGCCGGGGTGGCGGGCTCCGGGTCGTGTCCGTCCACGTGGGCCGAGACGCGGCCGGGCGGGTGGGCGTCGGCGCCCAGGGAGCGTGTGGGGCGTGCGGGGGCGGCCGGCGGCTGGGCGGTGTCGTCCTGGTCCAGCTCGTCGACGCGCATCGTCACCCGCTTCGGCGCGCCGGCCTCGGCCGCCGACGGGCGCCCGGCGCGCGGGGCCGGGACGGACGGGGCGGACGGGGCGGCCGAAGGGAGGCCGAGGAGTTCGACGAGGCGCTGTTCGGCGCCGAGGGACTCCGCCGCCCGCCGCTCCGCGTCGTACGCCGCCTCGGCCGCGCGGGACGCGTCGGCCGCGCGGGCGGCGGCGAGTTCGGTGCGGGACTGCTCGGCGGCGGCCGCCTTCGCGGCGTCGGCGGTGCGGCGGGCCGCCTCGCGAGCGGCGTCCCAGGCGGCGACGGTGGTCTTCTCGGCGTCGCTCGCGGCGAGGGCGGCGCGGGCCGGGTCCGCGTCGGGCGCGGAGTCGTCCAGCCAGCCGGCGCGCACCGCCTCGGCGGTCTCCTGCTCGACCTCGGCGAGCCGCTGCCGCAGGTGCTCGGCCTCGCTGCGGGCGCGCTGGGCGGCCGTGGCGGCCGCCGTGGCGTCGCGGTGGGCGGCCTCGCCCGTCTCCTGGAGGGCGGCGGAGCGCTCCTCCTCCTCGTTGGCCAGGCGCTCGCCGTCCTGCGCGGCGGCGTGCAGCGCCCGTACGAGGTCGGCGGCGGCCTTGGCGCGGGCGGCCAGCGCGGGGGCGGCGTCCCGCTCGGCCTCCCGGATCGCGGCGGCCACGCGCGCCGAGCGGTCGGCGGCGGCGCGGTGGCGCAGCACCGTCTCGGCGGCCTGCCACGCGGAGTGCAGGGTGCGGGCGTCGTTGACCTCGCGGCGCTGCGCGGCCGCGCCCTTCTCCGCGGCGGCGAGCGCCAGCGAGGCGTGCCGGTAGGCGAGTTCCGCCGCGACCAGGGAGCTGCGCCCGCGCGCCTGCTCCGCCTCGGTGACGGCGTGGGCCGCGGTGGCGACCTGCTGGGCGAGCTCGGCGGCGCGCCCGCGCTCCTCGGCGCCGCGCGCGGACAGCCGCCGGGCGAGCGTGCGGGTGCGGCGCTCTGCGCCCGCGTGCACCCCGCGGGCCTGCTCGCGCCGCTCCGCGGCGTCCGCGATGCGGGAGAGCAGGTCCAGCGAGCCGGCGGTGAAGTCCCGCTCGGCCGTCAGCTCCGCGCGGCGGCCGAGCTTGTGGGCGAAGCCGTGCACGAGGTCGGCGAGCCCGTCCGTGTCACGGGTGTCGGTGACGGCGCGCAGCAGCAGGTCGGTGAAGTCGGAGTCGTTCTTGACGGCGAACAGGCCCGCCGCCTCGCCCTCGTCGGCGTTCATCTCCCGCTGGTAGCGGAAGAGCTCGGGGTCGAGCCCGAGTTCGCCGAGGTGTTCGTTCCAGCGCTCGTGGATCTCCACCCAGGACACGTCGAGGTGCGGATAGGCCTTGCCCGCCTCGGTGATGGCGTCGCGGAACCCCTTCATGGTGCGGCGGCGGCCGCGGGCGGTGGAGGCGCCCTCCACGACGGGCCGCACCGCCGCGGACTCGGCCACCGGCAGGGAGTCCAGGCTCAGCCCCGGGCCGGGACGGAAGGAGTACCAGGCCTCGGCGAACTTCCGCGGGTCGTTGGACACCTGGCGGCCGCGCCACTCGCTGACCTTGCCGACGACGACGGTCTCGCCGGTGACCGTGTGCTGCCACTCCAGCGCCACATGCCCGCAGTCGTCGGCGAGCAGGAACTTGCGCAGCACGCCGGAGCTGGCGCCGCCCAGGGTGTTGCGGTGGCCGGGCAGCATCACCGAGAAGATCAGCTTGAGCAGGACGGACTTGCCGCCGCCGTTCTCCAGGAAGAGCACGCCGGCGGGCGCGGGGCGGCGCGGCGGGCCGACGGGCTCCTCCTCGAAGAACTCCGCCTGGGTGGGGGCGGGGCTGGGCACCGGCTCGCCGACTCCGCGCAGGTCCAGCACGGTGTCGGCATAGCGCGCACCGGCGGGCCCGATGGAGTAGAGGCGGACCCGGGACAGCTCGTACATGGCGGCGGACTCTCGTTGTGGGGGATCAGGGGGGATCAGGGGTCTGAAGGGTGGCGTCGGGGGGGGTGGGGGGCGGGCGCGCCCCGGTCAGGTCGCGTGGAAGGGCAGCCCCGCGTCGGCCACCAGATGCAGGT
>NZ_MAXF01000136.1 GCF_001704635.1 Streptomyces sparsogenes | reverse complement strand
GGTCTGAACTGAAGGGTGGCGTCGGGGGGGGTGGGGGGCGGGCGCGCCCCGGTCAGGTCGCGTGGAAGGGCAGCCCCGCGTCGGCCACCAGATGCAGGTCGTCGCCCTCGTCCGGCGGCAACAGCGTCGCGCTGCCGTCGCTCGTGGGTACGACGCCCAGGTCGAGCAGCTCGGCCATGGCGGCGCTGCCCGCCATGTCCCGCACCTGCAGCTGGTAGCGGGCGGTCGTGCGGTACGCGCCTCCGGCGTCGTCCCCGGTGCGCTGCAGAAAGCCGGAGTCGACGAGGAACGCGACGGCCTTGCCCACGATGCCGGTCGTCGAACCGGCGAGGCGGCGCGCGTCCTTGGTGGCGCCGGTGGCGCTGCGCCGCGCGTACACCCGCCAGGCGGCCTCCAGGCCGGGGGCGTCGGTGGCCGGATCGGTGTTCTCCCCCTGCTCCTCGGCCCGCTCCTCCAGCCGGCGGCAGGCCTGGCGCACGAAGGCGTCGATGCCGTTGACCGTGACCCGGCCGATGTAGCCGTCGTCGGCGAGGTCCTCGGGGCGGGGGAAGGCCATGGCCGCGACGGCGAGATGGGCCAGGCCGTGCAGGAAGCGGTCGGCGGAGTCGGTGGAGGCACGGCGGGCGTAGTCGCCCATGCGGACGGCGAAGACGGAGTCCTCCGCGGCGGCCAGGGCCATCCCGGCCCGGGTGGAGACCTCGAGCACGATCAGGCCGAGACCGGCGGCCACGGCGTCGGCCAGCCGGGCGAACGCCGGGTCGTCGCGGTGGCGGCGCAGCAGTTCGGCGTACTCGGCGTCACGGGCGGGCAGCAGCTTGGGCTGCAGCCCGAAGGCCACCAGGCGCGCCGCGTCGGCCGCGTCGGCGGGGGTGAGGGGGGCGCCTTCCGCCGTACCGGAGGCGGCCGAGGTGCCCGTGGTGCCCGCCGCGCCCGCCGTGCTCCAGCCGCCCGGTGTGCCGGAGGCGCTGGGCATGCCCTGCGCCGGGGACTCCGGCGGGGACTCCGGTGGGGCGGCGTCTGTGGGGTCGTACTCGGTCACGCGTGAGGCTCCTTGCGGACAGCGGTCTGACGGACAGCGGTCTGACGGAGTCTGACGGACAGCGGTCTGACGGACGGCGGTCTGACGGGCGGCGGTCCGGCATGTGGCGGTCTGGCGGACGGGGGTCCGACGGGGTATGGCCCGGTCGGGGCCGCCGGATCGGCACACGAGGCGCACTACGCCACCTCCGCGCGGTCCGCCGCCATCCCGGCCGCGTCCAGCAGCGCCGTGCCCACTATCAGATCGGCGCCGCCGAACTCCGGGTCGTCCAGCTCGGTGCCGTCGTCGACGGCGAACAGCAGCCGCTCCTCGCCCTGGCGGTAGGCCGTACCGACGGGCGGGCTCGCGGCGTGGACGGCCAGCAGGGCGATGAGGTAAGGGAGTTCGGGGTCGCGACGGCGGGCCTCGGCCAGGAGGCCGGAGAGCCGGCGGGGGGCGTCGGCCGGGAGGTCGAGCAGCCGCATCGCGGCCGCGAGCTGCTCCTCGCTGAAGCGGCTGTCGTCGGGGGTGGCGATCAGGTCCGGCTCGGGCATCTCCGCGCCCAGGTGCTCGCGCTCCACGGGCGGGGTCAGCAGCATGTCCACGAGGTCGCCCACGCGCACGGAGGTGGGGGTGCGCAGCCCCGTGCCCCGGGCGAAGAAGGCGTCGGTGACGCGCAGGGCCCGCTCCACGGGGAGTGGCAGGACGGGCGCGAGGAGCTGCCCGTACAGGTCGAGCCCGGCGCGCGCGGCGGGCGTGGCGAAGGCCTGGCGGTCCTGCTCGGCGCGGAAGAGCGGCCCGGCCTCCAGCAGCCGGGACTGGAGCTGGGTGTGGCGGCGGATGCAGTCCTTGACTATGTCGACGAGCTCGGCGGCGCGGCGCTTGTTCTCGGCGCTCTCGGCCTCGTCGCGGGCCTTGCGGATGTTGGTCAGGATCGCGTTCTCATGGCGGTAGCGGTCGGCGACGTGGTCCAGGGCCTCGCTGATCAGGTCGGGGACGGTGCTCAGCCAGTCGACGGCGCGCACATTGCGCCGGGTGGCGTCGAGGGTGCGGCGCAGCGTCTCCGAGTACTGCACGGTGCGGTAGCGGGCCTGTTCGGCGGCGAGTTGGGCGTCGGCGAGGCGGCCGCGGCTGATCAGCACCTCGAGCTTGACCTCGGCGGCGATCTGGGCGCTGGTGACGTCCGTGTCGAGCGCGCCGACCAGGACGTTGACCGCCTCGTCGGTGGTGCGCAGATAGACGCTGCCGCCGGGGCCGGGCACCTCCTCGACCAGCTTGAAGTCGTAGTCGCGGCGCACATAGACGCCGTCGGGGCCGAAGGTGCCGTACACGGCGCGGAAGCCGCGGTCCACACTGCCGACGTTGATCAGGTTCTCCAGCACCCAGCGGGCGACGCGCTCGTGCTCGGCGGTGGGCCGGTCCGGGGCCTGCGCGGCGACGCGGGGCAGCAGCCTGGCCACTATCTGCTCGTGGTCGGCGCCGGTGTCGAAGTCCATGTTGAGCGTGACCAGGTCGATGGCGGCGAGGGCCACCTCCGCCATCGCGTACACCGAGTACTCGCCCGCGAGGCTGCCCTTGCGCGCGTCGAGATCGTGCAACGGCGCGGTGCAGGCGAGCGCGCGCAGCCGCCGGGCCAGGCCTTCGTCGGCGGCCGGACCCGGGGCCGGGCGCGCGGCCCCGGCGTACCCGTTGAGCTGGGGCGCTGCCGCCCCGGGCGCTGGAGATGTCACGTCGCACAGATTAGGCGCTCGCACCGACAACGGACGAAACGGCGCGGAGCGGCCGGGCGCGCGGACCGGTCCGTCAGTTTACGACGCGCCCGACGCCCCCCGTGTCGTCGTGCCCACCCCCGTCCGGCCCGTCCAGCGCGAGCGCCGCGAAAGTGGCGAGCCAGTGGTCGCCCGTGAAGTCCCCGGAGACCACGTGCGGCAGCCCGGCGGCGAGGTGGTCACCGGCCGCCGCCGCCAGGACGGGGGCGCGCGGGTCGTCCTCGGGCAGCGCCGCGGCGAGCCGGCGCAGCGCGGCGGCCCTGCTGAGCGAGAGTCCGACGAGGTGGCCGATCTGCGGGTCGGCCGGGTCGGAGACGACGGGCGGGGTGAGCAGCGGGGTCGGGGCGCCGCGCCCGATGCCGGGCAGGAAGCCGTCCAGCCAGGCCGCGAAGTCCGCCTGGGGAAGCACCCGGCAGACCGCTTCGGCCTCGGTGAGCGCCGGTGAGAGGAAGTCCTGGCCGGAGGGCTCCCAGTGGGCCGGGGCGTCGTGGTCCTCGCCGAACCAGCGGAGGACCGCCGCCTCGACCGGCTCGGCGAGGGCCGCCCGCCCGGCCGTGGCGGCGCTGTCGAGGATGAGGCCGAGAGCGAAGGCGCTGTTGGTGTGGACGCCGTGCCGCACCGGGTAGGTGGCCCGCCGCAGCCAGTCGCACAGCAGCGCCTCGACGGCGTCGGCCGCCGGTTCCAGGGCGGCCGCCCACCGGCTGCCCGCCGGGCCCAGGGCCCGGCATTCGGCGGTCAGCGCGAGCAGCCAGGCCCAGCCGTAGGGGCGTTCGAAGGACGGGTTGGCGCGCAGATAATCGGCCTCGGCCGCCAGGTGGGCGGCGGTGAGATGACGGTCCAGCACCTCGGTCACCTCCTCAGCCGCCCCGCCGGCCGCCTCCACGGTGCGGGCCCGGTCGGGGAAGCGGCGCAGCAGCCGGACGAGCAGCCAGTGCATGTGCACCGAGGAGTGCCAGTCGTACGAGCCGTAGAAGGCGGGGTGGTGGTGGCGGGGCGGCACCAGGTCCTCGGGTCCGCGCAGCAGATGCCCGGGCGCGTACGGATAGGGACGGGTGACGTTGGCGACGGCCACGGCGGCGAAGCGTCCGGCGAGCGCGGCGAGTGCGGGGAGCCCGCCGGACTCGGGGAGCTTGTCGGGCCGGTCGCCCGGCGGGGTGTGCGGCGCGCTCAATGGGTGGCGCCTTCGGCGACGCGGAGGTCTTCGCGGGTGGTCAGGGCCGTGGTGATGATCGCCCGCAGGGCGTGCGCCACCGTGTCGACGGACAGGGACGGCTCGGCGCGGTCCACGACCTGCTCGGGGGCGTACGGGACGTGGACGAATCCGCCGCGCAGGGCGGGCCTGCGGGTGGCGATCAGGTGGGCGAGCCCGTAGAAGACGTGGTTGCACACGAAGGTGCCGGCCGTCTGGGAGACGGAGGCGGGTATTCCGGCGGCTCGTACGGCGGCGACGCACGCCTTGACGGGCAGGGCGGCGAAGTAGGCGGCGGGGCCGTCGGGGACGACCGGGCGGTCGACGGGCCGCCGCCCGGCGTTGTCGGGGATGCGGGCGTCGTCCACGTTGACGGCGACGCGTTCGACGCTGATGCCGGTGCGGCCGCCGGCCTGTCCCACGCACAGCACCAGGTCGGGGTCGGTCCGCTCCACCGCGGCGTCCAGTTCCTCGAGCGCCGTGCCGAAGACGCAGCTCAGCCGGGCGGCGGTGACCTGGATGCCGGCCGGGGGCCCGGCGGCGACCAGGGAGACGGCCTGCCAGGACGGGTTGACGTCCTCGCCGCCGAAGGGTTCGAAACCGGTGAGGAGCACACGGGTCACACCGGGCGCCGGGGTCACGCTGGTCACGCGGGCCTCCTCAGAAGGCGAAGAGCGAGATGATGACGATGTTGCAGGCCAGCAGCGCCCCGGCGGTGGGGATCTGGGCCTTGATGGGCCCGTACTGGTCCTTGAGTTCGAGCAGTGCGGCGGGGACGAGGTTGAAGTTGGCGGCCATGGGGGTCACGAGGGTGCCGCAGAAGCCGGCCAGCATGCCGACGGCGAGGACGACCGCCGGTTCGCCGTGCATCTGCTGGATGAGCACGGGCCAGCCGATGGCGGCGGTCATCACCGGGAACGCGGCGAAGGCGTTGCCCATGATGGTGGTGAACAGGGCCATGCCCACGCAGTAGACGGCCACGGCGACGTACTTCTGACCGTCCGGCAGCAGCTGTTCGGTGATCTTGCCGACCTGGGTACCGACCCCGGCCACCTGGAAGATCGAGCCGAGTACGGCCAGCAGTTGGGGCAGCAGCAGGGCCCAGCCCATGGACTCCAGCAGGCCGCGCCCGGCGTGCAGCGGCACGGCGGCGTTGCGCTCGCGGACCACGAACATGGCGACCGCGAGCCCGGCGATGGCGCCGAAGCCGAGGCCGAGTACGGTCTCGCTGCCCGGCTCCAGGACCGGTTCGCCGCCGACCTTCCAGTGCTTGAGGGCGGAGGCGCAGACCACCGCGACCAGCGGGATGGTCAGGGCGGGGATGAACAGCTTGCCGCGCAGCCGCGCGGCCAGGGCGGTGCGCTGCTCGGCGGTGGTGGTGCGCGGGGTGCCGCGTCCGGTCTGGCCGAACCCGGCCAGGCAGACCATGGCCAGCACGGCGACGCCCAGCGGCTCGGCCGGGACCTGCTTCCGCACCACCCAGGTGCTGTAGAGGAAGCATCCGCCCAGCAGGCCCCAGAAGGCGGCGGAGCCGAGGCGCTTGGGGTTGCTGCGGTCGACCGCCATCTGGGCGGCCATGGCGAGGAAGACGGCACCGACGAGCCAGTAGAACCACTCGACCTTGATCACTTCACGTCCTCCGGGGTGCGGTCGCCGGCCCGGTCGGCGCGGGAGGCCGCGGTCGCCAGGTCGCGTTCCAGGGTGCGGTCGAGGCGCAGCAGCCGGGCGCCGTGGATGAGGAAGGCGCACACGGCGGTCGGGATGGCCCACAGAGCCAGCTGCAGGGGCTCCAGGTGGGTGTGGTACGTGGTGTTGACGAAGCCGGTGATCAGGAGGATCGAGCCGATGGCGAGGAAGCAGTCCTCGCCGAAGAACAGGCCGACGGTGTCGGCGCTCGACGCGTACGAGCGGACCCGCTCGCGCGCCCGCTCGGGCAGCGGGCCGTGGCGGCGCTCGGCGGCCCCCTCGGCCATCGGCGCGACCATGGGCCGCACGCTCTGCGCCGGCCCGCCGATGCTGGTCAGGCCCACTGCTGCGGTGAGCTGACGGAGCCCCAGGTAGAGGGCGAGGAAGCGGCCGGTGGTGAGCTTGCCGAGCCGGCCGATGAGGATGCGGGCCTGCTCCTGGAGGCCGTTGCGCTCCAGGAGGCCGATGACCGGGAGGGTGATGACGAAGATCGTCACCGAGCGGCTGGATGCGAAGCCGTCGCCGAAGGCCGCGAGGACCTCCCGCGGCGAGAGCTTGCCCAGCAGCCCGGTGACGATGCCGGCGACTCCGACCACCAGCAGCGGGTTGCGTCGTGTGGCGAATCCGAGGATCACCACCAGGACGCCGAGGAGAACGATCATGCGTCCCGCCTTCCATGCGCAGACCTCACGGGGTCGTGAGGCAGAGTGCATCGGAGGCTAGGCGTTCGTTGAACGATCCGACAAGAGTGAGTTGCGAACTTGTTCTCTTCTTTCTCGAACCTGGGATCGTTTACGACCCGGAGACCCGCTGGGCGTAGGCACCGGCCAGCTGGAGCCGGGAGTCCTCGAGATAGGAGGCGAGCAGCCGCTCGGCCTCGGGCGCGTCCCCGGACTCCAGCGCTTCCAGGATCTGCCGGTTACGGACCAGATAGGGCGCGTGGAAGCGGCGCGGGTCGGCCATGACATGGAAGACCAGGCGGAGTTCGGCCAGCACCCCGCGCATCAGTTCGTCGGCGCGCGGGCTGCCGGCGAGCGCGACGATCGCCTGGTGGAAGCGGATGTTGGCGGTGGACAGATCCTGCCAGGCCGCCGCCTGCGCGGCGCGCTCCCCCGCCACGACGGCCGCCTCGACCCCCTCCAGCGGGTACGGCGGCTCCCCGAGGCCGCGCACCGCGCCGCATTCCATCAGCGTGCGCACGCGGTAGATGTCGATCAGGTCGTCCACCGTCACCACGCGCACGAACACGCCGCGGTTGAGCTCGTGCACCAGCAGCCGCTCGTGCGTGAGCAGGCGGAACGCCTCCCTGAGGGTGTTGCGCGAGACGCCGAGCGCCCCCTTGACGCTGTCCTCGGACAGGCGGGTGCCGGGCGGGAAGAACCCTTCGGCGATGCGGTCGCGCAGGATGTCGGCGACCCGCTCGGCGGTGCTGGTCCGCCCCAGCAGCGCCCGGTCGCCCTCCAGCTCGGCCAGCGACGAGGCCTCCGCGAGCCGCCGTTCCGCCCCGTTTGTCACTCTTGATCCCCTTTGACCTCTTCTGGAATCCCGTATGGCGAGAAGTCAATCCCAGAACGCAGGGTGAAACAACATTTCCCTTGTCGGATCGTTCAACGATCGCCTAGGTTGTCACGCATGGCGGACCTGACGATCGATCTCAACGCCGACCTCGGCGAGGGCTTCGGCCGCTGGCGGCTGACCGACGACGACGCCCTGCTGTCCGTCGTCACCAGCGCCAATGTGGCCTGCGGCTTCCACGCCGGAGACCCGTCGACCATGCGCCGGGTGTGCGAGCTGGCCGCCGAGCGCGGCGTGCGCGTCGGGGCCCAGGTCTCCTACCGCGATCTGGCGGGCTTCGGCCGCCGCGCCATGGACGTGCCGCCGCGCGAGCTGACCGACGAGATCGCCTACCAGATCGGCGCGCTGCGGGTGTTCGCGCGGGCCGCCGGGGCCGACGTGGCCTACGTCAAGCCGCACGGCGCGCTCTACAACCGCTGCGTGCGCGACCCGGCGCAGGCCGCCGCCGTCGTCGAGGGCGTGCTGCTGGCCGCCGACGGCGTGCCGCTGCCCGTCCTGGGGCTGCCCGGCTCGCGGCTGCACGAGGCGGCCGGCGCGGCCGGGCTGCCGGTGGTGAGCGAGGGGTTCGCCGACCGCGCCTACACCGCGGCCGGGACGCTCGTCCCCCGCGGCGAGCCCGGCGCCGTCATCGACGACCCGGGCACCGTCGTCAAGCGCTCCCTCGGCCTCGCCCGCGACGGGTCGGTCACCTCGATCGACGGTGAACCGGTGCAGGTGGCGGTGCGGTCCCTGTGCGTGCACGGCGACACCCCGGGCGCCGCCGACCTCGCCCGCCGGGTCCGCGCCGAACTGGCGGCCGCGGGCGTGCGCGTGGAGCCCTTCGCATGACGGGCCCCGACGGGACCGCGCGGGTGCGCGGCCTGCCGGTCGGGGACCGGGCGCTGCTCCTGGAGGTGGACACCGGGGAGGCCGCCCAGGCCCTGCACGCCGAGCTGCTGCGCCGTGCCGGGGCCGGAACGCTGCCCGCCGTACGGGAGATCGTGCCCGCGGCGCGCACCGTGCTCCTGGACGGGGTGGCGGACCCGCGCCGCCTCGCGGCCGAGGTGGCCCGGTGGGAGATCCCGCCGCTGACCGGCGGCGACGGGGATACCGTCGAGGTCCCGGTGCGCTACGACGGCCCGGACCTGGCGGATGTCGCCGAGCTGTGGGGGGTCGCCCCGCAGGAGGTCGCGCGCATCCACTCGGGCACCGAATTCCGCGTCGCGTTCTGCGGGTTCGCCCCCGGCTTCTGCTATCTGACCGGCCTGCCCGACCACCGCCACGTACCGCGCCGCGCCACCCCCAGGACCAGGGTCCCGGCCGGCTCGGTCGCCCTCGCGGGCCCGTACACCGGCGTCTACCCGCGCTCCTCCCCCGGCGGCTGGCAGCTGATCGGCACCACCGACGCGGTGCTGTGGGACACCGCGCGCGACCCGGCCGCGCTCCTGTCCCCCGGCACGCGGGTCCGCTTCGTACCGGAGCGGACCGCCGGGGCCGCGAGGACACCGCACGCGGGGAAAGAGGCTTCCGCATGACCGACAGCGCCTTCGCGGTGGTGCGGGCCGGCGCGCTGACCACCGTCCAGGACCTCGGCCGGGCCGGCCACGCCCACCTCGGCGTGCCGCGCTCGGGAGCGCTCGACGAGCCCGCGCTGCGGCTCGCCAACCGCCTGGTGGGCAACCCGGAGGGGGCCGCGGCCCTGGAGACCACGCTCACCGGCTGTGCCGTACGGCTGCGCCGCGCCGCCACGGTGGCGGTGACCGGCGCCCCGTGCCCGGTCACCGTGGACGGCCGCCCCGCCGCGTGGGGCGCGCCCGTGCGGGTGCCGGCGGGCGCGCTGGTGGAGGCCGGGGCGGCCACCCACGGCGTGCGCGCCTATGTGGCGTTCGACGGAGGCGTGGAGGCCGAGCGGGTGCTCGGCAGCCGTTCCACGGACGTGCTCTCCGGCCTCGGCCCGGCCCCGCTCGCCGACGGCGCGGTGCTGCGGCTGGGCGCGCCGTACGGACCGGCTCCGGCCGTGGACGCGGCGCCCTGCCCGGGGCCGCCGCGCGAACTGGTCCTGCCGGTGGTGCTCGGCCCGCGCCAGGACTGGTTCACCCCCCGGGCGCTGCGCACCCTGGCCACCGGCGGGTTCCGGGTGTCGGCCGCGAGCAACCGCATCGGCCTGCGCACCGAGGGCCCGGCGCTGGAGCGCGCGCGGGACGGCGAACTGCCCAGCGAGGGCATGGTCCTGGGCGCGCTCCAGGTCCCGCCGGACGGCCGCCCGGTGCTGTTCCTGGCCGATCACCCCACCACTGGCGGCTACCCCGTCGTCGGCGTCGTCCCCGAATCCCACCTGCCCGCGGCCGCCCAGGCCGTCCCGGGCACGGCGCTGCGCTTCGCGCCGCGGCACGTCCGGTAGCGGAGATCGCCGGGCGGGGGCCGGTCCGGCCTCAGGTGACGGCCGGCGCGGAGCGGTCGAGGCTCGTCAGGTCCACCGCGTCGGCCATGGCCTGCATGCCCTTGTCGTTCGGGTGCAGATGGTCGCCGCCGTCGAAGGACGGCAGGATGCGCTCGTGGTCGTACGGACTGCGCAGGACCCGGTCGAAGTCGGTGACCGCGTCGAACGCACCGCTGTCCCGGATGAACGCGTTGACCTCCTGACGCACGGCCTCGGCCTCCGGATCCCACTCCGGCCAGCCCTTGAACGGCCCGACCGTGGCGCCCACCACGCGCTTGCCGGCCGCGTGCGCCCGCTGGACGATCTCCCGGTAGCCGGCGATCAGGTCCTGGGCGGTCACGCCGGTGTGCGCCTTGATGTCGTTGACGCCCTCGAAGAGGAACACCGCGCGCACGCCGGGATGGGACAGCACGTCCCGGTCGAGCCGGTGCAGCGCGCTCTGCCCGGCGCCGTCGGCCAGCACCTTGTTGCCGGAGATCCCCTCGTTGGCCACGCCCTTGACCGCCGTGGCGGCGGATTGCCGGAGCCGGCGCGCGAGGTAGTCGGGCCAGCGGCGGTCGAGGTCCGTGCTGGACTGCCAGCCGTCGGTGATGGAGTCGCCGAGGGCCACCACGGCTCCCGTTCCCGAGGGCGCCCGGACCGTCACGGCGTCCAGGTAGAACCAGGAGCCGGTGGTGCCGTCCCAGTGCGCCGCGCCGTCCTCGGCGGTGTGATCGCCCCGGGAGACGTACGACGTCTGCATGGCCATGCCGTGTCCGGTCGCCGGGCCGGCCGCGTCCGGGCTGTGCACGCTGACCACCAGGTCGGTCCCGGCGGCCGTCCGGCCCGGCAGCGGGTCGCTGGTGGCGGTGGCGCCGGCCGGGACGGTGACGGACCGCGCGCCGCCGAAGGTCAGCCGCCGGTTGCTGCCGCGCACCAGGCGGGCCCCGGCCGACTGGACGCCCGCGTAGGCGCTGTCGAACGTCACCGGCCGGTCCCCGAAGGCATTGGAGAGCCTGACGCGCAGGTCGTTCCCGCCGACGCTGGTGTGGACGACGAGCCGGTACCCGCGGTCCGGCACGCCCTCCCCCAGGCGGTCGGCACTGGCTCCCCACGTCACGACCTCGCTCCCGGCCGGCGCGGCGCCGGCCGTCGCCGGGACGGCCTGAACGGCCAGGGCGGCGGCCGCCAGCGCCATCAGCACGCGCCCCCGGCCGCGTCGGGCCCTCATCGGGTGAACCCCTTCAGTGTGACCGCCTCGCCCGGCGCCAGCCTCACCGGCCGCGACGCCCCGCCGAAGACCACCGTGGTGGTACGGCCGCCGACGCTGCGGACGCGCGCCTCGGTCGGTGTGCCCTCCCGCCAGCGCAGGTCCACCACGAATCCGCCCCGCACCGGCACGCCGGTGACCGACCCGGACGCGGCCCAGGCGGCGGGCAGCGCCGGCAGCAGCTCGATGTGGCCGGGGCGCGAGTACAGCAGCATCTCGATCATCGCGGCCGGTGTGCCGAAGTTGGCGTCGATCTGGAAGATGCCGCGGCCACGCTCGGTCTCGTAGATGTCGAACAGGTTGAACGCCGTGCCGTTGCTTCCGCCGGACGACGGACGCAGGTTGTCGGCGACGAGTTGGTAGGCCTTCTCCGCGTTCTTCAGGCGCGCCCAGCACAGCGCCCGCCAGGCGTTCGCCCAGCCGAAGCTCTCCATGCCGCGCGCGGTGAGCAGCGCGCGAGCCCCGTCGACGATCTCCTTCGGGGTGGAGCCGTCGGGGCGGATGCGGTCGCCGGGGAAGAGACCGACGAGCGGCGAGAGGTGGCGGTGGGTGGTCTCGCCGAGGTTGTCGGGCGACATCCACTCCTCCAGCCAGCCCGTCGTCGGGCTCACCCGCGGCAGGTACAGCCGGTCGCGCAGACCGGCCACGGTCCGCGCGTAGCCGGCGTCCTCGCCGAGTACGGCGGCCGCCTCGGTGTAGTTGCCGAACAGCGCCCACACCAGTTCCTGGGCGTAGGTGATGCCCTTGGCGTCCAGCGGGCCGTGCTCGGGCGACCAGTCGCTGTCGGCGATCAGCACCTCGCCCGGGCCGTCCGGCGCGGCGACGGTGAGCAGCCGGGCCTCCCAGAACGCGCAGGCGCCCTTGAGCAGCGGGTAGATCTTCGCCAGGTACTCCCGCGACCCGGTGTACTCGTAGTGTTCGTACAGGCTGTTGCTCAGCCAGGCGTTGCCCGCGGGGTGCCACCACCAGCCGCCCCCGCCGTAGGGGTTGGTGGAGATGGCGACCGTCCAGCCCGCGACCTTCCCGGTGGAGTTGCGGTACCGGTTGCGCGGGTCGTCGAACAGGCGGCGGGTCAGGTCGGTCCACGCCGGCAGCTGGGCGAGGCAGTAGTCCGCGAAGGCGTCGAAGCACGGCGACAGGCCCGCCCGGTCGGCCATCCAGTAGTTCATCTGGATGTTGATGTCGGTGTGGTAGTCACCCATCCAGTCCGGGTCGTTGCCGTCCAGCCACAGGCCCTGCAGTCCCATGGGGAGGCTGCCGCGCGAGCCGGAGATCATCAGGTAGCGGCCGTACTGGAGGTACAGCGCCTCCAGCTCGGGGTCGGGCGCGCCGTCGCGGGCCCGTGCCGCGAGCCGCTCCCAGGTGTCCAGGGAGCGTTGCGCGTCGGTCGAGGTGCCCAGCGAGAGGCTCAGCCGCTCGTACAGCCGGCGGTAGTCGGCGACATGCGTGCGCAGCAGGGTGCCGGCCGGGTGCCGGGCCGCGGCGGCGACCTTGGCGCGGGCCAGCGCCTCGGGGGCGAGGGCGGGGTCGCGGTATCCGCTGTCGGCGTCGGGCGCGTAGTTCGTGCCGCCGCTGAGGACGACGGTGAGGTCCGCGCAGCCGGAGAACTCGATGCGCGGCCCGTTCACCCGGATCCGGCCGCCGCTGCCGTACGCCTTGACCGCCGCCCCGTAGCGCAGGTCGTTGGGCAGGGTGGCGCCGAAGGACCCGCCGGCGGCGGGCTGCTCGCCGTGGGTGCCCTCCAGGGTGACGGTGCCGGTGTAGCGGCCGCCGCCGCTCTGGGTGAAGTGCAGGACGATCGCGTCGTCGGGGCGGCTGGCGAAGATCTGCCGGCGGTAGGTCACGCCGGAGCGGACGTAGTCGGCGGTGACCAGGCCCTGGGCGAGGTCGAGGGTGCGGCGGTAGCCGTGCACGCCGGACAGGTCGTGGTCGGGGAGGTCCACGGTGAGCCGGGCCAGCAGGGTGAGCGAGCCGAAGTCGGCGCGGCCGTAGGGGAACTGGCCGTCGCTGTCGAGCGTGTCGTTGAGGCCGCCGGTCCACATCGTGGCGTCGGTGACGAGGAGCAGTTCGCGGCCGGGGTCGTTGCTCGCGAGGGCGCCGAGGCGGCCGTTGCCGACCGGCAGGCCCTGCTCGATCAGGGAGCGCTCGTCGCCGGGGGCCCGCCACCAGAGCCGGTCCCGCGGACTGCTCGGGGCGGGTTCGCCCGTGGGGCGGCGGGGTGCGGCGGAGGCGGTGAACGCGGGCAGACCGCCGAGCGCCGCGGTGAGACCGGCCGTCGCGGCGAGCGACAGCAGGGAGCGTCTCCTGGGATCGGTCGGGACGGATGGTCCGCTGGGACCGGGCGGCACAGGTCGTCCGCTGGGATCGGTCGGGCGGGGGGTCATGGCGGCTCCAGAAGTCTGGGCGGGGGCCCGGCCGCCCGGCCAGGCCCCCGCCGGGTGTCAGGAGGACTTCGGTACGTCGATCCGGTCGATGTCCGGCGCGTAGCCGGAACCGCTGTCGAAGGTGAGGGTGTTGGCGCCGGCCTTGAGGCTCACCGGGACGTGGACGGTGGTGACGGTGCCCCAGTCGCCCGTGGAGGCGAACGTGTGGCGGGTGGAGCCGTTGCCGTTGGCGGAGACCAGGGCGGAGCGGGCGTCACCGCTGATGTAGGAGACCCTGATCTGGTAGGTACCGGCCTTCGGGACGACGACGTCGTGGAAGGTCAGCCGGCCGCCCTGGTAGAGGTTGCCGACCTTCTTGCCGCCGGAGCAGGCGGAGCAGCCGGCGACGGAGGCGTTGCCGGCGAGGGTGTTGGCGGGGTCCTCGGCCTCGACGCCGGACCAGGTGAGGGCCTGGCCGCGCGGGGTGACCTTGAACAGGCGGGAACCGTGGGCGGGCAGGGCCTGGCTGATCCGGTCCCGGTGGGTGCCGAGGTTCTCGTGGTTCCACAGGTCGCGCACCGCGGCCTTGCCGGTGAAGCCGAGCGCGGAGAAGTCGGCGGTCACCGCGGCGGGCGCGTCGGCGAGGTTGAACAGGGCGACGGTCAGGGTGCCGTCGGGGTTCTTCGCGGCCCACACCTGCTGCGGGTCGGAGGGGGTGACGGGCACGGCGGGCGGGGCGTCGCTCTGGTCGACGGCGATGACCTCGGTGTTGGTCAGCAGGGACAGGCCGTAGGGGTCCAGCCGGGTGAGGTCGTCGCCGGTGTAGAGCGGGGACTTGGCGATGGCCCACAGCGTGGCGTAGGTCTGCCGCTCGGCCTTGGTCAGGCCGTCCATCGCGCCGTTGCCGACGTCGAGGGAGTCGAGGTCCGTCCAGCCGCCGGGGCCGGCGTGCCGGGCCCAGGCCGGGGCGTCGTCGAACCGGTCGTCGACGGAGTTCTCCCAGCTGACCAGGGTGTTGCAGTAGCACTCGACGTCGGTGTCGATGCGCCAGCCCTGGGAGTACTTCTTCCAGTCGGCGACGTGCCCGTAGTCCAGGGACCAGGAGAGCTCCAGGTGGATCGGCCGGCCGGTGGCCGCGATGGCCTGTTGCCAGGCGGCGACGTCGGCGACGTTGTCGTAGTTCTCGCCGCTCTTGGAGGAGCCGGGGCCGACGCCGTCGAGCTTGAGGAAGTCATAGCCCCAGTCGGCGAACATCCGCGCCTGGGAGTCGATGTACTTCTGGGCGCAGGGCTTGGTGAAGTCGAGCTTGTAGGCGCTGTCCCAGCCGTTGGTGGTGCGCAGGTCGGCGTGGACGATGTCGGCGGTGGTACAGCCGGGCGCGTTCCAGATGGGCGCGGCGCCTTTGTCGTACGCCTCCTTCTCCAGGCCGACCGGCAGGTAGATGCCGGCCTTGAGGCCCTTGGCGTGGATGTGGTCGGCGACGGCCTTCATCCCGCGCGGGAAGCGGACCGGGTCGGCCTGCTGGCGGGCGTAGCGGTCGAAGTGGGGCGTCCAGTTCTTGTCACGCCACCAGCCGGCGTCGATGTTGACGTACTCGTAGCCGTACTTCTTCAGTTTGGCGGCGAGCGCGTCGGCCTGCTTCAGGACATTGGCCTCGGTGAGGTAGCTGTAGTCGCCGTCGGGGTTGAGCCCGGGGTACTTGGACGACTGCATGCTCCAGCTCGACCAGCCCATGTAGGGCTTGGCGGCGGGCCCGGGCGCGGCGGTGTCCGCCTGGGCCGGCGGTACGGCGGCCAGGGCGCCCGCGGCCAGGGCGAGTACCGTCAGGGATCGCAGAGCGCGGGTGCGCGGCACGGAGTACGAGGGTGACCGCATGGGTCGTACCTCCTGGGGGTGGGGTGCGGCGGGGGGTGGTGCGCGGGGCGGCTCAGCCCTTGCCCGAGCCGATGGTGAGGCCGCTGATGAACTGGCGCTGGAGCGCGAAGTAGACCAGCAGGGTGGGGATCGCGGTCATCAGGGCGCCGGCCGCGATCAGGTTCGGGTTGGTGAAGTACTGGCCCTGGAGGTTGGCCAGCGCGGAGGTGATGGGCCGCTTGTCGCCGGTCTCGATGAGGGTGAGCGGCCAGAAGAAGTCGTTGTAGATCCAGATGGACTCCAGGGTCGCCAGCGCGGCGAAGGCCGGGCGGCACAGCGGCAGGATGATCTGGAAGAACTGGCGCCACACCTGCGCGCCGTCGACGACGGCGGCCTCGGAGATCTCCTTGGGGATCGTCTTCATGTAGTTGCTGAGGACGAACGTGCAGAAGCCGCACTGGTAGGCGATGTGGATGGCGATGATGCCCCAGGCCGAGTTGTACAGCAGCAGGGAGTCGCTCATCCAGGCGGGGAGCGGGATCAGCAGGTACAGCCGGTACAGGGGGGTGATGAGCACCTGGGCGGGCAGCAGGTTGCCCGCGGTGAACAGCATCAGCAGCGCCAGGTTGAAGCGGAAGCCGAAACGGGAGACGAAGAAGGCGACGGCCGCGGAGAACAGCAGGGTGCCCAGCACCGAGGGGACGGTGATGAGGAGGGAGTTGAGGAGGAAGTGCGGCATGCCCGACTGGGTCCAGGCGTCGGCGTAGTTCTCCAGGCCGACGCCGTGCGGCCAGGAGAAGTAGCCGTGCCGGGCGGTGTCGCCGTACGACCTCAGGGAGGTGTAGACGGCCCACAGCAGCGGGATCAGCCACAGCAGCGAGACGCCCGCGAGCAGGAGGTGGCGGCCGGTGTCGCGGCGGGGACGGGGCGGTCCCGCAGGGCCAGGCCGGCGGGCCGCCGGCGCCCGGGTGGGTCGTCGCTCCGCGGTGGTGGTCACTGTTCCTCCTTGCGGAAGGTCTGGACGAGGAACGTGCCGATCGCGGCCAGGGAGACCAGCAGGAGGACGACCGCGAGCGCGGACCCGTAACCGATGTGACCGGACTCGCCGATGATGTTGTCGGTGATCAGCAGGGACAGCAGTTCCATGCCGGGTTTGCTGCCGACGCCGCCGCCGAGGACGTAGACGATGTCGAAGGCGCGCAGCGACTCCATCACCGTCACCACCAGGATGATGATGTTGACGGGTTTCAGCGCCTGGAAGACGACGCGCAGGAAGGTCTGGCGGCCGTTGGCCCCGTCCAGCGCCGCGGCCTCCTTCAGCGCCGGGTCGAAGCCCTTCAGGCCGGCCAGGTAGAGGATCATGATGTAGCCGGTGTGCCGCCAGCCGGAGGCGACCAGGACGGCCCACAGGTTCAGGTCGGGGTCGCCGAGCCAGTCGACGGGGTGACCGGCGCCGGCCGTCCCGAGGACGCTGTTCAGCAGTCCGGTGTCGGGGTTGTAGATGATCTCCCAGATGAACCCCACGACGGCCAGGGACAGCACCATCGGCAGGAAGATCGCGGTCTGGTAGATCCTGGTGAAGCGGATCTTCTTGTCGAGCTGGTAGGCGAGGAAGATGCCGAACGGGGTCGGCAGCAGCGCGGTGAACAGCAGCCAGATCACGTTGTGCCGCACCGCCGGCCAGAACGGCGGGTAGTTGGTGAGGATCTGGTGGTAGTTGTCGAGCCCGGTCCAGTGGATGTCGCCGAGGTCGATGCCGTCCCAGCTGGTGAAGGACAGCGCCACCGAGGCGAGCGCGGGGAGCCAGACGAGGACCAGCAGGGCGAGGACCGGAATGCCGATGACCGCGGTCAGGAACAGGCGGTCACCGGTGCCCAGGCGGCCGGGCCGGTGCGGGGCGGTGGGCGGAGAGGACACGGTGGGGGCCTTTCCGGTCCTGGTCAGACCGTGAAGAAACGCGCGCGTTGCGACTCGATCCGCTTCAGCGTGCCGGCGCCGTCGTCGGGGTGGCCGAGCCACTGGGTCAGTCCGGGCAGCAGGACGGTGGCGACGAAGCCGGGGTCGCTGTCGCGGTCGGCGAACTGGCTGATGTGCCGGGCCGAGGCGATGAGCCGGGCGGACTTCTTCTGCAGGGCGTTGTACGAGGACGTGTCCGCCTTCTCGTGGACCGCGAGGTTGCTCGGGTCGACGCCCATGTACTGCCGCTCGGCGCGGGCACTGCCCAGGAACTCCAGGAACTTCCGCGCGCCGTCCGCGTTCCTGGGCCGGCGGCTGAGCATGAACCCGTCGGTGGGCGCCTCGACGGCGTCCTGGCCGTGCGCGGCGTCGATCTCGGGGAAGGGGAAGAAGTCGATGTCGTCGCGTATCTTCTCGTCGGTGATCTGCTGGCCGACGAACAGACCGATGACGGCCATGCCGGACTTCTTGTCGAGCAGGGACTGCGCCGCGTCCTGCCAGGACCTGCCGCCGGCACCGCTCTGGTAGTAGGGGGTCAGTTCGCGCCAGAGGTCGAGGACGCGGGCGGCGCGCCTGTCGGTCCAGGAGACCTGGCCGTGCATCAGCCGCATGTGGAAGTCGTAGCCGTTGGCGCGCAGGTTCAGGTAGTCGAAGGCGCCGAGGACGGACCAGCTGTCGCCGCCGCCGTAGCCGGAGGCGATCGGGGACAGGCCGTCCCGCTTCATCCGCTTGGCCAGGGCGACGAACTCGTCCCACTTCCGCGGGACCTGGTATCCGCGTTCCCGGAAGAGGCTGCGGCGGTAGAACACGGCCCACGGGTAGTTGTACAGCGGCACGAAGTAGTACTTGCCGTCCTCGCCGCGGCACAGCTGCTTGGTCGCCTCGCTGAAACCGCCGCCGATCGTCTCCCAGACGTCGTCGATCGGGCTGCACAGTCTCTTCTTGGCGAAGTGCCGCATGCGGTAGCCGGCGAACCAGGTGAAGACGTCGTCCGGGGTGCCCTGGAGGTAGCTGGTGATGCTCTTCTGGAAGGTGTCGTGGTCGACGGTGTTCGTCTTCACCTTCAGGCCGGAGTCCTTGGAGAAAGCCGAGGTGAGCGCCGCGTAGGCGGACTTGGGCGTGGCGTCGGCGCCGTTGGAGCCGAAGGTGACCGTCTTGGGGTCGGACCCGGGCCCTCCGCCGCAGGCGGTGAGGACCGGTGCCGCCAGGGCGGCCGCCCCGACACCGAGCATGCTGCCGACGACCGTGCGGCGGCCGGGACCACGCGCAGCCGGGGAGGTGCGGCTCTGCTGCGTCATTGTTGCTCCTCGTGCGTGTCAGTTCGGGTCTGCTGTGATGAAGGACTGGATCGCGGTGGCGGCGGCGCCGCGTGCCCACTCCTCGAAGGGCAGCGGGCGGGTGTGGACGTCGCACCGGGCGGCGGAGCCGAAGGCCGCCGCGGTGAAGGCGTCGCGGATCTGCTCGGCGAACAGGTCGTAGGCGGCCAGCCCCTCGCCGGAGATGAGCACGCGTGCGGGGCCGAGCAGGTTGGCCACCGTGGCGATGCCCCGGCCGATCGCCTCTCCCGCCTTCGCGTAGACGGCGCGGGCGCCGGCGTCACCCCGGTGGGCCAGTTCGATGGCTTCGGCGATGTCGGCGACCTCGCTGCCGGTCACCTCGCGGACCTGGGCGACGATCGCCGGGTCGGCCGCGATCGCCTCCACACAGCCGCGGTTGCCGCAGTGGCAGGGCGGGCCGGCCGGGTCCACCGTGACATGGCCGATCTCGCCCGCGACGCCGTGTGCGCCGGCGACGACGCGGCCGTGCACCACCAGACCGCAGCCGATGCCGGCGCCGACGGTGACGAGGGCGAAGTCGGACAGCCCCACGCCGTCGCCGAACCACTGCTCGGCCACGGTGAGGGCGCGTACGTCGTTGTCCACGGTGGTCGGCAACCCGCAGGTCATCGTGGCCAGTTCGGCCAGCAGCACATCGCGCCACTCCAGGAACGGCGAGTAGCGCACGGTCCCCTCGGCCCGGTCCACGTCGCCGGAGACGGCGATGCCGAGGCCCTGGACCCGCACCCCGAAACCGTCGGCCTCGGTGAGCAGCTCCTGCACCAGCTCCGCCGCCACGGTCAGCACCTGCCCCGGCTCCCGGCCGCGCAGCGGCACGCGGCGGGCGACGCGGATGCGGCAGCACAGGTCGGCGAGCACCCCGATGATCTCGTCGCCGGTCACCTTCAGACCGATGAACAGGGCCCGCCCGCCGTCGACCCGCACGAGGTTCGCCGGGCGGCCGAGCGCCGGGCGCGCCTCGTCGTTGGCGTCCTCCAGCAGATAGCCGGCCTCCAGCAGCGGGCGGACGGCCTTGGTCACGGCGGCCGGGGAGAGCCCGGCCCGCCGGGCCGCCTCCAGCCGGGTGAGCGGGCCATGGGACAGGACGGTGGTGAAGATCTGGGAGGCGGCCGGCGTGTTGACCGGGAACGCCTCGACACGGGAGGTCGACGGCATGGCCGGGAACCTATGACTCATATTTTCTGCTGTCAATGAAAGAATCAGAATCCGTTCAAGGACCGGCGCTTCACGTGCGACTCCTTCGAAAGCCTGGCCGCAGCACGGGGGTTGACACCTTATTGAAGGAGGCGCTTGGCTCTGCTGAGCATTCGCTGACCCTCTGATCGTGAGGTCCCATGCCGCTCATCCACCGCTCCCCGGACACCGGCGTCTGGCTGCTGACCACCCCGCGTACGTCCTATGCGCTGTGGATCGACGACAGCGGCGCGCCCTGCCACCTCGCCTGGGGACCGCGGCTGACCACGACGGAGGCGGACGCGCTGGCCGTCCCCGCCGGGGACCCGCCGAGCAGCTTCGAGGGCCGGCCGCCGGTGGGCGAGGAGCTGCCGGTCGACGGTGGCACCCGCTACGGTCCGCCGTCGCTCCAGGTACGCCACCCCGACGGCACCCGCGGTTTCGAGTGGCGGCCCACGGGACACCGCGTCCTCACCGACGTGCCCGGCAGCGCCGAACTCGTGCTGGAGTTCCGCGACCGGCTCCGTCCGCTGCGGGTCGCCCTGCACTACCGGGTCCGTGACGACACCGATGTGATCGAACGCTGGACCGTGCTGCACAACACCGGCCACGAACCCCTGGAGCTGCTGCGGGCCGACTCCGCCGCCTGGACCCTGCCGCCCCTGGCCGGCTACCGGCTGAGCCACGTCACGGGGCAGTGGTCGGCCGAGACGCAACTGCGCCGCGACCCCCTGCCGTTCGGCGAGACCGTGCTGACCAGCCGGCGCGGCATCACCAGCCACCACGCCAACCCCTGGGTCATGCTCGACGGCGGGGCGGCCGGCGAGGACCACGGCCCGGTGTGGAGCGCCGTCCTCGCCTGGAGCGGCAGCTGGCGGGTCACCGTGCAGCGCACCCCGGACGGCCGCGCCGGTCTCACGGGCGGCGCCGGCCACGACGGGACGTGCGTGCCGCTCGCGCCGGGGGAGGAGTTCACCACCCCCGTCTTCGCCGGCCTCTACAGCGAGGGCGGCTTCGGAGCGGCGAGCCGCGCCTGGCACTCCTACGTCCGGACCCATGTGCTGCCCCACCCCGCCGAACCGGCCCCCGTGCTGTACAACTCCTGGGAGGCCACCGGCTTCGACGTCGACGAGGCCGGACAGAAGGCGCTGGCCGAGCGCGCCGCTCGGATCGGCGTCGAGCTGTACGTCGTGGACGACGGCTGGTTCGGCGCCCGCCGCAGCGACCGGGCGGGCCTCGGCGACTGGTCCCCGGCGCCCGACCGGTTCCCGGCCGGCCTCGGCCCGCTCGCACAGGCGGTGCACGACCTCGGCATGCGGTTCGGCGTCTGGGTCGAGCCGGAGATGGTCAACCCCGACAGCGATCTGTACCGCGCGCACCCGGACTGGGTGCTGCATGTGCCGGGCCGCGAGCGCACCGAGCTGCGCAACCAGCTCGTGCTCAACTTCGCCCGCGACGACGTCGCCGACTGGGCGCACGGCTGGCTGACCCGGCTGATCGCCGGCCACGGCGTCGACTTCCTCAAGTGGGACATGAACCGCGCCTTCGGCGAGGCGGGCTGGCCCGGCCACCGCGACGGCAACGACCGGCTGTGGACCCGGTATGTCGCCAACCTCTACGGCGTCCTCGACCGGCTCCGCGCCGAGCACCCGCGGCTGCGCATCGAGACCTGCAGCGGCGGCGGGGGACGCGTCGACCTGGGCATCCTCGCCCGCACCGACCAGGCGTGGGTGTCCGACAACACCGACGCGGTGGACCGCCTGGTCATCCAGCACGGCTTCAGCCAGGTCTATCCGGCGCGGGTGATGTCCGCGTGGGTGACCGACGTGCCCAACCAGCTCACCGGCCACTCGGTGCCGCTGCGCTTCCGCTTCCACGTCGCCATGGCCGGCCTGCTCGGTATCGGCGGCGACCTGACCCGCTGGTCGGAGGAGGAACTCGTCGAGTCGGCCGAGCTGGTGGCGGCCTACAAGAAGGTCCGCCACCTGGTCCAGCGGGGCCGCCAGTACCGGCTCACCGAGCCGCTCGGCGAGGGGCCCACGGCCGTCCAGTACCTCGCCGACGACGCTTCGGAGCTGCTGCTGCTCGCCTACCGGCGCAGCCCCCGGCACGGCACCCCGCGCCTCCCCGTCCGGCTCCGCGACCTGGTGCCCGGCGCCCGCTACCGCGACACGGTGACCGGCACGGTGCACCACGCGGCCGTGCTGACGGGGTACGGGCTCGACCTCGACCTGCCGTCGGGCGACTGGGCGAGCACGGCACTGCATCTGGTGCGGGTGCCGGACGAGGTGCGCCCCGCCGACGCCTGACCACGTGATCAGGCGATCAGGTGATCAGGGATCACGTGATCAATCGGATTGACTGGTCCAGGGCAGGCCGGTCGCGCGGCCGAGGGCCGCGACGGCATGGGCGAAGAACTCCTCGCGCGCCTCGACGACCTTGTTGAACTGGCCGAAGACCTCAAAGCTGACCAGGCCGAACAGCTGCGCCCAGGCCGCGGTGAACCCCGTGAGCGCCGCTTCGGGCAGCTCGATCCCCAGGGTCCCGGCCAGCGCGCGGGCGTCGGCCCCCACCGCCTCGGGGACCACGGCCCCCTCGGGCGCGCGCAGGGCGCCGGCGGCGTGGGCGTCTAGGACGACGGTGAGCAGGGCCAGGGCCACCCGGGAGGCGGGCACGACCGTGGCCTGGGGGGCGGAGTAGCCGGGCACCGGGGAGCCGTAGATGAGCGCGTACTCGTGCGGATGGGCCAGCGCCCACTCCCGTACGGCCCGGCAGACCGCGCTCCACCGCTCGAGGGGCTCCCGGCCGTCCGCCGTCGCCAGGGCCCCTTCGGCGGCCGCGCCGAGGGCGTCGTACGCGTCCACGATGAGCGCGGTCAGCAGGTCGTCACGGCTCGGGAAGTAGCGGTAGAGCGCGGAGGAGACCATGCCCAGCTCGCGGGCGACGGCGCGCAGCGACAGCTTGACCGCGCCCTCGCGGGCCACTTGGCGGCGCGCTTCTTCCTTGATGGCGGCGGTCACTTCGGCACGGGCCCGTTCCCTGGCCCCTTGGATCGCACTCATGACGGACAGTGTCTCACTCGATGGAGCACCAGCCAACAACGAGAGCGGTGCTCTTGCTTTGCGACCCCGACGTCATGCACACTGCTCTCCGACGAGAGCAGTGCTCTCATAACGGATCACGGGAGGACGTCATGTCGCAGCACTACATCAAGCCCAGCCGGTTCGAGGCCCCCTTCCACGCGACCGTGGCCTGGCTCGCCCGGCGCGGACTGAGCCTCTTCGGCGCCGCCGAGCTGTCCGTCGTCGGCCGGTCGAGCGGCGAGTGGCGACGGGTCCCCGTCAATCCGCTTCCGCTTCAGGGCGAGCGCTACCTGGTCTCCGCCCGCGGCACCACCCAGTGGGTGCGCAACATGCGGGCGGCCGGGGGCGGCCGGCTGCGGGTCGGGCGCCGTACGCAGACCTTCACCGCCACCGAGCTGCCGGAGGGCGCGGAGAAGACCGAGGCGCTGCGCGCCTATCTGGTCCGCTGGGGCTGGGAGGTGAGCCAGTTCTTCGACGGGGTGACCGGGAAGTCGTCGGACGAGGAGCTGGCCCGGATCTCCCCGCTGCACCCGGTCTTCCGCGTCACCACCGCCGACGCGTGAGCCGTCGGCGGTGAGCCATCGGCGCGTGAGCCGTCGGCGGCGGTGACGCGCGGGCAGGCCGCCCGGACCGGGCCTAGGAGGTGTCTCCCCTAGCCGCGGTCGAGCGCGGTCAGCGCCCGCCGCGCCGCCGGGTGGGTCCGGACGATCTCGGCGAGCGTCGTCGTCCCGCGCGTGATCTTCGTGAAGGCCCGCCAGGCCGGCCGGAATCCGGTGAGCGCCGCGTGGAACATCCCGGGGCGGCGGGCGAACACCGTGTACAACCGGCGCCCGACCCCCATCTCCACCCCGAGCCCCGCCTTGATCGCGAAGGCGTAGTTCAGCGCCTGGCGCCGGGCGTCGACCGCGTCATGGGCCTCGGCTATCCGCACCGCCCACTCCCCCGCGAGCCGCCCCGAGCGCAGCGCGAAGGAGATGCCCTCGCGGGTCCACGGCTCCAGCAGCCCCGCCGCGTCCCCGCACACCAGGACTCGGCCCCGGGACAGCGGGGAGTCGTCGGAGCGGCAGCGGGTCAGATGCCCGGAGGAGATGCGCGGCTCGAACCCGGCGAGCCCGAGCCGGGCGATGAAGTCCTCCAGGTAGCGCTTGGTCCTGGCGCCTTCACCACGGGCCGAGATCACCCCGACGGTCAGGGTGTCGCCCTTGGGGAACACCCAGCCGTAACTGCCCGGCAGCGGGCCCCAGTCGATGAGGACCCGGCCCGACCAGTCCTCGGCCACGGTCGGCGGCACCGGGATCTCCGCCTCCAGGCCGAGGTCCACCTGGTCGAGCTTGACGCCGACATGGGCCCCTATCCGGCTGGCGCTGCCGTCCGCGCCGACCACGGCCCGGGCCAGCACGGTCTCGCCGTCCGCGAGCACCACGGCCACGGTCCGCCGGTCGGGCACCGACGGGCCGTGCTGCTCGACGCGCGCCACGGCGGTGCCGGTGCGCACCCGGGCGCCCGCGTCCTTGGCGGCCTCGACCAGCCCGGCGTCGAACTCCGGCCGGTTGATCAGCCCGAACAGCGCCTGCTTGGAGCGGCGGGTGCGGGTCAGCCTGCCGTTCAGCGAGAACGTCACGGCGTGGACCCGCTCGCGCAGCGGCAGTTCGAAGCCGGGCGGCAGCGCCTCGCGCGAGGGGCCGATGATGCCGCCCCCGCAGGTCTTGTAGCGCGGCAGCTCGGCCTTCTCCAGCAACAGGACCCGGCGGCCCGCGCAGGCGGCGGCGTAGGCGGCGGAGGCACCCGCCGGGCCCGCCCCCACCACGACGACGTCCCATACCGACTCGTCCGCCGGCTCCGCCGGGGAGGCCCCGTTCCGGGCCGCGTTGTCGCTGCTCACGTGTGCTTCCGCTCCCACTCGACCGACCTGATCGCCCTGCGCCACCACCGCCGCGGGCCACCGTCGCATCCTACGGCTCACCTGGGCGCGACCCCGCTGTGGGATGATCGGCGGCGCATCATCAAGCCGTACAGTCGTACACCCGTGCCATCGCGCGCATCCCACAGGAGCGTCCCCACATGGAGCAGGCACCTCACGCCGGAGCCGACGGCCACGCGTCGCCTTCCCCGGCCGACCGCCGGGCGATCGCCGCCACCGTCGCCGCGCTGCAGCCCCGGGCCAAGGCCGAACTGGCCGAGCTCGTGGCCTTCAAGTCGGTCGCGGACCCGGCGCAGTACCCGAAGAGCGAGTGCGAGGCCGCCGCGCGGTGGGTCGCCGACGCGCTGCGCGCCGAGGGCTTCACGGACGTGGCGCTGCTGGAGACGCCCGACGGGACCGAGTCGGTCTACGGCTTTCTGCCCGGCCCGGCCGGGGCCCCGACGGTTCTGCTGTACGCCCACTACGACGTCCAGCCGCCGCTGGACGAAGCCGCCTGGCTCTCCCCGCCGTTCGAGCTGACCGAGCGCGACGGACGCTGGTACGGGCGCGGCGCCGCCGACTGCAAAGGTGGCTTGATCATGCACCTCACCGCGCTGCGCGCGCTCAAGCGGCACGGTGGGGTTCCGGTGAACGTCAAGGTGATCGTGGAGGGCTCGGAGGAACAGGGCACGGGTGGCCTGGAGCGCTACGCGGAGGCGCACCCGGAGCTGCTGGCCGCCGACACGATCGTCATCGGCGACACCGGCAACTTCCGCGGCGGGCTGCCCACGGTCACCGCGATGCTGCGCGGTATGGCGCTGCTGCGGGTGCGGGTGGACACCCTGGAGGGCAATCTCCACTCCGGCCAGTTCGGCGGCGCCGCGCCGGACGCGCTCGCCGCGCTGATCCGCATCCTGGACTCGCTGCGGGCCGAGGACGGCTCCACGACCGTCCGGGGTCTGGCGGCGGACGCGGCCTGGGAGGGACTCCAGTACCCGGAGGAGGACTTCCGCAAGGACGCCAGGGTCCTGGACGGCGTCCAGCTGATCGGCTCGGGCACCGTCGCCGACCGCGTCTGGGCCCGCCCCGCCGTCACCGTCCTGGGCATCGACTGCCCTCCGGTCGTCGGCGCCACCCCGTCGGTCCAGGCGAGCGCGCGGGCGGCGGTGAGCCTTCGGGTGCCGCCGGGCGTGGACGCGAGCGAGGCGGCCGAGCTGCTGACCGCCCACCTGAAGTCCGCCGCGCCGTGGGGCGCGCGGGTCACCGTGGAGCAGGTCGGCCAGGGTCAGCCGTTCCGGGCGGACGTCACGAGCCCGGCGTACGCGGCGATGGGGCAGGCCCTGAACGAGGCGTACGACGGGCAGGAGATGGCGATCGCGGGGGCGGGCGGCTCGATTCCGCTGTGCAACACGCTCGCGGCGCTCTATCCGGAGGCGGAGATCCTGCTCATCGGGCTGAGCGAGCCGGACGCCCAGATCCACGCGGTCAACGAGAGCGTCTCGCCGCGCGAGCTGGAGCGACTCTCGCTCGCGGAGGCGCTGTTCCTGCGGGCGTACGCGGCCGAAGCACGGTAGCCCCGGGGCCGGCCCCGGCTCCCGGCCCGGCGGGCCTGCCGCGCCGGGCCCGGTCCCCCAGCCCGCCACCCGGCCGCCGGCCCCCGGCCCCCGGCCCCCGGCCCCCGGCCCCCGGCCCCCGGCCCCCGGCCCCCGGCCCCCGGCCCGAGCGAACCCCGGGGGGTCGCGCCGCGCGCACGGGCCCGGCGGGCCCCCGCTCGGACCGCGCCGCAGGCGCGGCCGGGGGGCTGCGGGGCCCCGTCACCGGTAACCGTGCGCGCGGCGTCGCAGCGCGATCGCGGGCCCCTGCCCCGCGTGGCAGCGCGGACCGGCCGAGGCCACCGGCCCCGGACGCGCGGCCGGGCAGGCCCCTGCCCGAACCGCGCCGCACGCGCGCACGCGCGGCCGCGTCGCCGGTGACCGTACGCGCGGCGTCGCAGCGCGATCGCGGGCCCCTGCCCGGCACGGCTGCGCGTGCCGACCGGGCCACCGGTCCCGGCCGCGCGGCCGGGCCGGCGCCCGCCCGAAGCCACGCCGTGTGCGCGGGCAGGGCGGCCACCAGGCCCGTGGTGGGGCTCGGAGGGCGCCCACCCGTCAGCCTGCTGGGGTTCCCGCCTGGAGGTACAGCGGGTGGCCCTGCTCGCGGGCGCGCAGGGCCCAGCGCAGGCGGCTGAGGCGCACCGGGGGCAAGAGGTCCGCGGCCTCGCCCTCGGTGACGAAGCGCCAGCCGCGCAGTTCGGCAGTGGGGAGCAGAACCTTCCGGGCCGCCTCGGCGGTGAGCCGTCCGCCGTCGAACAGCAGGCGCAGGCCGCCGTAGCCGGGCGGTCTGGGCTGTTCCCAGTCGACGACGAGCAGCCGCAGCGGCTCGTCGAGTCGGAGGCCGAGTTCCTCGCCGACCTCCCGGGCGCCGGCGTGGGTGGGCGGCTCGCCGGGCTCGACGACGCCGCCGGGGAACTCCCAGCCGGGCTTGTAGGTGGGGTCGACGAGCAGCACCCGATCGTCCTCGTCGAAGAGCAGGACCCCGGCCGCCAGGGTCTCGGCCCTGGGTTCCGGGGTCTGCACGATGTCGCAGCTGCCGGCGCCCTCGCGGACGGCGTCGGCGATGTGCTCGGCGGTCTGCCGAGGGGTGAGCCCGGTGGTGTCCACGACATACGCGTCGTCGAGGAGCCAGGACAGCGCCGAGCGGTAGGGCGCCAGGTGGTCCAGGCACCACCGGCGGACGGATTCGCAGGCGTCCGGGTCGCCCGGTATCGCCTCGCGCTCCGCTATTCGTTCGCGCAGGATCGTTTCGTCAGTGTGCAGCAGCACATGCCGCACGGGGATCCGCCGGGCCGCGAAGCCGCCGAAGATCTCATCGCGGTACTCCTGTCTGAGCACTGTCATCGGCACCACCAGCGGGCCGCCCACCTCCGCGATCAGGGCCGCGCCGGTGTCCACGACCAGCCGCCGCCAGGACGGCAGGTCCTGATAGTCGGACACCTCCTCAAGGCGCTTGCGCGGCAGCATCATCCGCAGGCCGTCGCCGATCAGCTCCGGGTCGTAGAACGTGCTGCCGGGCAAGAAGTCCACCAGTTCGCGGGCCGCGGTGGTCTTGCCCGCGCCGAACGCACCGTTCAGCCAGACGATCACATTTCCCCCTATTCCATCGCCCCCTGACAGTTGCCCGCATCACCCTGCCACGGAAACGCGCGGCCGCCGGGGAGTGCCGGATCGCGCCGCCGCGTGGACGGCGGCGCGCGGGCGGCGGCGCGGGTTCCGGACATCTCCGGCGGGCCGTCGGCGCGGGATCGAGGTCGTCCCGGTCGGCCTCGGCGAACTGCCGGCCGAGGTGGGGAAGGCCGAATTTACCGATAAGGGGTGACGGCGCGCGCCGTCAGCACACGGGCAGTCCGGGGAGGGGCTGGTCGTTGTCGCCGCCCTTGATGTAAACATCGCTGATGAACACGTTGGTGTTGCCGCTGTCGTCGTCGGTCTTGGCCCACCACACGTTCGTCCACTTGCCGTAGGTCTCGCGGCGGCCCAGGTTCTGCTGGCAGTAGAAGTAGTTCAGGCCCTGGTTGAGGGTGCCCATCGGCTCGCCGCCGGCCGTGTACGAGGTCGCGGTGCGCCACACGTCGCAGTTGTACTTCCCGCCGCCGGCGTCATGGCAGACCGGGGAGGGGCCGGGGTCCGCCGAGCCGCCACCGCCGCCGCCCGCGCCCCCGGAGCCGTCGCCGCCTCCGTCCGAAGCCCCGCCGCTGCCGCCGTCCTTGCCGCCGTCGGCGTCGCCCCCGGAGCCGCCCGAGGCGCCCTTGCCGCTGCCGCCCGGCTTGCCCGAGGCGGACGGGGAGCCGGAGTCCGCGGGCTCCCCGGTCTTCTTCCCGCCCCTGTCCCCCTTGGCGCCGCCGCCGTCCTTCCCGTCCTTCCCGTCCTTGCCGTCCTTGTCGCCCTTGCCGTCCGTACGGCCCTTGTCGCCGCTCTTCCCGCCCTCCGGCGAGGCGGAGTGGGACGCGGACGCCGACGGACCCCTCTGGCCCACGGCCGCGGTCTTGTCGTCGTCGCCACTGACGAGCGCGTACGTCACGCCTCCCCCGGCGAGCAGGACCGCGGCGACCGCCGACGCGATCAGCGCCTTCTTACGGGCGGGCCCGCGCCCGGGCCGCCCCGCCGGTGCCCCGCCGCCCACCAGCGGCTCCTCGGCGGCCGACGGCGGGCCGAAGCCGGGCGGCGCGGAGGACGGCAGCGGGGAGAGCGGCGCGGAGGACGCCCCCGGGCCGGAAGCCTGCGGAACGGAGGGCTGGTGACCCGACGCCTGGGGGCCGGAGGCCTGGGAACCCGAAGCCTGGGGGCCGGAGACCTGAGAACCCGACGCCTGGGGGCCGGAGACCTGAGAACCCGACGCCTGGGGGCCGGAGACCTGGGAACCCGAAGCCTGGGGGCCGGAGGCCTGGTGACCCGACGCCTGGGGATCGGTTGCCTGGGGACCTGCCGCCGGGAACGCGGCGGGCGGTGCGGCCGTAGGCCACGAGGCGGAGGGCTGGGGGCCGGCGGGCTGGGCGCCGGCGGGCGGCTCGCCGGGCCCCGCGGGCGGCCGCGCCGCCGCCGAGCCCAGCACGTCGGGCACCGTCGGCGTCCGCCCGGCCCCGCGCGGGGCGATCCGCGGCTCCTCCCCCGCCGCCACGGCCGCCAGCATCGCCCCCGCCTCGGCCGCGGACGGCCGCGTCGCCGGGTCCTTGTCCATCATCACGTGCAGGACCGGCGTCAGCGGCCCGGCCCGGCGCGGCTCCGGCAGCGGCTCGGTGACGATCGCCGTCAGCGTCGACCACACCGAGGTCCGGCGGAACGGCGAGGAGCCCTCCACCGCCGCGTACAGGGTCATGCCGAGCGCCCAGACGTCCGAGGCCGCCCCGGGCTCCTGGCCCTGGGCGCGCTCCGGCGCGAGGTAGTCCAGGGAGCCGATCAGCTCGCCGCTGCGGGTCAGCTTGGTGGTGGCGTCGTCGCCCGGCGCCTCCATGCTCGCGATGCCGAAGTCGGTGAGGACCACCCGGCCGTCGTGGTCGAGCAGCACATTGCCGGGCTTCACGTCCCGGTGCAGCACCCCGGCGTGATGGCCCGCGGCGAGCGCGTCCGCCACCCTCGCGCCGATCGCCGCGGCCTCCAGGGGGTCCACGACGCCCCGCTCGTCTATCACATCGTCGAGCGACCGGCCCTCGATCAGCTCCATGACGATGACCGGGAGGCCGCCCTCGTCCGTCACGTCGTGGACCGTGATCACGCCGGAGTGCCGGATCCGCGCCGCGGCGCGGGCCTCCCGCTGCATCCGGACGCGCAGATCGGCGAGTTCGGGCCCGGAGGAGTCGGTGTAGGCGCGCAGCACCTTGACCGCGACCTCGCGGCCCAGCACCTCGTCGACGGCCTTGCAGACCACGCCCATGCCGCCCCGGCCGAGCGTGCCCGTCACGCGGTACCGACCGCCCAGCAGCCTGCCGGTCAGGTCTCCGCCGCTCTCCCCCGATGACACCGTGCCTCAGTCCCCCTTGTAAGCCGTGGTCGCGCAACAGCTTAGGGGCTACCGCCGACAGTCCCGCTCAACTCCCCAGCGTGGCGCGGTCGATGAGAGGAGCGGCCCGGGACCGCCACCACGCGGAGGCGGACCGAGCCCCCGGCCGACCGAGCCCCTAAAGGAGCGGGAGCGCCGCCGCGGCCGCGCCGACCAGGCCGGCGTCCGTGCCCATCTGCGCGGGCACGACCTCCAGGCCCTCGACGAAGGACAGCGTCGCGTAGTCGCGCAGCGCGCGCCGCAGGGGCGTGAAGAGCACGTCCCCGGCGCCCGCCACCCCGCCGCCGATCACGGCCACCTCGATCTCGACGAGCGTGGCCGTGGCCGCGATCCCGGCGGCCAGCGCCTGCGCGGCGCGCTCGAAGGAGGCGCGGGCGACCGGGTCGCCGGCCCGCGCCGAGGCGGCGACGGCCGCAGCGCTCGTATCGCCGTCCGGGCCGGGGCGCCAGCCGCCCTCCAGGGCCCGGCGGGCGATGTTGGGCCCGCTGGCGATGCGCTCGACGCAGCCGCGCGCGCCGCACGGGCAGGGGTCACCGTCCAGGTCCACACTGATGTGGCCGATGTGCCCGGCGTTCCCCGTGGGGCCGGGGTGGAGGCGGCCGTCCAGCACCAGGCCGCCGCCGACCCCGGTGGAGACCACCATGCACAGCGCGCCCGTGCGCCCGCGCGCCGCGCCCTGCCAGTGCTCGGCCGCAGTCATGGCCACCCCGTCGCCGACCAGGGCGAGCGGCAGGTCGCCGACCGTCTCGCGGACCCCGGCGACCAGGGGGAAGTCGCGCCAGCCGGGGATGTTGACGGGGCTCACGGTGCCGACGCCGGCGTCGACGGGGCCCGCGCTGCCGATCCCGACCGCGGCGACCCGGGACCACTGCGCGGAGCCGGAGAGCTCCTCGAGCACCGCCGTGACCTCGCGCATCACGATCTCGCCGGCCTCCTGGGCGGGGGTGGCGCGCCTGGCCCGCGCCACCAGCTTGCCGCCGCCGTCCACCAGAGCGCCCGCGATCTTGGTCCCACCGATGTCGAGTGCGGCGATGAGGTCACGTGGCATAGGAATCGACTCCCCCGGCGGGCATAGGCGTATCGCTGTGAGGCAACAGTCTTCCCTGCCGCTGACAACGTTGTCCAGGGGCTATGCTCGGACACCCTTCCGCACCACGACCAGCGACGGGACAAGCGCACCGTGACCGAAACCGCCCCGGGCACCGCCACCACTTCGCGCCGCTACGGCACCCGGCCCACCATGAAGGACGTCGCCGCGCGCGCCGGGGTCGGCCTGAAGACGGTCTCGCGGGTGGTCAACGGCGAGCCGGGGGTGACGCCCGACACCGAGCGGCGCGTGCGGGAGGCCATCACCGCGCTCGGCTTCCGCCGCAACGACAGCGCCCGCATCCTCCGCAAGGGCCGCACCGCCAGCATCGGGCTGGTCCTCGAGGACCTGGCCGACCCGTTCTACGGGCCGCTGAGCCGCGCCGTCGAGGAGGTCGCCCGCGCCCACGGCGCCCTGTTGATCAACGGTTCGAGCGCCGAGGACCCCGAGCGCGAGCAGGAGTTGGTGCTCGCGCTGTGCGCCCGGCGGGTCGACGGCCTCGTGGTCATCCCGGCCGGGCGCGACCACCGCTATCTGGGCCCGGAGATAGCGGCGGGCGTCGCCACGGTGTTCGTGGACCGCCCGGCGGGCCGTATCGACGCCGACGCCGTGCTCTCCGACAGCTTCGGCGGCGCGCGTGACGGCGTCGCCCATCTGATCGCCCACGGCCACCGCCGCATCGGCTTCATCGGCGACCAGCCGGGCATCCACACCGCCGAGGAGCGGCTGCGCGGCTACCGGACGGCGATGGCCGAGGCCGGGCTGCCGGTCGAGGACGCCTGGGTGTCCCTCGGCCCGACCGACCCGGCCCGGGTCCGGGCGGCGACGGCCGCGATGCTGGACGCCCCGGAGCCGGTCACCGCCCTGTTCGCGGGCAACAACCGGGTGACGGTCACCGTCGTACGGGTGCTGAACGAGCGCCCCGCGCCGGTCGCCCTCGTCGGCTTCGACGACTTCGAGCTCGCCGACCTCCTCTCCCCCGGCATCACCGTGATCGCCCAGGACGCGGCCCAACTCGGGCGCACCGCCGCGGAGCTGCTCTTCCGCCGCCTCGACGGGGCGGGGGCCGAGCCGCGGCGGGTGGTCCTGCCGACCCGTCTGATCGCCCGCGGCTCGGGGGAGCTCCCGCCGGCCGCGTAACACGCCCACCAACGGACCACCCGGCTCGCCACGCCGTCCGTCTGCCGTCAGGCTGGGTCCGACGAAGCGGCCTTCCGGACGGTGCGACGGGACGAGGTGAGGCGCGATGGCCTGGTGCCGACTGGGGACGTTCTGCGCGGGGAGCCTGGTGGCGGCCATGGTGCTGGCATCCGCCGGATGCTCGAACGGCGGCGGCTCGTCGGCCCCCGCCTCCCGGGCCTCCGGGGCGATCGCCACGGCGACCGCCTCCGCGAAGTCCGAGCTGGACAAGATCAAGAACGGGGTGAGGGCGAAGGGCGACGTGAAGGCCGGCGCCGTCTCGATCGGCAAGGACGGCCACGCCGTCGCACCGATCACCGTCACCAACAAGCAGAGCGACGTGGTGAAGTACGCCGTGGAGGTGAACTTCCGCGACGCGAACGGCGATCTGGTCGACGTGGTCGTCCTGACGATCTCCTCGGTCCAGCCCCACTCGTCCAAGAAGGCGAGCGCGCGCAGCCACCGCAAGCTCAGCGGCCACCTCACGGCGCAGATCGGCGCTGCGGTGCGGTACTGAGGTCGCGGTGGCCGGTCTCAGGCCGCGAGCACCTTGGCCTTGGCCCGCTCGTACTCCTCGGCCGTGATGTCCCCGTGGTTCTTGAGCTCCACCAGCTCGGCCAGCTCCGTGGCGTGGCCGGTCGCCGCGGTCTCCCGCACGAACTGCTTCAGGTCCTCCTCCGCCTTCAGGGCCGCCGTCGCCTCGCGCTCGCCCATACCGCGCCCCCGGGCCACCAGGTACACGAAGATGCCCAGGAAGGGCAGGACGACGACGAAGAAGCACCAGCCCGCCTTGGCCCAGCCGCCCATCGAGTCGTCGCGGAAGAGGTCCCCGATCACGCGGAACAGCAGCATCAGCCACAGGACCCACAGGAAGACCCACACCGTGGTCATGAACACATTCAGCAGTGGATAGTTCATCGTCCGCCTCCATCCGACCCGCCGGCGGGCCGACGCGGGCTCCAGCCGGGGTCGACACTCTCAGCTTACGACTGCCGACCGCCCCCGGTCGGCGCAGCAGCGGATGCCGTTCGGGCGCGGGCGCGTACGAATGGAGACAGTGAAGTCGTCCCGACGCGGAGGCCGGAGAGGGCAGCCCATGGATCTGCAGATTCTCCCGCTCGCCGTCACCATGATGGCCGGGCCGCAGATCGTGTCCGCCGTCATCCTGGTGACCACCCCGCGCCCGGTGCGGGTGTCCCTGGCGTTCCTCCTCGGGGTGGCGATCGCCACGACCGTGGGGGTGGCCATCACGCGGGGAATCTTCGCGCTGTTGGGCCAGGTGGTCGCGCCGGGTTCCCCGTCCGACCGCGGCTCGGCCGGGACGGTGGTCCAGATCGTGCTGGTGGCGCTGCTGATCGCCGCCGCGGTGAAGGCCTATGTGCGGCGGGAGACGGCCGAGCCGCCGAAGTGGCTGGGCTCGCTGATGGAGGCGGGCCCCTGGCGGGCGTTCACCATCGGCTTCCTGGTCATCCTGTGCATGCCGTCCGACATCCTGGTGATGCTGACCGTCGGCGCGTCCTTGGAGCAGCATGGCGAGGGGCTGGTGGCGGCGCTGCCGTTCATCGGGCTGACGGTGCTGGTGGCGGCGTTGCCCCTGCTGGTCTTCCTGCTGCTCGGCCGGCGTGCCAGGGAGACCATGCCCAGGCTCCGGGAGTGGCTGACCTCCCACAGCTGGGTGGTCACCATCGGCACCTGTCTGCTCTTCGTCCTGCTCCTCCTGACCCCGTGACGGCCTCGTCCCGACCGACCCCGCGCGGTCGGCCGAGGCCGGTCAGGCAGGCGGCCAGCGCGACGACGAGCCCGAGCGCCCCGACGGTGCGGACGGTGACCCGCGGCACGCGCAGCAGCGCGTCGAGGAGGTCCGCCGCGGCCGCCCTGGACAGCACCCGCGGCGGCACGTGGTCGAGGCAGTAGCGGCGGGCGACGGCCAGGCCGACGGCGAGGGCGAGGGAGGTGACGGCGGTCCCCAGGGCGGCGCGGGCCAGGGCGCGGCGGCGTCGGCGGGCGAGCAGGATACCGGAGGCGCCGAGCACCGCGCTCAGCGCGGGCAGCCAGGCCGCCGCCAGGTCCAGCAGGCGTACTCCCCGGCGCACCCCGTCCAGTTCGGCGGAGCGGAAGAGGACCATGCGGCGGTGGACCTCGGGGATCTCCGCCGCCGAGGAGAATCCGGCGTTCAGCAGGTGCCGCTTGGCCTTCTCGACGGTCGCGCCCACGTCCAGGGTCACGGTGTCGCCGTCCACCGCGACCGGCCCGTGCCCTTCGCCGGTGAGGACGTGGACGAGGGCGGAGTGGGCGGCCCGGTTGACGCCGACCCAGACCGCCGGGAACTGTTCGCTGCGCACGACATGCGCCGCCACTCTCGTCAACGCCTGGTCGACGGCCGGGTCCAGCTTGGCGCCGAGCCCCTCGACGGCGTCGGCCGCCGTCGGCGGCAGCCCTTGGCGGCGAAGCCAGGAGGCGATGTCGGAGGTGATGTCCCGGCCGCTGTGCCGGGCGTCGAGGGCTCGGCGGACGTGGCGCAGCGCGGCGTCCTGGATCGCGGGGTCCTTCGCGAGCGGGCGGACGGTCGCCACGTAGCGGTCGGTGTCGAGGAGGACGTCGTGGAGCCATGCCGACACCACGCACACCGGTACGAGCAGACAGGCGAGCGCGATGAGCAGTCCCGACGCGGTGCTCCTGGCCAGGTCCCGGGCCCCGCGGCGGCGCGGCGGGCCGCCGCCCGCCCCCTCGGCGGCATGGTCGTGCGGTGGTGTCGGGGGCCTGCCCGGAGGGTCGTCGGGGGCGCCGGTCATGACAACATCTCCGGCCTTCCCCGGCGATTCCGCATCCCGGGTGAGGCGTTGGAGTGAGCCGGTACGGACCCGGCGGGGGCCGGCGTCGGCCCGGGCCCCGGCGCGGGGCCGCCGGGGTCAGCCCGCGCCCGCGCCGGGGGCGCGGCCGGACAGGGCGTCCAGGGTGGCGCGCGGGAGGCCGGTGAGGCGCTCCACCTCGGCGCGGTCCACCGCCCCGCAGTCCAGGCCGCGCAGCAGGTAGCCGCTCAGGGCCCTGGCCGTGGCCGGCTCGTCGGCGATGGCGCCCCCGGCGCCGCCCGCGCGGTTCACGTACGCGGCCAGGCGGGACGCGGCCTGGGGCAGGCCCTCCCGGTAGAAGGCGTAGACGGCGGCGTAGCGGGTCGGCAGATGGCCGGGGTGCATGTCCCACCCCTGGTAGTACGCGCGCGCCAATGAGCGCCGCACCAGGCGGTGGTGGAGCCGCCAGGCCTCGTGGACCTGCTCGGTCGTCCCGACGGGGAGGACGTTGGTCGAGCCGTCGGAGAGCCTGACGCCGGTGCCGGCGGCGGCCACCTGCATGACGGCCTTGGCGTGGTCGGCGACGGGGTGGTCCATGGACTGGTGGGCGGCGCTGACCCCGCAGGAGGCGCTGTAGTCGAAGGTGCCGTAGTGCAGCCCGGTGGCCCGGCCGCCGGCGGCGTCGATCATGCGGGCGACGGTGGCGCGGCCGTCGGGGCCGAGGACGGCCTGGGTGGTCTCGATCTGGATCTCGAAGCCGATCCGGCCCGCGGGCAGGCCGTGGGCCTTCTCGAACTCCCCGCACAGCCGGGCCATGGCGGTGACCTGTTCGGCGTAGGTCACCTTCGGCAGGGTGAGGAGGAGCCCGGGGGGCAGGCCGCCGGCGTTCATCAGCCCGGTGAGGAAGATGTCGAGGGTGCGGATGCCCCGGTCCCGGACGGCGGCTTCCATGCACTTCATGCGGATGCCGACGTACGGCGGCGCGGTGCCGTCCGCGACGGCCGCGGCGACCAGGGAGGCGGCGCGGGCGGCCGCGGCGTCCTCCTCGGCGTCGGGGCGCGGGCCGTAGCCGTCCTCGAAGTCGACGCGCAGGTCTTCCACCGGCTCGCGCTCCAGTTTGCCGCGCACCCGCTCGTAAACCGGTTCGGCGAGGTCGTCCCGGAGGCCGAGGACGGCGGCCAGCGCGGCGGGGTCGGGGGCGTGGGCGTCGAGCGCGGCGAGGGCCTGGTCGCCCCAGGCGCGGACGGTGCCCGCGGTGAGGAGGTCGGCGGGGACGTAGACGGTGTGGACGGGCTGGCGGGTGCCGGGGTCGCCGGGGTAGCGGCGCGCGAGTTCGGCGTCCACGCCGGCGAGGGAGGCGGCGATCCCGTCCCGCACGGCGCCGGGAAGGCTTGTCGCGAACGTCTCTGACTGCTCCATCCGCACACCCACCGCCTTTCGTGATACGGAATCCAGAATCCGCCGAGCGAACTTATCGACGGCCCGATCGCAGGTCAACACCGCCGCGGGAACGCGCGGACGCCCGGAAACGCGGACGCCCGGAAACGCGGACGGCCCCCGCGCACGGCGCATCGTCCGCGTGCGGGGGCCGTACGGCGAGGGGTCAGCCCTTGCGGGTCTTGATCTCCTCGGTCAGCTGCGGGACCACCTCGAAGAGGTCGCCGACCACGCCGTAGTCGACGAGGTCGAAGATCGGGGCCTCGGCGTCCTTGTTGATGGCCACGATCGTCTTCGAGGTCTGCATGCCGGCCCGGTGCTGGATCGCGCCCGAGATACCGGTGGCGATGTACAGCTGCGGGGAGACCGACTTGCCGGTCTGGCCGACCTGGTTGGTGTGCGGGTACCAGCCGGCGTCCACCGCGGCGCGCGAGGCGCCCACGGCGGCGCCGAGCGAGTCGGCCAGCGCCTCGACGATCGGGAAGTTCTCCGCGCCGCCGACGCCCCGGCCGCCGGAGACCACGATCGCGGCCTCGGTCAGCTCCGGACGCCCGGTGGACTCGCGCGGCGTACGGGAGGTGATCTTCGTGCCGGTGGCCTGGTCCGAGAAGGTCACGGACAGCGGCTCGACCGTGCCGGCGGCCGGCGCGGCCTCCACGGCCGCCGAGTTCGGCTTGACCGTGATGACCGGCGTGCCGTTGCTGACCCGGGACTTGGTGGTGAAGGCGGCGGCGAACACCGACTGGGTCGCGACCGGGCCCTCGTCGCCGGCCTCCAGGTCGACGGCGTCGGTGATGATGCCCGAGCCGATCCGGAGGGCCAGCCGGGCGGCGATCTCCTTGCCCTCGGCAGAGGAGGGCACCAGCACGGCGGCCGGGGAGACGGCCTTGTAGGCAGCCTGCAGAGCGTCCACCTTGGGGACGACGAGGTAGTCGGCGAACTCGGGCGCGTCGGCGGTCAGCACCTTGACCGCGCCGTGCTCGGCGAGCACCGGGGCGGCGGCGTCGGCGCCCGGGCCCAGGTGGACGGCCACGGGCTCGCCGATCCGGCGGGCCAGGGTCAGCAGCTCGAGGGTGGGCTTACGGACGGCGCCGTCCACGTGGTCGACATAGACGAGGACTTCAGCCATGGGAATCGATCTCCTGCGGGAAAGGTACGGGCGGTTGGCGGTGCGTCGGGCGCGGCCGGGTCAGCGGAAGGGCCGACCCGCGGGACCGCCTCCTCAGATGAACTTGCGCTCCGCGAGGAACGCGGCGAGCTGCTTGCCGCCCTCGCCCTCGTCCTTGACGATCGTGCCCGCGGTGCGGGCCGGGCGCTCCGTGGCGCCGTCCACCGCGGTCCAGGCGCCCTCCAGGCCGACCACGTCCGCGTCGATCTCCAGGTCCTCCAGGTCCCAGGAGGTCACCGGCTTCTTCTTGGCGGCCATGATGCCCTTGAAGGACGGGTAGCGGGCCTCGCCCGACTGGTCCGTCACCGACACGACGGCGGGCAGCGAGGCCTCCAGCAGCTCGCTCGCGGTGTCGCCGTCCCGGCGGCCCTTGACCGTGCCGTCCTCGACCGAGACCTCCGACAGGAGCGTGACCTGCGGGACGCCCAGGCGCTCGGCCAGCAGCGCCGGGAGCACGCCCATGGTGCCGTCGGTGGAGGCCATGCCGCAGACGACCAGGTCGTAACCGGTCTTCTCGATCGCCTTGGCCAGCACCAGGGAGGTGCCGACGACGTCCGTGCCGTGCAGGTCGTCGTCCTCCACGTGGACGGCCTTGTCGGCGCCCATGGACAGCGCCTTGCGCAGCGCGTCCTTCGCGTCCTCGGGCCCGACGGTCAGCACGGTGATCTCGGCGTCGTCCGCCTCTTCGGAGATCTGCAGCGCCTGCTCGACCGCGTACTCGTCCAGCTCGGAGAGCAGGCCGTCCACGTCGTCGCGGTCGACGGTCAGGTCTTCGGCGAAGTGCCGGTCGCCGGTGGCGTCGGGCACGTACTTCACACAGACAACGATCCTCAAGCTCACGCCGGCTCTCCTACTGCATCGTCTCTTCGTCAGCTGCCTTGTGCAGGCAGCATAGGCGCCATCGGGTGCGGATTCCGGCCGGTCGGCGACCGGGACCGCCCTGCACCGATCGAAATATTACTCGTCAGTACATCCAGGGTGTTCCCCGTAGGCAACCCGGTTGAACTGTGACCTTGCCAACGGCCGCCGCCGGTGGGCTCAGAGCACCGCGCCGAGCGCCGCGATCACGTCCGCCGTGCGGGGCTGACCGGCCGCGCGGCGCACCACGCGACCCCCGGCGTCCAGCACCAGCACCGTGGGGGTCCGTACGACGCCCAGCCCGCGCACCAGGTCCAGACGCGCCTCGGCGTCGATCTCCAGATGCGCCACGCCGTCCACCATCCGGGCGACCTCGGCGAGGACGCGCCGGGTGGCCCGGCAGGGCTGGCAGAAGGCGCTGGAGAACTGCACGAGCGTCGCCCGCTCCCCCAGCGGCGCGCCGAGCTCCGCCGCGCCCAGCCGCATGCCGTCGTCCGTCCCGCCCTGCCCGCTTCGCACCCGCCGTCCTTCCGTTCGCTCCCGGCTCCGCCCCCCGCCGGTTGCAGCGCCGGGACACCCCCGGGCATTCCTCTCCGCGCCCGCCCCGGCGCACGCTCCGCCCCGACGTGATGAGGATCTCGCGGCCGGAGGGGTCCGCCCGGTAGGCAGACCGGCACGCCATGGGGCACCATCTGCCACAAGACCGAACCTACGGCCGCGTAACTTCAGTCGGGAGAGCCCTCCCAGGAGAAGATGAAGGGTCCCCCTATGGCAGAGCTCGTCTACCCGCCGGTGATCGGTGTCGCCCGCACCATGTTCAAGGCGCTGGACCTGCGCTTCGACATCAAGGGCACCGAGAACATCCCCAAGCGGGGCGGTGCGGTTCTGGTGAGCAACCACATCGGCTACCTCGACTTCGTCTTCTGCGGGCTGACCGCCCGTCCGGCCAAGCGGCTGGTGCGCTTCATGGCCAAGGAGTCGGTCTTCCGGCACAAGGTCGCCGGGCCGCTGATGCGCGCCATGAAGCACATCCCGGTGGACCGCGCGGCGGGCATGGACGCGTACAAGCACGCGCTGCGGGCGCTGCGCTCGGGGGAGATCATCGGGGTGTTCCCCGAGGCGACGATCTCCGAGTCGTTCACCCTCAAGAACTTCAAGTCGGGCGCGGCCCGGCTGGCCCAGGAGTCGGGGGTGCCGCTGCTGCCGATGGCGCTGTGGGGCACCCAGCGGCTGTGGACCAAGGGCCACAAGCGGGATCTGGGCCGCAACCACTTCCCGATCACGGTGCGGGTGGGCGCGCCCATGGAGGCCGATCCGACCGAGCCGTCGGACACGCTGACCGAGCGGCTGCGCACCCGGGTGCAGGAGCTGCTGGAGGCGGCGCAGCGGGCGTATCCGGTGCGGCCGAAGAACGCGGAGGACACCTGGTGGGTGCCGGCCCACCTGGGCGGCACCGCGCCGGCCCCGGCGCAGGCGGCCGGGCGGGGCCACCACTGACCCCGCCCTGACCGGGTTCCCGCCCGGCCCCCGCCCGGACCGTCAGGCCTTGCCCATCTCCTCGCGGAGCGCGGCGACGAAGCCGTCCACGTCCTCCTCCGTGGTGTCGAAGGAGCACATCCAGCGCACGTCGCCGGCGGCCTCGTCCCAGAAGTAGAAGCGGTAGCGCTTCTGCAGCCGTTCGGCCACGTCGTGCGGCAGCCGGGCGAAGACGGCGTTGGCCTGGACCGGGTGGAGGATCTTCACCCCGTCCACCGTGCGGACCCCCTCGGCCAGCCGCTGGGCCATGGTGTTGGCGTGGCGGGCGTTGCGCAGCCACAGATCGCGGGCGAGCAGCGCCTCCAGCTGGACGGAGACGAACCGCATCTTGGACGCGAGCTGCATGGACAGCTTGCGCAGGTGTTTCATCCCGCGCACGGCGTCCGGGTCGAGGACCACCACGGCCTCACCGAAGAGCATGCCGTTCTTGGTGCCGCCGAAGGACAGCACGTCCACGCCCACCGCGTTGGTGAAGGCGCGCATCGGCACGTCCAGGGACGCGGCGGCGTTGGCCAGCCGGGCCCCGTCGAGGTGGACCTTCATGCCGCGCTCGTGGGCGTGGTCGCAGATGGCGCGGATCTCGTCCACCGTGTAGACGGTGCCCAGCTCGGTGTTCTGGGCGAGGGAGACCACCTGGGGCATGGCCCGGTGCTCGTCGTCCCAGCCGTACGCCTGGCGGTCGATGAGCTCGGGGGTGAGCTTGCCGTCCTCCGTCTCCACGGTGAGCAGCTTCAGCCCGCCCACCCGCTCGGGGGCGCCGCACTCGTCGACGTGGATGTGCGCGGTGTCGGCGGCTATGACCGCGCCCCAGCGGTCGGTGAGCGCCTGGAGGGCGACCACGTTGGCCCCGGTGCCGTTGAAGACCGGGAACGCCTGGGCCGCGGCCCCGAAGTGGCTGCGCATGACCCGCTGCAGATGCTCGGTGTACTCGTCCTCGCCGTAGGCGACCTGGTGGCCGCCGTTGGCGAGGGCGAGCGCGGCGAGGATCTCCGGATGGGCTCCCGCGTAGTTGTCGCTGGCGAATCCGCGCAGCTCGGGGTCGTGGTGGCGGCGGGCGTCGGTGCGCCCTGGGTTCACGGCTCGGGGGTCAGCCACAGACGGGTTCCGTTCACTTCCCGGGCGGGCCGGTCCCAGAGTCCGGTGATGGCCTCGGCCAGCTCCTTGACGTCCGTGAAGCCCGCGAACTTCGCGTTGGGGCGCTCCGCCCGCATGGCGTCGTGCACCAGCGCCTTGACCACCAGGATGACAGCGGCCGCAGCCGGGCCGCCCTCGTCCCCCAGCTTGTGGAAGGAGTCGGCGAGCGCGAGGGTCCACGCCTCGGCGGCCGCCTTGGCGGCGGCGTACGCGGCGTTGCCGGCGGTGGGCTTGGAGGCTCCCGCCGCGCTGATCATCACATAGCGCCCCTTGCCGCTGCGCAGCAGGGCGTCGTGGAAGGCGAGCGAGGTGTGCTGGGCGGTCCGGATCAGCAGGTCGTGGAGGGTGTCCCAGTGGGCGAGCGGGGCGTCGGCGAAGGTCTTGCCGCCGCGCCAGCCGCCGACCAGGTGCACCAGGCCGTCCACCCGGCCGAACTCCTTCTCGGTGCGGTCGGCCCAGGCGCGGGCGGCGCGCAGGTCGAGCAGGTCGACGGTGTCACCGGTGACGGTGGCCCCGCCGTGGGCGTAGCGGGCGGCGTCCACGGCCTCGGCCAGGCGGGCCGGGTCCGCGTCGGAGGCGACGACGGTCGCTCCGGCCTCGGCGAGGCGGAGCAGCACGGCGCGGCCCGCCGGGCCCGCCGCGCCGGCCACCGCGACCACGGCGCCGTCCAGGGGACCCCCGTTGCTCGGCTCGTTGGGGGTGGGGCTCGACGTCAGGGTGGTCATGGTCGTCGCCTCCTCGTGCCCTCCGCTGTCCCCTGCCACCGGCTTCACGCCGCCTCCCGGAGGTCGCTGTCGGCCGTGATGCCCTTGGTGGAGGCGACCACATCGCGCAGCTTCTTGGCGAGCGCCTCGTAGAACATGCTGAGCGGGAACTCGTCGGGGAGCACCTCGTCGACCAGTTTGCGGGGCGGCCGGCTGAGGTCCAGGGCGTCGGGGCCCTTGGCCCACACCGAGCCGGGGTGCGGGGACAGGTAGGACGACACCAGCTCGTACGCCTTGAACCAGTGGACGAGCTTGGGGCGGTCGATGCCGTCGCGGTAGAGCTTCTCGATCTCGCCGCACAGCTGGTTGGTGACCCGCGGGGCGCGGTCCCAGTCGATGTGCAGGGTGTTGTCCGTCCAGCGTACGACGTCGTGCTGGTGCAGGTAGGCGAAGAGCAGCTGGCCGCCGAGCCCGTCGTAGTTGCGCACCCGGTCGCCGGTGACGGGGAACCGGAACATCCGGTCGAAGATCACGGCGTACTGGACGTCGCGGGCCTGGGCGACCCCTTCGGCCTCCAGTTTCACGGCCTCCTTGAAGGCGGTGAGGTCGCAGCGCAGCTCCTCGAGGCCGTACATCCAGAACGGCTGGCGCTGCTTGATCATGAAGGGGTCGAAGGGCAGGTCGCCGTGGCTGTGGGTGCGGTCGTGGACCATGTCCCACAGGGCGAACGCCTCCTCGCAGCGCCGCTGGTCGTCGAGCATCCCCCGGACGTCCTCGGGGAGCTCCAGGCGCAGCGTCCGGACGGCGGCCTGGCTGACCCGCCGGAAGCGGGCGGCCTCGCGGTCGCAGAATATGCCTCCCCAGCTGAAGCGCTCGGGGACCTCGCGGACGGCGATGGTCTCGGGGAAGAGGACCGCGGAGTTGGTGTCGTAGCCGGAGGTGAAGTCCTCGAAGGCGAGCCCGAGGTAGAGCGGGTTGTCGTAGCGGGTGCGCTCCAGCTCGGCCAGCCACTCGGGCCACACCACGCGCACCACGACCGCTTCGAGGTTGCGGTCGGGGTTGCCGTTCTGCGTGTACATCGGGAAGACGACCAGGTGCTGCAGGCCGTCGACGCGCCGGGCGGCGGGCTGGAAGGCGAGCAGCGAGTCGAGGAAGTCGGGCACCTCGAATCCGTCCTCGGCCCAGCGGCGCAGGTCGGCGACGAGCGCCCGGTGGTAGGCGGCGTCGTGCGGCAGCAGCGGGGCCAGCTCCTCGACGGCCTGGACGACCTTCTCGACGGCGGCCCGGGCCCGGGAGGGGGTGGGTGCGCCGTCGGCCTCGAAGTCGATGGAGCCGTCCTTGGACTGCCAGGGCCTGATGGTCTCCACGGCGCCCTTGAGCAGGGGCCACGACGGGTGCTCGATCACCCGAGCCGCACGGTCCGCGGCCTCCCCACGGCCCGTACCGTCACCACGGTCCGCAGACAGAATGCCACCCTCCGCCACCATGGACGAAAGAATTTCCGTCACAGCAACACCTCCACCGAAGAAATTAACGTGAAGCCACCGTATCCATCGATGGATCAACCACTCAAGTGCTGCTGCCGGAAAATGTTCTGCCCCACCCCCTCCACACCGATGTTTTTCCTGTGTCGCCCGGTCGTACACCCTCCCTTCGCCGACCCGCGCCCACCTCGCGGCCCCGCCTCAACCCCCGCGTCACAGTCGGCCGTTAGGCTGAGCGCCGCTTTGGGCAGCCGCCTCGGCACGACCAGCAGAGCCGACAGAACAGCGAGACACCGTTTTGACCTTTCTCACCATCGGACACCGCGGAGTGATGGGCGTCGAGCCGGAGAACACCCTGCGGTCCTTCCTGCGGGCCGAGCGCGAGGGCCTGGACGTCATCGAGCTGGACCTGCATCTGAGCAAGGACGGCGCGCTGGTGGTGATGCACGACGCCGAGGTGGACCGCACCACCGACGGCGAGGGCCCCATCGGCGACTTCACCCTCGCCGAGCTGCGCGGACTCGACGCCGGCCAGGGCGAGCGCATCCCCGTCTTCGAGGAGGTCGTGGACGCGGTCGGGGCGCCCCTCCAGGCCGAGATCAAGGACACCGCGGCCGCGCGGGCGCTCGCGGAGGTGATCACCCGCCGTGATCTGCTGGACCGGGTGGACGTGCTCTCCTTCCACGACGAGGCCCTCGCCGAGATCCGGACCCTGCTCCCGGAGGCCCGCACCGCGCTGGTCGCCAGCCGCTACGGGCTCGATGTGATCGACCGGGCCCGGGCGGTCGGCGCCGGAATGCTGGTCCTCAACATCCGCAGGCTCACCCTGGAGCTGGTCCAGCGGGCCCACGCGGCCGACCTCAAGGTCATCGGCTGGACGGTGAACACCCCGGACCACCTCAAGCTGGCCCGCGGGCTCGGCCTGGACGGTGGCACCACCGACTTCCCGGAGATCAAGCGGGCGGCCCGCTACACCGCGTGACCGCCCGCGCCGCGCCCCTCACCCCAGCGGCTTGACCAACAGCTCGAACTCGAGACCGGCGCGGCGCGGAATGCCGAAGCGCTCGTCGCCGTACGGGAAGGGCGTCGTCCTCCCCGTACGGGCGTAGCCGCGCCGCTCGTACCACGCGATGAGTTCCTCGCGGGCCGAGATCACCGTCATGTGCATCTCCCGCGCGCCCCACTCGGCCCGCACCAGCCGCTCCGCCTCGGCGATGATCGCCTTGCCGAGCCCGCCGCCCTGCAGCGCGGGGCGCACCGCGAACATCCCGAAGTACGCGTGCTCGCCCCGGTGCTCCAGCTGGCAGCAGGCCACCAGCTCGCCACCCCGCTCGACCACCAGCATCCGGCTGCTCCCGTCCCGCACCACGGCCGCGACCCCCTCGGGGTCCGTGCGCTGCCCGTCCAGCAGATCGGCCTCCGTCGTCCACCCCGCCCTGCTGGAGTCCCCGCGATAGGCCGACTCGATCAGCGCGACCAGCGCCGGCACATCGGCCTCGGTCGCGGCCCGGAAGGTGAGCTCGGCGGCGGGCCGAGCGGCGTCCACGGTGTCCATACGTCGGATGTCCTCTCCCTGCTTGCGATCCCCCGCCGCTCGCGGTCCCCGCTGCTCACGACACCGGGGGCGGCGGCAATCGACCCTAACCCGCCGCCGGTGCGTAGGGTCGGGCCATGGTGCACGTACTGAGCAGCCGAACCCTGCTGCGGCCGACCGACCCCGAACGCTCCCGCGCCTCCTACGGCGAGGCCCTCGGCCTCGCCGTCTACCGGGAATTCGGCGAGGGCCCCGAGCGCGGGACGGTCTACTTCCTCGGCGGCGGCTTCCTCGAGCTCTCCGGCCGCTCCGACACTCCCCCCGCCCCCGGCCTCCAGCTGTGGCTCCAGGTCGCCGACGCCCACGCGGCCCACGAGCAGCTCGCGGCCCGGGGCGTGGAGGTGCTGCGCCCGCCGCGGAAGGAGCCCTGGGGACTGATCGAGATGTGGATCGCCGACCCGGACGGGGTCAACATCGTGATCGTCGAGGTCCCCGGGGACCATCCGCTTCGCTACCGACCCGGGATGTAGCGGAACTCCTCGGCCGACCGCCGGCCGGGACGCCTCTCAGTCGCGGCTGAAGGAGTAGGCGCGCTCCACCCGCGCGACCTCGATGCTGTAGGAGGCGTACCAGCGTTCGCGCCCGAGCCGCTGTGCTTCGAGATGCTCGGGGTGGGCCTTCCAGGCCGCTATCGAGGCCTCGTCCGCGTAGTAGATGACGACGAGGTCCCGGCCGTCCTCGCCCGTCAGCGACTCGCGGCCCAGATAGCCGGGCTGCGCCTCGCCGAGTTCGGCCATGCGCTCGCTCATCGCCGCGTAGCCTTCGAGGTCCGCGGTCGGCCGGGTGGTGATGATGACCGCGTAGTACGGCGGCTCGGGGCGGACGAACGAGGTGGTCATGCGACAGGCCCTCCGTCAGTAAGGAGCGTACGGCGCAAGGCTACTGACATGATCCTCCGGTTACCACCGTCTGGCGGCCGCGTCCCGGTGGGGCCACCGGACGGCGATCCGCGGCCGCGTATCCTCCCCCGATGGACAAGATCGCCGTGCGGCTGGAGGCGGAGACCGCCCCGGGAGCGCCCGCGCTGTTCCTGCGCCCCTGGGGCCCGGCGGACGCGGCCGGCCTGGTCGAGTGGTGCCGGGACGACGCCCTGCGCCGCTGGACGAGGACGGACGTGGACGACGAGGCGGGCGCCGCGCGATGGATCCAGGAGCAGCGGCGGGGATGGGCGGCGGGAGACCGCTTCGCCTTCGCCGTGGCCGAAACCCACCCCGGGGCGGCCGACGGGCGGGTGGCCGGGCACGTGGTGCTCAAGAACCTCAACCCCGGCTCTCCCTCGGCCGAGGTCGGCTACTGGACGGCCGCGCACGCGCGCGGCCGGGGGGTGGCCCCCCGGGCGCTGCGGGCCCTGACCGACTGGGCCTTCGCCACCTTCGCCGGTGACGGGCTGACGCGCCTGGAGCTGCTGCACCAGGTGGACAACGCGGCGTCGTGCCGCGTCGCGCGGAAGAGCCGGTACGCCCTGGCCTCGCTCCTCCCCGCCACGCCGCCCGCGTTCCCGCTGGAGGGCCATCTCCACGTACGGACGCGCGACGTCCGAAGCCGCGACGCCTGAAGCTACGAGAACGAGTCCAGGCAGGTGAGTTCGCTGGAGACCTCCCACAGCCTGGCCGCCGCCTTGGGGTCCACGGCCCAGGGCTTGACCCCGCCGATCAGCATGTCGTCCGTGGTGGCGGGCTCGGCGATGTCGCAGTCCTGGCAGTACGCGCCGCCATGGCCGTCCAGCAGGGGCGAGGTGGCGGCCCACACGGCCGTCGCCGCGCCCTGGGCCGGGGTCTTGAAGCCTTCGGCGGGCTTGCCGTCGGGGGTGATCCAGCCCTGGGCGAGCTGTTCGTCGTGGGGGATGTGCCGCTGGAGGGGGGTGAGGATGCTGCCGGGGTGCAGGGCGAAGGCGTGCACCCCGCGGTCCGCGCCCAGCGTGTCGAGGTGGCGGGCGAAGAGGGCGTTGGCGGTCTTGGACTGGGCGTAGGCCAGCCACCGGTCGTAGCCGGCGCGGAAGTGGAGGTCGTCCCATCGGATGTCGGAGAGGAAGTGTCCCGACGAGGCCACCGACACCACCCGCGCCCCGCCGGGGACCAGTGCCGGGCCGAGGCGGTTGACGAGGGCGAAGTGGCCGAGGTGGTTGATGCCGAAGTGGGCCTCCCAGCCCGGGCCCACGCGGGTCTCCGGGCAGGCCATCACGCCCGCGTTGGCGATGAGGATGTCGAGGGCACGGCCGGTGTCCAGGAAGCGGTCGGCGAAGGCCCGTACGCCCTCCGGGTCCGCCAGCTCCAGCTCCCACACCTCCGTCCCCGTGACGCCGCTCAGGGCGGCGCGCGCCGTGTCGGGCCGGCGCGCGGGGACGACGACCCGGGCACCGGCCCGGGCCAGGGCCCGGGTGGTCTCCAGGCCGAGGCCGGAGTAGCCGCCGGTGACCAGGGCGGTCCTGCCCGTCAGGTCGATGCCGGTGAGTACGTCGTCCGCCGTGCTGTGCGCGCCGAAGCCGCTGCCGATCCTGTGTTGCTCGGTGATCATGTCCCAGACGCTAGGACTTGGAGTGCGCGCGAAGTCAAGCGCGCGGCCGGGGCCCGGGATCCGGGGCCGCGCTCCCCCGTTGCCCCCGTGCGCTCCCGTGTGCGGGGCCCGCGCCGGGCAGCCTCCCGGGGATCCGTCCGTCCCGGGAGGTGCGCCGTGCACGGACCGCCGCTCGCCGGCTGGCTGCTGGTCGCGCTGTGCGCGGCCACGGGGTCGTACTGCCTGCTGCGCATGCGCGGCGAACCGCCCGGCCGGCTGCGGCGGGCCGCGGGGGCGGAGGCGCTGATGGGCTGGGGGATGGCGGTGATGGCGGTGCCCGCCGCGGCGCTCGATCCCCGGCCGTGGGGCCCGCCCTTGCTCGCCGCGGTGTTCGGGGTGGCGGCCGTGCGGGCGCTGCTGCCCGGGCGGCGCGACGGCGGGCCGCTGGGGCATCATCTGCACCACGCCGTCGGGGCTTCGGCGATGGTCTATATGGCGCTGGCGATGGCGGTGGGCGGCCCGGCGGGGGGCCACGGCCACGCCGGGCACGCGGGCCAGGAGCGGGTGCCGGGCGGGGTGCCTGCGCTCACCGGCGCGCTGCTGGTGTACTTCGCCGCGTATGTGGTGTGGTCGGCGACGCGCCGCCTGGTGCCGGCCGCGCCGAGCGGCGGGGCGGGGCCCGGTTCGGCGGCCGGCTCGGGCGGCGGGGCCGGCGGCCTCGCCTGGTCGCGGCGGCCCGAACTGGCGGAGGCCTGCAGGCTGTCCATGGGAATCGGGATGTTCGCGATGCTCCTGACCCTCTGAGGTGGTGGACGATCACCTCAGGGAATCCGTCCTGACTGGCTGTTTGGCCTGGTGAGTTGCCTCGTTGGTCAGTCCCGGTCAGACAGGGTTCCCCCTCCGTGAGACAAGATCATCTCCCATCTGTCTCCCATTTCCCCATCCACGAACAGCACAAAGACCGACCCCGGGATGCACCTGGGGGATGAGCAGAGCCCGGGGTCGGTCGTTCAGTGAGGGGGGTTAGTGCGCCGCCGCTAGGCGGCATCGAGCATTCAGCACTGCCTTGCCGCCGTCTGGATATATCCAGCAGGTACCCCGATTCCTAGCCTGATCACCTCACGAGGCAAGATCGCGTAGGGGTCGAGATGGCGGAGGCGCGGCACCGGCGCATCGCTACTGACATGCAGCGCCGCGTCGACTCCGGTGAGTGGAAGCCTGGCCAGCAGGTCCCATCGCGCACAGACCTGGCTGTCGAGTACGGCGTACACGAACAAACCGTGCGGCTCGCTGTCGCCCTCCTCCGACGCCAGGGCGTGCTCGAGGGAGAGGCACGCAAGCGCCTGACCGTGGCTTACCCTCCGGCCGTGCGCGCACTCACCAACCCAGATGGCGACTGGTCGTTCGGCTCGGAGGTCAGCGGCGCCGGGAGGTGCCCCGCGACCGCACAGTTGGCATCGCGCCTCGACGTCTCCCAGCAATCCGTCTTGCAATGGGAGATGCGAGAGTGCTGGGACCCGGGGGGGCCGGTCGGCGATGCTCATCATCAGTTGGTGGCGCGGCCGGCGCCGCAAGCACTCCTCTGCCATCTTCGAGGTCGATGCCGTGCAGCTGGACGCAGGGCAGGCTCAGGCGTTGCGGCTACCTATGGACACGGTGGCCTATCGGCTCGTTCGAACTCGTCTTGACGCTGCCGGGCGTCCAGTTGAGACATCGGATTTGATCCTCCCGATGGATCGCTGGGTGCTTCGGTTCGGTCCCCGCCCACGGAGTCAGGGCCAAACAGGCTGATGGGCCTGAACATGCCAGAGTCGAGTGAACCGCAGGTGGACGCGTCTCGCTAGGTGCATGACGTAGATATATGCGATGGGCACTTAACTCGTCGTTGATTGGCCACAGTGCGTAGAAGTCCTGGCCAGAGCCGATAACTCACGGATGCCGTGTGGCACACACAGGGCTGCAGACCATCAGCTCGGCAGTCTCAGCCAACTGGCCGTTAAGGCCCGGCCGCAGCTGGATGGTGCCGATGGAGCGGCACGTGTAGAGGCGGGCCCCGCACCAAGCGCAGGCCAGTCCCTGGAGTTGCTCCGAGGTGAGTGCGCCCGGATCCGGCAGCCGCGTGTGGAGCTCCACCCAGATGTACCCGCCGTCGGGTTCGTGCCCGTAGTCGTCGGCGCTGGCGAGGGTCGCGTACAGCATGTGGCGCCCGGCGTCGCTGAGGACGGGCGGGAGGTCCGTCTCGATGCGGGTGCGGCCGGCACCGACGCTGAGCCGCGGGGTGCTGCCGGTGAGCGCGGCGAGCTGGGCGGCGATGGATTCGGCCCTGGGGCTTCGGTGGGGGCGGGAGTCGGCTCTAGGCTCGTGCACGTCTGCCTGCTCTCTCCAGGTGGTCCATGCCCCCGGGCCGGTCGCACGGCCGCGGGGGTCTTGCTGTTCCTTCCCCTAGCATGCCGTAGCACGCTTGGTATGCCCTATCTCGCCTGATCAGGTGTGGCATGCCTAGCTTGGCGATGTGATCGACTTTGCTCCTGATGTTCCGCGGTGGCGGCAGGTCGCCGAGGTGCTGCGTAAGCGGATCGCCGACGGCACGTATCCGCCGCGGACTCGCGTCCCGTCGGTGCTGGCGCTGCAGCAGGAGTTTGGCATCGCGACCGCGACGGGCCAGAAGGTGCACCGGGCGCTGCGCGAGGAGGGTCTGATCTACACGGAGCCGGGGCTTGGGAGCTTCGTCTCTCCGACCGCCGGGCAGGGGTGATTGTCACTGCCTGCCCGTAGGCTTGTTCGCATGCCCGAGACTCCCCCGCCCCCGGATGCGGCGCCTGCCGCTGCGGCGAATGAGGCGATCCGTCGGTTCATGGCGGACCGGGCTGGGAGGCCTTTGTTTGAGGCGGAGCGGGCCGAGTACGCGCGGCTCGTCGTGGCGTGGGCAGCAGCCCAGCGGCGCCCGGTCACCGAGGCGGCGTAATCACTTTGGCGGCACCGCCAAAGTGATGCTCAGATGCCGGAAGCTGGACCTGTGTAATGCAGGTCCAGCTCGCTGACCGTGACTTTCACGCCTCCCCCGTCATGCCGCCGCCCCGCCGGTTCGACGGGGCGGTTCGCATCCGAGTAGCCGCGCAGCCCACGCAGTAAATCGGATAGATGATTCAAGGGTACGCGCGGGTGCCGACGGCGCCGGGGCGTGAAGAGGCCCCCGCCGACGGGGGATGCAGCGGGGGCCGACACCAGTGTGGCACGGGCGGCCGTCCGTAGGGTGCGGCTCGTCCGGGTTCGCCACACCCTGGACGCATGGCCGGAGTGCAGCGCGTCGTCGTGCAGCCGCCCTCAGCTTCGGGCGGCCGGCGAGTACGCGTGGATGGGGTCATCCTCGGAGTCGCCTACGGTGAGGCCGATCTCCGGGAGTTTCTACGGCGGGCCGGCCTGCCCGACGCCGACGACATGGACCTCGAAGCGTCGCCGCTCATCGAGTGGCGCGGTGGCGGACCGGACGTGTGGTGACAGCACGGCGCCCCCCAAGCGGAGAGACAGCAGAACGCCCCGCCCTGTTCGCAGCTCCAGGAACGGGGCATCCGGGCCCGAAGGGCCAGGTTCAGTCCGTGGGACGGTCGGGCGGCGGGCAAGGGCTGAGCAGCGAGCGAGTCCAGTTCGGGTCGGGCATGCCCTCGAGACGCTCGTAGTCCGGGCAGTTCCGGTTCAGGCAGACGACTCGCTCCGGCGCGTCGGGCGGGCAGTACATTCGCAGGCCGAACGTCTTGCACGACGGGCACTCGGGGTCGGGGCACGGTTTCGTGTACTTCTCGACGAACTCGGTGAACGATGCGGAAATCATCGCGCCATGGTGCGCCCCTGCCCGGCGGTAATGCCACAGGTCGGCACAGACTTTCTCGGGCCGCTGCCCGACAGGCGTCGGCCCTCCCGTGGGGAGGCCGGGAGGGACGAAGCGCCCCGCCCGCACGAGACGGGGCGCAGAGGGGGATCAACACTCCGCCTGGGGAGCAAGACGTGCGATGCCCACCCACAGAGCGCACCTCAAGGTCGGCGTGGGGAAGGGGCCGGACGCTGATCTTCCACATGGTGGGGTAGCGCATAACGTTCCCTTATGCGCTCGCGTCGTCCGCTCGCAGCACCGGTTCCGTGCGGATGTACTGATAGACCCACGGACCGCCCTCGGGGTCAGTGTTCACCCTGGGGGTATAGACCGCCTGCAGTTGGTTCTCCGGCGGAAGCTGTACTACCACGCTGTCCGGGGGTTCCATCGGATCACCAGACACAGGCAGGGTCTTCCCGTCGAGCGGCCCTCCGGTGAGCGTGACGTCGTAGGTCGGTATCTGTTCCACGGGCGCGGTTCCCCCTCAGTTAGAGGCCGATGTCCTCGGACGCGGCATCGGTCCACTTGTCGGCTTCCCGAATGTAGCCCCAGAAGGCGGGGCTGTTCTCGGCGTGGCCGGACTGGGCGCGGATCTTCTCCTCGCGCTTGCCTGCTCGGCGTGAGGTGGTGATGAACCCTGCTCGCATGCTGTGGCCGGTCAGGCGAACGGAGAGGCCAGCCCGTTCAGCATTGCGGGCGATGATCTCCCGGACGGCCTCCGGCGAGAGGGCCCGGTCGCCGAGTTGGCCCCAGACGGTGACGGGCAGGAAGGCGGGCCCCGTGGTGATGCCTGCTGCCGCGCGCCAAGTAAGCCAGGCACGGACAGGGCAGGTGTCGGGGTTCTTGCCGTAGCCGACGACCACATCCCGGGGCGGGCGGCCCTTGACGGCGGGGACGTGGACTTCGAGTCCTTGGCTGACGTGGACGATGGTTTCGGCGCGGAGGGCGGCGACCTCGGCGGAGCGGCCGGCGATGGCGAAGGCCATGAGCCAGAGGGCGCGGTCGCGGAGTCCGGTGAGTCCGTCGGCGACGGCGGCGTTCATCTGCTGCAGCTGCTCGGGCGTCGCGGCGGGTGCTTTGCCTCGGCCGCGTGCCACGCGTTCGGGGTCGTTCTTCAGCGGCTTGAGGGCCTGGCGGGCAGCGACGGTGGCGGCCTTGGGGACTTCGACGCCGTGGTCGTTTCGCGCGGTGACGGTGACGCCGGTGATCCTGCGGTCGATGCTGTTGGGCGCGGCGAGCTTGATGGTGTCGAGCCAGACGACGAACCCGACGAGCGTGCCCTTGGTAACGGCGGTCAACGGCAGGGCCTGCCCGGTGCGTTCGCCGAGCCAATCGTGGAACTCTTCCCAGAGTGCCCAGTCGTTGGCGTAGCCGCGTTTGGTGTTGTGGGGGCGGATGGCGTCGAGGTGCTTCTCGGCTGCCTCTTCCATGGCGTGCAGGACGGCGAGCGTCGCAGCATCGTAGGCAGCGGGGGAACGGTCGCTGCTCGACGTGACTTGCAGGTCGGTCACGGGCGCTCCACCTCGTAGTCGTAACGGGGGGCGCGCTGACGGACGTTACGGGCGGCGTGCCAGAGCCATCCTGACCAGTCCCTGATCCATACGAAGTGCTCGGCTTCTGCGTCAGGTGCAGGTGGGACGAGGGCGGCGATGGATGCCAGGGCCGTGACCACGTCGTCCCGGGTGCCGGGATGCGAGGGGCCGATCGGCAGTTCCACGCCTGGGTGCGGCAGTTCGCCTTTCAGAGTGGTTGCGGCTTTGCCGATCCATTCGACAAGGTCTTCGATCCGATCGTAGTCACGGACCAAAACCGGGTCACGCGGGAGGGCTTGCACGGCTTGGGTCAGGTCTTCGACTGTGGCATCGAACGGGTGGGGCAGCTGATGTGTCATGAGTTCTAACCTCTCAGGCGATGTAGGCGGCGGGGGTGGCGCCCGGCTGGCGCGGGACGAGGTCAGTCACGGGCGTTCCTCGATCGCGCGAACAGTGTCGCAGGGGTACAGCACGGGAGCGTGGTCGGAGCAGTGGGCGCACTGCTGTGAGCGCTGCCCGTCTACGGGGTCGGTGTAGAGGACTGGCCTGTGCAGCTTCCGCACGCGAGCGAGAGCGGCCGTGGCGGGAGGCTCGGGCGCTTCGGCGTCCAGGATCCCGGCGAGAGCGATGGCCAGACCGACGTCCCCGGCGGTGCGGTCGCGCCACAGGATCGTGGCTTCGGTGATCGCCTTCAGCTTCGTGCGGAGCTGATCGCGCTCGACTCGCCGTTCGTCGGCGGCGTCGAACCAGTACTTGGTGGCCGCGACGTGCTCTTCAAGGCTCGCGGCGGGCACCTGCGTCGTTCGCATCACCCCGGCCTGCCGGTCCAGTGCGGTCCGGTACTTCGGCTCGTATGCGAGGCAGGACGCGCAGGTCGCCTCGACGCTCTCCGTCAGCGGGCCCTGTGCGGTTGAGCGTCCGCAGATGGCTGGGCCGGTCGCCCATGCGTCGAACATCGGCAGCCACTCGTATACGGCCAGGTGCACGAGATCCGGCTCGTCGGGGAGTTGGAGGCGAGCAACGGGGCGGAGGTAGCGACGGGAGCGGTCGAGACCCTGCTCGTCCCCGAGATGCACGTTGACGGTCATCGGTCACGCTCCCAACGCGCGGCCCAGTGTCGCTCCTGGTCGTCCATGACGCAGGCGTGGATGCCTGCCGCGCGCTGCCGCTCGAACATGGCGGCTATCCAGACATGGTCCGGGGCGTGGATCGCGAGGTCGGCCCACGCTTCGTCACTGAGTCGCATCGGGTCTTTCCGGTGGCCGCAGTCACACGGGCAGTTGGGGACGGGGTCGAGGAGGACGTTGACGCCCCAGCACCGGTGGTGCCAGTGCTGGGCGCACGCTTCGCACGCATCTCGCGGGATGACGAATCGCGTTGCCCACGCTGGAGGGCCATCCGTCTTCACATCGATCGGCTTCGACAGAGAGGCCCGGCGGACTCTGTTGCTTCGGCGGGAAGCGCGCCGAGCAAACAACTCATCAGGAGGGTTTGGAGGCATGTCTAATTGTACCGTTTTTTCGCCCGCGATATGGCATGTTATCGAGAGCCGCGCCGTTCAACCGCAGGCGCCCGGGGCGCCGTTGCGCAACCCCTCACCCTTGCGGGAATCTTGTTAGCACATCTTGATGGGGCATCAAGATGCGCTATCTTGAAGTATGAGCCACGACGACTCCCCCCGCCTCATCCCCACCGGCAAGTGCTGGTGTGGCTGCGACAGGGACACGAGCCTCGGCAGCTTCTTCACCCGGGGCCACGACAAGATGGCGGAAGCCGCGATCCTTGCTCTTAAGTACGAGGGCTCCGTGGCGCGGCTCCTCGACGAGCATGGCTTCGGCCCCCACAACTCCCTCAAGGAGACGGCTCTTCGAGCGAGAGTCTGGGAGCAGTGCCCGCACTGCAACTACGCCGGGGCTCCGGCCAGCATCCGCAACCACATCGGCAAGGACCATAAGGACGAGGAGAAGTGACCATGCCCACGAAACAGCCCGAGCCGACTGCCCCGCAGGCGGTAGCACTCACTCACATCGCGAAGGGAGGCACATACCGCTGGGAGCACAGCGGCACTTGGTACATCATCGCGCCGGACGGCACCACCATGTCCAAGACGACAGTGAACGCGCTGGTGCGGCGAGGATGGGTCGAGTACGGAACCCTGCGCGGCATCAAGCGGCCCCTGACTATCACCGAGGCCGGGAGGCAGGCCCTTCCGTCCGCCACCTCCTGACCCTCCCCCGCCCACGTCCGCGTGTGGGTCCGCCGCACCACCAACACAGAGGAGACACCGTGACCTACTCCGACTACATGCCGCCTGTCGGCGGCGAGAAGGCGAACTACTTCCCGCTCGAAGACGAATGCGTCGACGGGGACGGCCGGCCGTACCCCGAGCACGACTACCCGCCGGTCGGCGAGGGCAACGAGTGCCGCCGCTGCGGAGCCGAAGCCGACGACGTCGAGGAGAGCTGACCGTGACCACCCCGAAGGGACACTGCCAGGTGTGTGGCCGCCCCTATCGGCTGAAGAGCGACGGCACAGTGCGCTCACATTGGGCACGGAACCCCGACGGGACAGCCGCCGCCGGACTGAAGGACTGCGGCGGCGTCGGGGAGCCGCCCGCCGAGGCTCTGAACCGCGCCCTGACCGAGGCCCACACCCGCACCGTCGCTGACCTGGGCCAGGTGCTCGACGTCGAAGCCGGGCTCGCCGAGATCCTGAACCGCAGCAACGACAACAAGGAGAAGCCATGACCAGCAGGTCGGACCTGATCGAGACGCTACGGGCGTCTCGTGCTGTCATGTCGGAGAATGAGGCCGCCTACAAGGCGTACATCAAGGCGAGAGACGAGGCGAACGCCGCCTTCTGCCAGTACAGCAACCGATTCGGACTCCGCGACGCCCTCGCCGCGAAGAGGGAGGCCGACGCCGACTCCCCCGACGCGATGCCCGTCACCTTCGACCACGCCTGAGCGCACGCAGCACGCCGCCCCCGCCTGAGGTAAGCAGGCGGGGGCGGCGCTGTGTCAGGCTACCTGGTCAGCGGGCGAGGACCACCGTCAGCTCCTCGTCCGGGCAGTCGGCTGCCAGCTCGACCAGGGCCGCCGCCTCACGCCAGTCCGCCGACAGACCCCAGCGGGTCTTGACCGCCGTCCACTCCGTCACGTACCGGCAGAGGGCCCCCGTCGCGGACGGCAGCCACTCGGCCGGGTCCTGATCAGCCTTCCGCCGGTTCTCCCGCGCCGTCACCGCCACCAGCGAGCGTTCGTCGTCGAGGTCGTTGGCGTATGCCTGCCGCTCCCCCGCCGACCAGGCCGACGCCCCCGAGTCCCAGGCTTCGGCCAACGGGACCATGTGGTCGATGTCGAGGGCGCGGGCCTCAGTTTGGTCCGCGTCGTCGTAGTAGGAGTGCCATGTGCCGCCAGTGAGCACGCAGCCGGCGCTGACCGTAGGTGGCTCCACTGCCTCCTCGATCAGCACCTCGGCGCGCGTGTTGCATCCGTCCCGGTCCGCGTCCACCCAGTGCCTGAACTTGGTCCGCTCGTACCCGGTGCGGTTCTCGTCCGCGACGGGTAGGTCGGCGATCGCCTGCCGCAGCGTTGTGTGCACCACCTCGCCCGGGTCCGCAGACGCCGCGGGCGCCGAGCCGGCCAGAGCTGCCGCTGCCGCAACACCGACCGCCAGCGCCTTAAGTTTTCCCATGCTGCTCCTCCTCGATGGGGGTCAGCACGGTCGTATCGCGGGCGACTGAGCAGGCGGTCGAGAACGACAGGAAGATCACTCAAGAGTGGGGCTGGTCAATCGCCGCCCCAACCTCGCATACCTCATCACAACTCGGCTACCAATCGACCACACCCCCTTCACCATCCAGTCGGCACGGCTACGGTCATCCCGCACGTACCAACCAAGGGGGGCACCATGCGCAGATGCGCTATCGCCGCGCTCATCCTGGCCGCCAGCCTGCCGCTCACGGCCTGCAGCGGCTCGGACAACAAGGACAGCAGCAAGGACGCGAAACCGAAGGCCGCGGGGAAGACGTCGTTCGACTGCGACGACCCGAACGGCGACCAGGCTGCCTGGGTCGAGCACTGCGCCGACGAGAAGCCCGCGCCGGCCGAGCAGTCGAGCACAGGGCTCGCTTTCGGGAAGACGTACACCTGGCCGGACGGGCTCAAGGTCTCCGTCGTTGACGCCCGAGAAGTCACCAAGTTCGGGGAGTACGACAGCACGCCTGACCCGGGCGAGACTGGGTTCCGGGTCGAGCTGAAGCTCACGAACACCGGGAAGGCCGCGGCCAAGCTGGACGACCTGTCACTTATCGTCGAGGGAGCAACGAACGGCGGCGAGGCAGCCACCACGACCTACGAGACCGGGTCAGATCCGCTCGAAGGGCGCCTCGCACCCGGCATGACCGTCACCAAGAACGACGACAGCGTGCTCGGGACGAAGTACGGGAAGAAGATCGTCGTGACCGTGCAGCGCTCCTCCGAGAACTTCGACCTGGAGTTCCCCGAGTTCAGCGGAACCATCCAGTAGAGAAGACGAAGCGCCCCGCCCTCCCGGAGGAGAGCGGGGCGCCATGTTGTGCGGATCAGTCCTCCCACGGCCAGGCGGCGTCGCGGCCGGCTTCGAGGAGCGGCACCATGCGGAAGGCGTGATCGGTCAGGCCGCCGAAGGTGTGGCGGCCTGTGGTCCCGGACGGCATGGCGCCGGGCTTGTACCCGGCCATGTTCCACATGTAGACGGGGGTGGTCTTGGGGACGAGGTCGTCGATGGCGGTCTCCTGCATCCCGCCGTAGCGGTGCATGTTGGAGGGCAGCCAGCCGGGCCGGGTCTGTTCGTCGGTGACGATGACGATCCGGTCGTGGGCGAACCAGTGGCGCTTCACGGCGGTGGGGATGTCGGTGCCGTCGATCTGCCCGTACTGCTCGACGAGTTTCAGGACGCTGCCCCCCTTGGGGACAGCGAGTTCCTTGGATTCGCCGCCGAACTCGACGAGGGTGGGCTTCTCGGCTCGGAGGGCGAGGGCGGATCCGAAGACGGCGGCTTGCTCAGCGAGCGTGATGTCCGAGGTGTTCGGGGTGGAGAAGCCGTAGCCGGGGAACATCGACGGCGACCGGTCCACCAGGATCAGCGTGGTGCCCTTCAGGCGGGGCACGTTGACAAGGGAGTGGCCTAGGGCCTGCTCGAGCGCGTGGGCCCAGCGCAGGGACGGGGCGTGCTTGTAGGCGGCCCACCAGCGGAACGGGAACATACGGGACTTCGCCACCTGCTCCGCGTCGACGAATCGGGCGCAGAGCTGTGCGGCGACCGCGTCGGCGACGCCGGCTTCGTCGAAGTTGCGCAGGTTCCGGGCGAGCGCCATCAGGCCCATGGACGGGATGAGGGCCTCCCACAGCTTGGCCTTGTCGACCTTACTGCCCGCTATGGACAGCGCCGTTTCCCAGGTGAGCCCGGCACGCTTGATCTCCTCGGCGCTCAGCAGGATGTTCGGGTCCTGCTCGACGAATTCGGCGAAGGCGAGGTTGCGCGCCAGGATCGGGAGCGTGTCGGGGTCGGGTACGGTGCCCCGCTTGTGGCGGCGGTCCAGGGAGTAGGCGAACAGGTCTCCCTGCCACGCCTTGCCCGGGTCGGGCGATGCATGGACGAGGTTGAGGACGTCGCCGAAGCGGTAGCCCTTGCTGTCGGTGTCGTACTTGAGGAGCGACCGCTCGTTATAGAGCCGCTGGACGGCATCGGCGATGCCGCGCTTCACCGGCTTCGGCAGCTTGCGGCCGTACTTCGACGTCCAGTAGCCGAGCATCTCCCCCGGCTCGTCGGCGCGCTGGAGGACGGAGGCGATGACCTGCCGGGAGTAGCCGGGCACCTCGTGCAGCAGGCGTTCGGCGGTGAACTCGGCGGCGCCGACGAGGGCGGCGGTGCGCATGTTGCCCTCGCCGCGCAACCAGCCGAGGAGTCCGGCTGTCCACTCGGGGTCTTCGATGGCGAGCTTGCGGACGAGCTGAGTGTACCGGTCGTCGCGCTGGCCGCCCTTCTCGTAGAAGGTGTCGACACCCACGAAGTTGCTGACCGCGAGCAGGAAGAGTTCGCTCTTCGCGTCCCGGAGGTGTCCGGTGGCGCCTTCGTGTGTGATGGTCCGTTCCCCGGTGGTGGTCACGGGCGAGTGGACGGCGGGACGGCTGCCGCGCTGGTTGAACCTGGCCATGAAAAAGCCCCTCACGTAGAGGGAAGGACCAGCAGTAGGGTGCCCGAGATCAAATCGGCTGGGGAAACGTAGCGCTCTAGGCCGCTGAGCTACCTCCGGTCCCCTGGACCGGAGGGCGGGATTCGAACCCGCGTCTCTCTCTTGGCAGGAGAAGTATCCCCGGCCTGCGCACCGGGCACCCCCGATGCTGTGCCTCCCGAGATCAAAGTCGGCGTGCGGCGTGATTCACCCAAAGAAGTAGCCGCGGCCTGCGCACCGGGAGGTGCATGAAGTTGTGGCTCAAGAGTACATGGGGGTGCCGACACGGCAAACGAATAGAAGCCCCGCCGCCTGCACTTGGCAGGGGCGAGGCGTTCCTTCATGGATTCTCGGGCGCCGCCCCGTCGTAGTTGGGCGGCGGTGGCGGCTCCGGGGAGGGCTCGGGCTGCGGCTCCACCACCCCCATGTCCACCAGGGTGCCCATGTCCGCCGCGGACGTGTCCGGGATCGGCACGGCCGGCTGCGGGGCGGGCTGCTCCTCAGGGGTCGGCATGGTCATACTCCAGTTCGGTTGTACTCATCCACCAGCGAGTGCGGCTCCGGAGGCTGGCCGACAGGGTTCCGAGCCCACCGATACAGCTCGTCCACCGTCCACGAGAACGCCCGCAGTAGCGACTCCAGCCTGCTCTGCCTCTGCCGTAGCTGCCCGTTTTCCATGTCCACCCGTTCCACCGTGGCCTGCAGAACCGACAGACTTGCCTGCTGGTTGGCTGGCTCGGCGGCTGCCCGCGCTGCGGCCTCGTTCGCCCGTGCCGTGGCGGCGGCTGCCCGCGTGGTTGCTCGCGCGGTGAAGATCCCGCACGCGATCACGCCGACGGTGCCGAACGCGGTGACGAGGCCCGCCCAGATGGTCATGCGCCCTTGCCTCTCCGGGGGCGTCTCGGCGCTGGGGGGACCGAATGTTCGGGCACCGTTGCGGCCCACAGGATGACCCCCACATGGGAGGTGAGGTACCAGATTGCGACGAACCCGCCGCGGGGAAAGGTGCCGTTGACGACGGCAGATGTGTAGGCCGTGGCCCACACAGTGGGGGGTATCAGGGCGGCGAAGAACCCGATGCTGTCGCGGCCTACACGGACGAAGGCGCTGCCCGCGGTGACCAGGCCGGCCGTGATCCATAGCCAGGCCCAGTAGTGCAGGGGCATGGCGTGGGTGAGGAGTTCGAGGCCCTGTGTGCTTCCTTGGGGTGTGGCGATGAGGCCGATGCCCCAGCAGGTCTTGCCCGTGCCGAGGATCAAAAGGAACGTGCCGCGGCGGCCCAGGTGTTTCTGTAGCCGTCGGGCCACCCGGCACGGCATCAGACGCCCGTCGGGCCCGCGGGGGCGGCCGGACTGGAGGGTGTGACCTGGACGCGGGTCAGCAGGGTGAGTGCGGCGAGGACGAGCGTGTTGATGGCGCCGACGGTTTCCTGGCTGACCTCGTAGCCGAATGCGGCGACGGCGGTGGCGCCGGCTGCGACGATGGCGGTGAACGCCTGCGGAGCGACGGGTCGGGTCATGGCGGCGGCGATGCCGCCGAGGATTGCGGAGACCACGGCGACGATCGCGCCGGACTGTTCGGCGGTCAGGCTGGTGATACCGAGGGTGACGATCAGGCCGAGGATCGCCGAGAGGCTGTTCAGAACCACGACCGGTTCTCTGCCGAAGATCTTCATGGTCGAGCTCACTTCCAGTAGAGGCCGCGCACGCGCGACGTGGTGATGGTGACCGACTTTTCGTCGCCTGAGGTGGCGGGGAAGTAGGCGACTTCGAAGCGGAGCTTCTCGGTGGCGGCGATGGATCCGGCGTGGGGGAAGTCGACGAAGCTGCTGCCTGCTGTGGTGGGGCGTTCGACGATGCCTGAGTCCCAGCGGGATCCGTCTGTGCGCTGGTGGTAGAAGCGGCCCTGGAGGGTGCCGCCGGCGGGTGCACCGTCGACGGTAAGCATGACGCTCGCGGTGTAGGCATTGGCGCCGGTGACGATATCGGTCTTTTCGACCGTGAGCGTGGTCCATTTCCCCGGGACGAGGGGCCGGTCGGTGGTGCTGTACAGACCGAGCGTGGTGGGCATGTCGCTGTCTTCTCCCTGCTGGTGCGGGGTGGTGGGGGTGCTGGCGCCCTTGGCGTGGTCGAGGATGGCGCCCATAGGAAATAGGCCGGGGTCGCCGTGGTCGTTCTCGGGGACGTGCTGGTGCCCGCAGTGGCCGGTGAAGCTGTTCCATTTGGCGGCGGTCATGCGCACCCCGTTGGAGCCGTAGCTGCCCGGGTATGCCTTGAACGTCACCGCGCTGGTGAGCGGCACGCCGTGCTGGTCGTGGGCCCACTTAACGAAGGCGGCCAGGTCACGGATCACCCAGTCGGGCAGCTCCGAGGTGTACAGGTGCGGGGTGCTGCCCCACTTCTTGTGCGTGGACGGGTCGCAGGTGCCGACGAGTTCAACCTGGCACACATTGAGCGTGTTGGTCTCGACCCCGCCAGGCCGGTTGACGAGGGCACGGGCGGAGGTGTCGAAGTCGAAGTGCTGGTACCAGAGCAGCCGCTTGTTCTTGAAGTCGGGCACGGCGGTGAAGTTGGGGGCCTGCGCTCCCCCGCTGTAGGAGGGGAGGCTGGTGCCTTCGGTGGTGTGCCAGACGATGACGTTCGACTCCATCGAGTCGCCACCCCACGCGGACTGGTACCAGTAGGTGGTGGATGCGCCGGGGTAGCGCTGTGGTCCCGTCTTGGCCACGGAGGCCTCCAGACATGAAGAAGGCCCCGACTCTGCGGGGCGTGCGGTGAGGGATGTTCGTGGTCAGAGGCTGTAGAAGACGCCGTTGAATCCGATCCACGGAGGTTTGCTGGTGCCGTCGGCGCCGGTGCCTGTGCCGTAAATCTTCAGGTGGCCGTCAGGCTGGGCGTCCAGCTTGAGAGTGATGCGGACGCTGGACACGTCTGAGCAGGGGATGACGACGGTGCGGAGGCTCCCTGGCCGGGCGGAAGACGGGAGTGGGGAAGAGGTGACGATGCCCCCGTTGGCGATGTTGCTACCGCTGTAAGTCGCGTTGACGGCGCCCTGGAGCATGACAGTGGGCTCGCCGAAGAGATTGACCACCCTGTATTGGAAGTTCCCGTTGCTGTTGCCATTGTGGGTGAAGCCGCTGGCCAGCGGTACGTTCGTCCAGGCGGAGGTGCCCGCAGCGAGCACCACCCAGGCGGTACCGTCGTAGCCAGTAAACAGCTTCTCCGTAGTGAGGTAGGCGACCATGCCAGCTACCGGGCTGCTGAGGGTCGCGTTGCGCGCCGAGGCCGAGGAGAATCGCATCACGGACCGTTCGGTGAGCTCATCGACGGGCCCGAAGATGAGTGAGTTGGCGTTCGGCTGATCCGTCAGCGCAGTGATCGGAATGCCTTGCCCGTAGGCGTCCGTTGTGGCCATCAGGCTCCCTCGCCGACCTGCTCCACGGCCACGCTGTAGCGAGTGGCGGACGTCGATCCGACACCGGGAAGGCTATCGAGGTGTTGCCGCACCAGCGCGATCAGCTCATCTTCCGAGAACTGGATGCCGTTGGTGGTTGCGACGAGGTCGACGCTCACCGACTCCTCGGGGTTGGTGCCCTGCCCGAAGACGGTGATGTAGGGCAGGTTCGTGGGGTTCATCGCCATGAGGGTCTCCTAGGAGGCGGCTTCGTACAGGAAGTCGATCCGCAGTTGGTTGCCACTGGCCCAGGCGAAGGGCCTGTCGGAGCGGCACGAGACCAACGGCGGAGTAGTCGTACTGGGGAAGTAGCACTTGCTGGCGGTCTGCGACGGGGAGATCACGAACTGGCCTGCGAGGCGGCTACCGGCCAGGGCCTCGGCGTGGCAAAGACGCGTCCCTACGCTCGCGGCCTGCACCGGCAGGGAGAAATTCCAGTCGCTGCTGCTGCCGAACGTGGTGGTGGATCCTGCGACGAGGTTGATCCAGCCGACGATGGTGCGGCCGTCTCGTTTCCATCGGCCGGTCAGCGTGCCGTTGCCGACGCTGGGTTGCGGGTTGGCGTCGGTGGTCCAGATGGGGTTGTAGTCGTCCCATTCTGTGTCGGTGGTGCTGGAGGTTCGTCCGCAGGCCAGCCAGTTGCCGTTGCCGGACTGGGTGATGACGATGTGGTCGCCGACCGCCGGGTTCTGGTAGGACTCCAAGCGGCGGGCAGTGATCGTGCCGCAGTCCACGGTGCCGGCGCCGACCGCTGTGACGGTGGCGGTCTGCCAGTCGGCGCCCCGAACCGTCGGCTCGGTGGCGCCGGCGGTGACGGCTTGGAGGCGGATGGCGTCTGCGAGATCGGCTATGGAGGTCACGCGTCCTCCTTCGCGGCGATCGTGTCGAGCGTGAATGATCCACTGGTGTCGAGCGGCACTGTGAACGACTGGATCTGGTGGAGCTCCTTGCTGCCGTCCGGGTAGAGGACGCGGATTACGTCGCCGGGCTCCAGGGCAGGGTTCGGCAGGCTGGTGATGTCGGCGCTTGCGTTGGGAGCTTTGGCGGCGCGCAGCTTGAGCGTGGCGGCCGAGGTGCAGGCGTTGACGCTGGTCAGGGTGGCCGAACTGTAGAAAGTCGGCCGGTGTCCGAACGGCCCCGACCAGTACGTGGGCGATGTCGGGTCGTCGTCCACCACCAGCGCCGAGACAGCCGGGATGTCCGCCTCGGTGTTCTCTCCCTTGGCCAACACCCCGTTGTAGACGCCGTCGAGCGACATGCCACGGTTGGCGGAGACATAGGCGCCGCCCTCCCCCGCCGCCAGCGTCCACACCGGGGGCACGGCGAGCAGATCGGGCAGCTCGGAGATGATGAAGACCCCGTCCGTGTCCGTATACACCTCGGCGCCGATCGCCGCGGCACACTCGGCGACAGCCGCCCACCGGTCACCTTCGGTGTCATAGGTGCGGGGTCCGATCGTGGCGTCCACGGCCCGGTTGATGACCGTGGCGCTGGGGAGCGAGGCCTGGATGAGGCTGGTCACCGCGCCGACCGCTGTACCGCTGACCTTGACCGGGGTGGTGAACTTGTCGTCGGCGACCATGGCCTCAAGACTCTTGCCGCTAATGGTGACGGGGCCTTCGTCAACATCGCCGCTGACGCTATCGACGCGGAACAGGCCGACCGGCACAAGCTCCCGCGAACCGTCCGCGTGCTCGACACCGCAGCTGATCCGCAGCTGTGCGCCGTAGACGGAGAGCTTGTCGGTGGCCGTGCACGGAATGAGGCTGGTGTCGGCGACGGTCACGGAGCAGGTGCGGCGGGTGGCCTGCCCTCGGTCCACTGTGACGCTGCCCCCGATGTGAGGCAGTGTCTCCACCTGGCCGTTGGCCAGGAACAGGACCACCTCGGTCGCGATGTTGTGGGACTCGACCAGCCGAGCCAGGAAGCGGTCAGAGACGGGGTACACCTCAGCCCCCGATCCTGCGGTCGAAGAGGACGTCCTCCCAGGTGGCATAGGAGTTGAGTACGTCCTGCCATGTGGCGAACTGAGTGAGGATGTCCTGCCAGGTGCGGCCCGCCGAGCCGGCGACGCCAGTCGTCGTTGGCATGTCGACCTGGCGGAGAGCCAGTGTCCAGGCTCGCCACGGCTCCGGTGCGTATCCGGTGACCCGCGCTTCGGTGACCTGGCCGACCACCACGTACATGTCGCTGACGCCCATGCCGGCCACGGCCTGCCACAGCAGGACGTTGCCGGAGTCGAGGAGCCAGTGCAGCCCATCGCGTTCGTCGTCGCTGCGGGTCCAGATCTGCAGATCGCCCTCTAGGCCCCCGCGCACGTCCGAGAGGATCACGCTGTTGCGCCGACCGCGGACCCTCATCTCGGCCTGCTCGATACTCCGCTGCCAGTCCGGGGCCCGCGCCACCAGCACCTTGAGGTTCCGCTGGGGCTGGCCCGGGTCCTTCAGCCAGCACTCGTTAATGTCGCCCGGAGTGAGAGTCACCGTGTCTGAAGTGCGGGTGCTGGGTGCGGACGTGCCGGGGGTGAGGATCTCGACATAGTAGGAGATAGGGACGCCGAGGGGTGCCTCGTAATCCTCGATGACAACCTCGCCGGCTGTGATCGGTGTCTGGCTGTACAGCCCGGAGGGGCCGCGCGCCAGCGTCCTGGATCCGTCCGGGAGGACCCGGTACACGGTGAGGAGGTCCCCTATCGTGAGCTCGCGCAGCGTCACCGTAATAGAGGCGGTGCTATCGTCGGCGCCCACCGACGTGTACGGGAGGGCCAGCCACGCGCCCACCTGGTCGATGCGCCACACGCTGCTGGCGGCCGTAGCGGTGAGTGTGTACTCGAGCGCGGCCTGAGTCGCGTTTGTTGGGATGGTGAAGTCGTTGCTGAGTGACCACCAGCCCGGCGAGGGAGCGGTGATCGGTGTGCTGGTTGTGGCCCCGAGGTCTGTATTGGACGCGTCGGACCACCTGATCCCGCGGCTGACCGTCCAGCCTCCAGCCGTCACCTGAGTGAGCACCTTCGTGCGCAGGTTCTGGCCTGCCACTGCCCCGGCAGGCAGAGGGAAACGGCCGGACCTGACCACGCTGGTGGTGGCGGTGGCAGAGGTGATGGTGCCCGAGTAGCCGCCCTCGAAAAAGGATGCGCCCCAGGGGCTCGATCGTGCGATGGTCGCCGCGCCGGAGGCCACGGCCCATCCGGCGACGCCCTGCTCGAAGGACGCGTCCGCGTAGGGCACAGCGCTGCCCGCGTACAGCACGGGCGCTGTGCTGACGACCACCCAGTCGAGCCTCAGCACCTGACCAGCCGTCGCGCTGTCAATACCGGCGGCGATGGAGCAGGAGGCGGTGCCTGCCGGGGCGACGGCAGAGGCGCGCTGCCGGTACCAAGCGGTGCCTGGGGCCGCGAGCACCCCGCGCGTCGCCTGGATCTGCGTTCCCATCCCGTCGTAGAACCGCAGCTCAACCCAGGTTGTTGCCGCGCTTGTGGGCGGATTGAGGTAGGCGTGGGCGATGTATTCCACGCCTGGTGTGGCGTCAGGCCGGTCGGTGCTGCACATGCTGGCATTGCCGTTGGCAGTGACCGTCATGGCGATGGCGTGGCCGCCTGCCCAGTAGTTGGTGACGGCCCACTGTACGGGCGGGGCCTGGCGTGCGATGGTGCAGTTCGCCTCGGCCAGCCAGCCGCTGACGTCGATCTCGCCGGACTCGGTGTTGAACCCCACAAGGTTGCCGGTCGTGGTCTTCGGATAGCCGAAGTAGAAGTTCTCGAAAAAGTTCGTGACGTTGGCTGCGGCTGGCGTCGCAGACACCAGCACATATGCGTGATGCGTATTCGCCGGGGCCACACCGCCCACGGCAATGCGGTGCCAACTTGACGATGCGGAAGCCGTGGTTAGCGACCAGGTGATACCGATCTCGGTGTTGCTGGAGTCCATCCAGCGGATGCCGATTCGCTCCGGCACCGTGCCGCCGGCCGCATCGCAGAACGCCTCGTATTCGACCCACGGCGTCGCGAAGAACGAGGAGAATGATCGGACCTGCATCTCCCCGGCAGCGGAGGATTTCACAGCGAGGCAGCCGTCGCCATTCCTGCCGCCGCTACCGAGGGAGATGGTGCAGTTCAGTTTGGCCGCCCACCCGGAGGTGTTCGGGTCAACCTGCTCGGTAGTCGGGCTCATGAAGTTGCCGGGGATCGGCAAGCCGCTCACCCCCGCCTGTTCGCGCGCAATGCAGTCGCTACTGCGCCCATCTCTTGACGCACTTCGCCGCGCACCTTCCCGAGGAACTCACCAGAGTCGAGGTAGAGATCTCCGGTGAACTCGCCGCCACCCCCCGATGGCGCGGCAGCGCGCCGCACGAGGGCGTTGGCCTGCGCTGTGGTGAATACGGGCTCCGGCCTGCCGGTGCCGTTGTAGGCGAGGTTCAAGCCCGGCTGGAGGTAGCCGCCGGAGTCGTAGCCGCCCGCCCGGTTGTACGCCCGCGGCAGGCTGCCGTAGGCCGCCAACGCATACCGCATCGATGAGTAGATGTTGGCGAGCGGGTCAACGCTCACCCCGTACATGAACGGGCCCTTCTTCCGGTACTTGCCCGCATAGTGCTGGAACGTCGGCCGGATTACCTGCATCAACCCGGTCGACGGGTATCCGGCCTTGGCATTGCTGTCCCAAAGGTTGACTGCCGTCGGGTTGCCCCCGGATTCCTGGTTCATTCGCCGAAGGGTGATGCCCAGGTAGGACGCGGGCTGATGCAATTGCTTGAGTGCGTCCAGCACCTCGGGAGTCCAGCGCGAGACCCCTTTACCGGCCTTACCGATGAACTTCAGCAACCCATTGGCATCCCGGGTGAACCAGCCGGAAACCTTGTCTTTGATGAGCTTCTTCAGACTACTGATGGCCATCTTGGGCAGACCGATTGCCGCCTTTCCCCAGCTTGTCTTGCTGAGCCATCTGGCCCCGTCGAGGAACGGCTTCAGCATGTTCCCGAAGGTCTTCACCGGATTCTTGAGGAACGACGTGGCCGAGCCGATGATGCCGCCCTTGGCGAGCATCTGCGTCCCTGCGGCCTGGTGCAGGGCGAGGGCCCGGGACCGGTACTTCGGATCTGTGGGGATTACGAATTCCGGATACCGCGGGTTTCCCTCGCCTACGATCGCGGTCGGCTGGTTGTAGATGCCGGGCTGCGGGCCTCGAAGGGTGCCACCTTGGGCCAGGAGATCGACTTTGCCCAGCTTCGGCACGCCCGGAATCCAGCCCGTGACCTTCTCCCAGACTTTGACGATACCCTTGTTCCAGACGTGGTCCAGCACCCAGTTGATAGGGGTTTTCGTCGCCTCCTTGACCTTATCCCACGCTGTCTTGATCGCCTTGCGAGCATCGTCAAAAGCATCAGCGACCTTGCCGATAGCAGACTTGATCGCGTTGAACACCGGCCGGATCCCCGTCCGCCAAACAATGCCGATCGTCGTGGAGATTCCGTCGAAGACGGGTTTGATTACGCTGTCGTGCAGCCAGTGGGCCACATCAGCTATTCCGTGGAACGCAGGCGACAGGGCCTTCTGCCACAGCCATTTTCCTGTGTCACCTACGGTGTGGAATGAGCTGCTGATCAGGTCGAAGGCGGTTTTGATGGCGTTGGTGTACAGCCAGCTGGCCACTGTGGCGATGCCATCGAACGCCGGACTGATCGCTTCCTGCCACAGCCAGGTGACAACCGTGGCTATGAGCTGGAATGCCAGGTACAGGGGGGTGATCAGAACCGTGAGGATGGCCGTGATGAGGATCCCGGCAGCGAGCGCGATGCCCTTGAACGCTGGGCCGATGATGTTCTGCCACAGCCAGGTGGCCTTGTCTCCAACCCACTGGATCGCGCCCCAGATCGCCGTGAACGTGGGCAGCAACACAACTGTCCAAGCGGTGGTGAAGGCGGTTGAGATCCCAGACCAGACGCCCGTGACGATGTCGCGGAACCACTTGAAATGGTCCCATGCATACTTGATGGCCACCACTAGGCCGATCAGGCCAAGGATCAGCCAGCCCAGCGGTGTGATGGACATCGCCAAGCTCAGCAGCTTGAAAGCGATGTACGCGCCGTACAGGCCCTGGACCAGCCACGGCAGGTTCTCTGCGATGTACACCACGCCATCGGCGAGCGTGCCGATCACTGTGAGGATCGGCCCCGACAGCGGCGAGAGCGCCTGCCCGACCGCCAGGAACGCCCCCGCAATCTTCCCCAGCGCTTCGGCGACCTTCGGCCCCTGGTCGGACGAGTAGGCGAGGAACCGTTCAAACGACGGGGAGCCCTTGAGTGACGTGCCCCAGTCGGCGAACCGGCTCGTGATCCGCTGCATGCGGCCCGAGATCGAGTCCATGTGTGGCAGGAAGGCGTCGATGATGCCGACCATGCCTTTGAAGATGTTGCCGAACGCGACACCCAGGCCGACGATCGCGGGTTTGATTGAGGTCGCCAGGTCGGCCTTGAACTCTTTCCACCAGGGCTTCTTGAACCCGGCCGAGGCCCGGTCCTGCAACTCCTTGATGCCGTCGGCTGCAGCAAGCACCAGCGGCGTGAGCCCTGGAAGCGAGTTCTTGATGCCCTCCAGTGCCCGCGTAAAGATCGGCATCACCGCAGGCTGAAGACTCTTCGACCACGCCGAGAACGCCGACCTCAGATCCACGAACGCGTCGAAGGTGTCCCGGGCCGCAGGCGTCAGCTTCGCCAACTTCTCCTGGTACTTCTCCTGTGCCAGGGCAGCCTGATCCACACCACCGGCGGCCGAGATGGACGCCGACTCGATCTGCTGCTGGGCACTAGCCACCGCGTCCGCTGCGTTCTGCTGGGCCACGGCCACGTTCGCGGTCGCCTCACCCACACGCTGCTGTGCTTCGGCCACCTGCCGGGCGGTCTCCACCTGAACCCTTGCGGCCTCACCCTGAGCGTCCCGCACTGCCTGAGCCCGGTCCTCCACCTGCTGCTGTGCTTGAGCCAGTCGATCCTGCGCCTGCCGGACCGTGTCCGAACCCTCAACGCCCTTCTTCGCCGCGTCGGCCTGCTCGGCCTTCAGCCGCTTCGTCTCGGTCGTCTGCTCCTTCAGCCGCTGCACTGCCTGGTCGTAGGCGAGCTGCGCCTGGTCTCTCTGCAGCTTCGTGGCCTTCGGATCCGCCAGAACTCTGTTCAGTTCAAGCTGAGCTTCCTGCACCGACAGCGCCGCGTCCCGCTGGGACAGCTGCGCGTCCGCGTACCGGTTCGCGAGATCCTCAAGCTCCTGCCCTGCCTGCTTCCGCGCTGCCGTCAAGTCGAGCTGGGCTTGCTTGGAGTCCTTCTGTGCCTGAGCGAGCTGCCGCTCTGCGTCCTGCACCTGCCGCGCGGCTTGGGCGTTCCGTTGTGCCGCCTGTGCGACCGCATCGGCCGCCGCCTGCTTCGCCTGCCGCACTTGCTGCTGGGCCTGCGCGATCTGCCGAGCACCGGTGCGTTCCGCCGTCGCCAGGGCCTGCTGAGCGCCGGCCATCTGAAGAGCCCGTGACGCCCCTTGGTTAGCGGCCTGGCCGCCCCGCAAGGTGGCATTGGTCGCCGCGTCCTGGGCCTGCTTCTGGGCCTGCAGAGCCCCCCCAATAGCAACGAATCCAGGGATCGCCACCGCAGCCAGTGCACCCACGCCGACCGCCGCCGCGACACCCGCCGAGGCCACCGCCCCGAGGGCGGCAGCCAGAGCCGGGATCGCGGGGAGCACGGCGACGCCGCCGAGTGCCACCATCAACTGGAAGATCGATGCGGTCGCTCCGCTGGTGTCGATGTCGATCTTTGCCCGTTTGCCGTCCACTGCATCGATCTCGGCCCGCACCAAGCGCAGCTCTGCGATCGCCCTCGCGGTGTCGGCCCTCACCTGCACGTTCGGATGCCGGGCGCCGAGCCGCGTCAGCTCCGCCTCGATCAGCGCGATCTCAGCTTTGGCGTCCGCAGCAGAGATGTCGATGCCGATCCGCTTGTCCGCCAAGGTCTCCATACGGACGCGCACAGCCTGCAGATCCGCGTCCACCTCAGAGGTGTCCGCGCCGATCTGCAACTGCGGCAGCGACCGGAACGCCGCCTGCAGATGAGCCCTGAGCGCCCGGGAAAACGCACCAGCAGTCTGGTCACCCTGCCGCACCGCCGCTGGGCGAGCCGTCTGGCCGCCGCGCGTCACACCATCCCGGATCGCATCCCGCAGCGACGCGGTGATCCGGTTGGCGATCTGCTGCCCGATCTCCTCGCCGATTCGCAGGCCGATGTCAGCAACCTGGCGTTGCATCGCCGCACCGAACGAGCGCCCCGCCGCCGAGCCAGCGTCCTCGCCGGCCCGGGTTGCGGCAGGCACGAGCCCCGCACGGAGCCGGCCATAGATCCCCTGTGTGTTGGGGATGACGTCGACCTCGACCGAACCGACGCTGATGGCCACGGGAGCCTCCTCCCGCGCGTCAGGCCGCGCCCCCATTGATGAGCTGGAACAGCGTCTCGGCGCTCGACTCGCTGAGTTTCGACTTCGGCCTCTTTGCCTTCGCGCCCGGCCGGGCGATCGGCTCCGGCGGGGTCGGCTTCTTTCCCTTGCTGCCCGAGTTGGCGAGGATCGTCACGTACTCCAGGCGCGCCACCCGGTCCGCGATCAGCGCAAGCAGCTGCTCGACCTGCGACCAGCGGCCCTTCTCCGGCTCGCCCGCCTCGGCCTGCTCGGCCATCTCCTCATCGCTCAGACTGTTGCGGAGCTCGGTCATCGTGGCCGACTCGGGTGGCAGATGCTGGATCAGCACCCGCAGTCGGCGCCACGACAGACGGCCCCGGTACACGTCCAACAGGTCAACGCCCGGGTAGTAGCGGGCGAAGTCTCCCTCTACCGCCTCCGCGTGGGCCTCGAGGACCGAGACGGTCCACTGGACTTTCCCAGGGACTCCCCGGAGGCTCGCACAACCGCCTCGGCGAAATTGCCGATGCCCTCCGCAGTCGGGTCGAGCTCTTCGTACAGCTCGTAGTCGTCCTGGTGGAGGACGAGCGCGAAGAAGCCGTCGAAGTCGCCCTGGTTGAGGGCACGCAGCGCGCTCGACCGCCAGCGCGTGTTCGGGAGGGCACGCACGTCCTTGGTGACGCCGTCGTAGCCAGCGAGCGCCACGGTGACGTACTCGCCGCCGTCCGCCTCCAGTTCCTGCGCGGCGGCCTCCTCCTTCGCAGCGTCGAGGGCGGCTTTGGTTGTGGGCATGGCACGGGCCTCTCTATCTCACGGCGCGGGCGGGCAGGGGAAGTGGTGGGTGGGTCGGGCCCGCGCCAGGGCGACCCACCCACCAGTCATTGAGGGCTCACGAGCCCGTGTACGCAGGCGTCGCCGGGACGCTGTCCGTGTGATAGACGGTGTTGCCCGCGGCGTCCGGATACGCGGTGATAGTGATCTCGTAGCCGCTCATTTCGTCCTGCTTGAACGTGACGTCGCTGCGGTCGGAGATCTCGCCGGCGGGGACGTAGAAGCCGCGGGCCGAGTCGCCATCGAACACGGCGAACCACCACGCACGACGGTCCACCGACGGCGACGCGGTCTCCGCGAACGAGGTCAGGCCGGACGACGGAGTGAGGTCGGCGGCCGGGATGCGGAACATCACCGACTGGACCGCCACCCGAGCGGTCTCCCACAGTGTCACCTTGAATGTGCGGATCGACTTGGTGATCGTCGTGCGCAGTGGCGACGTCAGGCCCCAGGGGGTGAACTCCTGGCTGTCCTCATCGAAACCGAACACAAGGCCATCGTCCGAGATGGCTCCGAGCGGCTCCCACGGGCTGACGGGCTGCACCAGCGGCGAGGACGGGGCCGTCGTACCGACGTCCGATACCCAGCCCCCGCCGTTCGAGCCGATGACGGTGAGGTCCGCGGCCCTCGTGATGTTGACCATGTGGGTCTCCAGATATGCGAAGACCCCGCCAACAACGGACGGGGTCGGGAAAGGGTCCGGCGCGGGCCCAACCGGTCAGGAGACCGGGTGAAAGAAGATCTCGTATGTGGCCCCGCATCGGCGGAGCCCCGTGTTCTCGTAGGGGCGCCACGAAGGCGCCGACACTGTCGACACTCGACCGAAGACCGCAGCCGGCGTCTTCGTCCCTGGCAGCCTCATCACCAATGCGTCACGGGTCTCGCGGGCGAGTAGGGAAGCGCCGCCGCGTGTCGCCGCATAGGCGTCCACGTCCACGAGCGCCCGGTCGAGCCGGAAGCTGTCATCCGAGCCACCAACCCGCTGCACCTGCCCCACAGGCAGAACGTCAAGCAGGTTGGCCGGAAGCTCTGCCGTGAAGTGCGCATCAACTTGGCTGTCGAGCCACGCTATGAGCTCGACCTCCACATCGGGCCAGATCATCAACCACCCCCGGCCCGAGCGGCGCGCAGCATCACGTGGTGGGCAGGGACGCGTTCGGTGCCGTACTCCACCCAGCGGGCGTAGTAGGCCGTGTTCGTCACATACGCCACCGCGCGGTCACGGCGACGACCGCCGCGCCTCGTAGACGTCACCACCACCGATGCCTTATACAGGCCCGGATGCGGGTCTCCGGGGGTTAGGCCGACCGGGGCCGTGGCCTCGGCCGCCGCCTTGATGAGCTCGCCTCGGCGCACCATCTCCGACTCGATCACTTCGGAACGGAGGAGTTCCCCGATCCCGCTGCGGGAGCCTCGGAACCGTGCCGCCATGGGCCACCTCCAGCCGTCATCCGGTGACGCGCTCAAGCGCGGCAACCACCGGGCCATTGGATCCTGTGAAAGGTGACCGGAAGACCCCGGCTTGGCCATCGACCTCGTAGAGCACGCCCGCGACCCTCACCTGATCCGTTGGCCTCAGATCGGTGCCGGCGGGCGCGTACAACGTGAGCCCAATGATGACCGTGTCTCTGGCCTGGGTCTGTTCGTTCCCTCCTGCCGCGTTGCCGTCCCTGGGGGCGATGCCGCAGCCGGGCACCGGGATCTCCTCGGGAGGGCCGGGGGTTTCCACGCCGTATTCGTTGTACCCGGTTGGCGCTCCGGGGCGGACGATGGTGACGGTTTCACCTTGGGGCAGTGCGCGCATCGCACACCTCCTCCACCGCGTCACACCAGGTGCTCAGGTCTGCCGTGGGGTCGAGGGCTTTCGAGCGGGCCTTGGCACGGCGTGATGCCGCCCGGTACACGGTGGGATCGTCGAGTGCCTCGATTGCCTTCTGCCAGGCATCGATGTCGTTCCGGTCCTGGAAGAGGCCCGCTGCCCCGAGGGATTCGGTGAGACCCTCGGTGGGGTGGGCGAGCACGGGTATTCCGCTGGCCATGGCCTCGACGCCGACACGCCCCCAGGACTCGTAGTCGGAGGGCATGAGCAGGAGTCTGGTGCGGGCGTATACCTCGTCGCGCATCCTGCGTCCGTCCATGTGGTCGAGCACGAGTACGTTCAGCAGATCGGGCGGCTGCTGTTCGCCATAGCCTCCACGGACCGCAAGGAACTTGCGATCCGACAGGCGCTCGGCGAGCTCAGCCAGAACGCCGATCCCCTTGGTGGCGGTGCAGTTGATCAGCGTGATGCAGTCGCCCGGCCGCGTCCGATACTCGTTCGCGTGCACCGGGGGCCGCACCACCAGCATCCTGTCTGGACGCCGCATCTGACCATCGAAGTGCTGCTGGGCCTCGGCCAGCATCCATTCGGAGTTCACGACGACCAGGGCTGTCGAGCCGGCGGCTATCGGCTGCCAGGTCAGGTCGAAGGTGTTGTGGCACACGACGACCATAGGCACGCCGTGGCCGCGGGCCACGCACGCGGTGAGGGGCACGTTCTCCAGGTGGCTGACCAGCGCATCGGCTCGGGCTGCCGCTGAAGCGAAGCTGCCGCCGGGACTGTGCGGGACGACACGGACGCCGTCCACCTCATAGGGATCTCGGCTGGCGGCCCACTGCGACAGCCACACCTCAGCGGCGTGACCACGGCTGACCAGGGCGCGCAGCATCTCGTGCAGCGCCCATTCCGCCCCCGCATTGTGATCAGGTGGGTATGCGTGGACGCGTGCGACTACCCGCACCGGGCGCGTCACCGGAACCTCACCATCGACATGCCAGCCTTCGGTCGATACCCGGCGTCGGCGAGCTCACGGCGGTCCTCGTCCGTCATCAGCACCGCAGTGCCGACCCCGGAGCCGTCGGTGCGGTAGCTGTAGGGGCCGATCGTCTCCCCCGTCACCCCGCCAGCCAGCGTTGGCGCGGTCAGGGTTCGAAGCGCCATGCGTGCCACCACCGCGACCACGACGTCGGGGATCCGCGCGTCGCCGTGGCTGTAGGTGACCCGATAGGTGCCTGGGTAGGCCTCGGCATCGTCCTCGTACCAGAGTTCCGGCAGGTTGATGACAGGGCTGTCAGTGCAGGTGCGGACAATGTCGAGGCCGTCCCACTCCCAGCCCACCACAGGTAGGTCGGGGGCTCCGCCGGTGCCGATGGCCACTACAGAGGTCACGTCGAGGACTGGCCGTTGCGGCAGCCGGATCTCGCCCTGCTGGGCGCGCACCACGACGATCTCGTTGTCGGTGCGGGTGAAGTTCTGCTTCGTATAAGCCCGCACCTTCGCTGACGCGTCCACGAGCAGGGCCTGGGCTCGGGCCGCTTCGGCAGAGGTGAGCGGCCTTCCGAGTCGGTCAGAGAGGTCGGTCGCGCTAGCGAGGGGATCCACGGCGAGCCACCCCCTCCATAGCCTGACACCACAAGTCGAGCTCCGGCTTTGGATCCTGCTCTGCGGCGTGGGCCGCCGCGGCCTTGGATGCCTGCGGGTATACCTTCGGGGAGAACAGTCGCTTCACTGCCGCCTCCCACGCATCCAGGTCGTCCCGGTCGGCGAAGACACCGGCTTCGCCGAGGGATTCTCTGAGTCCCGGAGTGGGGTGGGCGACGACTGGAATGCCCGAGCACATTGCCTCCACGGCCACGCGGCCGTAGGACTCGTAGGAGGAGGGTGCCAGTAGCACCCGCGTGCGCGCGTACACCTCCTTGGCCATACGGTCACCAGGCGTGTGCGGCAAGATCTCCACGTTCGGCAGGTCCTCGCGCACGATCTGTGCCCCGTAGCCGCCGATGACGCCGAGGAACTTGCGCTTCGGCATGCGTTCGGCGAGGGCGTAGAAGACCTTGGCGCCCTTTTCCTCCGTCAGGTTGACCAGGGTAATCCGGTCGCCCGGCGAAGCGTGATAGTCCTCCACGGCCACGGGCGGGTGCACGGTGATGCCCCACGGCATCGGACGGTCGCCGCGGTGGATGCGCCACCACGCCTCAACGTCGCGACGCATCCAGTCCGTGTTGTAGACGGCCAGCGACGGCAATCCCTTCACCAGCCACGACTTGGACTTCTCGTAGGTGTTGTGCAGCAGATGCACGACGGGGATCCGGTTGAGTTCGCCCAGCACCGACGCCCTGGCGGTGTTCTCAAGGTGCGTCACGATCACATGGGCTCGACCCTCGCCACGCATCCAGCGAGAGGGATCCGCCTTGCCCCGGTACGGGTATACGGACACGCCGTCGATCTCGTAGGCGGAGTCCGCAGAACGCGGATCCGACAGCAGAACATCCACCTCGTGCCCGCAGCCTGCCAGTTCACGTAGAAGGCTGTGAGCGGCCCACTCGGCGCCCGCGTTGTGGCCCGGAGGGTAAGCGTGCAGCATCGCCAGAACTCGCACCAGAACTCCGATCTGCCAGCGGCCGACAACCCACACAGGGCTGCCGGCCGCGTTCGGTCAGGACGCTGCGGTCGTCGCCTGCACGACGGCGAACGGGGACCGGGTGGCCGAGTTGGTGTTCAGGCGAGTCGCCGGGTTGGCCGTTGCGAACGCGACGCGCATGACGACCCGCATGGCGACCGAGTCCTGCTGCATCAGGTTCAGGATGACCTTGCCGTCGTCGTCGGAGATGACGCCCTCGGTGAACAGCTTGAAGCTGATGTCCTGGCGGACGCCCACGATCGCCTTCGTCCAGTCGCCCATCAGCAGCTCGGCCTCGGACAGGTCCCAGGCGCCGTTGGTGAGCTCGGACATCGGGTAGCCGTACAGCGTTCCGCCGAGCCCGCCCTGCAGGTTGGGCTGGTAGATCGGCACGCCTTGCTCGGAGCGCATCGTGTTGAGCTTCCACGTCAGGCCGGGCCGGCTGATGAACCCGTTGACCGCGAAGCCGTCCTCCGACACCTTCCCGGCTGCCGTCGCAACATCGACAGCGAAGTCGGTGCCGGTGCCGGAGATGACCGCGTTGCCTGCGGCCACAGCGGACTGGTAGACAGCCGTGGGCCAGGTGGACGGCTTGTCGAGCCCGAAGAGACCCGCCGCGTCCAGCTTGGCGCCGATTGCTTCGACGAGCCGAGGCCGGACCTCGTTCCAGATCGGCATCTGGGCGTCGTCGAGGTACGCCTCGGGGATCGGGACGATCGCCGCGATCTCCTCGGCGACCAGGTCGACGTTCTTCCAGTCCTGAGCTGAGGTCTGCTTCAGACCGGTGTCACCGCCGACGAAGTAGGCGAGCGGCAGGACGTCGAGAACCGGCTGGCGCTGCGTCTTGCTCGACATCGGAACTCGCCGGGCTCGCTGCAGAAGCGCCGATGCTGCCGGGAGCTCCTCGATGATGTCCGCCGAGACGGGAGTCGGGACGAGCGGATCGTTGCTGGCGTCCCGGCTGATGAGCGAGTTGTACGTAGGCACGGGGTCTCCTTCCGGAAAAGCAGCGACCCCGGCCCCGTGCGGGTGATTCCGGCGCTGCGGTGAAAGTGGTTAACGACCGGCCATGCGCCGGATCCAGTCGTCCGGGCTGGTCGCGGCTGTTCCGGACGCCGTCGCGGCGCCGGGTGTGAGGGCTTCGACGGGCCTCGGAGAGGTGGGCGCGGCGGTCGGTGCGGCAGCCTTGAGGCGCTCAGCGAGCACCTCTGCCCGGGAGTTGATCTCCTCGTCGCTACCGGCTCCGAGCAGGTCGATCAGGTCCGGGGGGATGTTGTGCGTGGCCGCCGCCATCAGGCGGGCGTTTGTCGCGCGGAGGTCGCTGAGCTGCTGCTCGACGCTCTGGGCGCGCTCGTTGGCCCGCTGCAGTTCGGACTTCTGCGTGTCCTCGAACTCCTGGTACTTCTGTGCGGCTGCACGCAGTTGGTCGATCTCGTCCTTCGACTTGAAGCCGAGTGCGGCCAGATGCTTGTTCTCGTGCTGCCGGGACAGCGCCTTCCACTTGATCGCCTCGGACTCCCAGTCCGTGACCTCCTGCTTCGGCTCTCCGGCGTTCTGCTGGGCTGCTCCCTCCTGCTGCTGGGCGGGCGGAGTCTGCACCTGCTGGGGGATCTGCCCTGCGGCTACCGCTTCGGCGGGGGTGGGGACGGCCGGCGTGCCGCTGGCGGTCTCCGTGGTGTTCTCGGCCATTTGTGCTCCCGTGTCGGGTGTGCGGCCATGTCGGCGCGCGCGAGTGGGGGAATGCGAAGAGGCGCCTGCCATGTCGGCGGACGCCTCGCGTGGAGACAGCGCGCAAGCGCTGCAGATTGGGGTCAGGCTCGGTCGGGTGCCTGGTAGGCGGCCCGGCCTTCGGACTCCCACCAGCGGCGGAACGCGTTCACGGCGTGCTTGCCGCCGCGACCTCGCGTTTCCCGCAGCCAGTCGTCGTAGAGCTTCTCGGCGATGCCGATGAAAGGCTCGTTGAGGGTGAAAGCGGGCCAGGCCTGGCACGCGCAGTGGTCGTGGTAGCGGTCGCCGCCCTGCCGCGGGTCTCCGGCAGTCTGCGCCGATTTGTAGACCGGCCCGCGCGACGCGAGCATTGCGCACCAGGCGCACGGATCGCTGTCGGTGACCCGGGACCATCCGGTGGCCTTCTCGTCGGCGGCGACGGACTGGTTCATCACCGACCGGCCGCCCTCGAGTGCCAGGAACTGTGTCGACCCGACCATGCGGACCGCCGCCGCGTCCATGGCCTGCTGGGGGTTCTTTCCGGCGGCGATGGCCTTCTTAAACTCCACCGGGCCTGTCACATCCAGCGACGCCTCAAGGCGGTCGATGGCCAGTTGTAGTGGGCTCTCAGGGTCGAACCCGCCATCCGGTACACCAGCAGCCCGACGCGCATCCATGTATGCCGCCCGGGCCAGCGCAGCGGACTGCTCCCGCGCCTGCTGCACGATCGGCATCAGTACCGCGCGCACCGCCGGCCATGAGCCATCCACCTTCGCCGGGTTCATCAGGTCACGCCACACCCGCAAGACCTGTCGCGCCATCTGCGCTGCCAGCAGTGCTTGCGTGCGCCGGAAACGCTGCGCCTCCCCGGCCACCTCAGGCCGCCGCGGCAGGCGTCTCGGATGGCGTCGTGGAGCCGGCCGGAGGCTGCATCTGCTTCTCGATGATCCCGTTCAGGCGGTTCATCGCGTCGCCCTCGGACGCGGCCGTCTTCCAGCGCTCCACATCGGTCTGAGTCACGCCCGGGACCCGCTCCCACAACTCCTGCGGAGGCACGCCAAGCATCGTGACGAGCTTTCCGAGCGCGTCCACCGTCTGGGCCAGCGAGCGGGCCGACGTGTCCCGCCACACCACCTGAGCCGCCGTATCCTCCCAGGCGCCCAAGTCGTTGGAGGCCAAGCCGACCAGCCTGAGAAGCTGCTCGTGCGACTCGCCGCACAGGCTTTCTCGCTCGTCTGTCTTGCCGTCCAAGCCGTCCCGGGCCGCGGCAAGAGCCTCCGCGGACAGGTTCACCATCTCTCCGAGCAGGTGGTACGGCGGCACCTGCGAAATCGTGGCTGCGTGCCGGATCGATGCCTCACGCGACTTCAGGTAGCCGGTCAGGTCAGTGGCGTCGAACTCGCCGAACTTGGTGTCCGCGTCCTCGGCGACAAACAGGCCGTCCACGCGGGACTTGAACGGCTCCATCGGATTGCCGCTCTCGTCCACCGGGGGCGCCATTCCCGTAACCCAGCGCTGACGGAACGCCGCATACTGCTGCGCCATCAGCAGATTGAACGTGGTCATGTTCAACTGGTCCTGCACATCGAACAGCGGCTCGACCTCGCCAATCACGCCGTCACCATCAAGATCCTGCGTGTTCACGTACCGCACGATCGGGCAGACTCCGAGACGGTGCTCCATGCCCCAGTCGGCGCCGTCCGGCTTCAACTGCGACCCATCCGGCTTCCCCACCAGGGTGTAGCGAGCCCGGTCGTCGTAGAGCCGCACGATGCGCCGTTTGCCGTCCTTCGTGTTCTCCAGACGCTCCTCGACCCCGTAGATCGGCCACTCGTCGTTCACCGAGTCCGCGTACACGGCCGTCATCCGCCGCGGCGAGAACGGCGTGATCACCGGTACCGGCTTGCCCGGCATCACCACCGCATACGCGGCTCCATACGTGAGGACAGACCGGTGGATCCCGTGCTGGCGGGCGTCCATCCGGTTCGCCTGCCACACCCGCCACGGCGCCGCGTTCTCGTCCGAGCCTGCTGGCCGGTACCCGTCCACGTACATGTTCTGCGCGACCACCGTTACGACCAGCGGCAGGATGTTCACCCGGGCCCGCTCGATCAGCCACCGGTACTCCGCGCGGGCTCCCCGCGGCACGTACACGCTCGAGTGCTTGCCGCACATGTAGTCGGCGATCTTCTGTAGGCGCGTCTGCTCCCCCTCGCGCATCTCCAGCAGATGACGCGCCGTCGACACCGCCTCCGGCTCCGACATCACCACGACGCGCCCACCCCCTCGCTACGCGAACCCATGCACGCGGCCCGTCCGCCGGCGCTTCTTCTGCCGCTTTGCCCAATCCGGCGACGCCAACAGCGCCCGCCGCGCCATGTCCGCCAGCTGCATCGCCGCAAAACCGTCCACCTTCTTCGGCGACTCCCGCGACTCCTTACCGAAGGAGACGCCCCACCGGTTCGGGCGCCGCCGGGCGTTCCCGACATGCCGGTTCAGCACCTTGTGATCCGTGTGGAGGATCTTGACGTCCTCGATCGCCTGCACCAGCGCCTCGGTGGCCTTCGTCAGCTCCTGCTGGTGGCCGCGCATGTCGTAGCCGATCACCGACTTCGGTGAGGCCTTCGCCACCAGTTCGTCCCGGTAGGTCTCGCCCCACTCGTCGATGTACGACTCCCACAACTTCACGTCGGCGAAGAACGCCCGCACCTGATACAGGCCGAAGGCGTGTGCCACAAGGTCGGATACCTGCTTGCGGTCGACTTCCCAGCCCTTGCCCAACGGGCCTTCCGGGCGCTCCCAGATCCCCAGCGGCTGCACCAGCCGGTCCGCGATCCGCATGGCGATCAGCGCCGTCGCGTCGTCGGTCTTACCGCCGTCGAAACCGAGGGCGATTTCGTCGCCGTCCTGCAGCCGCAACTCCGAGGCGCACCGAGCCCACTTACCCGGGTCCAGCAGCGCATCCTCCGCCGCCACAGGTTGGTTCAGCCAGTAGCGGCGCGAATCCGACGGGGCCGACTGCGGATCCCAGATCTCAGCGATGATGCCGTCCAGGTCCATCCAGGACGCGGCCGGCCCGTAGGCCTCCTTCAACCCGACGAGCAGCGCGTCCCGATCCGCGAGGTCCGTGCCGTCCTTCGCCTGCCGATGGTCGAAAAGCAGGCCCGCCGCATCAGCGTCACGGATCCGGCCCTCCCGGATGGCCTTGTAGTAGGTGTGCGTCGCCTCGGCCACCGAGTCCTGGCCCGGCTCGTACATCGTCGACGTCTCAAGGCACCACGGCTCGGCTTCCTTGCGCTTACGCAAGTTCCGGCGGACCGTGCCGTGCATGCGCCGCAACTCGGGCAGCACGTACAGGTGCGTCTCGTCGAAAACCGCGAAGGTCTCCTTACCGCCGTCCTTCGCCGCCGAGGAAGCCGTCGACGGCGTGATCTCCCCGCGCTGATGGTGCAGGATGATCCGGCTCGACGACTGCGCCGACTTGCCGATGTCGATGCCCGGGAACTCATCTCCGTGATGCTCAACCAGGTACTCGAGCATCGTGGAGACGTTGTCGTAGGTGTTGCCGGACTGGCCTTCCTCCGTTGCCAGGCAGCGGATGAACGGCGACTTCACCGGCCGACCGACCGGCTCACCGTCCGCGTCCCAGCCGTCGAAGCGCACCGGGAACAGCGCCTCGGCGCAGACGAGCATTCCCGCGATCTCAGACTTGGCGCGGCCCTTCGCCCGTGACAGGAACGCCCTGCGGTAGACGCGCCGCCCGGTCTCAGGATCGAGACGGTAGGCCTTGACGATGAACGCGTAGAACTCGTCGTCCAGATCGATCGGCTCGCCCACCACGTCGCCAGGCCCATGGCAGAGGTACTGCTCGACGTGCTCGACGAGCTGATGCCCGAGTGAAGGGAACTCGCCGTCGTATCGGGGTCCGCGCCACGGCATGGCACCCCCTATACGGCATCCTCACTGACGATCCGCAGGTTCTTCCGCCGGTCCGACGTCGACCGCGGCGTCTCGGCCGGGGCCGGCTTGTCCGTAGGCGTTTCGATCTGAAGTTTCAGCCGCATCCGGTCCTCTGGCGTCGCCCCGTATTTGGCGGCCCGCAGCCGGACTTCGGATGCGAATTCCCAGCGTCCCTTGGTCCACATGACGTGATGCAGCAGCGCCGTATCCAGTAGGAAGTCCCAGTCGGTGTCGATGAACACCTGAGCCTGCGCCGAGGCCCGCCACGTGTCCCACCACTGCCGCGTGCGTGGATGCCAGTCCTCGTCGTCCGGCAGTACCCCCTCGGGGAGCAGCGGCCCTCGCAGCTCGTCATCGTCCTCAACCCGCTGCATCTCGGCATCGCGACGCTTCGTGTCCCGAGCCCGGGAGCGCGTCTGCTTCGGCGCGAAACCACGACCAGCCATCAGGGGCGCCCCCTCACAGCAAATCGGCGATCACCTTCGACAGGTCCGCCAGCTTTGATGGCGCGTTCTCGAACGGCCTGCGGGTCATGCAGATGTACCGCTCGCGGTCGTACACCTCGACGGCCACCTCGCCGCGGCGAATTCGCCGGCCCCGACCGACCTCTCCATAGCCCCAGACATGCAAGCCCTGCCCCGACGGAGAGACCTCAATGTACGTCCGCGGCAGGCGATCCACGATCTCTCGAGCCCACGGAAGCAACTCACCGTCGGCCAGGGCGTGGTCGAGGTCGATGCACGCGAGGCGGTCTTCCGCGCTGAGCACGAAGCCCAGCCCGGCGCCAGCCGTGGACCGCGTGGCGGTACGGTACGTCGTCCAGGTATCAGGCGCCGTCGACGAGGCCACCGTCGCCTTCCCAGCCGCGACCGACAACGGCACCTTGCGATCCGTGTGGCGCACCCACTGCCGACGACGCCGCAGCGCGGCCGGCGTCGGGTCAGCGCTCCGCTGCCGCTTCCGACAGGCCGCGGTCCGGCAACGGCCAGAACAGAAGCGCGCGTTGTGGGCATGCCGTGCACCGAGCGGTCCCCGGCAGTGCTCGCAGCGCTTCATCGTCATGCCACAAGGATACGCCGACGTGTAACGGCAATAGGCACTCTGACCTGCATTGATACGGGGTCGTGACGTTCCAGGAGTGGCTCGCCAGCCGCGAAAACCGGGCAAGGTCACGCAACATCTCCGCAGGTGAGGCCATGATCACAACTTCCCCAGTGTCGCGCGCACCGCGCCAAGCTAACGTGCCCGATCCTCGGGATTTTTCAAGATCGGAGTCCCCTCCCACCCCTCATGACACCTCAGTGGATCATCCCTGGGTGCTCCTCGGGTGGCCGGCGCCTGGGCGGCTTGGCGTGGGCCACGGCGGACGCTTCGCCTCCGGTCTTGCGGTTGTGGTGCCACTCGCACAGCGACCACAGGTTCGAGTCGCTGTGGTCGTCTACGCCCTGGGCTGCGCCGATCTTGTGATCCACCTGGTTGGCCGGCTCGCCGCAAATGCCGCCGGTTCCGAGCGGCCACTGGCAGACTCGCCTATCGCGCTTGAGGATGCGCCCGCGGATGCGATGCCACCCCTTGGGAAGGGGTGCTGAGCGCCGGCCTTGGCTGGACATCAGTCCCCGCCCTTGGCCTTGCGTGAAGCCTCTTCGCCCGGGGCGTGGCCTGGTCGGGCTCCGGTGGCTCGCTGGTGCAGGTTCGAGCACAGGCCCTTCACTACGCCCGGGCTGACATACTTGCCAAGTTCGACGACGCAGCGGTCGAAGTCTCCGGGGACGCCCCATTGGATCTTTGCTGCGCCTTCACCGTGCGCCCAGTACTCCATCAGGCGTTCGGTTGCTGCGGGGTGTCGCTGTGCTCCTCCGGTGTCCACCATGTCAACCACCTCCATCCTCTGTCGGCGCCTGGTCGAGGCGTTGGATGCTGCGGATGCGGTCGATGGGGATGGCGAGTGCGAGGCCGGCACTGTCGTTGAAGACGGCCCATTCGGCTCGGAGGTCGAGTTCGAGTGCGGGGTCTTCGACGATGAGGCCGTTGGTGTTATCGAAGGTGACGACGTAGCGGATTACATCGGTGCCGAGGATCTACCCGATCCGCTGCTCAGCCATCGACGGCCTCTTGCCTACTGACGGCTCGCAGTTGCTCTACAAGCCGCTTGTTGGCGTCGGCGATTGCGGTCTCGATCTTCTCGCTACAGTCTCCCAGGTCGGGGTCTACCTTGAGCCGGATGGCCTGTCCGTCGTCGACGGTGACCTGGTTGGCGGGGATGTCGATGGTCTCTTCGAAGACGAGAACACCGCGGGCGCCGATCTTCTCGGCGACCCCGTCGAAGGGCGAAGTGTCACCGGGCTCGTCCGGGTAGGGCGGCGGCTCGTACTGGTCGATGACGAGCACGAAGGGCGGCTGGTCGTCTCCGGCGCCTTCGGGGAGTTCAAGGATTTGCAGGCGGGCCATCAGTCGGTCACCGCCTCGTAGGTGGCAGCGAAGATGTCGGGCTTGACGGGGTAGAACTCGCCCGCCACGCCTTGGACGACGTAGTCGCCGCGATCGACCCAGTGAAGGCCCTCCAGGGTGGAAATGATCATTCGGCCGTCGCGCGGGTCAATGGTGACACCGCTCTCCGGGTAGGGCTTGCGCCCCTCGATGACGTCCAGGGGCTCGAAGGAGCCGAGCGTGTTGAGCTCTATCCACTGGTAGACGGCGTGCGTCTCGGCGGTTGATCCATCAAAGAGCATGGCTTCGATCTCGACGGGCTTCTTGCGGTAGCGGGCCATGGCGCGTCGGGCTCCTCTGGTGGTCAGGTGGTCTCGGGGAGTTCGAGGAGGTGCCAGACAAGTTGTCCGCCGGGCGGGATGGCCGTGCCGACGTGGATGGCGTCGTCGGGGATGGGGTGGCCGGTGCCGTACACGCGGAAGCCGCGCCGGGTCGGCTCGCCGGGCCCGTGGATGGCCCAGATTTCGACGGTGTGCATGCTACGGCTGTCCACATGCACGATCTCCCCCGTCAGGTCGACTGCATGCCAGCAATCATCGACGGGGACCTCGTAGCGGTGGATCGCGCGGGTCACGTCAGGTCCCCCTCGGCGGCGATGGTGATGCGTCGGGCGAAGAGGGTGAGGGTGACGGTGACGAACTCGTCGGCGCTCAGGTCATTGATGCGAATCTTCGCATCTTGAGGGATCGGGACCTCGATCCCGTTGATGCGTACTGCGCTGGGCACGAGCACGTCGCGTGTGCCGGAAGGGTTGCGGTCGATGATCTCGATGTCGGCCCCGGCGGGAGGGGTGGATGTCATGGGCGCCGGCCTCCTGTCATGCGGGTTCGACGATCATCCAGGCGACGGTGGAGGTGTCGGTGCCGCTGGAGCTGGTGATCGTGAACGAGGTTCCGGCGGTGCGGGCGGACACCCGCAGGAACCCCGCGGTGCCGCCGAGTGCCTGGTTGGTGAGGAAGATCCTGCTGTTGGCGGTGACCGCCGTGGTCGAGACGGTCGCTGCCCCCGCAGCGAGCGCCACTGTGCCCATCTTGGCGTTCGATCCTTCGGCGACCATGAGGCCTCGGCCGGCTGTAGCGACGCGGAGATCGGCACCAGTGACCGACCACTGGTTGGCTGCTGTGCGCCCGTAGGTGACTTCGCGGGCCGCTGCCCCGGAGCCCTGCTCGATGTTCCCTGATCCGAGGACGCGATATCGGTCGAATGTGTCGCCGCCGAGGATGACTGCGTAGGCGACGTCGCTGGTGGCGGTGCGGTTTGAGGTGACGGCGCCGGTGAGGTTGCCGCCTGCTGTTGACAGGACGCCGGTGGTGGGGTGGACGTGTCCGGCATCTGCTGCTTTGCCGGTCGAGCCGGCTGCCTGTGTGCCGAGGGCCGCGATGTCGGCGGCTGTCCCGTCGAGCTGCACCACGCCGGCTGTGGAGGTGCTCGCGGCGGGGAGGGTGGGGGTTCCGTGCGTGTGGTCGCCGCGCGAGTAGGTGGTGGCAGAGCCTGCGCTGGAGGGGGCGCCGAACGAAGTCTGCGCGGCGACCGTACCGGCGGCACTGGGTCCCGCTGCTGGGGTCTGCCAGGTTGCAGCGGTTCCGGAGGTCGCGGTGGGCACTTGGCCGGCGGTGGGGGTTCCGGTGACCGCGACGCCGCTGACCTTGGCAACGGTCGGGTTGGGGTAGGTGCCGGTGAGGTCTCCCCCGGCTGCGTCTCCGGCACTGATGGCGCCGAGGTCGGCTGCGGTGATGGTGACGTCGCCACGGTCACCGTTGACGGAGGTGACGGCTCCTTCGGTGACCTGGATGACGCGCGGGGGTTGGGTGCCGTTGGGGGTAACCGTGATGTTCACTGGGTCACCTCCGGCGCCAGGAGCGCGCGGCCTTCGAGGAGCCGCATCACGGTGGTTCCGTCGGTGACCTCGAGGTCCCAGCGTCCGGAGCGGGTGAGGGTGGCGGTGATGGTGGCCGGAATCAGGACGGTGATCGCGGCGCCGGTGATGGTGAGGTACGGGGTGAGGTCGAGCAGCAGCTCGGCGTCAGGGGCGGCGAGGACTCGAATCTGTGCGCGGGCTGTCCACCTGGCCCAGTCGATCGGCGACCCGTCATCGTTGGTGCACGTGTAGGTCTCAGCGAACGTGCTGCCCTGCTCGATCTGGAGGTCCCACGCGCCAGCGGTCACCACGCCCCCCTTCCGTCAGGCGGCCAAGGCCCGGGCGATTCCCTCTTCGAGCGTCACCTTCGGCTGGTAGAAGTCGAGCATGCGGCTCGGGTCGGCCACGCGGTGGTGGACGCCTTGCGGCGCCGTGGCGAGGTGCTTGAGCTCGGGCCGATAGCCCGCCGCTTCGGTCACCATCTGGGCGAGTTGGTCGAAGCTGGTTGCCCGCCCGGTGCCGAGGTTGACCGGCCCGGTGACGTCCTGGTCGACGGCTGCCAGTGTGGCCCCGACGAGATCCGAGACGTGGATCCAGTCGCGCGTCGAGTCACCCGCGCCCCAGATCTCGAACGGGTCCTGCCGCTCGCGTGCCCGCCGGATGAACGCCGGGAACGGGTAGCAGTTGGCCTGGTCCTCGCCGTAGCCCGAGAAGGGCCGCAGCACGGTCATGCGGGTGCCCTCGGCCGCCGCGTACTGGCGGAGCTGTTCCCCCGCCAGCTTGGTCAGCCCGTAGGTTGCGTCGGGGCGCCCTGGCTGCTCGTAGTCGATGTCGTCCTCGCGTAGCCGCCGCACCTCGCCGGGCTGCTGAAGCGCCACCGGGTACGCCGCGCTGCTGCTGAAGTACACCGCCCTCGGGGTGCGGGTGCGGGCGAGCCACCGCATGTACCAGGAGTCCAACGCGAGGTTGGTGGCGACGCCGAGCGGGCTGCCGTCGATGCTGGCCCGGCCGCCGACGACCGCTGCACAGTGGATCGCGAGGTCGTACCTGACGTCTGCCGTGCGGAAGTAGTCGAGGGCGTCGTGCCCATTCTTGAGGTCGACGGTCACGACGTAGTCGCCGCGGTCCTGGAGGGCGGCGTGCAGGTGCCTGCCTATGAAGCCTCGGTGACCGGTGAGGAGGACACGCATCAGGTCCCCTTCACGACAGTCTCAGGTTCTCCGCTGGTGTTGACCGCCACTGATTGGCCGGGGATGAGAGTCCCGCCGTGGCTGTAGGCGACGAGCTTCCGCAGCTTGTCCAGGTCGGCTTCGAGCCCGCCGCCGTCCCGGTACTCGTAGTAGGCGGCCGAGTCGGCAGACACCTGCTCGCTGCTGTTGGCCTCCTCGTAACCCTGGTCGAGCTCGGCCTTGCCTGCTGCGGGGTGGAGGTGCTCTATCACCATGTCGTCGAGGTAGGTGATGCGGCCCATGCCGCGACCCCAGTCCAGCCAGCAGAGATCCAGGCAAAGATGGGTGAGCACGGGCGGCGCGAAGTAGCCCAGCGTGCTGACGATGTCCGATGTCATCGCCACCGCTGTCGGCATCCGCTCCCCCATGAGCAGGTCGTTGCCGTACACGATGCCGGGGCCGCCGGAGAGGCACTCCCGGATGCGTGCATCCCACGGCCGGTCGGCCGGGCGCGGCCGGTGGTCGTCACCCATGAAGCCGAGGAACCGGTACTGGTTGGCCGCCTTCAGGGCCTGCTGGTTGAGGGTGCCGCACAGCCGGCGCCGCTTGCCGAACGTGAAACGGACCCGCCCATCGCTCTTGAGGGCAGCGGCGTGCTTCTTGTACGCGGCCAGCTCCGGGTCGTCGGTGTCAACAGCGAACAGCACGTCCGCGGTGGCCCCAGTGTCGTCCCACGCCTGCACGATCTCGGGCACGGCCTGGGGTCGGCCGCGGGTGGGGATGATGACGAGCAGGTCGTCTGCCATGGCGCGGGCCGCCCTTCTCAGATGGCGTGGAAGAGCCGCAGGAGGAGTAGCAGTGCGGCGATGACGAGGATGAAGGCGAGCGCTGAGCGCCACGGCTCTTGCACAGTTCCTACCCTTCTGTGGTCTGGCCCGCCGCCCGGCCGCGGTCCTTCGGGCGACGGGTGTTGGGGTCCGCCCGGCCGTGACGAGTCGACCGGGCGGACGGGACGCCGTACTGGGGGGATGGCGTCCGGCCTGCCCCCGCAGAGCAGGCGCTGTTCCTCGCGGGCGAGAGCGGCCACCACCCCGGTACTGCTCGACCAGCCCGCGAGGAGTCGTTAGGTGGCGTTGTCGATGCGGACACAGCCGGTGATGGGTGGTGCGGGGGTGGGTTCGGTGACGTTGCCGTCCTCGTCCCTCTTGGCGGGGTCGATCTCCATGAGGTTGTAGCGGGCCGCCTTGCCGTGGCCGTGCACGGTGATGCGGCCTTCGGATGCCCATCGCCAGATGGTGCCGACGGGGCGGCCGGTCCAGTAGGCGACGTCTGCGGCGGTGGCGAGCGCGATCGTGGAGGCCATGGCCACCTCCAGGAATGACGAAGGCCACCCGGTGTGGGGTGGCCTCAGCGCGAAGTTCAGCTATCTGAGCAGATCATGACTTCGGTTCGTGCGATTGTCAACCAAGCGTCGATTTCGCTCACGTTGCGGCTCCAGTGGCATTCCAGCGCATCGGCCTCGTAGTCGATGGCAGCAGCTGCTGATTCGAGGCCGCAGTCGGGTTCGCTGGCGAGGTTGCGGCAGGACTCGGCGATGGCCCGTAGCAGGGCGAGCACGGCATCGCAGCCGAGGTAGGGCTGCCCGTCGGTGGCGGTGACGATGGGCAAACTGGTGGAGGCGGGCTGCACTGGGGCGTCGTCGTCCTCGGTCACGGCCGCCGCCTGTCGTATAGAGCCCGCGTCCTGTCGAGGGCAGCGCGTGCTCGAGCGGCGTGTCGCCGGGCGCTGATGGCGCACGCTACGGACGAGATGGCGGCGAGCCAAATGATGGCGGATTGGATGACCTGCTGGTGGTTCATGCCGCCCTCTTCCCTGCCGAGGCGACGGCTTCCTGTGCCTGCCGGAGTTCTCGCCAGCCCCACATGTCGTCCCACTGGGCGCCGCAGGTGCCACACCGTATGCGGCTGTTCGCGGCGGATGCGGTGAGCTGTGCCCCGCACAGTTCACCGTCCACGACGACGGGGCAGACGCCGACACTGACGCGGCCGGGTTTCCGGTCGTGCGTCAGTGCTTGCTTGCACTCGGCGTGGAGTTGGCGGATCTCTTCCACGTCCTGGCCGACGGATTCGTAGGCGTCGCAGGCCCAGGGCAGGTTGTTGATGAGGAACCGCAGGTGCTCGGGCACCGCCTGGGCGGGGCTGCCGCGCCAGGGTGCGATGGTCCAGGCGAGGGCGGCCCGCCACGCATCTTCAATGTCGCGGAGTCGAGTGGCTACTCCCCCGGTGGCCGCGAGGGAGAGAACTTCAAGGCGTGGCGGGATCGGCGGTGTTCTGCTGCCGGAGGTGGGTGCGCCGCCGCGGCGGGCGCCGCGCATCAGGGCCGCACTGCTGTTGATCTGCTGGAAGATGGTGGCGAGTTCGCCGAGCCGTTCGCCTGTGCGGGTTTCGCAGGGGCGGCAGGCGAGGCGTCCGGCTTCGCTCTCCCACAGGTCTCGTCCGCATGCGGTGCAGGTGGGCCAGGCGTATTCCTCGGCGGCGTGGTTCACGGTGGCTCCTCGGTGGCACGGGTGGTTCGAGGTGCTGGTGGCGCTGCCCCAATTGTGCATGCGTGTCCCGACAGCCCCGGGGCGCTGCACTCGGGCGGCACCTCCGCACAGGTGCCGCCCCTCGTTTGAGTGTTTCGCCCCGCATCACCTGGCTCGCGCGGCCACACTGTCTTGTATGGGCGTGACGTGGACGGTGCTGGCGGAGTCGGAGGATGAGGCTCGGGCCGAGCTGGAGCGGGCGTGTACTGCGCTGGGTCTGGTGCCGTTGGGTCGCCCGTCGCGGGTGGTGGGCCGGGACCGGTGGATGGCGCGGGCTCGGCCAGCACCGGCCCCGCAGCCTGCTGGCGCCGGGCACGAGTAGGCCCCGCCCGTTGGGCGGGGCCGTGGCATGCGGCAGGTCAGACCATCAGCGCGTACTCGTCGAACAGATCCCAGGCGTTCCGCAGCCGCTGGTCGGCCTTATTCAGAAGCACCTGCTGCTCGCGTCCGCTGCTGGTGCGGGCGTCGGTGAGGTAGGTGGCGGCGGCGTCCACGTCGTCGGTGTCGAAGTGGGCGAGGCCCAAGTTCCGGCTGGCGTCCTGGAGCTGGTCGATGAGCTCGTCTACGTCGGTGGCGGGCGCCTCGTCCTTGTCGGCGACGACGGCGAGGGGCTTGGCGTAGCGGTCGATGATCTGCTCTATGGTGACGGTCATGGGTTGTTTCCTTCCTGGTCAGGTGTAGGCGGGGCCGTTGACTTGGGCACCGACGATCCGGGCGTTGGGGTGTTCGCGCTGGGTTGCGAGGATGTCGGCGACGATGGCGTTGAAGCTGTTCGTGGAGCTGAAGCTGAGCAGCTGACCGGTGCGGCCGTCGTACAGCCGGTAGTGGATCTCTTCGTGGACGGGGCGCCGCTCGGGCAGTAGCTTGCCTTTCCACATGTCTGGCATCGGGGTTCTCCTCTACTACTTGCGGGCGTTGTAACGGATGCGGTCAAGTTCGCGGGCTTCGGCGAGCAGCCGTCCGGCGGTCGGGCGCTGGTGCCGGTCTTCGCATTCGGTGGCCCAGCACTGGTGGGTGTGGCAGGTCTCCCGCTCGTCCGCGTGCATCCCGGCGGCCTCGCGGGCGTCGTCACGGCGGAGAGCGGCGGCAAGTCGCTTGTTCACGGGCGTGTCCTTCCGGGATAGGTGGCGGTGTGCTGTCAGCACCTGACGCTGGGTCCGGTCATCGACACGAGCCGGGCGCAGCCGTACTTGGCGGTGGCCTTCTTTGAGGCCGCCTGCATGATCCGGTCGTCGAGGGGGTCGGTGGTGTCCACGTCGACCTGGATGGCGACCGTCTTGTTCGGTAGCCCCAGGGGGCGGGTGATTTCCGCTTTCACGGTGTAGCGGGGCATAGCTCTCCTTGGAGATGTCAGCGGATGACGTTGGCGAGTGCGGGCCACAGCCGGTCGTCACGGCCCCACACCGGATCGATGAGATCGATATGGGTGGCGTGGCAGAGTTCGTTGGTGGCATGGCGTCCGATGCCACGCCACTCGGTGTTGATCATTCGGCGGTGGCCGGGGTAGTCGCCCGCCGCCATCTGAATCTCGTCGTCGGCGTCGGTGAGAGGGATCCAGTCGCCGCCACGGCTGCTGGGGCCGTGCGCTACCACGGTCATCCCAGCGCGCTTCGCTGCGGCACGGATCCGGGCGAGGAGTGCGCCGTCGGCGATCCAGCCCTCGACGAATGCCCGCTGCCGCCACGTGCGCCCGTCGTAGCCACGCACCGGCGGGTGGCCGGGCTGTGAGTTCGTGGTGACGAGCCCGGCCCGGCATGCGGGTGCGAGCACGGGGATGAGATGGTTGGTCTCCTCGTCCGGCTGTGTGTCGCAGTACCCCGGCCGTGTCGGGATCCGGCCCTCCAGCCAGTCGGCCATCAGGTTGCCCAGGTCGGCCACCGAGCGGGCGCTTTTCCACGGGTTGCTCATCAGCTCCACTCCCACGGCTGGCGGGCGGTAGCCGCACACTGCGCGGCGTCGGCCAGCGCCGAAACCTCACCACGCCAGGCAACCGGCATCAGCGAGTGACCGGCCGCCTTGCCGAGGGCTGCCGCCATTCGCCCAGCGTCGCGGGAGGAGATCGTGAACGGCCCGTCAGCACGGTTGGCGAGTTTGAACAGCTTGTGTACGGCCCGCCAGTCCCTGGCGGAGAGCACGTTCGCAACGTGCCTGCCTACCTCCGAGACAGAGTCGGCGGACCGGTAGGCGGTGTCGTGACTGGTACTCCAACCCATGGGGGTTCCCTTCGGTTTACTGGCCTGCGCTGACGGCGCGGTGGTAGGCGGTGAGGGTGACGTCGATGGCCTTCTCGGGGCTGCCGCACTGCCTGTTCCAGTCCCCGATCAGCCGGGTCCATCCCTGGTCGCGCAGCACGCCGAGGACGTGCCAGGCGGCGGTTTCGGCGCCGGACATGGTGCCGACGCCCAGGGCGACGGTGGTGACGAGCGCCCCGCAGATGCAGCGCTGCCCGCGCTTGTTCCGTAGCTTGTGCGGCTTCGCCTGCCAGCCCCACTCGCGCAGGATCGCCGCGGCCACGTACAGCTGGGTGGACGGCGGGTGGGTGCAGTCCCGGCGCCGCCCACGGTGCGCCCAGTCCGGCAGGACCGCGGCGAGCCGGCCGGGGAGACGGACATCGATCGGGGGCCGGGTTCCGTGCGGGTTGATGCCGCCGAGGGCCTCCTCGACGAGCTCGTCCACCGTCTTCGTCAGCAGTTTCCGCGAGGCCGGCGCGGCGGGGGCGGTGCGCTGGTAGTCGGCGGCGATGGCGTCGAATGCCCGGCGGTCGGCGGGAGTGAGGGGCCGGGTTTTGTACATGCGGGCGGCGGCCTGATCCAGGCTTGCCGCATCGGGCATGGCTGTGGTCATCTAGTGGCCTCCTACGGCCTTCGTGGTGACGGGGAGGGGTGGGGCGCCCCGGTGCTGTCCAGGCGATGCGGGGCGCCCCGGCTGAGCTACAGGTCTTCGCCGAGGTGGAAGCGTTCGATGGCTCGCCCCAGCTCCACGAGCTCGGTGCCGTCGGTGATGCGGGTCTCGAAGCGGGCAATGACCTCGTCCTTGATGCGACCGCTGGTCTTCTCGTCGCCGCGCTTCTTCGCGGCGATGTAGTCGCGCACGGACTGGTGCGTGATCTCTAGATCGGGCATTGGGTCTCCTTCGTCGATGCCGGCTGCGTCAGGGGGCTACGGCTTACTGAACGAGCAGGTCTTCGCGTGCTTCTGGGCCTCTTCGCGCGCCCTGTAGCTGCTGCCACCCTCGTCGCATCCGCCGCATTCCCACCCGTCGCTGAGGAGGTAGCCATTGCTATCCCTCCGCTCGAAGACGCGGACAGCTACTCCGACCCGGTTCTCGGTCGTGGCGGTGATCTTTTTCTTCACGGCTGTGCTCCTTTGGGATTGATCGGTGATGACGACGGGGATTGGGCGGGGCGAAGAGTGGGCGGCCCGCGTCGGGGATGCTCGGTGGTGCCCGGTCCGCTATTGATCGCGGATCTCCTCAAGGGTGATCCCGGCCTTGCGGGCGTCTGTTGTGGCGGCGCGGGCGGCGACGTAGTCCTCGTCGGTGCCGCTGGCCTCGTATGCCGCCCAGGTGCGGCGCGCCTCGGCGAGCAGCTGCTCCCGGCCGGTGGTCGCGGCCATCAGATCCACCGGCCGCGCCGCTTGGCCTTGCGGCGGTCGTCGTTGGCGTCTCGGACCTGCTTCGCCAGCCCGCGGATCTCGGTCTCGTCCAAGTACCGCTCGGTGTCGTTCCCGAGCGGCCCGGCGACCTGCGGGCTGGGCTCCCACATGCCGCGAACCCCCTTGGGCTGGGAGGTGTAGACGGTGCCGTGCTCGGCCAGCAGCTGTTCCACGCTCTTGGAGCCGACCATGGCCCCGCCCAGGAGCGGGTGCGTGTGGGTGACCTCGTAGCGGGCGCAGAGCCGGGGGTCCTCGTAGGGGGCGACGCGTCGGGACACTTCCTCGATCACGTACAGGGTGGTGCCCGTGGGGACACGCTGGATTGCTTTCATGTCGCGGCGGTTGTTGCGGTAGACGGTGGGCATGTTGATCTCCTTCAAGTGAGCCGTTTGCGGTAGTTTGTCCCCCGGTCGGGAGCGTGGACAGCCCCCGGACAGGGGGTGGACGTGACCCGGGTCGCGTCCGGGTGCTGTCCGCCCCGTGTCCGGCCTCTGACCGGGGGATATATCGGGATGAACTAGGGCAGTGTCCGGGGGTGTCCGGGCACTATCAGTCGCCCTGGAGGTACCTCACGGCGCCGGCGATGTCCTCCCGCCGGTAGCCGTTGACACGGCCCCGACCCGGGATCGTGACCTTGATCGTGCCGCCCGCCCCGGCCGCCCGAAGCAGCTCGCCGAGCCGCTCCCCCGTCATGTCGCCGATCAGCTCAGCCATCTCATCCAACTGAGCCGCGTCCCGACCCAGCCGGTCCATGGCCTCCAGCGCGCCGAGTGCCGCATCGAGCTGGAGCTTCTGCTCCGGGGTCATGTGCAGCACCTCCAGGCCCGGCTCGCCGTTACGCTTCGGCCCGCCAGCCGCGGAGGACAGGCCGGTGGCGTTGATCAGGGCCCGCTCGATCGGGTCCTCCCACTGACCCACCAGACGGCCGGCGGCCTCGCGGAGCTGGGCCGCGCGCTGCATCAGCTCGGTGACCTCGCCCCGCTCGTCCTCGTCAAGGTCGAAGCTGCGCGCCTTGTCGGTGACCCCCGCGAACGGATTGACCAGCCAGCCCAGGCCCGGCATCGGCGGGTCGAACTTGGACGCGTCCCTGCCGCTGCCGCTGGCGCTGCCGCCGAGAATGGCGTTGGACTGGGTCGCGTTGTCGACGCGCATGGCCCACCTGGCACCGCAGTTCATCGCCAGGCCCTGGGGAATGACGTCGACCTCCGGGTACTGGGTGATCAGCACCATCAGGATCCCGGCGCCGGCCGCTACAGCGGACAGTTTGATCAGGGCTTCGAGAATCTCGTCCCGCAGCGGCAGACCGGGGCGGGTGAATGTGGCCAGCTCGTCAATGACCAGCACTTCGATGCCGCCGAGACGGTTGATGGTCTCCACTGTCAGCTTCGACTTGCCGATCTCGCCGAGGATCTTGTTGCGGCGGTTCATGTCGGCGATCAGGGCCTCAAGGAGGTTCAGGAGCCGCTGCGGGTTGGGCTTGAAGTATGTTGCGACGACCCCGGCCTTCGCACCGGCGTCCCACTCACCGTTGGTCTTCCCGGCCACGATCCGCAGGTTGATCCGCACGTCCATCGCGGCCCCAGCGACGAGGTTGGCGGCGCCGACGCCCTTACCGGAGCGGGTCATGCCTGCGATGACGAACGAGCAGTTGTTGATGGCCAAGTTGATCGTGATGCCGCGCTTGTTGAACGCGACTGGCACCCCGACCTTGAAGGCATCGAGCCCCCCGCGCATGTCCATCAGGGGTGACGGACGCGGCGCCTCGAACGGGTCCCGGTCGGTCATCCACAGCGATGCCCGCCCGGCGGCGCCCGCCTTCGTGATGTCGATCATCGACGAGTCGAGGCCAAGGAACGCGGCCAGCGCCTCCTCCCGCTTCTTCAGCGCGGTCACGGTCACAGCGGGCGGCAGGTCGAACACGACGGTGGCGGTGCGATCCGCGCCCCACGGCGATGCGGACAGGACCCGAATGGCGCCGCGGAAGCCGATGCTGTTGATGGCCTCGGCCAGCCGCTCCTCGGTGAGGGCCGGCTGGCCCTCGACTGCTGTCAGCTGCAGCGGAGCCTCGCCGGGGCTGGGCCGTCCGTGCCAGACGCCGACGGCGTAGGCGCCGACCGCCATGCATGCCTCGACCAGGGTGCCGCCGACCATCACGCCTGCGGCGGTACCGGCCGCGGCTGCGACGGTCCATCCGCCGGTTTTGGCGGCGTGCCACAGCTTGTGCTCGCGGGACTCGGCACGCAGGTTCTTGACTGCCTTGTGTGCGGCCTTCTCGGCGCCGCTGTCGCCCTTGGCGTCCTTCCGCTCGGCCTTGGCGGTGGCGATCATCTGCGGGTAGTCGTCGCGCCACACGTCGAGCCACCGGGAGGCGAGGTTCTTGTAGCCGCGCACGGACCAGCCGACGTACAGCTTGTTGTCGATCGCGTGATCCTTGGCGCGCTCGATGCGGGCTGCCGCGGACTCGATCCACGCGGGCCGGACGATCTCGCCCTGGTGCTTGACGACGGTCCCCTCGACGGCCGGGGAAGCCTCGGCCGGCTCCTTGACGAGGCTCAGGTTGGGCTGGCGGATGGGGTGCGGTGCGGTAGTCATGGCGGCGTCTCCCGATCAGTGGTGGTAGCCGTTGACGACAAGGTGCTTGCGGGCGGTGTCGGCCGCGGCAACCCGTGCGGCCGGGTGGTAAGGAGCGGTGTCACCCTTGCGGCGAACCGGGGGAACAGGCTTCTGGCCAGACCGCTTCTTCGGCGCCTTCTGCGGCCCGCCAGAGGGCCGCTCAGAACCCGGGGGGATTTGGGACGCCACCTGCGAAGATCCAGGCTTCAGGAAGCGGCTCACAGGGGCCGGGTGGAGCAGTTCCAGGAGCCTGCCTCGCGTGCTCACCGGGGAGCCGTTCGCGGCATCCATGGCGTCGACGAGGGCCTTGCTGGAGGCGAGCTTCTCTCCGTGCAGGGCCGGGGTCATGCCGGGCGTCTTCGTGCCGTACTTGATCTCCCAGGCGGAGGCGAACGCGTCCTCGAACGCGAGCGCGCCGTAGGGTGCGGCGGACACCAGCTTCCGGGCCAGCTTCACGACGTCCTTGTGGTCGCTGTACCGCTGCCGCTCATGCTTGGCGCGCGCCTTCTCCTCGGCCCGCTTCTTCGGATCGGTGACGGCGGCGGTGAGAGTGAGGACCCACTGGCGGACTTCGAAGAACAGTGGGCCAAGCATCGTGACCGCGGCGAGGCCCCAGCCGACGGCGGCGGCGTCCGCTGGGTCGAGTCCGTGGCCTTCGAGACTGAGACCGTACTTCAGGTTGATGTTGGCGGCGTATCCGGCGGCGGACATCGCAAGACCGCGCATCAGCCACCGCACCCAGCCGGGCAGCTTCCGGTCGTCGGCGTAGGCGACACCGGCGTTCATCACCCAGGCGGCGCCTTCGAGGGCGAAGGGGATCGGCAGCAGCATGATGCTGATCCCGACGAAGTGCATGACCTGCGCGGGCAGTGATGCCGCGGCGGAGGCGAGCACGAGGGCGAGGGTGCCCTTGCGGTACACGTTGCCGGGGGTGAGGGTCTTCTCCCGGCGGGCGGCGCGGGCTTGTCGTCGGGCGGCACGGTCGCGCCGCTGCTGCGCCTTCTCGGCGCGCTGCTCTTCGCGGTTGGCCCGGCGCTCTTCGCGGCGGCGCTTGTCCTCGGCCGCCTTGTCCTTGCGGCGGCGTTCGGCGGCGGCGTCCTCGTTCTTCCGGCGCTGCTCGGCTTCGGCAGCCAGATTGCGCCTGCGCTCCTCGCTCCAGCTGCTCATCGGGCTGGTCCTTTCTGTGGGGGTGTCGGGGGGGGTGGTTAGGCGGTGGTCTTGTACTCGTCGGGGGTCTTGGTGCGCACGTAGTGGCGGCTGATCTTGTCCTCGTCGATCAGCCCGTCGAGGACGAGAGCGGCGAGCACGAGGACGCCGAGCAGGATCCGCATCCCCACGGGCGGGACGATGCCGAACAGCCAGCTCAGTCCGGCGATCATCAGGGCGATCCGGAGACGGGCGAGCCCCGCGAGGAACACGATCACGGCGCACCGTCCGCGTTCTTCAGCAGGCGGGCGGCGTCGAACACAACGTCGGTAAAGGCTCGCCGGTCGTCGTGGGTGCCGTTCTCGACGATCTCCCGCATGTGGGCGATGGCGCCGTCGTGGTCGCCAGCGTCGATCGCGGCCACGGCCTGGTCGGCATGATGCCGGGCCTTGGGACTGAACCGGGGCATGAGGTACTCCAGGTCGATGGGTGGTGGGGTGTCTGACGGGCTCTCCACCACCGCCCGGAGTGCAAGGTCGGGCGGGATGGGCTGCCGTCAGGCGCAGGTCAGTCGAACTGACTCGGGCGGGGGGACGGCCCGACAGACCACTGGGTCTCGCGCCGGGGGGCAGCGGCGCTGTTGAGCTGCTCCAGCAGCCACGGCTGGTCGAACGGTGCCGGCGCCTTGAAGTCGTGGCCACACGGGCACGTCACACGCGGCTTCTTGCCGAGGTAGCCATAGATGGTCAGGCCCTTGTCTCGGCGGCAGTTGGGGCAGCGCAGGATGTCCTGCCCATTGAAGACGACCTGGCTGCGCATGAGGTGCTTGTACAGTACGTCCATGTAGGTTCCCTTTCGATTCGAGTCGGCCTGTCTGTCTGACGGGCTCCCCTCACCGCCGGTACGAGACCGGCGGATCGGGCAGCGGTCAGGCGGTCAGGCGAAGACGTCCCCGCAGCGGGTGCACTCCCAGTCGCCGTACTTGTTCAAGGACGCCTCGGCCCCGCAGTGCATTGGTGTGAGGCCCTGCCGCCGGCGCCGATCGTTGACCTCTGCGGTCCTCTGCTCCCGGGTCGCCTGGCTGTGGGTCCGCAGAGCCTTGTCGAGGCTGTTCTCGGGGTCGCTCTCCGCTCTCCGCTTGCCGAACACTGGTGCTCCTTCCTGTCCGGGCCTGTCCCGGCTCCCCTCACCACCCGTGCGAGACGGGCGGATCGGGCAGCCGTCAGGCGGCGCGGAGCCGCTCGGCGGCGTCCAGCACCCGGCGCCGGACCGCAGCGTCGCGGGACATCACGTAGCCGTCCCGCCAGAACGCCAGCCGGCGAGCCGCATGGAACTCGCAGCCGGTCACCTGCGACCCCGGGTCGTCGGCCAGGCCCACGATCACGGCAGTCCGGGAGCCCTTGCACGGGGCGGTATCGTCGGCGGCTGCCGCGGAACAGAGAGACATGTCAGTCCTTTCGTCGATTGAGTAAGGGCGGTCAGGCGCGAGGCCCGTGCTTGCTGTGGTCGCCGGCCAGATCGCGGAGCCGGCCCAGCTCCGCCTCGCTGCTGCCGCGAGCCACGATCGAGACGCCGCAGTCCTTGACCGGGCAGGTGAAAACGGTCGTGCGGTGGGCCAGGTGGAGCCGCTGGATGAGGTACATGCAGGCGAGGCAGGCGACGATGCCGACGGAGCAGAAGACGAGGAGCACGGTCAGCCCTTGGTGCTGAGCTTGACGATCGTGTGCCAGGGGTACGTGGTCTCGCGGGTCGGGTAGAGGGTCCGCACCATCACGCCGTAGTCGAGGACGTGAAGCTGAACATCAGCGCCGACGAAGTCGCTGCGCTTGACGGCTTCACCGTTGACGAGGTCGATGGTCCAGTCAGTGGGCTCCATGCCGATGTCCTTCCAGTAGTTCGAGTGGGCTCTGGGCGGTCTGGTCGTGCTCGGCACCCGCCAGCCGAAGCTGGAGAGTCCCGGGAACAACCGGGCCAGTCGGTGGGGAGCCGTGCCCGCGGGGCCGCGGGGGGTCGGAATCCCGCGGGCACGACGATCAGGGGGTCAGGCGGCGAGCGCCTTCTTCGACGCGGGCTTCGGCCGGCCGAACCCGGTCCGGTAGTCGGCGGCAGCCTGCTGGTGGAGCTTCGCGACCCGCTTCCTCCGGGCCTCCGCCTCCTCCGGCGTGCGCGGCTCCGGATCACGGCCCACAGCGGTCACCGGACAGCCTCCGGCCCGTACAGGCGAGCAAACTCCCCCGTGATCAGCAGCAGGTCCCGCACCTCGCCGAACCGGCGACCCCGCTTCTCCGACCACGCCTCGAAATCCGCGCTCCCCGACTCCGAACGAGCCTCCAGAATCAGATTCAGGCAGCGACGGGACACCGCCCACGAATCCGCATCCCCCGGCCCATCGGTGCGCACCAGCCACAGAGCCCCGGAGAGGGTGTGCCCCAACTCGACAGGCCCACTCGACCGGCGGACGGAGATCCAACCGTCGCGCTCCATCAGCATGAACGCCGCACCCAGATGGCTGCCGACCTCGGCCCCGGTCACCCGCTCACCGGACGGACCGACCCACAGGTGAGGCTGCTTCGTGGCCAGCTCCAGAACGCGGGCAAACCGCGGGTCACTGGTCGCAACGGTTCCGGCGTGGCGCCAGGCCAGCCCGCCAGCCATCACGCCACCGCCTTCAACAGCGGCGCGTAGCCGATCAGCGCCACCTCGACACCGGCAAACCGGCCCCTCGCGGTCAGGCTCATGGCACTGGGCTGGGTTCGCTTGTCGACCCACTCGGGGAGCATCCCGAGCGCCACACGCCAGGCCTCGAAGTCGGCGAGGCTGTCGTGGAGGCTGATGTCGAGCTGGCCCGGCGTGATGCTCGACACCTGGAACGTGGCGGGCGGCAGGTGGCCGAACACGCGGGCGATCGTCGCAGCCGCCTCGGTCGCCTTCCGCTGATCGGCAAGCGTCCCGGCAGCCATCACGCCACCCGCTCTCGGGGCACGATGCGGAACACGTCGCCGCGCGGGGAGTACACGACCTCGACATCCTCGCCCTGACGGCGCAGGCTCTCGGCGATCCCGTCCAGCGTCGGCAGCGACCGGGAGTCCCCGGCGGGCAGCTCACGCACCATTTCGGCGACGGTCATCACGCCACCTCCGCCAGGTCACCGACGCCGGCCGCGTCCAGCTCGGCGATCAGCGACGGCTCACCCGGGCGGGCCTCGTCCATCGCCGCCGCCTCCAGGTAGGCGGTCGCCATCGCGTCGACGTCACCCCGGGCACGGGCCGTCACGTAGGTGGTGACGATGTCGGCACGGGCCCGGTCCTCCGCGTCCAGATCGGGGACGAGGGTCAGGGCACGCAGCCGGGCGACCCTCGGCGAATCGGACGCCGCGTCGCCGTCGAAGAGAACGGTCGCGGTAGGGAGCGGGGCGAGAGTCGTACTACGATTCACGGTGATCTCCAGTTGCTCAGCAGGCTTCGGGTGGTCAGCCCCGGTCCACACGGCGTTGGCGCGCCGGGCCGGGGTTTTGTGCGTCAGGCCGCCTCTGCGGCGGGGGGCACGGCGGTGAAGGCCGCCGTACCAGAAGAGGATGAGGAGAAGCCCACGAGGGCGGCCTCAGGGACTCGGATCGCACCACCGCCCCGCTTGGCGGCCCCGGGTACGACCGGCTGCCCGTAGCGGGTGGCCGGGATGCGGCCCTCGTTGATCCAGCGGTACACGGTCGCGGGGTGGACTCGCAGGCGGGCAGCGACCTCCTTTACACGCAGCATGAACGGCTCCAATCGCAGGCTTCGCGTCTGTGCACAACCATAAAAGGTTATTCGGCAAGCTGGCAAGCACTACGAGGCATGCAAGTCCACCTGAGTCCACTGCCGAGAGCCGACGCATATGCATCAAGCACTTAAGGTGGAGGTCAGAGCGTTACAGCGACCAGGAGATGCCGGATGAGTGAGAAGTGGACGAGCACCTCAGCGCCATACGTGTCGCCACGTGCCCCCGGCGACACCGACGCATGGACGCAAGAGGCAGGCAGCAGGGGAAGCCAGCACCTGATGGAGGTAGCTACGAGGAAACCGCCACCGGAAGTCGCCGCAGCTCTCGGGCTGCCCCCCGACGAGCAGGCTGTTGTTCGTCGCCGAGTCATGCTCGTAGACGACCAACCGGTCGAGTTGACGGACTCGTACTACCCACAGCGCATAGCGCTTGGAACAGCTCTAGCGAGACCCGGCAAGATCCGAGGAGGCGCACCTACCTTGCTCGCCAACCTCGGGCACCACACACACCGGGTGATCGAGGACGTCGAAGCGCGCACTGCCACCGCGGAGGAGTCCGAGGCTCTCGCCCTCGCAGACGGGGCCCCGGTACTCACCCTTCTGCGAGTGAGCCTGTCTCACAAAAACGAACCCATTGAGGCTTCACTGATGGTCATGAAGGGCCCTCGTCGCCTCCGATACGAAATGGAGATCGACTGACATGGCCAAGCACGAGGACAAGCGGCCAGTGGCCGAGAGAATCGCCGCCAACATCAGGTACCTGATCATGTCCGGCGAGTGGGAGCCCGGCAAGAAGCTCCCCACCACCTCGGAGCTAATGGAGGAGCACGACACGTCGAACGTGACCGTGCAGCGCGCCCTGACCATCCTCAAGAACGAGAAGCTCCTGGAAGGCCGATCAGGGAAGGGCGTCTACGTTCGCGACCGTGCACCTCAGACCATCACCCCGGCCGCCTACATGGCCCCTTCGGAGGACGGGCAGCCGTACCGGTGGGTGACGGAGGCCAACCGAAGGAACCAGCGCGGCAGCAACAAGATCCTGCAAGTCGCCGAAATAAGGACACCGAAGCGGGTCGCGAAGGCCTTGGGTATCGAGGAAGGCGGAACGGCTGTGCTGCGGGTGCGTCTCGGCCTCCTGGACGATGAGCCGGCCGAACTGACCTACTCGTACTATCCAGCCGACCTAGCACTCGGCACGCGGCTTGCCGACCGGAGGAAGATTCCTGGTGGGTCTCCGACCTTGCTTGCCAGCATGGGGTACCCAACGCGCGGCCAGATCGAGGAGGTAGCGGCCCGCGTCGCGACGACGGAGGAATACGAGCTCCTGGAGATCCCGGGCGATGTTCCCGTGATCGAGGTGTTCCGCATCGTCTACAGCGACGACGAACGCCCGATCGAGGTAACCGTCATGGTGAAGCCGGGCCACCTGTATAAGATGGGCTACCACCTGCCGGTTTCCTGACCTAACTCCCCAGCGCCCCCGCCATAGTTGGCGGGGGCTTTGTTGTACCGGCAGCGAAGCCTTGCTACAAATGCGATTACGCCTTACGGTCGTCTCGTGACCGTGGCGCAGGCCACCTGGTACAGCGAAGGGACGCCATGAGCCCTGCCCAAAGTTCGACATCGCCCCCCGAGCGCACCGCGCTCTACCGTTACTTCGACACCGACGGCGGCCTGCTGTACATCGGCATCAGCCGAGACCCCGACGGGCGCTTGAAGGCCCACCGCGACACCCACCAGAAGTGGGTTCCGATGGTCAAAAGTCGCACCCTGGAGTGGTTCGACAGCCGGCCCGAGGCGGCAGAGGCGGAGAAGCAGGCCATCCAGGTCGAGAGACCCAGGTTCAACAAGGCACACAACCAGGACCGGGTTGCCTTCGCCCCCTCCCGCTGGCCATCACTGGCCGAGCAGGACAACAAGAGCAACCGCCTAGCCGCCCTCATACGCGACGAGATCGAGACCAAGCGGTGGCTGCCTGGCCAGCTCATCCCGTTCCTCAACACGCTCGCCAAGGCGTCCGGAACCAGCAAGTCGATCGCCGCCAAGGCGGTAGGTCAGCTCCGGCACGAGGGGCTGCTGACCTTCCGGGCCGGGCACGGGCTTTTCGTGGCCCATCCCCACTCCCGCAGGAATTCGCTCATTGTTCCCCCACCACAGGAGGGGAGCACGGTTCGGCCTCGCACGCCGCGTCCAGCTGTCCGCACCATGTGGCTCCACGACCCGCTCATGTCAGTCTGCTGACCTCCACCGCGTCTTCCTCGGCTTGGCAGTGGCGGCCACTCGGCTGCCGAATTCCAGCCGATTCGCACCCGCGGTCGCGACTGCCGCGCGTGCGAAGGGAGCGCGCCAGATCCTACCGAGTCAGGCAACTCGGACTCTGCACAGGTCAGCGGGTGATCAATCAGCTTCCGGATCTGCACTGGGCTGGAAGTCCTTGGCCGGAACATCGCCTAGCGTCAACCGGGCTGCGTCCAGTAGCACAACGGCCGGCTGTCGCCGACATCCGGTCGGCGGTCCGAGCCGCGCAACTGCATCACCGTTCAGATCTCGCCAAACTCGGATCGCGCACCAAGGGAGGGCATGTGAGTGGATTGCGACATTATGTCGGTGGTTCGCGTCGTGTCTGTCGATTGACCAATTAATTGCAGGGGGCATTCCACGTGAGCAGCTCGCCCACCAGTCGGGTGGTTCAGCAGAGCCACGGGTACTCCCCAAACCCTAGAGCCAGAACTGTACTGGTTGGTCAATTGACTGCAGGTCAGCCGGATGCGTGCGACAAGACGTTGACGCTCGTCGCACTTCGGCTAGCGTCCTGATCGTCGCCGAGTTCGGCGCACAAGTCCGCCGCCCGGGGAGTGGAGTCCCTGGTGGCGTGGCTGTCAGCACAACGGCCGGGGCGTGGAGGCCCCGGCCGTCGAAGTGGACCAGCGGGGTGGAGCCCGCTGGTCAAGAAACCCGCTCCTAGCAGAGAGAAGGCTCAACGTGAGCGTATCAACCCCTGCCACCCCCCAGCAGACCTCGGCGCCCACTCCCCCCGCGTCCCCGCGTCTGGTCGCGGCGGTGGTGCGTGGTCAGCGGATCGCCGTTCCGTGCCCGTCGTGGTGTGTGGTGGACCACTCGGCGCAGGATCTGGCGTTCCTGGAGGACCTGTCGCATGCCGGAGAGGCGGTGACGCTTCCGGTGCGCCAGTTCGACGGCAGCGTGGAGAAGGTGCTGGCGGCGCAGGTGGTGCAGTGGCCGTTCGCCCGGGAGAGTGAGCCGTACCTGTCGGTGGACGCGGACGGCTCGGGTGAGTGCAACCAGTACGCCGAGCCGGCTGCTCTGGCGTTCGCGGATCAGTTGGTGGCGCATGCGGAGCGGATCCGGTGCGAGGTCGGCAAGCTGGGCGGTGCGCGGGCATGACGACGGTCGAGATCGTCTCATTCGACTACGGTCATGCTGCGCCTCCGGAGGCGCACGTGATTCTCGACCTGCGGCAGCATTTTCGGGATCCGCACGTGAATCCGGCGCTGCGGTACATGACTGCTGAGGATGGTGCGGTGCGGCGGTCGGTGCTGGGCACGGCTGGGATCCGTCCGCTGCTGCGGGCAACTGTCCGGCAGGTTCAGGCGTTCGCCGCGGGCCCGTCTGGTGACCGGATCGCGGTCGCGGTGGGCTGTGTCGGGGGACGTCACCGCAGCGCCACAGTGGCGCATTGCCTTGCCCGCCGGCTGCGTCGCCGCGGCCTCGAGGTCGAGCTGTGGCACCGGGATTTGGCACGTCCGGTGCTTGAGCGGGCTGCCTGACGCTTTCTGAAGTGCGTTGACGGCCGGACGGTTCGATCCACCGTCCGGCTGTCGTGTGACACGTCCCGGATCTCGTCATGATCCCCGTCTGGCCCCTCCTAGGATGGGCGGGCCGTCACCGAGAGGAAGATTCATGCGTCCTAGGCGCTTTCAGTCGTTCGTTCTGGAGCTCGCGTCCAAAGATCCGTCGGCTGGTTCACCGATGACGTTGGCGGAGGCGGGTGATACGAAGCATCCGGGCGGCATGGCGGTAAAGCTGGAGGGGCGTGAGGCCCGCTTCCATTTCGTCGCACAGTCGGCGCCGGGTGACAAGTATGACGAGCCGGAGGGCGCGCCGGTGGAAGGCGACCCGGTCTCTCTCGAGCGACGGGCGGATGGGGCGGAGGGTTGGCTGGCCGGTCTGCTGGCTGGTTCGGGGTCGCGGGAGATCGCGAGTATTGAGCAGTGGTCGCTGAGGGAGGACCCGGCGGATCGGCGTAACGGGCTGACGGTGGAGTTTCACAGTGGCGCGAAGATTTACTCGCGCATCCTTTGACGCGCCTCCTGTGCGCCCCGTGTTCGGGTGCATCCTGCGGGTAACCAATCCTGGGGAGGCCCGATGCGCCGCGATCCCGTTCAATGCTCAGCCTCATGTCCCGTGTGTGGTGCCAGCACCTCGGCTGGCGCAGGTGAGCCGACTCCGCAGCATCAGCCGGAGGGCAGTCGGGAGATGTGCTCCGGCGCCGGCCAGCCAGCGCAGTGAAAGCAGGAAGTCCCGGCCAGATCGGCCGGGACTTCCTGCTGTTCGGTGGTTCATGCTCCGACCGCTTCCCGCTCTGGCTCCAGCACCGAGATCGCGCAGTCAACGAACTTGTCGAATGTTTCCTGGTCCAGCATGCCGTGGATGGCCAAGAGGATGTGCCACGCCGCCACGTGACCTTCATCCTGATCGTCGAACCCGTGCTCGCTGTCAAGGGCAAGCACCAAGGAGTACTGATAGAGGCGCGATGTGAGCCGGGCCCGTTCATGGAGGTGAGTGCTCGCTTGACGCGCACACCGCAGGAAGCGGTACAGCTCTCGATCGTGGAGAGGGATGGTGCAGAGAAGATGTCGAGCTGTGTTGAAGCCGACAGGCCAGTCGTTCCTCGAGCCGCACTGTTCTCTCAGTGCGACGTAGAGTTCGAATTTGAGGTCGAAGTCTCGGCTCATGTGGGATAGGTAGCGCGCCTGGGAGTGGCCGCGGGGAGGCGCGCCGCTGCGCAGCGGAGGTTACGCCGACCTGGTGAGTCACTCGGCTTGCCTACCGCCGACTGCGCTTCGCCGCCTGGATGATCCACGACATGCCTGCGGTACATCTCTTCTCCGTTCCAGACCCCCTGCCCAGTGTCGATGTGCTGCTGCCGGACAAGGGCGGCAGACTACGCGGCAAGGTCGCCACGGTGGAGGAGAGCCCAGACGGCGCCGTGTGGATCGAGGTGTTGGTCTCGAGTTGGGTCCGCTGGTCGACTCAGCTTGCTGTCGGCGAGCCTTCAAGCGAGGGCATCGGACCTGAGACTGTTCGCATGTGGGTTCCGCCGGAGGCGGTGTTCGCTGACGAGGGGGAGGTACAGGCGCTCAAGCGGCTCTATCAAGCAAGCCTGGCGCATGTGTAGGCCAGAGCCCCCTTCAGCCCGGCGGAACGCCCCCAGCAGATTGGTGGGGGCGTTCGCGTTCGGCTGGGTCAGTTGCTGGCCTCGGCCGGGGGTCGATCATCGATGACGATGCGCGTCACGTCGGGCTGGCGCTGTTCGGCGCCGGCCCGGTGCTGTTCGGGGCTGCCGTCGGCTTCTACTTTGCCGAGGGCGTCGCCGATGCGCCCGTACACCTTGGCTGCGAGGCGCCGCGTGCCCGGTTCGACATCGGGGTTGCGCTGGGTGTGCCAGAGGGCATCGAGGACGGCGATGAGGGTTCGGCCGGACAGGTCGGCGTCGATGAGGCAGTCTTTCTCTTCGACCATGCCGGGGAGTCGGAAGTGCTGGCCGCGGCTGGATTGGGCGACGAGGAAGTCCCAGGTGTCGCGGTGGCAGGAGATTTCGGCGTAGGCGACGCCGGCAGCGAGGTCAAGGAGCTTGTCGAAGTCGCCGGTGTCGGCCTCGCCGGTGGCGGCCTGTGCCTGCTGCTGCTCGGCTTGGGGGACTTCGGTCGCCGCCTGGCGGGCTTCCGCTGCGTCTGCTCGGCAGCCTTCGACGGCGGCGCGCAGGTCGGCGATCTCCCCGAGGATGCGCTCGTCGCTGCGGCCGTCCGCGACTGCCCGTGTGGTGGCTTCGACGCTGGTGCGGAGCCGCTCGATGTCGCCGCGGAGTCCTTGGATCTCGCTGTGAAGGTTGTCGATTCTGCCGCTGAGGGTCTCGGCGGCGTTGCTGGTGCGCTGGGTGTCGTTGCGGATCTCGTCGATGCTGGCCTTGATGCCGTCGAGCCCTTGCTTGATCGCGTTGGTGAGGGCTTCTCGTAAGCCGCCGACACTGGTCTTCAGTTCGTCGATGGCCTTGTGCACGGCTTTGGTTCCGAACACGCATTCCCCCCTTGCCGGTTGCGGTATTCACCGGAAAGAAGGCTCCCCCACAGGGCCGGCGCGACGCGCCAGGTTCTGGCCGATGTGGTGAGTGCGACTGAGACTCAGGCGGCGCCCCAGCGTGCCTCCGCGTATGGGGAGGCCGCAGCAGCCCTACGGGGCCGCCCAGTTGATCTGTAGCGGCGTGATGCGCTTCGTCGCCTGGCTAGCCCAGAACACGATGATTCCGAAGCCGCCGAAGACGGCTTGGCGGGTCATGCCGTCGTCTTCCCCGTAGGGCTCGGTGCCCGCGAGTGGATCGGCTTCGAGCCGGTCGATGAGGTCGAAGAGTGCCATCTGGCCTTCAAGCGGCAGCCCGCCGATCATGTCGAGGGTGTGGGGGCTGCGGCTGAAGTTCCAGGTCACGCGGCGTGATGTCCTTCGCGGTGGGCGTTCAGACGGGCTTTGAGGTCCTCGAACGCGGCGATGCTCTCGGGCGTGTCTTCATCGTAGTCGTCCAGTAGCCGTCCGTGCTGCTCAATGTAGGAAAGCAGTTCCTCGGTACGAGGTCGGTCGGCTTCGAAGTCTTCGATGAACTGCACCCACCGCCGGAAGATCGCGGGCAGCTTGCCGACATCCGTGAAGGAGACCTCACGCTGGAAGGTAGCTCGCAGTTCGGGGTGGGGGAGTGCGTGGGCGATGCTGTCGATCGTCCAGTTCTCGCTGCTCATAGCCTCGACCTCGACCCTGAATTCATGAATCCCGTAACCAAACAGTGTGTCTCTGAGCCTAGCGCCCGGCCGGGCGGCCGGGCGGGCGCCCGGGCAGATCTGGCTGGCGCGATGTGCCGGGCAGCCGGCTCGGGACGCAGGTGGCGGGGCGAAGCAACCTGTCACGTGCAACTGTGCTCGGTGGTGGGGCAGACCCTGGCTGATGTGATGGTGATGGCTCAGGACACGCGAGACGGAGCGCAGCAGAAAGCCCCCGGCTGGCGCGGATGCACGGCCGGGGGCTTTAGCGCGCGCCTACCCGAGGTGCTTGAGGTCGAGGATGCGTACCCGCTGCAGGGGGTGCTTGAAGACGACCAGCACGGCCCTGGTGTGGTTGAGGATGAGGAGCCGCTTGATGTCGCCGTCGCCACCGTGGGGTGTGGTCTCGGCGAAGGGGTCCTCGCAGACGGCGAGGATGGCGCGGTCGAATTCGACCCTGGCCTCGTCGGGAAGCGAGTCCCAGACGGCCTCTACGTGAGGCGGGTAACGAAGCAGATACACGCTGTACAGCGTGCCAGGTCAGGCGGCCCCGCGTGCCCGGATTCGGTCAGCTACTTCCTGAACCCGCTGATCTCCGTCGAGCCACTCGCCGGGAGGCTCTTCACCTTGGCTTTCGTAGGCGATGACCTCGTCTGCTTGTTCGAGGGCCGCATCCGTGTCCTCGGCGATCTGCCGCCACTTTGCGAACACGGACAGCAGCTCATGAGCCGGCGCCCGGTTGATCTCGCCGAGGAACCGCTGCGCGAGGTTGGGGTCCCCCAGTGCGGCGCTGATGCGTTCGATGGTCCAGGGCGCGTCACTCATGTGGATCGCCTAACTGCCGCCTGCTTGCTTCTGTCGTGACGCCCACCACCGTAGCGAAGTGATACCGCCTTCTTGCAGGAACCAGGTAGGGAAACTCTCGCGAAAATGCCTGTAGGGGTCCCTGTTCGGCTTGGATTCGAGAGCCTTGCTAGCTTTGCTTTTGCCGGTGGCATAGGCCAAAGGTCTGCGGCGCGGCCGGCTACCGAGGCTGACCAGCCAGGCATACCGTCACGTGCCAGTGTGCTGCGAGCGGCCCTCAGGTCCCGGGGAGCGTCTCTTGTTCGATGTCGTGCTCGGGCGGCTTCGGTGCAGCGCGGAGGGCGAGTTTGCCCCGGCAGTCCTCCCCGAGCCCCCACAGTCGGGCCTGCCTGCCTCGCAACGGCCGCCCGCACATGCGGCAGGTGATACGACTGCGCCCCGCGGCCGGCTCGTCGAAGCCAGGCAGCGGGGCGGGATCGTCTGGGGTCATGGGGTTCAGAGTCTCATGGGGAGGGTCGGGTGGTGGCCCAGCGTTCCCAGGCATCGAGTCCGGCGACGGCGGCCTGCTCGCAGGTCTTCTCGGGTCGGGTTGCCGAGGAGGGCCCGGAGCCGGCGAGCCACCACTGCCAGCCGTTTCGCCCCGACTGGGACACGCCGCCGTAGGAGGGGGCGACCACGACGAGCACCTTGCCGTCGCCGTCGACGACGTGCCAGTGCCGGTCCTCGGACCAGGTAGGGGCTTTGACGAGGGCTGCGGATTCGATGACGGCACGGGCCCGGAGGGCGGACATCGGGCGCCTGGTCACTGGCTGCTCCTGTTCACCAGCCGGTCGCCTCTCCCCCGTGGCATACGGCGTCTTCGGGGTGTCCGCAGTCGCTGCACCCGTCGAGGCCGGAGATTAGGCACTGGTGCGGCGGCAGGCTGTCAATGGGTGGGGGCGGGTCGCCGGACCAGCGGTTCCACAGAGGCGGGCGGCCGGCCTTCTGCAGCATGACCAGGTTGGCGGTGAGTCGCCACACCGCGCCCCCGCTACGGGTCGCCTCGACCGGGGAGGCGTCGACCCGGTGCAGGATTTCCCGCAGGCCGTGTTCCAGGCCCCGAAGTCGAGCAAGCTCGGCATGCATTTGATCGACCTCGGTGTGCTCTGGTGGGGTGGTCACAGGGGCCGCCCGTCGCAGTCGACGTAGCCGTCGGCGGTGCGGTGGGGTTGGAAGCAGTCGTCGTGGTCGGCATCGTCGTGGTGCTCGGCGGCGAGGCGGGCCAGCGTGGCGTTGTCGACGATGTTGTGGATGCGGATGAACTCGTCTCCGGTGATCGGCTGGTCTTCCGGCAGCAATGACCGGTTGATCTTCATGGGTGCTCCTCTGCTGGATTGGGTGGAGTGGATTGAGGTTCAGTCGACAGCCGGCTGGGACACGTGCTGGGCTTTGACGTTCCGCAGGCGGCCGATGCCGCGGGCGGCCAGCGTGTAGGTGCGGATGCCGCGACTGTTGTGGACTGCTTCGACGGTCCACCACTTGCCGCGCCACCGTTCGCGGCTGCCGTCGTAGCGGACGAAATCACCGCGCTTGAAGGGGCGTGCAGGCATACGGGCCTCCCGGGTGGGGGATGGTGCGGCGGTCAGCGGCAGCAGTCAGACGGCGGTGATGGATCGGGGCCGGACGCAGGTGGCGGCGGTGTTGCCGTCCGCGTCCTGGAGGGCGAAGCGCACGCCAGGCAGGTTGTGGGTGTCCGTGCACCGCAGGCACCGGCAGGGGTGCGCGGCGTACACCCCGTGCAGCTCGACGAGAGAGCCGTGGTAGCGCACTTTGGTGCCGGGCTCCCAGCGGGTCATCGGGTTGAGCATGGCGACTCCTCGGCAGGTCGCTGGTGGTTTGGAGTGCCCCGCGCCGGATTCGAACCGGCTACGTCCGCCTGACGGGGCTGGGTGGGTCAGCAGAAGTCGCCGTCATAGAAGGGGCAGCCGCGCCGGTCCCGCCATTCCACGACGGCGGTAGCCCGGCTGCTCATGTGCGGGGTCGCCTCGGCGGGGCGGAGGATGGCCTGCTTCCAGAAGTCGGCCAGCGGCACGACGGTCCCGTACTCGGTCTCGATGGTGACGCCCTCACGGGACAGGAACCTCAGCCAGGTGTCGGTGCAGGTCAGGCCGTGGTCGTTGTGGGCGCGCCACAGGAACTCCCAGCCCCCTGCGTGCTGCCCGATGTGCAGTCCCTCACCGTCGGCCTCACCGCCCGGGAATTCACCGAACGCGAAGTAGTTCGTGGACATTGCGGTCTCCTCTGCGGATCGGGGTGCGGCGGGTTCGGGGGCGGGCCCGGCCACCGGGGGCCGGGCAGGAATGTCAGGCGGTGACGATGGCGTCGGTGAAGTCGAGGAACCGGCGCTCGCCGAGGAACCGCATCGCGGCCTTCATCTCGCGACGGATGACGGCGGGGGTCAGTTCGTACACGTGCCCGTCGGCGCGGTGACCGTTGGGGGTGATCACGATGTGGCCGTGTTCGTCTTCGGACGCGTCGAGCCAGCAGGGGACGATCCGCTGCCACCAGTCGAGCGGCCGGGGGAACTCCGAGCCCGGCTTGACCTTGAGCGAGTCGTCGATCTGAATCTTGGCTTGGTCGATGACGATGCGGTCCATTGCGGTCTCCCCTGCGGTGCGGTTGGTGGTGGCGGGTGAGGGCCCGGCCCGAAGGCCGGGCGGGATGAGGTGCCGCCCGGTGCGCTACGACGCGCGCACGGTTTGACCGTCCGGGGGCTGGTGGTTCAGCCGCGTGTCACCTGTCCACGGCGGACGAACGCCACCGTGGAGCCCGACGCGTTGACGATCGAGAACGACCGGTCATCGCTGCCGTTCCACCACGCGTTACGCGCACCCCTGATGGCCTCCTCCAACGTGTTGGAGTGCGAGGTGACCTCTCGGTGGTCCATGGTCTTGTACATCTCTCCTCCTACGGCCTGCCTCATCAGGGGCTTAGCGGCACTTCATCGATCCTCATCAGCGATACTATGTATCGCTGTCGATACCTCAAAGCTACTCCTGAAGGGCTGTCAGCGCAAGTCGGTTGCGGTACCTTGTTGCTATGACAGTCGACGAGACCCCCGAGCAGCCGACCCTCGAAGAGATCGAGGCAGCCGGTACGCGCCGAAAGCGCGACGAGGAACGCCTCAAGAAGTCCAGCACCCACCTGAAAGAGGTCGTCCTCGCCGCCCTCCGCAATGGGGAGCACCGCCCTACCGAGGTGGCCAAGGCGTCCGGCTGGACACCCGCCCACGTGCGGAAGATGGCCCGGGAAGCGGGCATCGAACCCGACGAGCGCTACAAGGAGCGGGCCGAACGCCTCCGCCGCACCGCCCAGCCGGACGCTTGACCTGCCCTGTGCCGCACACCCTCCCCCGGTGTGCGGCACACGCACGTCCGGGGGTCAGCCGGCCTGGTGGTGGCCGCAGGTGCAGAGCTTCCCGGTGAACTTCTGGTTCTTCCGGCACCTGGCGTGCATCCGCCGCGCCCACTCCCGCAGCCCGGCCTGCCTGTCGGGGTGCTCGGCCACGGCCTGCTCGAGGAGCTGCGCTGTCTCACATGCGGTGGACAGGTACGGCGGCGGGTCGATCAGGGCCAGGACGTCGGCGGGCAGCTGCTCGGCCGTCGAGCCGGGCGGGTTGACGAAGCCGGGTGTGAGGTTGGAGTCACGAGCGCCAGCCTCGCCCCGCATGTACACGGCTGCCGCCTCGGGCCCCTCGAACACGGCGAGCACGTGCCCGATGTCAACCAAGTGGGCGGCGGCCATGCCCTCGTTGACCCACCGCGCCTCCTCGGTCCGGCACAGCGGGGCGTTGTGTTCGGCCTTGGTCCGCTCGTCCTCGATGCAGGCCAGCAGGACGCGGTACGGAGGCTGGGTGATGGGCGGTCGGTCAGGGTTGGTGAGGCAGCTGTCGGGGTCGACCCCATCGCAGTTGCGGCAACGGTGAGTGGCGGCCTGGTCGGTCATGGGTGTGGTCTCCGGCGGGTCGGGGCCCGGCCGCGGGGACGGCGGCCGGGCACGGGGCGGTCAGGCGGTGCCGGGCTCGGGCGGGCAGATGCGGGCACAGCCGGGGCACGGCCAGTCGACGCAGTGCTGCTCCATGGCGTGCCACGCGCCGTTGCAGTTGCAGGCGCTGGTGTCTCCGGCGTCGGGCGATTCGGCGTAGGGGTCGGTCAGCGCGGGTTCGGTCGGCTGGGTGTCGGTCATCAGTGGGTCTCCTCGGGCTGGTAGTTGGCGATGTCGGGCAGGTGGTGGACGCGCCGGCCGCGGCGTCGTGCGGACGGGATTGGGACGGGCAGGAGCACGGCGGCGATGAGCTCGGCGGGCAGAGTGAGTTGCTCTGGAAGCCCTGCGTGGCTCTCTGCGGCGCGTTGGGCGGGTGGCTGGTCCTGGGCGTCATCCGGGCGCTGCGGGGCGCCCTGGGGGCCGCTGTAGCCGCGCGGCGGGGTGTCCGTATCGAGCCGGGCCGTCATGACTCGCCCTCCACGGGCCCTGAGCGGGCGCCTGACGGCCTGTGAACGGAAGAACGGGGCTCGGGAGCTTCGACACCCGGAACGCCCCGCAGACGGCCACTGGGCGGCTCGGGGTCCGGCACGGCCCGCAACACCGGCGGCTCGTCAACCGTCCACCCGTCGAGTTGCAGCACCTCCATCAGCAACACGGCGGCTTGAGCCCGGGTAATCGGCCGCTGATCCCCGGACCATTCCTCGGCCAGAGAGTGCGCGCGATCCAGGGCGCGGACGTAGCGGTCATCCATCACTGTTGCCCCTCCTCGACGGTGAAACTGATGACGATCTCGTTGTCGGCGACCTTGAAGCGCAACGCGTCGTCCAACAGCGGCGCATCCTCGGGGAGCTGGTGCACCTCCCGGTACGCGACGCTCGCCACCGCGATGGCGGCACGCACGTCGCCGAGGAACGCACCCCATGGCTCGGCGGCGGGAACACTCCACTCGCGGCGAGTGCTCACAACAGTGCGGCTGGAGAAGGTGGCCATCACGCCACCTCCCGGTTCCCGGCCCGCTGGGTGCTGCGGTACGCCCGCTCCCCCAGTCGGCACGGCTCGCACGGCTCCTCGCCGCGGCGGAGGTGCGCCGTGTAGCCCGCGTGGTCCCCGTGCCGCTGCGGCTGGCCGTCCAACAGGCCCGCCCGGCAACCCAGAAGAACCGCATGGGCGATGCTGCGAGCCCCAAGGGCCTTCCGCATGCGGTGGGAGTACACCCGCAGGGACACTTCGGAGATCCCAAGCTCGTGGGCGATGCGTGAGCAGGTGGCACCTTCAGAGAAGCGACGGAGGACGATTTGTTCCCTCGGGCTGAGGTGCGGCCCGGTCACGACTCGGCCCCGAGGATCCGGCGGGCCGTAGCCATGGCCCGGGGGTCCGCGCCGATCTGCTCGGCGTCCACGGCCGCACTGTCCAGCCACGCGGCGAGTTCGGGCCCGAACGTAGTGGCTGCTCCTGGCGCCCACGGGTCAGACGTGGCCTCGGTGGCCCACTGGCGTACCTTCTCGGCGGCGGCCCGCAACAGGGCAGCCGGAGACTGGTCGGTCACGACGCCTCACCCGCCCGGCGCTCACGCAGGTACGCCATGAACTCGTCCACGGCCGTCCGATCGCCCTCGGAGAGCTTCACGTTCGGGTTGTTGCCGCAGCGGGGGCCAACCTCGCTGACCTCACCGGCAGCGGCGGCCTTGTCGAGCACCCGCTGGAACACGGCGTCGCCCGACTCCAGTCCGGCGGCGGCGCGGCGGGCGTCCATTAGGGCCACCACACCGTGCCGGTCGATCTCCACCGCACCCATGCGCACGGCGGCGGCCCGCTTCGACGGGACGATGTCGTAGTGCCAGCGGTAGTCACGGTCGGACTTCTTCTGGAACCAGGAGCGGCGCAGCCCCAGGCGCTTGGCGAACTCGTGCAGTTCCTCCTCGGTGTCGGCGGTGAGGTGGGACCAATGCGTGTGCCGCAGACGCCGGGCCTTCGCGATCAGGGTGTAGTCGCGGATCTCGTCCACGTAGATGGTCATCGGGTTCTCCGTCCGTCATTCAGCGTGCGTTGTTTATCGGTGGCGGTCACGGCGGCCGGTGTTGGCCGCCGTGACCAGGGGGTTCAGGCGGCGGGGGCGACGCGGAGATCTGGCAGACCGCGGTCGCGCATCAGGTCGGCCGCGGTGTCGATGAGGGCGCCGGACAGCTCGATCTCCATGTCGTCGAGCAGCTCCGGGTGGTCGGCCGGGTCGTGGCCCCACTCGGTGATCAGGTTCGCGGCGACGTCCCGCATGCCGGTCAGAGGCGACCAGTAGCAGGCGAGCAGCCATTCGTAGTCGCTGCGGGCCAAGGTCACGTACTGCGGGTCGTGCGACAGGGCGAACACGGTGGCCTCCTCATGTGGTGGGATTGGTGGGTGGCCGCCTCCGATAGCCCCGGAGGCGGCCCGTCGTGCGTCAAGCGGCGTGGTCGGGGCACAGGTCGCGCCCGTCACGGGTCCGGCGCCAGCCGCGGTGCTTCTTCAGCAGCCGGCGGAGCTCGCGGTGCGTGTGCGGCTCGAAGCGCACAGGCCAGTGCCCCTCGGTGTCGCAGCCAGCGCGGTCGCAGAGGATGACGAGGTAGGCGTCGGCAGTCACGCGGCCACCCCCAGTTCCGGGGCAGGCTCGGCGTACCGGCTGATCTCCTCGCCGGTGATGCACTCGACGAGGGCACACAGCAGCACCTCGGCGGCATTGGGTGTCACGGCGTTGCCGTACTGGCGCACCCGCTCCCGCTTCGACCCGAGGACGACGTAGTCGTCCGCGAACGACATCGCGCGGCCGATCTCGTGCGGCTCCAGCATGCGGAACAGCACGTCCTCAATGGCTGGCTCGCCGTGCACCAGGGCGTACCGGTCGCGGGTCGTCAGCGCACCGATCGGCTCGCTCACCGGGCGGGCAGTCCCATTGCCGTAGTACGGGACGAGCAGGTGCTCCCAGGTGATCAGGGACTGGTGCCCAGTGGTGGTCATCGTCCGGAACGGCTCGCTAGCCGGCGTGCAGTGCTCCCCGCCATCGCCCTTGGAGCCGTTGTTCCGCATAACAAACCCGGGGATGTTCGGGGTGACGAGGCCGTGGTGGTTGCCGGAAGCGGTGACGGTGGCCAGAGCCTCCGAAACCGAGCGGGCGACGCTGCCGCCACCGCGGAGCTCGGCAATGAACGGCAGCCACGCGAGGCCCGTTTCGTTACGCGCGGTCTGGGTGCGGAGCGGGAGATTCGCGGAGTTCGCTTCCTTGCCGTCCCGTCCTTCGACAGGGATGAGAAGCGGCGGCACGGCCAGGCCGTCGTTCTCGCGCGTGGTCCGGGTCGGCATCGGGTCGAGGACGCTGGCCGCCTCGTTCCGCCAGGTGCCGCCAGCGGGGACCATCATCGGCACCGGGCGGGCGAACTTCTCCAGCCCGGCCTGGATGCGAGCCAGGGTCTTCGCCGCCAGCGGCTTGGCCCGGTCACCGATCCGCTGGCCCGGGATCGACCAGTCGATCGCCGCCAGCGCGGGCAGCGCCTCCGGCTCCACCACGCTGTTCCGGCACGCGGTGCGAGGGCACCGGTACACGTACTGCTGGCGGTACCGGCCCATGTCGACACCGGGACGCTTCCACGACTGCACGGCCTGCACCCACTCGCCGCACGGCTCGCACCAAGCGCGGGGCCGCAGCCACTTGTCCCAGTCCGGCGTGCGGCGCAGAGACTCGTGCCAGTACCCGACGTACAGCCGGTCGCGGGACTGCGGCGCCTTGTGCACGCTGCGCGGGTTGGCGTGCATGCTGTTGAGGGCGATGATCCGAGTCTTGTAGCCCATTTTGTGGATCTCGCCGATCCAGCGGTCCCACTCGTCCCAGGCGCGGACGTCGACGACATTCTCGACCACCCCGGCCTTGACCAGGCCGCCGCGCTCTATGACGCCGCGCAGGTACAGCGGCACCTCCTCCATCAGGGCGCGTGACTCCTCCTCGAGGGACGGTCCGCCGTCGTCGTCGGCCTCGAACTTCTCGCGTTCCATTTCCGCGTACAGGTCCAGCAGGTCGCCCTGCATGGCGTTGATGAAGTCCCGCTTCTTGCCCTTCGCCACGGACCAGTTGGTGCACTCCGGGGAGGCCCAGAAGAGATCGGTCACGGGCCACGCCCACACGGGGGCCTGGCGGATGTCGCCGCGGTAGTGGTCGGTCTCCGGGAAGTTCGCGGCGTGGGATTCGATCGCCCGCTCCCAGTGGTTGGCGGCGCGGGTTACCCGGAGTCCGGGGACGGCGTGGGCTCCCTGGCTGCTGCCGCCGGCTCCGCAGAACCAGTCCATGACGGTCAGCGCGTCGTTGTCGTGTCGGTACATCAGGCGGCCTTCCTGTTGGGCTGCTGGGTGCGGCGGGTGTGCAGGTCGGAGTAGGCGGTCAGGTCCCGGGTGGTGGTCCAGGTAGCGCCGCAGCGGGGGCATCGGTAGCCGTGGACGATGCGGTTGCTGCGCCAGCGGGTGGCGGCGGGGGCTATGCCGCGGCGGAGGCACGACGGGCAGGAGTCGGTGAGCGTCACGACTGGTCTCCCTTCTGCTGGCAGTCGGGGCAGCAGGGTCCGGGTGTGGGGCCGGTTGCTGCGGTGCCGCAGGGCCAGGCCCCGGGGCGGGCGATGTGGTAGGCGGGCGGCTCGTCTTTGGCAGCCGGTTTGGGCTGGGGCGCGGTCTTGCCGACGAGGAGGCGGAGGAATTCGTCGAGACTTCCCTCGGCACGCATGGCCGCGATGTCAGCGGCGTCGAATTGGGCGGTCACAGGTCGGCGGCCATGTCTACGAAACGTGCATAGTGGCCTTGGAAGGCGCAGGTGATCGTCGCGGTGGGCCCGCCCCGATGCTTGCCGACGATCAGGTCGGCCTCGCCTGCCCGTGGGGATTCCTTGTCGTATGCGTCCTCGCGGTGCAGAAGGATCACGATGTCGGCGTCCTGCTCGATCGACCCGGACTCCCGCAGGTCGGACACCATCGGCTTCTTGTCGGTGCGCTGCTCGGGCCCGCGGTTGAGCTGGGCGAGCATGACGACGGTGATGCCGAACTCCTTCGCGAGGAGCTTCAGCCCGCGGGAGAGCAGCGACACCGCGACCTGGCGGGATTCAGCGCGCGGCGCTTGCATCAGCTGCAGGTAGTCGACGATCAGGTAGCGCAGGCCGAACACGCGGACCAGGGTGCGGACGACGGCGCGCAGACCGGGCAGGGTGACGAGCGGGTTGTCGTCGAGCTGCAGTGGAGCCTGGGCCAACTCGGGGGCCATGGACGCGGCGCGGGCCATGACGGTGTCATCGACGATGCCCTGCTTCAAGTGGTGCAGCGGGATGGTGACGGCCGCGCACATGATGCTCGCGGCGAGTTCCTCCTTGCCCATCTCGAGCGACGCAAAATACGTGGGGATCTTGTTCTTGACTGCCGCGGCATAGGCGAAGTTGTGGGCGAGTGTCGACTTCCCGATTGCCGGACGTGCCGCGACAACCACGAGCTGCCCGGGTGCGAAGCCACCGCACAGCAGATGGTCGAGATCGATGAACCCGGTGGGGATGCGATCCTCGTTGCTGGGCGGGGTGGTGGCCCGCTTCAGCACGTCGGGAAGTAGCTCGCCGAGCGTGGACGCCTGCGAGATGGCGGTCGGCCGGACCAGGTTGTCGATCTCGGCCTGCATCTCGGCAATATCCGAGTCCGGGTCGAACGCCGGCGAGGTGGCTTTGACTCGCATAGTGACGCCGAGGGATGCGGTGCGGGCCGCGATGGCGACGCGGGTGACGCGTTCGGCCCAGTAGTCGGCGGAGCCGGGCATCGCATGGTTGTACAGCTCGGCGAGTTGGTCGCTGTCGAGCGGCATGGTGACCATGCGGCCTTCGGCGTGCCAGGCTGCGAGCTTGCGGGCGACGGCTTCCCAGCGGATCTCTCCGGCGGCCAGGTTGCTGGAGAGGTCTTCGACGGCGTACCAGACCCACCGGTAGCGCTCGTCGCTGATGTCTGCGGGGTCGAAGCCGTTGGCGGCGAGGTCGTCGATGAGTTGGGTGCGGGCCATTACCGACGCTGCGAGGATCTGCTCGGCTTCGCGGTCGGCGGGCATGGACTGCGTCGGGGAGGGCTGGTCGGGGCCCCACATGTCGATTTCGGTGGTCACGCGGCGACTCCCTTGCGGCGGTCGTAGCCCTCGAGGAGGACGACGCTGCCGCGGCACATTTCGGCGAGCCGGGAGGCGACGCGCGGCCCGGTGACCTCCGTGAGTTTCGCGGGGACCACATCGCTGGTGATGATCACGGGGCGTCGGTTGATGTACCGCTCGTCGAACAGCTCGAACAGTCGCTCCTGCGTCCACGAGGAGGCGCGCGCTGCGGCCAGGTCGTCGATGAACAGCAGGTCGCACCGCTGCAGTTGCCGCAGCAGGGTTCGGCCCTCGCCCTCCCCTGCGTCAGGGCGGAGTGCGTCGAACAGGGCCGTCGACCGCCACGTCTGGATGGTCGGGGTTCCCTGCCACGGCTCGCCCGGGGCGTACTGGGCCTGGAGCCAGCGGCGGCACGTCTGCCACGCGGTGCAGGTCTTGCCGACACCGATCGCGCCTGTGAGGAACAGGCTCGACCCGCCCCAGCCTGCGATCCACTTGGCGACGTCTTCGGGCAGGTTGATGGGCTGGCGGTAGATGACGGGGATGCGGTCGTCGAAGCGGTTGAGCGCGATGACCTGCCGCTCGATGAGCACGCCATCGCGGCGGCTGGGCAGGTCAGAACTGGAGTGCACGCTGCTTCTCCTCTTCGGTCATGTAGCGGGGTGCGGTCTCGGCGTCGGGGCCGCTGTTGGATCGCGGCTCGGGGTCGGGCTGGTCTTCGTAGCGGCCGTCGTCGAGCCAGCGGGCGGGGTACGGCGTGTACCGAGGGTCTTGGCCGTGGCGTTCGTGGGCGTATGCCTTGGCGGCCTTGACGATCAGGTCGGGGTCAGCGCCGCGGTCGAGTGCGTCGCACCAGGCGCGCTTGGCTTTCTCGATCTGCTTGCTGCGCGGGTAGCAAACCCAGAACTCGCCGAAGGCGGGCCAGCGGTAGTCACGTTCGTCGTCGGCTTGCGGCTCGCGCGCGCCATAAGAGTCTTTTGGTTCAGCTTTAGGTTCAGTCTTTTGGTTTGGGTGACGTGGGCGTCGCCCCTCCTGTGACGTGGACGTCACCCCATCCGCGACGTGGACGTCACCGGTGACGTGGGCGTCAGGGGTGACGTGGACGTCACCGGTCCCTAGCTCCGAGGGCTCGCCTGAGCTGGTCTTTTTTTTGCCGCCCCTGCGACGGGATGACGCCAGCGTCACCCGTGACGCCCGCGTCACCTCATCTGCGCTGGCACGGCCCCCTGGAACAGTGCGTTCCATGGCCAGGTCGTAGACGTCGGGGCGTTTGCCTTCGGGGAGGTGGGCGGCCTTGCTTTGGTCGCCGAGGCGGATGAATCCGAGGGCGCGAAGCTGCTTGAGGTCGCGCTGAACGGAGCGCTCCGCCTTGCACGCGTAGGCAGCGAGTCGGGCCACGGACGGGAAGGCGCCGCGGCCGTGCTTGTCGGCGTGCCGCGCGAGTCCGCTCAGCGTGGCGACCAGCTGCGACGGCATTGGTGGGGCGTACTCCATAGCCCAGTCCATGGCCTCTTTACTCACGTGAGTCTCTTCTCGGGGAGGGATGTCTCTGCTGGTCGGGGCTGTTTCTGGGCAGCCCTCACGGGGGCTTCAGCAGGGCACGGTCCTTGCCCTTGACGTTTCCAAGCTTACCAAACTTACAACTTTGGTGACTCGCGCCAGAGTGAAAATGCCTTACACTCTCACCATGGCCACGGACCAGGAACCGGAGATCGCCGAGGACGGCGTGCAGGAGGTGCCGCTGACGATTGCGCGACCGCTTCTCACGCGGCTCATCGAGCAGGCACGAGAAGACGACCTCGTCAGCGCACTCACCGTGCGCGGCCGACGCCGCGCCTACCTGGTGACGCCCGACTTCTACGACCAGGCGGAGAAGGACAGGGCGTTCATGAAGCGGCTCGAGGCGGCCACGCGAAAACTCACACCCGCCCAGCAGGAGGCGCTCGGCACGGACCTGGTCCGGCTGATGTTCCCGTCCTGACGTCATCGCTTCCTCCCCTCCTTGCCCCGCCGTGTGGCGGGGCTTTGTCGTGTGCGGCTACTGGCGTCCGTCTTCGAGCGCGCGTCGGGCTACGGCGTCGAGTTCGAGTGCGGTCTGCACTCCGGATTGAGCCTCGGCGAGCCGGTAGAGCTCTTGGGCGACGCGGCCGGCGAGGATCGGCAGAGCGTGCACGTGGATGTCGAAGCGTCGGCCGACAGGCCAGAACAGGTCCCGGTACTCCTTGCGAGGCGTTCCGGTGAGTCTGAGGACTCCGGCGTCGGTGAGGCGCTCGCGGAGCTTGATGGCGTCGTCGATGGGCATTCCGTACCGCTGGCGCAGGTGTGCGGCGGCGGTGTCCCAGGTGAGGACATCGGGCTCGGGAAAGTTGCCGGGCACGGGCGGGCTGTAGTGGCCGTGCTGGCGCAGCGACGGGAGGACGTCGTGGAAGACCCAATGTTGGAACCGGTCGACCTGGTCCCGGACGAAGCCGTCCTTGATCCTCGACGTCTGCCGTTGGCCAATAACGCGGTAGAAGCCTGGCTCAGTAACGTGCCAAACCCGCTGGTCACCGCCAGGGGTACACGCCAACGTGTACCCCTTCTCTGCGGGCGGGAGGGATTCGACGAGCCGATGCGCGTCGCGGTAGCCGAGCCCCTTGGCCAGCCCTGATGCGAGGACGATGAACGAGGTGTCCCGAGGCAGGACCTCGATGTCGAACTCGGCGTTGGTGAAGCGTTCGATATGCACGGGTTGATCTCCTGGTCGGTCGGCTGGGCCCCGTGGCGTCCCGCGGGGCGTTTGTCGTGTGGGGCTGGCGTGCGGGCCGGCCGGGCTAGGCGGCTTGCTGGAGTGACTGCCGGTAGCGGCGGATGTTGGTCTCGAGGGTGCTGAGGCTGACGCCGAGCCGCTGGGCCGCGTGCTGGCGGCTGTAGCCCTGCGCTTCCAGTTCGAGGGCGTTCTCGCCGATGACGATGTGGCGGGGCGTGGGGATGTCGTGTTCGGGCGCCTGGGGGTCGTCGATGCCGCCCATGTCTTCCCACCAAAGGGGGTCGCGCCAGTCGCCGGCCGCGGCTATTGATCGTGCGCGGGTGGAGGTGCCTGGGGTGTGGGCGAGCTGCTTGTACGCGTGCTCGATCTTGTCGGCGAGTTTCTGGCGCATGGTCGCCTGGCCTTGCGCGAGGCGCCAGACGCGACATGTGGCTGTTTTGGCTGCCTCGGCGATGGCGTACTGGCTGTGACCGATGGCCATGAGCGCTCGGACGCGGCGGACGGACCCCGTGGCGTCGATGTAGAAGCCGCTGTCTCGCCGCTCCGCAGGCTGCACCGCCATGATCTTTTCGTGGGTTTGGCGGTTGATTTGCGACATGCGGCCAGCGGCGATGTTGCGGAGGTGGGCGGCGCTGCATCCGCTGGCTTCGGCGATGTGGACCCAGCTCATGGTCTGGCGCAGCTTTGCGAGGTGGTGGCGGGCGAGGGTGGGGTCCAGCCTGTTGGGGATGCCGAGGTGCCGGTTGAGTGCGCGTTGCTTCTTGGCTCGGCGGCGGCGACGGTCGCAGTTTTCGCAGTGGCACGTTCGCGGGTGGGTGGCGGTGGTCATCGGTCCCCCTTTGTGGTGGGCAGGTGGCGGATGTCGCGGAGTAGTTGGTGGGCCCAGTCGTCGTCGGGTCCGAGCTGGTCGCGGCCGAGGAGGAACATCTCTTCGGGGAGGCGGGCGCGGGCTCGTGCGCGGGTGATGCGGTCGGCTGCCTGGCGGCGGTGGTGCCGGCGGATGATCCGGGCGGCGGCCCAGCCGGTGGCCAGGAAGGCGGCGGCGTGGAGGGCGAGGGCCAGGGCGGGGCTCATGCGGCCGTCTCCGCCGGCCGTGCGCGCCGCTGTGCGGCTATGGCCCGCCCTTTGTCGGTCAGCTGCCAGACGGCCAGGCGGTGGCCGTGGGTGGCCTCGCTGGTCGAGGGGACGACCTGCCCGGTGTGGGTGATGATGCGGGCGGTCCGCATCGAGTTGATGGCGGCGCCGATGAAGCCGTGGCCCAGCTCGGGCAGGACTTCCCGGAGGTCGTTGGCGCTGACGGTTCCGTTGGCGAGGCAGAACGCGAATACGGCCTGCTCGACGAGGAACTGGGACCACTCGGACTGGCGGACGATGTCGTCGAGCAGCTGGTCCTTGGCGACGGCGGCGAGGCGCTCGGCGGGCGTGAGGCGGCGGGTCATGGTGGGTGTCCTTCCGGGTGTGGTTCCGTGGAGGGGTGGGCCGCCCGCATTACGGGTGCGGGCGGCTCGGGTAGGACTAGGACGGGGGCTCGTCGATCCGGGCGGATGGCGTGCCGGGGGTGATCAACAGCGGATTGCCAGCCCCGTACACGGCGAGGTACTCGGTCGCTGTCCGGTGGTGGTTCTCGTAGACGCCGATCATCAAGTTGCAGGGGTTGCAGAGAAGGGCTCGAACAACTCCCGTGGTGTGGCAGTGATCGACGTAGAGTCGTGTGCCTCCGTTGGGCGCCCTTCTGCAGATGACACACACGCCGCCTTGCGCGTCCGCGAGAGCCAAGTACTGGGTGAGGGTGAGCCTGTATTCCTCCCAGAGCTTTCGCTCGAGTCGCTGCTGAGGCGTCTCCTGCCGCTTCTTCCGGCTCTTGTTTCGGCACTCGGCGCAGACCGGCTTACGGCCTTTGCCTGGACCGCGGCTGTGAAAGGCGGTCTCGGGCTTGGTTGCACCGCACTGCTTGCAGATCTTGATCGATTCGGACAGGACGGCGATTGGCGAGTCGATATCGTTGTGGTCGGACACCGGTCGTCTAACTCCTCGTAGGTCGCATGGCGGTATGAGGGGCGGCCCCAGTGCCGGTTAGGCGGCGTTCTTCAGCGCGGTGCCGCGTTCCTTGATGAAGGCGCCGAGGCTGGTCGGCTGGCCCGTCTTGGGGTGCAGGAACGGGGTGGCCAGGGCTCCGTGGGACTCGACCTCGCGATACAGGGCGAGGAGGCTGTCCGGGGTCGCATCGTCGCCTGTGGCGGCGTCGATCCAGGCCGAGGTGTCGACCGTCTCGGCTCCGTCGTTGAGCCAGTCGAGGAGCGGCTTGGCGATGTCGATCGCGCCGTTCGGCTCCTTGATGACCTTCTTGTGGAGGGCAGGGCAGCGGGACTTGACGACGGTGAGCGTGTTGTTGATGTCCATGGAGCAGACGAGCCCGAACTCGTACTCGACGCCCTTACGCTGCTCGGCCCGCATGCCCATGGCGACGGGCTCCTTCTTGCCGCGCTCGTTCTCCTGCAAGACCCATTCGGTGTGGGAGCGCATGGTGACGACGACGTGCCCGGGGTACGAGAGGAGTGCGTCGATCATGTCGTTCTGCATCGGGGTGCCCTCCTTCCATCCTGCGAAGGAGTTGCCGCCGTACCGAGACTTGGCCTTGTCGACCTGCTCGAGTGTTCCGTCGGTGCCCTTCCAGAAGTGCGACAGGGAATCGATCTTCACGGCCGGGTATCCGGCCTGCGCCGCCGCAGCGAGGGCCTTGACCAGGTCGCGCGGGTCGTAGCGATGCATCTGCAGCACGTCGAACTGGATGCCGTTGATGCCGACGTACAGGGACGCGGCGCCGCGCTCGGTGTCGATGACGGCGAACCGCTGCCCCTCGGCGAGACCGTGGGCGATGGACAGGCCGGTCCAGGTCTTGCCGGAGCCGGACACACCCTGAACGGCGACGCGGGCCTTGGCCTTGTCCTTGGTGGCCGGGCGGAAGATGAAGGCGCCATCGTCGTACTCGTCGGTGTTCTGCTGCTGGCGTCCGACGCGAACGGGCTGGCCAAGCTGCTGGTTCATGTGGTTGCTCCTAGGCGTACTGGCGCTCGACCCAGGCGGGGAGCGGCCTGAGAGGTGCTTCGAGGTAGCCGGGCCATTCGCCGGTCTCGAGGCAGTGGGCGTAGGTGTAGAGGGCCCGGTCGTTGAGGTGGCGACCTATGCCACGGGCGGTCGCGTCGCAAGTGGTGACCGTGACCAGGTAGGGCGGTTCCTTCTCCTGGAACACGAACTGGAGGGGCCGCTCAGGGTCGACGATGTCGAGGGCGATGCCGCCGTCGAGGTACCACTCCTGCTGCTGGTGGTAGCCGCAGTCGTGAATGGTCTTGGGTAGGTCGATGGGGTTGGCGGACCGGGTGGTCTTGTAGTCGACGATCTGGCCGTTGTCGCTGAGCCAGTCGAAGCGGGCCCGCCGCCAGATGCCGTTGTCGTTCCAGAAGAGGGACTGTTCGGCCACCCCGGACCCGGGTTCAAGGAGTTCCGCGGCTTCGGGGTGCTGGCGGAGGGCGGCGGCCATGGCGTGGACCTGCTCGAGGGCGGCCCGCTTGAGCGGTATCTTCCCTTCGGCGCGTATCGCCGCGACTTCCGCCTTCACGGCCTTGGTGTCCCAGCGTTCGGCGTCGACGAGTACCAGGTCGGGGCCGTCGTCGAGGACGAGCTTGTGTGCGGCGGTGCCGAACTCGAAGACCTGCTTGTACGGCTCGGGGTTGTCGAGCTGGTACTTGAACGCGGCCGGGCACTTTGAGGTCAGCGTGCGGGCTCCGGTGGAGGAGAGGCTGCCGCCGGGTATGGGGTCGCTGTGGTACAGCTCGGCGGATATGTCGTAGACCCCGGGTGTGACGGCCGGCGCCTCGGTCGTGGCGGTCACTTGCTGCCGCCCTTCTGCTGCTTGTCGGCGCAGTTTTCGCAGAGGTGGCGTCCGTCGATGCGGACGAAGGGGCCGTTGGTGTTGCCGCAGGGGCAGGTGATGGGGCTCATGCGGCACCGGCCTGGGGCTCGTCGCGGTTGATGTAGCACGAGACGCAGCCGGGGTGGCCGCAGTCGATGCGGTGGGCGTGTTCGGTGGCCTGGGTCCAGGCGTAGCCGTGGTGGAGGACGACGGCGTAGCAAGTGGGTGAGAACTCATTGCCGTCGCGGGTGTGGAGGTCGGCGAAGGTGGCGTTGAGTTCGTTGGCCAGTTCCAGGGCTTCGGCGAGGCTGTCCTTGTCGTGGATGTCGTCCATGCCGGAGACCCAGACGGACCATTCCTGGTCTGCGTAGCCAACACGCTGACGGTCGGGGCCGAAGAGCTTCACGTATGTTCTCCTTGGGTTGTGGCCACCCCGCCTGTTTGCGGCGGGCGGGGCGGCCGTGCGTTCAGGTGAGGTCGTCGAGGAGGTATTCGCCGAGCCAGACGAGGACGGCGACGGTGGCGCCGATGGCGATGGTCCAGCCGGTGTTGTGGCTGGCGGCCCAGGTGATGGCGGAGCCGCAGCCGCCGAGGAGCAGGCCGAGGAGGAAGCGGGTCACGCGGCGGCCTCCGCGGTGGTGGCCTCGACGGCGATCCAGCGGTTGTTGTTGGCGTCCCACTGGACGTGCGGGTTGGGCTCGACCCGGAACTTGACCCCAGCCTGGGTGGCGGCGTTGAACGCCATGGCGAGGCGTTCCCACTTCTCGACCTGCTCCTGTGCCTGCCGCTTGGCAGCCAGCTTCTCCAGGTGGGCCTTGTAGTCGTCGTACCACTTCTGCGGGTCGTGACCGGCCTTCTTCGCCTCGTCCCAGGCCCATTCGCCGATCTCGCCGGAGTCGAGTTGGTCGGCGGTCTCACCGACGATGCCCTCGGCCGCCCGCGGGTCGACCTGGTAGAGGGCGTCGAGGAAGCGGTACGCCATCCACGAGCGGACACCGGAGGACACCCAGGCGTTGAAGGCGGCGCGTCCCTCCTCTGTGTCCATGTCGGCGCCGTACATCTGCCAGGTGGACCGCAGTGCCTGGTGGAGCAGGTCCTCGCCGGTTTCGCGGACGTCGGTGGTGGCCTCGTAGCGGGACCGGTCTCGATCCGCGTCGGGCATGTCGGTGACCATGTCGGCGCGGCTCGTGCCGGCGTGGAGGACGTCCTTCCACAAAGCTCGGGCGCTGTCGATGGTCTCGTCCTTGACGGGCCCGACGCCGGCGTAGCGGGCGGGCATCTGGGCGCCGATGAAGTCCTCGGCGAACACGAGGACAGCCTTCTGGTCGGCGGTGACGCGGACGCGGATGGTGCTGCCGGTGTCGGCCCATCGGGCGAGGAAGCCGGAGTGGAGGGCGGGGAACGGAGCTTCCTCGGTTGTTTGCTCGGCGATGGTGCGGAGCAGGCCGCGCCAGTCCGGGTACTTGATGTCGGGTTTGGTGGCGATGCGGAACTCGGTGAGTGGCGCGGCGAAGACGAGTCGGTCCTCGTCGGTGCTGATGGTGATGCTGGCGTGGCCGATCTGGGTGCTGATCCACTCACGGAGCGGGCGCAGGTACTCGCCGGGGATGGTGCGGGCGTAGGGTTCGGCGCCCTTGTCGGCGTAGAGCAGCTCGTAGCGGGCGACGGCGAGGGTGTAGCGGTCGGAGGCGATGGCGTATAGGTGGGTGCTGTCGAGGTCGAGGCGGATGCCGTGCAGCGGTTCGATGCTGTCGTCGGCCATGTGGCTGATGGTCTTGTCGATGAGTCGGCCGAGCTGGTGGGCGTTGATGGTGACCTTCACGGTTTCCCTTTCTGGGATGCTGGGTGGTGGGCCCCCGCCGAATTCGCCTCGGCGGGGCGTCCCTGGTCTGGTCCCGGCCCCGCCGGCCGGTGTCTTCCGGCGGGGCGCGGGCGTCTCAGGCGGCGCGCAGCGGGATGCTGCCGGGCGCGGTGGGCCGCTCGGCGGTGCTGTCGACGCGGGTGATGCGGGGCCGTGCGTTGTGGAGGTCCCGGCGGAGGCGGGCCATGCGGACGGTGTCGTCGATGTGCTGCTGCTGGAGCCGGCGGATCTCGGCGACCGCGGTCTCGAGGTCGGCCCAGGCGCCGGTGAGTGCGATTCCGGTGGTGTCGAGCTGCCGCTGGAGGGTGTCGTTCTCGCGAGCGAGCCGGATCGTCTGGCAGACGAGCTCGTGATTCTCGGCTTCGAGCTGGGCGACGCGGTCGATGGCGCGGTGGCGGCCGGTCACGAGGCGGCCTTCTTCACGTGGGGGCACCGCTTGGCGAGGTCGATGTCGGCCCGGTAGCGGTCCCAGCTCATGAGCTCCAGGCGGTAGTCCTGTCGCTGGTGCCTGTCGCGCTCTCGCTTGGTCGGGTAGATCTCCCGCCACGCCTGCTCTTCGGTGGCGAATGCTTCGTCACCGAACCCAGCGGTGAGGGCTCCACACGGGCAGCCACACGGGGCCCAGGTGATCCACACGCAGTTGGTGAGCGGCAGGGTCTGGCCGTCGATCTGGACGAGCAGGTCAGGCATCACGCGTCCTCCTCGTCGAGGCCGAGGGCGTCTGCGATGTCGTCTGTGTCGATCTGGGTGATGCCCTTGGCTCGGGCCCGCTCGACGAGGGTTTCCGCTGCACCCCACTGGAGGGCCCGCTTGCGGTAGCGGTCCTGCATGTCGGGTCCCCAGGCTGCGGCCTTCAGCTCGGCGAGCTCGTCCGTCAGCCGGGCGTTCTCGTTTTCCAGCTCGACGGCGCGGCTGATGGCCATCTCCAGCCGCTCTCGCATGGTCGGGACGCGAGGCTTGACGGTCTCGCCCATCGCGACGCGGTGGGCGCGGTGGGCGTCCTCCTGCTCGCGGGCGGTGCCCTTGATGGGCTGGTAGTTGCGGCACTTGCAGGCGATGATCAGGCGGCCGTTGGTGTAGCCGCGCACGGCGAGGTGCTTGCGCTCGCTCATCACTCGCCCACCTTCCGGGCCTCAGCGGCGGCCCACGTCTCGCACGCCGCGTTCAGTTCCTCGGCGCGCTCCCACTGCTCGGCAGGCGTCGACTGGTTGCGGCGCTCGATGAGCGCGCGGACGCTCTCCACCACGTAGGTCGGCGAGGCGTAACCCACCGCCGTGAGCGCCTCGCGCTCACCGCACTGGCCGTGGGAGTCGACCAGCCGGGCCCACTCCCAGGACGGGCCGCGCTCGGGTTCACCGTCGGCGGACTCGATGCCGGTGTGCCACTCCCAGATGAGGATCAGGCCATGCGGCCATCGCTTGGAGTCGATGCCGGAGGTGTCGGGGTCGAGGGTGATGACGGCGCGGAGAAATTGGTACGTGCCGCGGGTGTCGGAGTCGTCGGTGAAGGCATCGGCGGGGCTGAAGCCGGCGGTGGTGAGGGCGTCGATGACGGCGGTGAAGTACGGATCGTGCGGAAGAGTCACTGTCCCCCCTTGGGGTGTTGGATTCGGTGGCCGAGGGCGATGAGCCCTGCGGCGGTGCCCCAGCAGACGGCCAGGGCTGCGATGCATTGGGTGGTGAGGCGGGCCAGTGGCCGGCTCACTCGGCGGTCCGGCGGTCGATCTCGGCCTGTGCCGCCTCAGCGATGGCCCGGCCGACTTCACTCACATACGGCCGGCCGAGGGCCCGGTCTCGCATGTCCTCCAGGTCCGCGATGGTGAACTCGGGGTCCTGCAGAGCGGTGATCAGGTCGAAGGCCACGCCGCCACCCCCTTCCGAGGCGGGTTGGCGAGCCGGTAGGCGGCGTGCGACTCCTGCTCGGCCACCACCGCCGCGCGGGCCCCGTCGAGGGCGTCCGTGAGGTCGGCGATGATGACGACGAGGAGGATCAGCAGCGCCGGGGGCATGGCGATCAGCGGGGTGCTCATGCCACACCTGCCGTGATGGCGGCGGGTCCGAAGCGGTTGCCGTCGGCCTGCCAGCGGAGTGCCCTCGTCCAGTCGGCTTCGGGGTGGGCGGTCTGCAGCAGCCCGAGCAGGTGCGCCAGCACCTCCGGCTGCAGGGTGAGGGCCCGGCCAGCGCGGTCGTAGACGGTGACGTCGCGGATGGTGTCGTCGTCCGGCAGCGGGGTGATCAGGATGCTCGCGACGTCCGGCACCAGTGTGCGGATCTTGAACGGCAGGTAGGCCACGTGGTGGCGGCGAGACCCGGCCGAGGAGCGGCGGATGCGACCCGTGGGGTTCACGCTGCTACCTCCTTGAGTGCGGGGCGGGCGTCCTGGGCCCGCATCCAGTCGGCGAGTTCGGCGGCAGCGGCGGCCAGCGCGTCGATCGCTTCGGGGGACGCGAGTGACACGTGGAGGGTGAGTCGGTCGCCGATGTGCAGCAGCCCGTACTCCCGGCCGCCGTCGGTCCCGTAGGCGGCGGCTATCGCGGACGGGTCATCGCCGAGGACCACGGCGACACCCTGGACGTAGGTGCGGTTCACGACGTCTCACCCCGCTCGATGACTCGGCGGACGGTGTAGGTGCCGTCGGTGTGGCGGACGATCGTGTCGCCGAAGTAGGCGACGAGGTGGCCGGGCTTCTCACCGATGCGCAGGCCGACCGTCGTGAGCTTGTCGTCCACGTACCGCGTGTACTGCTTGGCGAACACCCCGGCCTTGTCGAGCCAGTTGTCGACCGCATACAGAGTCTTCTCGGTCAGCAGACGCGTCTCGTACACGCTGGCATCCGGCCCATCGATCACGTCCACGTGGCTGAGGGCGATGCCGCCCGTGTAGCCGTCGACCATGACGACGGGCTCGCCGTGACCCAGCGTCCACGCCACGGAGCGGGTGCGGGTCTGGAGCCGCTTCTCGTTGGGGAACTTCTCCGGGCGGGCGCCGGGGTAGGCCATGACCGGGGTCCCGACCGGGTAGCGGGCGTTGAACTGCTCGGCGTTCACGCGGCCACCTCCGCCTCGGGCGTGCGAGCGGCGTCCCACAGGTCGATGCCGTGGCGGATCGCGTAGCAGGACCACAGGAAGCCCGGTGTGAAGTCGTAGAACTTCCATTCGGTGGTGTCCCCGAACGTCCAGTCCTCGTAGCGGAAGTCCTCCAGCTCCTTGCGGGCACCAGCTTCGTGGTTGATGTCGCCCCACTCGAAGATGTCCCGAGTGACCTCGGCGCCGATGCCGCGCGGGGCGTCGCCGTTGCGGATGGCGGCGACGACGTACTGCTTGACTTGGTGTTCGAAGAGGTCCGGGTTGAACCCCTCGACCTCATCGCGGCCAGCCCGGACCTTCTCCGACCAGTAGCCGGGGTTGATCTCGCCCGTCAGAGCGGTGCGACGGAACAGGTCGAACATGTCCTCGGTCGCGTCGATGTCGAAGTGGAACGTCCAGCCCGTCTTGACGACGAGGTTGTACGGCCACGTGATCAGCTCGAAGGCGCCGAAGTTGCCGTACTCCGGGTTCGCGAACCGCAGGTGCCGGTACAGCCCGTCGTCGTGGAGCACGATCATCTGGTGTTGGGCGGTGTCGCGGGCGAACCGCTCGGCGATCTCGGGATACTCGGTCATGCGGTCCTCCCAGGGGTCCAGCCGGGGTAGTCGTCGGCGCAGGAGCACGTCTCGGGGTGCTCGGCGGCCAGGCGGTCGAAGGAGGCGCCGGCCGTGTCCAGCAGGTGCCGCAGCTCGACCAGCGGCAGGCCAGCCGCCACCTGCTCGGTGGGCGCGTCCAGGTCGGCGAGCGGGCGGCGGGGAGTCGTCGGAGTGGCCATCACTGGTCACCTGCCTCGGGGATGTCGCAGGTGCGGACGATGTAGGCGGCGCCCTCGTCGCCGATGCTGGCCAGCCAGTTGGCCACGTCCTCGATGGCAGCCATGCGGGCGTCGACGACGCGCTTCTCCAGCTCGTCGCGCTCGCTCTTGACCTTGTCGTGCTTCTCCGCCAACGTCTCGAAGGCGCGGACGGCCCGGTCACGCTCGGCCCGGACCCGGCCCAGTTCGGCGAGCAGCTCGGGCACCGCCTCGCGTGCATCAGCGATGAACAGGGCCAGGCCCTCGGCGAAGTCGGGCAGGGTTGCGATCGTTTCCCCTTCGGAGATCACTCGCCAGTACGAGGGGTCGTCGGCCTCGCCGTTGCCGTTGACGAAGGCGGTTGTCCAGGGGGCCCGGTACCAGTCGCCGGGGTCCGTCTCGCGGATCTCCTGCTCGCGTTCCGGCGACAGCGGGGCGGGCGCCTCGGGCTCGTCGTCGCGTTCGGGGATGTACGGCGGGTTGTTGGCGTGGGCGCTGAGGAACTGCAGCAGCTCGGCCGGTGTCACGCGCTCGGAGTTCGTCACCGGGCACCCCCGAGGAGGGTGCGGGCCAGGCGGGCGATGTCCGCGTTCAGCTCCGGCGACGGTTCGATGCCGAGCACCCGGCGCGCCTCAAGCACATCCAGGAGGTCAGCCAGCTCGGTGCGCGTCTGCTGCTCCCGCTCGTAGCGGGCCATCTCCTCGCGGTCGTTCTCCCGCGCCGACCAGTACGTGTAGAACAACTGGTCCATCGCCTCGTCGCGCTCCGCCTCGGGCAGCGACTCGTAGGCCAGCCGGCCGATGTCCTCCGGGGTGAAACCCTCCGGACGGTCGACCAGCAGCGTGTCCTCCGCCGCGTCGAACATCGCCGTGAACGGGGAGACCCGGCGGAGGCCGGAGGTGATCTGCTCGAAGATCGTGTCGGGTTCAGGGTTCTGGAAGAATGTGGACAAGGGTCCACTCCTGTTCTTCAGGGTTCTGGGTTTGGATCCGAGGCCGGCGTCGGGTCTAGGCCCCCGGCGTCGGCCGCAAGCCGCACTCAGGCGGCGGTGGCCAGGTCCGACGTAACGCGCGTGGCCGCTGACGACTTGCTCGCCTTGGTCGCTGCTGTCTTGCGCGGGCGTCGGGTGGTGCGGCGGGGGCGCTTCGGTCCCTCAATGCGGTGCTCGTAGAGAGCCCGACGGGTGGCGCTGTCGGTGACGATTCGATTGCCGGGCTTGCTCTTGAGGTCGAGTTCGTCGAGCAGGCGGGTGACCGTCTTGACGCTGCATTTGAGGACGTAGGCGGTCTCCTGGATCGTCATGTACTCGGCGTTCGGATCCGTGGGGGGCTCGCCCTTGCCGTACTTCTCGTACTTGTCGCTGGGCATGTCACTCCTTCTCGATGGCTGGGTCCTCGGTGGGGGCGAGGAGCTCGTCGTCAGTTGCGCTCAGCGCGGCACGGAGGCGGGTGTAGCTACCTGGCCCCATGCACTCGCGGACGCCGGTTTCGAGCTTTCGGATGTAGCTGGCGGTGACCCCCACCAGCGCTGCGAGCTGCGCGACCGAAAGGCCGGCCTGCATGCGGCGCTCGTTGATGGCCACCCCTCTCACCCGGAAGGTGGTCGGGGCTTGCATGGCCTCTAAGTTAGCCCTAGATGACCCTCTCGTCCAGCCCTAGTTAGACATTTCTTAGCTCCAGACGACCCACGGGGTGCACACGGGCTGTAGTTCATCCGGCTACTTAGGGTGCACTTTCCGGCCCTTGTTACCCCCGGTCCTGGCTGGTCCCGGCCAGTCCTGCCAAGATGCCCCCATGGACCGTGACCGTGACCTCGACCGCCTCGCACGCGTCGCCACACAGCGACGCCTCGAGCTGGGTCTCGCACGCAACAAAGCAGCCGCGGAGATCGGCATCTCCAAGGACACCTGGAAGCGGCTCGAGCGGGGCGAGCCGATCCGCGAAATCAACTACGGGAAGATCGACGGCGCACTCGGCTGGGCCGTCGGAAGCTGCGTTGCCATCGCAGAAGGCGGCGAGCCGATCCCTGTCGAAGCGAACGGCAATGACACCGTGATCGCCCACGTACCCGTGGAGGGACTTAGGAGCGAGGTGCAGGACGCTGTCGCGGTGGCCGCAGTTGTGACGACGCCCGACCTCACCGCCCGCGAGATCAAGGCGCTAAGTGATCAGATTGTGGAGGAGCTGCGAAAGCGCGGCATCCTCCCAGGAGCCGACTAATACAACCGTCCGCCCGTACAACCTTTTGGTTGTTATGTGATCGATACCGTTCGGCCTAGTGCAACCTTCGGCTAACGGGTGTTGCGCTCGTTTACGCCGTGACACTCTTTGTGACACCTGGGGGTTCTCCCACCGCAGGAAAGGGGGGCCCATGCACAAGTTCGTCACGATGGAACTTGGGCCAAAAGTTGTCGCCTGGTCGACACGAGTACGAGACGACGTCGTGTGCGTCATGACGCCAGCATCGCTCAGGGATGCGTCAGCCAGACGCAAGGCAAGAGCGATGATGCGGCGCCACGGAGTCGACTGCGGCACCTGCCGTGGCTGCCCGCTCGGTCGGGCAGACTAAGGCAGAGTTGGACGTGGAACCCGGCGGAACCCACCGCCGGGCCCCACGAAAACGATTGGGGGTAGCCGCGTGCCCTATGTGGAACAACGCGGGAACAGCATCCGCGTCAAGTGGTGGGGTGGAGAGTACAAGCTCGACGCCGACGGCAGACCCACCAAGACGAAGAAGTACGAGTCCGCCAGCGGCCCCGAGCCCGGGGTGAAGTTCCAGTCCGAAGACGAGGCATACGACTACGGCCTCGACCGCGAGTATGACGTCCGGCACGGGAAGCACATCCGACGAGCCGACACCAAAACACTGATGAAGGACTACTGCTGGCTCTGGTACGGGGCCCAGGACCTGCGGCCCATGTCCATGGACAGGTACCGGTCCCGGCTGCGCGCGAGGATCATCCCCTACTGGGGCGAGCACGCCGTCGGCGACATCACCGCCTGGGAATACGACGCGTGGAAGAAGGGCCTCAAGGCCGCAGTTGCCCGAGGCGAACTCTCACAGAACTACGTCGACCAACTGGTCAGCCTCTTCGGCATGCTGATGAACGACGCGGTCGTGAAGTACAAGCTGCGCAGTGAGTCTCCCGTGGTCGTGCAACGTCGCCGCGGCAAGTACACCAAGAGACGCCGCGAGAAGAAGCGCCCCATGCAGATGGCCGTGCTGCACCAGCTAGCGACGAACGCCTACACGGTGTGGGGATACACCGGGTGGGTGTACATGTGGACCATTGCGTTCACGGGGATGCGCCCCCCCGGAGAGATGCAGGGATTCCGGCGGGAGTTCGCGTCTCCCACCTGGCCGGCCAGCGACCCGGATCCTGAACGGCGCGAGGAGTCGCTGGAGCGCTATGGGCCGGACCGGATGCCTGCTCTGCGCGTCCAGTACCAGTTGCAGTACGTGGACAGCGTGCGAACGCTCGTCGAGCCGAAGTACGAGTCGCATCGCACGCTGGTCTTGCCCCCGTTCCTGCACGACATGCATGTGGCTCTCCTTGCCTCGCATGCCTCGCCATGGGTGTTCCCGGCTCCGACGGGAGAGGCCATGGGTACTCAGTGGTACAAGACCTACTGGTCCCACATCCGTGACGGTTGCCCAGAGCGCACTGCACGGCGTGACTACCTTCGGCCCGGGATTCCGGCAGTTCCGGAGATGGCGGGGAAGCGGATCTATCTGTTGCGGCACTGGATGAAGGAGATGCTTGAGGAGGACGGTCATCCCCGCACCGCTCAGGAGACGCGGATGGGGCATGAGGTCGCGGGGGTGGAGGGGCTGTATGGGAACCTGACTCCTGGGATGGAGCTGCGTATCGTGGAGACGCTGCAGGAGCGCTGGGAGAAGTTCATGTGTTCCGAGGGGGGCAGGTGGCAGCCGCCTTTTCCCATTCCTCTCCCAAAGAGCCAGTCCGCAGCGAAGTAAGTCCAGCTCAGAGGCAAGTTCCGCCGCCGTGCATGGGCATGTTCGCGATGCTCCTGACCCTCTGAGGTGACACCGAGGGCGGCGTGGCATACGTCACTTCGCCCGCCGGACCGTACCCGGCCCCGCACCGCCCTCATAGGCTGACGGCCATGATGGTCCCTCTCGCGCTGATGGGCCTCGGCGCTCTGGCGGCGGCAATGGCGCCCCGTCTGCTGGCCCGGTCCGACTGGGCCGACCGCGAGCCCGTGCTCGCCCTGTGGGTGTGGCAGTGCGTGGTGGTCGCGGTGTTGCTGTGCTGCGGGCTGACGATGGCGCTGACCGCGGCCGCCGCCTCGCAGGCCGTGCGCGGCAATGTCTTCGCCCCCGCGCCGCACGGCGTGGTGGAGGCGTACGCGCTGTCCGCGTACGGGCCCTGGGCCGCGCCGGTCGCCGTCGCGCTGGCCTGCGGTGCCGGGTGGACGGCCGTGATGCTGACGCGGGAGATCGGCCGGGCGCGGACGCGGCGCAAGCGCGGCCGGGCCGAACTGCTGGAGCGCTGCCCGGTCCTGCCCGGGGAGGAGTCCACCGGGAACCGCCTGGTGGTGCTGGAGGGCGAGCGCCCCGAGGCGCGGTGGCTGCCCGGCACTCCGCCGCGCCTGGTCATCACCACGGCGGCGCTGCGCCGGCTCGACGGCCGCCGGCTGGACGCCGTGCTGGCGCACGAGCAGGGGCACGCCCGGGCCCGCCACCACTGGCTGCTGCACTGCTCGTCCGCGCTGGCCGTCGGCTTTCCGCAGGTGCCGGTGTTCGCGGCCTTCCGCGACCAGGTGCACCGGCTGGTGGAGCTGGCCGCCGACGACGCCGCCTCGCGCCGCTTCGGGCGGCTGACCACCGCGCTCGCGCTGGTCGAACTGAACGAGCACCGCGGGGTGTTCGGTCCCGTCCCGGCCCAGCTCGCGGAGGTCCCGCGGCGGGTGGACCGGCTGCTCGCCCCCGCCGCGCGGCTCTCCCCCGCCCGCCGACTGCGGCTGACGGCCGCGGCGGCGCTGGTCCCCGTCGTCCCGCTGGTGGTCACGCTGGTCCCCGCCCTGCGGGTGCTGGGCTGAGCTGACCGGGAGGCGCCGGGGTGCCGGGGTGAGCGGTGCGGCGGCGTGCGCGCGGAAATCCTTCGCCTCGCCGGGGTGCTCCCGACTACAGTCACGCGCTGTCACCTCTACCGGAAGGCAGCACCGCATGGACCCCGCACTCTCCGCACGCCCTGGCGACCGGGCGCTGACGGCCCCCACCGTCTCCTGTGTCTTCGTGTGTCACGACGGCGAGGGGCGCGTCCTGCTCGCCCGGCGCGGCGCGGGGGCGCGCGACGAGCCGGGGACCTGGGACACCGGGGCCGGGGCGCTGGAGCACGGCGAGTCGTTCGAGGCGGCCGTGGCGCGTGAGGTCCGCGAGGAGTACACGGCCGAGGCCCTGCGGATCGAGACGATCGGGGTCCGCAACATCCTGCGCGGCGAGCCCGTCTCCCACTGGGTGGCCGTGGTGTGCGCGGTGGAGGTGGACCCGGCCCGGGTCGCGATCGGCGAGCCGCACAAGTTCGACGCGCTGGGCTGGTTCGGCCTGGACGACCCGCCCGCCCCGCGCCATTCCCAGCTGGAGGAGACCCTGGCCCTCTTCCGCGCCCGGCGGAGCTAGCCTTTGAGGACAGGCCCTGGCCGGGGCCCGGCGGAGCCGGCCGGAGCGGCCCGACGGGCGACGCGCGCGCCCGGCGGTGCGCGATCATCGAGTCATGCACCTCGTGAAGCTCCCCGCCGTACGTGCCGCCGCCGTGCTCGCCGCGCTCTTCGTGGTCCTGCTGGTGCTGGTCGTGACCGGCTGGAGACCGATGGAGGACGCGGACCAGGACATCGCCGGGGCCCTGCACCGTACGGCGGTGACGCACCACGGCTTGACCGGGGTCAACAGGGTGCTGACCGACTGGGTGTGGGACCCGTGGATGATGCGCCTGGGGATGGCGCTGATGGCGGGGTGGCTGCTGTGGCGCCGGGAGACGCTGCTCGCGATGTGGGTGGTGGCCACCGCCGCCCTGGGGACGGCGCTGCAGCAGGGCGTCAAGGCGGCGGTCGGCCGGGAGCGGCCGCACTGGCGGAACCCGGTGGACTCGGCGCACTACGCGGCCTTCCCGTCCGGCCACGCGCTCACCGCGACGGTCGCCTTCGGGCTGCTGCTGTGGGTGATGGCGCGCCGGGGCGCGCGGGCGGTGTGGCTGAGGATCGTGGGGCTGCTCGCCGTGGTGTCCGTGGCCGGGGTGGGGTTCACCCGCGTGTACCTGGGGGTGCACTGGCCCACCGACGTGCTGGCCGGCTGGCTGCTGGGGGCCGCGCTGGTGTGCGCGGCGGTGGCCGCGTATCCGGGTCCGGCGGCCGGAGAGGCCGGAGCGGACCAGCCGGCCCGGGAGGCGCCCGCCTCACCCCGGTGACGCCGCCCGCCTGGAACGATGGGGGCATGACGATCAAGGGCGCGCTCTTCGACTTCTCCGGGACCCTCTTCCGCGTCGAGCCGACCGACGCCTGGCTGCGGGCCGTGCTCGACGCGTCGGGCACGGCCGTGCCGGAGGAGGATCTCCAGCGGTACGCCCGGCGGTTGGAGGAGGCGGGGGCGCTGCCCGGCGGCGCCCCGCCGCGGGTGGTGCCGCCGCATCTGGCCGGGGTGTGGGAGTCGCGGGACCGCACCGCTGAGGACCACCGCGCCGCCTACACGGGGCTGGCCCGCCAGGTGCCGCTGCCGCGTCCCGAGCTGTACGACGCGCTGTACGACCGCCATATGCGGCCGGCCGCCTGGCGGCCGTACCCCGACGCGGCCGAGGTGCTGGGCGAGTTGCGGCGGCGGGGCGTGCGGATCGCGGTGGTCAGCAACATCGGCTGGGACCTGCGGCCGGTGTTCCGGGCGCACGGCCTGGACGGGTTCGTGGACGCCTATGTGCTGTCGTACGAGCACGGCGCGCAGAAGCCGGACCCCCGGCTGTTCCGGGTGGCGTGCGAGGCGCTCGGGGTGGCCCCGGCGGACGCGGTGATGGTGGGCGACGACCGGCGGGCCGACGCGGGGGCGGCACGGCTGGGGTGCCGGGTGCGCTTGGTGGACCATCTGCCGGTGGAGCGACGCCCCGACGGGCTGCGGCCGGTCCTGGAACTCGCGGGCGGGCCCGCGGCGCCGTGACGCCCGGTCAGGGGCGCGGTGGATCCGTCGATTTCGGACGATCCCCCGCGTCGCCCGAAATCGACGGAACATCGGGGCCGCCAGGGCACGGTGGCGGACAACCCGAGACCGCACTGAGTATATTGGCCAGGAGCCAGTCAACGCAGGAGTTACAGGATGTCCCCCCGCAGCGCTTCGGTCAATGAGGAATTGCGCCGCCGCTCCCAGGAGCGTCTGCTGCAGGCGACGGTGGAGCTGGTCGGCGAGCGCGGATACGAGGCGACCACCCTCGCCGACATCGCCGACCGGGCCGGGGCCGCGCGCGGGCTGGTCTCGTACTACTTCCCCGGCAAGCGCCAGTTGCTGCAGACGGCCGTGCACCGGCTGATGCACCTTGAGCTGGCCAGGGGGCTGGAGCGCGAGCCGCTGCCGGACGGGGCGGACGCGGGCCGGGAGTGGCTGGCCCGGGCGATCGACGCGATCCTGGGGCTCGCCGTGGAGCGGCCGCGGCTGATGCGGACGCACATGGCGGGCATCCTGACGGCCGAGGGGTTCATCCAGTGCCCCGAGCAGCAGCGGCTGGCCGCCCTGCTGCGGGAGACGATGGTCCGGTACGGGTCGCCGGACCCGGACGCCGACTACCGGCTGTTGCGCGCTCAGCTGATGGGCGCCGTGGTGGCGATCCTGCTGCCGGGGGCGCCGATGCCGGCGGAGCGGCTGCGGGCCGAGCTGTTCCACCGCTACGGGCTGGACTGGGAGTTGGGCGCCCCGCCGGGCCCTGAGGGGACCGGCGGGACACAGGCCCCGGACGACCGGCGGCCGCCCGGGGCGGACGGTCAGCGGTAGTCGGGCTGCGTCTGCACGTTCAGCTCGCGCAGCCGCACCGACCGGGCGCCGTCGGTGCGCCGGTCGTCGATCTTCAGGACGTCGAAGCCCTTGGCGATGTCGTTGGAGTAGATGTAGCCGTTGTAGTAGTACGCGGACCAGGCGCCGCCGCCGACGAGGGTGTCGGCGGAGAGGGGGCCGCGCTCGAAGTAGCCGATCTCCTTGGGGTGCTCGGAGTCGGTGAACTCCCAGATGGACACGCCGCCCTGGTACCAGGCCTGGACCATGATGTCGCGGCCCTTGACCGGGATCAGCGAGCCGTTGTGGGCGACGCAGTTCTCGGTGTCCGCCTGGTGGCGCGGGATCTTGTAGTAGCTGCGGAAGACCAGCTTGCGGCGGTCGCCCTTGCCGACGATGTCGTAGATGCCGTCCGCGCCGTGGTCCGGGCCGACCTCGGCATTGCAGGTCGCGGCCCCGCCGCCGCCGAGTTCGTCGGTGAACACGACCTTGTCGCCGCGCTCGTTGAAGGTCGCCGAGTGCCAGAAGGCGAAGTTGACGTTGTCCTCGACCCGGTCGATGACCCGCGGCTTGGCGGGGTCGGCGATGTCGAGCAGGATGCCGTCACCCATGCAGGCACCCGCCGCCAGCTTCAGCTCGGGGAAGGTGGTGATGTCGTGGCAGCCGGTCGTCTTGGAGACGCCGGGGTTGGTGGGCGCGCCCGGGTTGCCGCCGTCCGGGAAGAGCACCGGGAAGTCGATGACCGCGGACTTCTCGGGCGCGCGGCGCGGCACCTTGATGACGGAGATCCCGTCGTGCGGCGGCTGGCAGTCCGGGAAGCCGGCGTCCGGGGAGTAGGAGGAGACGTAGATGTAGACGTTGTCCCGCTCGGGCACCAGGGTGTGGGTGTGCGAGCCGCAGGACGTCTCGACGGCGGCGACGTACTTGGGGGCGGTCTTGTCGGTGATGTCGAAGACCTTCATGCCCTCCCAGGACGACTTCTCCGTGGCGGGCTGCGTGGTGCTGTTGCAGGAGTTGTCGCTGCGCGAGGAGTCCGTGGACAGGAAGAGCAGGTTCCCGGAGACGCTGACGTCGTTCTGCGAGCCCGGGCACAGCACCTGGCTGACGGTCCTGGGGGCCTTCGGGTTGCTGATGTCGTAGATGACGAAGCCGTCGTAGTTGCCCGCGAAGGCGTACTTGCCCTGGAAGGCCAGGTCCGAGTTGGTGCCCTTGAGGGCCTGCTTGGGGATGTTCGTCAGATGGCTGACGTTGTCGCTGTGGACGATCTCGTCCACGCCGGGTATCTCGCCGTCCTTGATGGCGGCTCTGACGTCGTCGGCCTGATCCTTCGTCACCCGTTCACTCTTGGGGGTGGCTCCGGGGTCGGGCGTCGCGGCCGCCGGGCTCGCCGCGAACAGCGAGGCGAGGAGGCCGAAGGCGGCCACGGCCGTACCGAGGTGCCTGGGTCGCATCGGAGATCTGTGGCGCACCTGGAGTCTTTGCCACGGCTTCAACTGCGTCCTCCCTTGTCTTCCGTCGGGGTTGAACGATGGCGCGGGGGGCGGGTCCTGGGCAGTATGGCTCGATCCATGTACACCTCAACAGTCGGCAATGAACATGTAACGAAAATCTCTAGTCAGGAGCAGTCCTTGACGTGCTAATACGGTCAGCACAGCCCACAAAACGACCCTGGAGGCCACGGTGTTGAACCGGCGTACGACCACGACCGCGCGCGCGGCCTCGCTCGCGGCGGCGGTGGCCGCGGCCCTGGCGCTGGCCCTCACCGGCTGCGAGGGCGGGGGCGGCGCCAAGGCCGACAGCCCGGACGGGAGCGCCGGGCCCTCGGTGATCGCGCCGGGCAAGCCCGGGGAGCCGGCCAAGAAGCTGTCCGCCGAGGAGGCGGCGAAGGCGAAGGACGACGACTCGCCCAACTCGGCCGACTTCACCTACGTACGCATGATGATCCAGCACCACCGGCAGGCCCTGGTGATGACCGATCTGGTGGCCGACCGGGCGGGGTCATCGAAGATCAAACGGCTCGCACGGCGCATCTCCGCGGGGCAGGAGCCGGAGATCGAGGCGATGAAGGGCTGGCTGCGCACCAACGGCGGCACGGCGGACCACGAGGGCGGGCACGTGCACGGGGACATGCCCGGCATGGCCACCCAGGACCAGCTCGACCGGCTGCGCGCGGCCCGCGGGGCCGGCTTCGACAAGCTCTTCCTCGAGCTGATGATCACCCACCACGAGGGGGCGATCTCCATGGCCTCGGACGTCCTGGCCCAGGGCAACAACGTGCGGGTGGAGGAGATGGCGGACGACGTCATCGCGCAGCAGGGCGCCGAGATCCAGCGGATGCGGCAGCTCGGGTAGCGGGCGCCCGGGCCCCGGGCGCCCGCCGGTGCCGGGACGTCAGCTTCCGGCCCGGCCGTCACCCGGGAGCCTGGCGTCCGGCGCGTAATGCCGGATCGGGGCACCGGCCGGGTGCGATGCTGGAGTCATCCTCCGGAAGGAGCTCCGCCGTGCTTCGCGTCGCAGTCGTCGGGTCCGGGCCGAGCGGGGTCTACGCCGCCCAGGCGCTCGTCCAGCAGCAGGCCGTGCCGGAGGTGGCGGTGGACGTCCTGGACCGGCTGCCGTGCCCGTACGGCCTGGTGCGCTACGGGGTCGCCCCGGACCACGAGAAGATCAAGTCCCTGCAGAACACCCTGCGCGCGGTGCTGGAGCACCCGCGGATCAGCTTCCTGGGCAATGTGCCGGTGGGGCCCGCGCCGCTGGTGCCGGAGCGGCTGCTCGGGCTCTACCACGCGGTGGTGTACTGCGTCGGGGCGGCGGCCGACCGCCGGCTCGGCGTCCCCGGGGAGGACCTGACGGGCAGCTTCTCCGCGACCGAGTTCGTCTCCTGGTACAGCGCCCACCCCGACTCGGCGATCGACGCCTTCGCGCTGGGCGCGCGCTCCGCCGTGGTCATCGGGGTGGGGAACGTCGCGGTCGACGTGGCGCGGGTGCTGGCCCGCGGGGCGGAGGAGCTGCGCGCCACCGATGTGCCGCACGCCGCGCTCGGCGCGCTCGCCGCCAGCCGGATCACCGACGTCCACATGGTCGGCAGGCGCGGCCCCTCGCAGGCCAAGTTCACCACCAAGGAGCTGCGCGAGCTGGCCACGCTCACCGGCGCGGATGTGCTGGTGCGGCCCGAGGAGCTGGCGCTCGACCCGGCGTTCGCCGACCCGTCGGGGCTGCCGGGGCCCGGCCGGCGCAATGTGGAGGTGCTGCGCGACTGGGCGCGCCGCGCGCCCGCCGGCCGGCCGCGCCGGATCCACCTGCGCTTCTTCCTGCGCCCGGCGGCCCTGCTCGGCGAGGAGGCCGTGCGGGCGGTGCGGTTCGAGCGGACCGCGCCGGACGGGACGGGCTCGGTCGTGGGGACGGGCGAGTTCGAGGACGTGCCGGCGGAGCTGGTCCTGCGCTCGGTCGGCTACCGGGGCGTGCCGCTGCCCGGGCTGCCGTTCGCCGCGGACAGCGGGACGGTCCCGCACGAGCGGGGGCGGGTGCTGCGCGGCGGCGCGCCGTCGCCCGGCGAGTACGTGGCGGGGTGGATCAAGCGGGGTCCGACCGGGGTCATCGGGACCAACCGGCCGTGCTCCAAGGAGACGGTGGCCTCGCTGCTGTCCGACGCGGACGCCCTCCTCGCGCGCCCGGTGGCCGGGGATCCGCGGGCGGCGCTGCGCGCGATGGGCCTGGAGCCGGTGGAGTGGCCCGGCTGGCTGCGGATCGAGGCGGCGGAGGCGGCGCTCGGGCGGACGCTGGGGCGCGCGCGGGTGAAGATCCCGGACTGGCCGGGGCTGCTGACGGCGGCGCGCGACGGCTGAGCGCGGCCCGGCGGGGCTCAGCCCCCGTCGCGGCCGAGGCGCAGGTCCTGGTCGGCGGCGGCGCGCAGGACGCTGTCGAGGAGTCCGGGGAACAGCGCGTCCAGGTCCTCGCGGCGCAGCGCGTTCATCTTGGCGGTGCCCCGGTAGATCTGGTTGATCACGCCGCACTCCCGCAGCACCCGGAAGTGGTGGGTGGTGGTGGACTTGCTCACCGGCAGGTCGAAGACCGAACAGGACAGCTCGCCGGTCTCCCCCGCCAGGGTCCGCACCACCCGCATCCGCATCGGGTCGGACAGCGCGTGGAGCACGTCCTCGAGGCGGATGGCGTCGCGCGCGGGGTGCTCCAGCGAGCGGCCGGACGACGGTGGCTGGACGGTGGTTCGCGGCTGCACGACTGCTCCTCGGTGCCTCGTTTCGAGACCCCATTGTACGAGGATCTTCGTAATTTGACATCCGCCGTACTACGAGGCTTATCGTACTAGCGTCCCTGTGGAACGTCCCCGTGAAACCACGCGCCGACGCGAGATGGAGCCTGCCGTGAGCGCACTGTTCGAGCCCTACACCCTGCGGTCGCTGACCATTCCCAACCGGATCTGGATGGCGCCCATGTGCCAGTACTCCGCCGAGGTCAGCGGCGCGGCGGCGGGGGTGGCGGGCGACTGGCACTTCTCGCACTACACCTCGCGGGCCAGCGGCGGCACCGGCCTGATCCTGACCGAGGCGACCGCCGTCAGCCCGGAGGGCCGGATCAGCCCCGCCGACCTGGGCCTGTGGAACGACACCCAGGCGGAGGCCTTCCGCCGGATCACCGCCTTCCTCAAGGAGCGCGGCACCACCCCGGGTGTCCAGCTGGCCCACGCCGGGCGCAAGGCCTCGACGGGCCGGCCGTGGGAGGGCGGCGGGCCCGTGGCCGAGGAGCGGGGCGGCTGGCGGCCGTACGGGCCCAGCCCGGTGCCGTTCGACGAGGGCTACCCGGTGCCCCTGGAGCTGACGGCCGAGCGGCTGGGGGAGATCGTCGGGCAGTTCGCGGACGCGGCGCGGCGCGCGCTGGCCGCCGGGTTCGAGGTCGCCGAGGTCCACGGCGCGCACGGTTATCTGATCGGCGAGTTCCTCTCCCCGCACAGCAACCGCCGCACCGACGAGTACGGCGGCTCCTTCGAGAACCGGACGCGCTTCGCGCTCGAGGTCGTGGACGCGGTGCGCGCGGTGTGGCCGGACGAGCTGCCGCTGTTCTTCCGGGTCTCGGCGACCGACTGGCTGACCGAGAACGCCTCCGACGACCGCGAGGGCTGGACGGTCGAGGAGACCGTGCGGTTCGCGCGGGAGCTCCAGGCGCACGGCGTGGACCTGCTGGACGTCTCCAGCGGCGGCAACGCGCCGCGGGCGCGGATCCCCGTCGGCCCCGGCTACCAGGTGCCGTTCGCCGCCCGCGTCAGGGCGGAGACCGGGATGCCGGTCTCCGCGGTCGGCCTGATCACCGAGCCGGAGCAGGCCGAGAAGATCATCGCCAACGGGGAGGCGGACGCCGTGCTGCTCGGCCGCGAGCTGCTGCGCGACCCGTACTGGGCGCAGCGCGCGGGACGCGAGCTGGGCACGGCCGCCACAGTCCCGGCGCAGTACGGCTACGCCGTCTGAGCTGGGGTGACGCGGTGAAGCGGGCCGTTGTCAGTGGCGGGGTGCAGACTCTGTGATGTCGGACACATCAGGCCGGACACATCAGGCCGGACGCATCAGTCGGGCACATCAGACCGGGCACATCAGGTCGGGCACATCGCAGGGAGTGATACCCCATGGACGACGTCCTGCTCGCCATCGGCACCCGTAAAGGGCTGTTCCTCGGGCGCCGCCGCGGCGGCGGCTGGGACCTGACCGGCCCGCACTTCCCGATGCAGGCGGTGTACTCCGTCGGCGTCGACACCCGCCGCGCCGTGCCCCGGCTGCTGGTCGGGGCCGACAGCTCGCACTGGGGCCCGTCGGTCTTCCGCTCCGACGACCTCGGGCGCACCTGGCACGAGCCGCCCGCGCCCGCGGTGCGGTTCCCGGAGGGCACCGACACCTCGCTGGAGCGGGTCTGGCAGCTGCACCCGGCCGGGCCCGCCGCGCCCGAGGTGGTCTACGCGGGCACCCAGCCGGGCGCCCTCTTCCGGTCCGACGACGGCGGGGAGACCTTCGCGTTCGTCCGGGGCCTGTGGGAGCACCCGCAGCGGCCGGAGTGGGGCGCCGGCTTCGGCGGCCAGGCGGTCCACACGGTCGTCACCGACCCCCGCGACCCGGGCGCGGTGCTGGCGGCGGTGTCCTCGGGCGGGGTCTACCGGTCGGCTGACGGCGGGGCGAGCTGGGCCCCGTCCAACACCGGCCTCAAGGCGGAGTTCCTGCCCGACCGTTACCCCGAGTTCGGCCAGTGCGTGCACAAGATCGCGCCGGACGCGGTGGACCCCGACCGGCTGTATCTGCAGAACCACGGCGGTGTCTACCGCAGCGACGACGCCGGGGCGAGCTGGTCGGAGATCGGCAAGAGCCTGCCGGCCGACTTCGGGTTCGCGGTCGCCGCCCACCCCCGGCGCGGCGGCGTGGCGTATGTGTTCCCGGTCAGCGACGGCTCGGACCGCTATCCGCCCGGCTACCGCTGCCGGGTCTTCCGCACCGAGGACGCGGGCTCGTCGTGGACCGAGCTGTCCGCCGGGCTGCCGGAGGGGGACCACTACGGGGTGGTGCTGCGGGACGCGCTGCGCACGGACGACGCCGACCCGGCGGGCGTCTACTTCGGCAACCGCAACGGCGAGGTGTACGCCAGCGCGGACGAGGGCGACAGCTGGCGGCTGGTCGCCGAGCACCTTCCGGACGTGCTGTGCGTGCGGGCGGCGGTGGTGGGGTGAGCGGCCCTGAACGGATGAGCGGCCCGATCGGGTGAGCGGCCCCTGATCCGGTGAGCGGGCGCGGGGCCACGCGCCGAGCCACTAAAGTGACGCGACGTGGCACGACCCTTGAACGAGATCGTAGAAGCAGGCTGGGCCAAGGCACTTGAGCCGGTCGAAGGACGCATCGCCGCGATGGGCGACTTCCTGCGGGCCGAGATAGCGGCGGGGCGCACCTACCTCCCCGCCGGGCGGAACGTGCTGCGCGCCTTCCAGCAGCCCTTCGACGAGGTGCGCGTCCTGATCGTCGGTCAGGACCCCTATCCGACGCCGGGCCACGCCGTGGGGCTGAGCTTCTCGGTGGCCCCCGACGTGCGGCCGCTGCCCGGCAGTCTGGAGAACATCTACCGCGAGCTGCAGACCGACCTCGGCCTGCCGCGCCCGTCCAACGGCGATCTGACCCCGTGGACCGAGCAGGGGGTGCTGCTGCTGAACAAGGCGCTGACCACCGCGCCGCGCAGGCCCGCCGCGCACCGGGGCAAGGGCTGGGAGGAGGTCACCGAGCAGGCCATCCGGGCGCTGGCCGAGCGCGGCCGCCCCCTGGTGTCCATCCTGTGGGGCCGCGACGCCCGCAACGTACGCCCGCTGCTCGGCAGCCTGCCGGCCATCGAGTCCGCGCACCCCTCCCCCATGTCCGCCGACCGCGGCTTCTTCGGCTCGCGCCCGTTCAGCCGCGCCAATGAGCTGCTGGCGCGACAAGGGGCCCAGCCGGTGGACTGGCGCCTTCCCTGACGGCTTCCGTCCAGGTGGGCGGCGGGTAGTCTGCCCGCCATGACGACACATCCGAACACCCCTGCGGGCTGGTACGCCGACCCGCAGGGCACGCCGAACCTGCTGCGCTGGTGGGACGGCGCGCAGTGGACCGAGCACACCCACCCGGGGCAGCCGGGCCAGGCGCAGCAGCAGGCCCAGCCGGTCGCCGACCCGGCGAAGATCCAGCGCCAGGTGCAGCAGCAGGCGGGCGTCGCCCCGGCCCACGCCGGCGGCGGCACGCTCTTCACCGAGCCGGTGCTGGTGGTGAACCAGAAGGCCAAGCTGATCGAGCTGACCAACGAGTACAGCGTCTTCGACCAGCACGGGCGCACCATCGGGTCGGTGGTCCAGGTCGGTCAGAGCACGCTCAAGAAGGTGGCTCGGTTCGTGTCGAGCCTCGACCAGTTCATGACCCACAAGCTGGAGATCCGGGACGCCCAGGGGCAGCCGCATCTGGTGCTCACCCGCCCGGCGAAGTTCATCAAGTCGAAGGTGCTGGTGACCCGCCCGGACGGCCAGCCGGTCGGCGAGATCGTGCAGCAGAACGCCATCGGCAAGATCAACTTCGCGATCCAGGTGAACGGCCAGCAGATCGGCGCCATCAAGGCGGAGAACTGGCGGGCCTGGAACTTCGCCATCGTGGACCACACCGGCGGCGAGATCGCCCGGATCACCAAGACCTGGGAAGGTCTGGCGAAGACGATGTTCACGACCGCGGACAACTATGTCCTGCAGATCCACCGCCAGCTGCCCGATCCGCTGCTGAGCCTCGTCGTGGCCACCGCGCTGACCGTGGACACGGCGCTCAAGCAGGACGCGCGCGGGTTCGGCTGACCGGTGGGCGGCCAAGCGGAGCGGGCATACGTACTCGGGATCGACTCGGGCGGCTCCGGCGTCCGGGTCGCGCTGGCCCGCGCCGACGCCCGGCCCGAGGGCGGCGGCGACGGCCCGGCCCCGGGCCCGACCTGGTCCTCGCCCACGCCCGCCGTGGTCGGCGACCGGGGCATCGACGCGGAGAGCCTGCTGGCCCGGGTGGTGCCGGCGGCCCGCGCGCTGCTGGACGAGGCGGGGGCGTACGGTGTGGCGGCGGTGTGCGTCGGCGCCGCGGGCATGGCCACGCTCGGCGACGACCTGCGCGCCAGGCTGCCGGAGGCGCTGGCGCGTTCCCTCGGCGCCCGGCGGCTGGCCCTGGCGGCCGACGGGGTGACCGCCTACGCGGGGGCGCTGGGCCAGCGGCCCGGCGCGGTGATCGCGGCCGGTACGGGCATGATCGCCCTGGGCGTCCTGCCGGACGACGCGGGGGGCGGAGGCGGCGGCTGGCGCCGCGCGGACGGCTGGGGGCATCTGCTCGGCGACTGCGGCGGCGGGGCCTGGATCGGCCGGGCCGGTCTCGAAGCGGCGATGCGCGCGTACGACGGGCGGGAAGGCGGCTCCCGGCCGCTGCTGGCCCGCCTGGAGGCGGTCTTCGGCCCGGCGGGCGAACTGCCCGGGAAGCTGTATCCACGCCCCGACCGGCCCGCCGTACTGGCCTCGTTCGCACCCGAGGTCGGGCGGTGCGCGGACCGGGACCCGGTCGCGGACGCGATCCTGCGGGACGCCGCGCGGCACATCGCGCAAGCCGCGGAGGCGGTCTGTCCCGCGGTCGAGGGGGGCGAGGTGGCGCTCACCGGCGGGCTGTTCCGCATGGGCGACCCCCTGCTCGCGCCCCTGCGCGCCGAGTTGGCGACACGGCTGCCGCACGCCCGCGTGACCGAGGCCGCCGGGGACCCGCTGACCGGCGCGGTGCGCCTCGCCTCGGCGCTGGCCACGGACTCGCTGCGGCTGCCCGTGGACGCGGCGCTGCTGAGCGTCGTACGGGGCGGCCCGGACGGCACGACTCGGCAAATGGGGACAGATGGCCCCCCGTCGGCCCCTCCCGAACAGTCGATCACACCAAGCGACTAACATGCGGCGCCATGAGCTCCCCCACTGGGCCCGCGTCCGGCCTGCCTGTACGAATGCCGCGTCCCCGCCAGCCCGGACGGCACCGCCGGCCGGAGCCCGTGGTCGCCCCCGTCGGCGCCCCTCCGCTGGTACTCGCCGTCCCGGGCTCCCCTGACGACGCCATCCGGAGCCTGGCCGAGGAGGTCGTGAGCATCGCCCGCTCCGAGCTGCCCGGCCTGGACGCCCGGATCGGTTATGTGGACGCCGAAGGCGAGAGTGAGGACTTCCCGGCGCTCGAGGCCCAGCTCACCCGCGCCGCCCAGGAGCGCGGCGAGCGCGCGCGGCGGGCCGCCGAGGCCGCCAAGGCCGAGGCGGAGGCCCACGGCGGGGAGGGCGAGGCCGTCGCGGAGGCCGCCGCGGCCGCCAAGGCCGCCGTCGCGGCCGACGACGCCCCGTCCGCGGTCGTGGTGCCGCTGCTCGCCGGGCCGGACAACGCGCTGCTGCGCCGGATACGCCAGGCGGTCAAGCACAGCGGCTCCGCCGCCGAACTCACCGACGTCCTCGGCCCGCACCCGCTCCTCGCCGAGGCCCTGCACGTGCGCCTGTCGGAGGCGGGCCTGGCCCGCGCCGACCGCGCCCGGCTCTTCACGGTCGCGACCGCCGCGGACGGGATCATCCTGGCCACGGTCGGCGGCGCCGAGGCGGCCCAGGCCGGTGGCATCACCGGCATGCTGCTCTCCGCGCGCCTGGCCGTGCCGGTGATGGCCGCCGCGCTGGACGAGGACGGGGCCGTGCTCCGCGTCGCCGAGCAGCTGCGCTCGGCGGGCTCCTCCCGGCTCGCCCTGGCCCCGTACCTGATCGGCCCCGAGGTCGCCGCCGACCTCCCCGCGGCCGCTGCCGAGGAGGCGGAGTGCGCGGCCGCGGAGCCGCTCGGCGCCTACCCGGCCGTGGGCAAGCTGGTGCTGTCGAAGTACGCGACGGTGCTGGGCATCAAGCTCCAGCAGCCGTCCCCCGCCCTGCGCTGACGCGGCGCCTGCCCCCATGGGAGAGCGGCCGGGCCCGCCGTGCGCGGCCGGCCGCGCCGCTCGGCCGGGGACCGTGTGGGGGGCCGGCCGCGCCGCTCAGCCGAAGACGACGCAGGACGCCGCCGGGGCGTCGAGGGAGCCCGCCAGGGTCGGCACGCCCGTGGCGGGGTCGACGCGGAACCAGGTGACATCGCCCGAGCGCTGGTTCGCCGCGTAGAGGTGCCGGCCCGAGGGAGCGAGGGTCAGGTCGCGCGGCCAGTGGCCGCCGCAGGGCGTGGTGGCGACCAGGGCCACGGTGTCGCCGGACGCGTCGAGGGCGAGGGTCGTGACGCTGTCGTGGCCGCGGTTGGCCACCCACGCGAAGCGGCCGTCGCCGGAGACGACGACCTCCGAGGGGAAGGTGGGAAGGTCCGTGCCGGCCGGCAGGACACCTGCCTCGCCGAGCGGGTCGAGGACGCCGGACGCCGCGTCCCAGCGGCACACCGTGACCGTCGGCTCCAGCTCGCCCACGACGTACGCGCGGTCGCCGCGGGGGTGGAAGGCGAGGTGGCGCGGGCCGCTGCCGGGGCGCAGCCGGACCTCGCGGTGGAGGCGCGGCGGGGTCTGCCCCGCGCCCAGGGCGTACACCCACACCGAGTCCGTGCCCAGGTCGACCGCCAGGAGCCAGCGGCCGGAGGGGTCCGGGTGGACGGCGTGCGCGTGCGGGCCCTCCTGGCGGTCGGCGTCGGGACCGCCGCCTTCGTGGCGCAGCACCGCGGACGGTTCGGCGAGCGCGCCGTCGTCCCGTACGGGGAGCGCGGTGACGCTCCCGGAGCCGTAGTTGGCGGTCAGGAGGCATCCGGCGGCGAGCGCGAGGTGCGTCGGGCCGGCGCCGCGCACGGGCACCGGGGGGCCGAGCGGGGCGGGGGGCCGCGCCGGGTCGGCGACGCGGAAGGCGGCGGCCGCGCCGTCGTCCGTCTCGCTCACCGCGTAGAGGACCTCGCCGCCGGGCGCGAGCGCGAGGAAGGAGGGGTTCGGCACGGCGTCCGTGGTGTGCCGGGCGCTCAGCGCGCCCGTCTCCGGGTCCACGGCCGCGACCGTGACGCCGGCGCCGCCCTCCGAGGTGAACGATCCGATGTACGCCCGCTGTCCACTGCCTGTCCGGCTCACCACGCTGCCCTTCCGCCGACTTACGGTCGGAGCCGACCGTAGCGCACCGGTCTAGACCAGCCCGTATACCCGTGCGCTCTCGCGCGCGTCACGCCCCCGCCAGGGGCGTCCTCGCGCCCCCGAGCAGGGGCGCCGCGAGGGCGGTGAGCGACGCCTCCAGGCCGTGCAGATGCGCCAGCGCCCGCTCCGCGCCCGGGTGGGGGTGCGGCTCGGCGCCCGGGGCCAGGAGTCCGGCGGCGGGGCGGGCCGCGGGGTTCACCAGGCGTCCCACCGCGGCCTCGACGCGGAGGCAGGCGGCGGTCAGCCGGGCGTCGTGCGAGGCGTCCGGGTCGGCGGCGACCTCGGCGAGGCCGCGCGCCTGACGGGCGCAGTCGTCGAGGGCCACCATCACCTGCCGGGCCCTGGCCCTGCGGGCGCGCAGCGGGCTGAGGGGGTGCAGCAGCGGGGCGAGGGACATCCGCAGCCGGCCCAGCACCGCTTCCAGCTCGGCGACCCGGGGCGCGGGGTCGGCGGCCGGGTCGCCCGCGAGCCGCCGCGCGGATTCGGCGGCGCACTCCCGTACGCAGCGCAGGGCGCGCCCGATCCAGGCGTCGGTCGCGGCGTGCGTGGTGATCGGCAGAACGAACGTGACGGCGAGGGCCGCGCCGAGGGCGCCGACGGCCGTCTGCTCCAGGCGCAGCGCGAGCAGCCCCGGGTGGAGCACGCCGAGGAGCCCGTAGAGCAGCCCGGCCAGCAGCGTGACGAAGAACATCATCCAGCTGTAGGACAGGGGCGCGGTGTAGAAGATGCCGAAGACGCAGGCGGCGAGGAGGGCGAGGGTGGGCGCGGGGGCGCCGTGCAGCGGCACCGCGATCAGCAGCCCCGCCGCGATGCCGCACACCGTGCCCACGACCCGGCGGAAGCCGCGGACCAGCGTCTCGCCGCGGGAGGCGGTGTTGACGAAGATCCACCAGGCGGTGCCGACGGCCCAGTACCAGCGCTCCTGGGAGACGGCCTGCCCGACGGCGAGCGCGAACGCGCAGGCGGCGGCCGCCTGGAAGGCCTGCCGGACGGCCGGGTGGGCCGTCCCCCGCCCGGCCGCGGGCGGCGCCGGGGCGGCGGGCGGCGGGGTGCGGCGCTCGAGGCGCCAGAGGCCGAAGCGCACCCCGGCCGCCGTGGCGAGCGCGAGCAGCACCGCCGCGCACAGCTGCGGCAGGCGGTCCGGCACCGCGTGGAGGAACTGGGTGGCGAAGAACATCATGAAGGCGAAGATGCCCAGCGCGTTGCCGCGCGGCCCGTGGCGCCGGGCGGCGACCCCGCAGAAGACGACCGCGAGGAAGGCCGCGTCGCGGGCGAGCGGCCGCTCGTGCAGCGCGGTGGCCAGGGCGAGCACCGGAAGCCCGGCGAGCGGGAGCAGCGCGGTGGTGACCGCCTGGCCCCGCACGGTGGGGTCGGCGACGGTGAACAGGGCGAGCAGCGCCGCGAGCCCGCCGGTGACCGCGGCGGCCGTCGGCAGGCCGGCCGCCACCACGGCGGCCACGGCCAGGCCGATGCCGAGGACGGCGCGCGCGGAGGCGCGCAGCCGCAGCCGCCCCGGGTCCGGAGCCATGAACACCCTCTTCAGCCGCACCGCTTCCCCGCTCCCTCTCGGCGCCCGCGCGTGAAAAAGGCGCCGCGGGATTCGCAGCGCCATTGACCCCGTCATCACAGCACGGTCCGGGCTCCTGGCTCAAGGCAGGCCGGGATCGCTGGGCCATTGGCACAGTCCTGGCCGTCATCGGCGGGCCGGAGGAGAGCCAATGGCCCCGTGGCGTACAGTCGCCTTCCGCAGAGGGCAGGGACAGCCGGAGGGAGGGCTTCCGCTCATGGCGGCAGCGGTGGACGCGCTGGACGCGAAGATCCTGCGGCTGCTCCTGGAGCAGCCGCGCACCAGCGTGCGCGAGTACGCCCGCGTCCTGGGCGTCGCGCGCGGCACCGTGCAGGCGCGGCTGGACCGGCTGGAGCGCGCGGGGGTGATCACCGGCTACGGGCCGAGCGTGTCCCCCTCCGCCCTCGGCCATCCGGTCCTGGCGTTCGTCCATATCGAGGTGACCCAGGGCCATCTGGACGACGTCGGCGACGCGCTGGCCGGGGTGCCCGAGATCATCGAGGCGTTCTCGATCACCGGCGCCGGGGATCTGCTGACCCGGGTCGTGGCGCGGGACAACGAGCATCTGGAGGACGTCGTCCAGCGGCTCATCCGGCTGCCCGGGGTGGTCCGCACCCGCACCGAGATGGCGCTGCGCCAGCGGGTGGCCCACCGGGTGCTGCCGCTGGTCGAGTCGGTGGGGCGGGCGGCCGCGGCCGGGCGCGACCGGGCGGGGGCCCGCCGGGAGGGCTGACCGCCCGCTTGGCATGCTTGGTGCCCATGACGTCCCGCGCCACGCCCCCGCCCCGCACCCCCGCGGTGCTCTTCGACCTGGACGGCACGCTCGTGGACAGCGAGCCGCACTACTACGAGGCGGGGCGGCTGACCCTGGAGCGGTACGGCGTCACGGGCTTCACCTGGGAGCGGCACCTGCGTTTCCTCGGCATCGGCACCCGCGAGACGCTGGAGATCCTGCGCCGCGAGCACGGCATCGACGCGCCGGTGGACGAGCTGGTCGCCGTCAAGAACCGGCACTACCTGGAGCTGGTCCGCACCTCCGCCAGGGCCTTCCCGGGAATGCGTGAGTTCGCGGAGCGGCTGCGCGCCGCCGGGCACCCCGTCGCCGTGGCGTCCGGGTCCTCCCGCGCCGCGATCGACGCCGTACTGGAGGCCACCGGTCTGGGCCCGCTGCTGACCGTGCGGGTCTCGGCGGAGGAGGTGGGCCGCGGGAAGCCGGAGCCGGATGTCTTCCTGGAGGCCGCGCGCCGACTGGGCGTCGCCCCCGCCGACTGCGTGGTGGTGGAGGACGCGGCACCCGGGGTGGAGGCGGCGCGCCGGGCGGGCATGCGCTGCATCGCGGTCCCCTACGCCCCCGAAGGCGGCGCCCCGGGCGGCATGCCCGACGGCGAGGCCCCGGGCGGCGGCGCCCCGGGCGGGGGCGACCAGCCGGGGGGCACCGCCCCGTTCGCCTCGGCCGGGCTGCTTTTCGCCGGCGGCCAGCGGGAGTTCGACGCCGAGGCCGCCTACGCCTGGGCGGCATCCGGCAACTGACGCCCCGACGTCGTCCCTTCCGTCCCTCGATGACATGATGCGCTCGCCCATGAACTCACGAGGAGATGGAGGGCATATGGGAAGATCTGGGGGAACCGCGGTGCGTCGCTGGGGAGCGGCCGTCATCGCTTCCACGGCCGCCCTGTCGGTCGCGCTGCCCACGTCGAGCGCCCAGGCCGCCGGCGGCCCGTCGGGCATCAGCGCCAAGGGCGCGTACCTGTTCGACAGCGGCGCGAACAAGCAGCTGTGGGCCAAGGCGGCCGACACCAAGCGGCCGATGGCGAGCACCACGAAGCTCATGACCGCGGTCGTGGTGCTCGACACGAGGGGGGTGGACCTCGGCAAGAAGGTCGCCGTCAAGCAGTCGTACATCGACTACGTCGCCCGGGTCGGCGGCAGCAAGGCCGACCTGAAGAAGGGGGACAAGCTCACCGTCAAACAGCTGCTGTACGGCCTGATGCTGCCGTCCGGCTGCGACGCGGCCATGGCCCTCGCCGACACGTTCGGCACGGGTGACACCACGGCCAAGCGCACCAAGTCCTTCATCGGGAAGATGAACAAGAAGGCCGCCGCGCTGGGGATGACCAAGACCCACTACGACACCTTCGACGGCATATCGGACGGGGGGCAGAACTACACCACGCCCCGCGACCTGACCAAGCTGGCCCGGCACGCGCTCGGCAACTCCACCCTGGCCACGGTCGTCAAGTCCGTGGACACCATCCAGAAGGCCCCCGCGGCCAACGGCAGGACCAGGACGTACTACTGGAACAACACCAACCGGCTGCTGGGTTCGTACAGCGGCGCGATCGGCGTCAAGACGGGCACCGGCACGGCGCCCGGCAGGTGCCTCGTCTTCGCCGCCAAGCGCGGCGGACGCACGATCGTGGGCGTGATCCTCAACGCCCCGAAGCGGTACCCGGACGCCAAGAAGATGCTGGACTGGGCGTTCAACACCCGCACCACGGTGAAGTGGCGCCAGCTCCCCGAGGGCGCGCAGCAGGACTGATCACCGCCCTGTAGCCCCCGGTGGCCGACGCCCCGCCCGGACGACCTTTTCCGGGCGGGGCGTCGCGCGTTCCTCCCGGCCGGCCGCCGGGGCCCCGGGCCGGGCGGGGAGCCGTAAGCGGCCGAAACGCTGTGTGGCCGGTCCCTCACGCAGTAAGTTCGGTGCACGCGCCCGGCCGTGGCGCGGATCCGGACCCGTGTGAGGGGAGCGTCCGAAGTGCGCCCGGGTGAGATGGTCGGCAGGTACCGGCTCACGAAGGGGCCCGTCGGGGGCGGCCGCGGTGTGGTCTGGTTCGCCGTCGAGCCGGAGCTGGGCCAGCGCGTCGTCCTGAAACGGGCCAAAGTGGCGGACAACAGCCAGGCCGCCTACGAGGAGCTGGTGGCCGAGGCCCGCGCGCTGGTGAAGTTCGCCGACCACCCGAACGTGGTCACCCTGTACGGAGTCGAACGCACCGGTCAGGGGCGGAACGCCACCTTCTGGCTGGTGATGCAGCAGGTGACCGGCGGCAGCCTCGACGGCTCGGCCCGGCTGCCCGTGAGGTCCGCGGCGCACATTGGCGCCCAGATCGCGAACGCGCTGGTGGCGCTGCACGCCAAGGGCATCGTGCACTGCGACGTGAAACCGCACAATGTGGTGATCACCGAGGACGGTGTGGCGAAGCTGGCCGACTTCGGCGCCGCCTACCGCCTCGACCCCGAGGCGACCGAGTCGCCCCGTCGCCCGATCCGCTTCACCCCCGCCTACGCCGCCCCCGAGCTGTTCCACGGGGTCCCCGAGCCGGCGTCCGACGTGGCCTCGCTCGGGGCCACCGTGTACGCCCTGGTCGCGGGAGGACCGCCGCCGCGCGGCCCCGGCCACACGTTCCGGACCGAGGCGCTGGGCGAGGAGTTCGGGCCCCTGCGCGAGCCGCTCACCGCGATGCTACGGACCGAGCCGGGGGAACGGCCCGGCGCGGCCGAGGCGCTGGGGGCGCTGCGGGAGGTGGCGGGGCCGGTGGCGCTGCTCCCCGAGCTGCGCCTGGACGAGGTGACCCGGCCGCTCACGCCGTTCGGGGGCGGGCAGGGCGCAACGACCACCGCGCCCCGGCGGCCGTCCCTGATACCGCCCCGCCCGGTCGCCTGGGGGGTCGCGGCCGTGGTGGTGGTGGCCGCCCTGGTGGCGCTGTGGCCGCGCGACTCCTCGTCGAAGGAGGCCTCCCCGTCCGCCGGCGGCAGGTCCTCGCGGACCGCCGCCCCGAGCGCCACCCCGGCCCCGGGCTTCGGCTTCGGCGATCCCCGCACCGCCGATCCGTGCGCCTTGCTGAAGGCCGGCGTGTTCGAGCGGTTCGGGCACGACGCCCGGGTCGACTCCCATTACGGCAACTTCAACCGCTGCGACGTCCTCCTGAGCTCGGACGACAACGAGATCGTCGATGTGACGGCGGAGTTCCGCGCCGAGGCCCCGCCGGGCACCACGGCGGCGACCACCGCCGCGAAGAGGGTCACGGTCGTGCCGGACCACGCCGGGAGCGGGCGTTGCGCCCGTACCCTCGTGCTGTCGGGGGTGCGGGACGCGGCCGTCGAGGTGACCGCGAAGCTGATCGACGAGGCCGAGGCGCCGCTCTGCGACATCGCCGATGTCGCGGCCCGGCACGCGGCCACCGTGCTCGGCCGGGGAGTGCTCCCCCGGCGCTCGCCGGGGCCGCCGGCCGGCTCATTGGCCCGGCGGGACGCCTGCGGGCTGCTCGACGCCCGGGCGCTGGAGGTCGTCCCGGGCATCGACGCCCGGGACCCGGACGCCGGCTTCGGCCGGTGGGCCTGCGACTGGACCAGCACGACCGGCCCCTTGGGGGTGGGGCTGAGGTTCGACCAGGGCTACTTCTCCCCTCCGGAGAACAGCCGGTTCACCAGGCTCAGCGGACACGACGCCGTCGTGATGCCGGGGTACGAGGGCGAGGGCACCTGCGCGGTCGACGTGTTCGCCCACCCCGGTCGGAGCCACGCCGACGGGCCGACCGAGAGGGTGCGCCTGGTCCTCAGCGGGGCACGCGCCGGGGACCGGCCCTGCGAACGGGCCACCGCCCTCGCCGAGTCGGCCGCCGCCGCCCTGCCGGGCGGCTGACCGGCGACCTGATCGTTAAACCCCGGCGATCTCACGATCATCCGATCTGATGAGTCGCGTCCACCGTTCCCGCTTCCGTCGCCCAACGGCCCCTAGCGTGCTGGTTGTTCGCGCCCAACCCCCCGCACGCAAAGGAGACACGGCTGATGTCGGTAGACGCGGCCAGCGAAGCGCAGCCGGAACCGCAGGAGCAGCTCAGCCTCGGCACCGCCGCCGCACGCAACCTCGCCACCACCACCAAGTCCGTACCGCAGATGCAGGGGATCACCTCCCGCTGGCTGCTCAAGGTGCTTCCGTGGGTGCAGACCGAGGGCGGGGTGTACCGGGTCAACCGGCGCCTGACGTACACGGTCGGGGACGGACGCATCGAGTTCGTGAAGACCGGCTCGCGGGTCCAGGTCATTCCGCGTGAGCTCGGCGAGCTGGCGGTGCTGCGCGGCTTCGAGGACGTGGGCGTGCTGACGGCGCTCGCCAACCGCTTCGTCCAGCGCGACTTCGAGGCCGGCGAGGTGCTGGTGGAGGAGGGCACGGCCGCCGACCACCTCTATCTGATCGCGCACGGCAAGGTGCAGAAGACCGGCAGCGGCGCGTACGGCGAGCCCACCCGCCTGGGCGTGCTGGGAGACGGCGACCGGTTCGGCGAGCAGTGCCTGCTTCGCGCCGACTCGACGTGGGAGTACACCGCCAAGGCCGTCACCAGCGGCACCTTGCTGGCGCTTCCGCAGCGCGAGTTCACCTCGATCGTGGAGGGCTCGCCCGCCCTCCAGGCGCATGTCGCCGAGTTCGCCGCGCTCCCCCGGCAGCGGCAGAACGAGCGCGGCGAGGCCGAGATCGCGGTGTCCTCCGGCCACGCCGGCGAGGTGGACCTGCCCGGGACCTTCGTCGACTACGAGCTCCATCCGCGCGAGTACGAGCTCAGCGTGGCCCAGACCGTGCTGCGGGTGCACACCCGGGTGGCGGACCTCTACAACAAGCCGATGAACCAGACCGAGCAGCAGTTGCGGCTGACCATCGAGGCCCTGCGCGAGCGGCAGGAACACGAGATGATCAACAACCGCGAGTTCGGGCTGCTGCACAACGCCGAGTACAGCCAGCGGATCCAGACCCACTCCGGCCCGCCGACCCCGGACGACCTCGACGAGCTGCTGAGCCGCCGCCGCGGCTCGCGGTTCTTCTTCGCCCACCCGCGCACCATCGCCGCCATCGGCCGCGAGCTGAACTCCCGCGGCCTCTACCCCGACCACGTCGATCTGAACGGCAACAAGGTGCCCGCCTGGCGCGGGGTGCCCATCCTGCCCTGCAACAAGATCCCCATCACCAAGGAGCGCACCAGCTCCATCATCGTCATGCGCACCGGGGAGGACGACCAGGGCGTCATCGGGCTGCACCAGACGGGGCTGCCCGACGAGTACGAGCCCGGTCTGTCCGTGCGGTTCATGGGCATCGACGAGAAGGCGCTGATCTCCTACCTCGTCACGGCCTACTACTCCGCGGCCGTCCTGGTGCCGGACGCGCTCGGCGTCCTGGAGAACGTCGAGATCTCCCACGGGCGCGACTGACCGTCCGTCCCCGACACGACGAGAGGTGAGGCGCGGATGTCACAGCCCTTCGAGCTGCCGGACTTCTACGAGCCCTATCCGGCCCGGCTCAATCCCCATCTGGCGGCGGCCCGGGAGCACTCCAAGCGATGGGCCCGCGCGATGGAGATGATCGAGGGGTCGGGCGTGTGGGACGAGTCCGACTTCGACTCCCACGACTACGCCCTGCTCTGCGCCTACACCCACCCGGACGCGCCGGCCGAGGTGCTGGCCACGGTGACCGACTGGTACGTGTGGGTGTTCTTCTTCGACGACCACTTCCTGGAGAGCTTCAAGCGCAGCCAGGACATGGCCGGCGCCAAGGCGTATCTGGACCGGCTGCGGGCCTTCATGCCGGTGCGCCCGGAGGAGGAGGCCGCCGGGGAGCCGGGGAACGCGGTGGAGCGGGGCCTCGCCGACCTGTGGGCCCGTACCACACCGGCCATGTCGCCGGGCTGGCGGCGGCGGTTCGCCGAGGCCACCCGGCATCTGCTCGAAGAGAGCATGTGGGAGCTGTCCAACATCCGCGAGGGCCGGGTGGCCAACCCGCTGGAGTACATCGAGATGCGCCGCAAGGTCGGCGGCGCCCCCTGGTCCGCCGGTCTTGTGGAGTACGCGGCGGGCGCGGAGGTGCCCGAGGCGGTCGCGGCGAGCCGTCCGCTGCTGGTGCTCAGGGACGCGTTCGCCGACGCGGTGCATCTGCGCAACGACCTGTTCTCCTATCAGCGGGAGGTCGAGGACGAGGGGGAGCTGTCCAACGGCGTGCTGGTCTTCGAGCGGTTCCTGGGCTGCGACACCCAGGCGGCCGCCGACGCCGTCAACGACCTGATCACCTCACGGCTCCAGCAGTTCGAGCACACCGTGTTCACCGAGCTGCCGCCGCTGTTCGCGGAGGCCGGCCTGGACCCGCGGTCCTGCGCGGACGTCCTCACCTACGCCAAGGGGCTGCAGGACTGGCAGTCCGGCGGCCATGAGTGGCACCTGCGCTCCAGCCGCTATATGAACGGCGGCGGGGCCGGCGCCCCCGGCGGGGCGGGGCTCCCGGGCGGGCCGACGGGCCTGGGCACCTCGGCGGCCCGCGTGGTCACCTCGCTGGCGGCCACCTTGCCGTTCCGGCTCAGGAGCCATGCGCACCCGCCCCGCCGGGCGGTCGGACCCGTGCGGCTCCCGGATCTCCACATGCCCTACCCGGCCCTGCTCAGCCCCCATCTGGACCGCTCCCGGGAGAACGTCGTGGGATGGGCGCGGCGGATGGGGATGCTGGACGTTCCGCCCGGGCTCCCCGGCTTCGGCGTGTGGGACGAGCACAAGCTGCGGGCCTTCGACTTCGCGCTGTGCTCGGCCGGCATCCACCCGGACGCCACCCTGGAGGAGCTGGACCTGACCACCGGCTGGCTAACCTGGGGCACCTACGCGGACGACTACTACCCGGCCGTCTTCGGGCGCACCTTCGACCTGGCCGGCGCCAAGGCGAGCAACGCCCGGCTGGCGGCCTTCATGCCGGTGGAGTCCACCGCCACGCCCGTCCCGGTGAACGCGCTGGAGCGGGGCCTGGCCGACCTGTGGTCGCGTACGGCGGGGCCGATGGAGGTGAGCGCGCGCCGCGCCTTCCGCCGCACCATCGAGGACATGACGGACAGCTGGATCTGGGAGCTCGCGAACGAGATGGAGCACCGCGTCCCGGACCCGGTCGACTACATCGAGATGCGCCGCAAGACCTTCGGGGCGGATCTGACCATGAGCCTGTCCAGGCTGTCCCACTGGCCCGAGATGCCGCCCGCGGTGCTGGGGGCCCGCCCGGTGCGGGCCATGGAGCACGCGGCCGGGGACTACGCGGGGCTGCTCAACGACCTCCACTCCTTCCGGAAGGAGGTCGAGTTCGAGGGCGAGATCCACAACTGTGTGCTGGTGGTCCAGGACTTCTTCGGCTGCGGCGTTCCCGAGGCCCTGCACATCGTCGGCGACCTGGCCAACTCCCGGATGCGCGAGTTCGAGCGGATCGTCTCCACCGAGCTGCCGGCGATGGCCGAGGACCTGGCGCTGGACGCCACGGTCCGCGCCACGCTCGACGGTTACACGCGCGAGCTGCAGAACTGGATGGCCGGGGTCCTGGTCTGGCACCGGCGGTGCCGCCGCTACACGGAGTCCGAGCTGCGGCGTCCGGTGGGCCTGCCGCCGCGCACCTCGTACGGCCCCACGGGTCTCGGCACCGCGGCCGCCCGCCTCGCCGCGCCCGCGACCGGGATGCCCGCCGTCTGAGGGGCGCGGACGGCGCGGATCCGGCCCCGGCGGGCAGGAAAATGGCGTGCCGGGGCCGATCCGGGATACGCATGTGCCATGAGACCTATCAGTGACCTCGACCGACGGCTGTTCGCGCGGGTCGCGGCCGGCCGGCTGCGCGGCGCCCACCCCCTGCTGCCCCGGCTCACCCGCGCGGCCAACCACGGCAAGCTGTGGTTCGGCACCGCCGGGGTGCTGGCCGGGGTCGGTGGCCGGACCGCCCGGCGCGCCGCGGTGCGCGGGGTCGGGGCGCTGGCCGCCGCGTCGCTGGCGTCCAACCTCGTGGTCAAGTGGACCGTGGAGCGCCGCCGTCCGGTCATCGACAGCGTGCCGCTGATCCGCCGGCTGGCGAAGCAGCCCTGGACCAGCTCCTTCCCCTCCGGGCACTCGGCCTCCGCGGCCGCCTTCGCCACCGGCGTCGCCCTGGAGTCCCCCGGGTACGGGATCCTCGTCGCCCCGCTCGCCGCCGCGGTGGCCTTCTCCCGGGTGTACGTGGGGGTGCACTACCCCAGCGACGTCCTCGCCGGGATCGCCGTGGGCGTCGGCGCGGCCGCGCTGACCTGCCGCTGGTGGCCGCCGCGGCCCACCGTCCCGGCGCGGGCGCGGCCGCGGGTCTCGGCCCCGGCGCTGCCCGAGGGCGAGGGCCTGGTGGTGGTCGTCAACCGCCGGTCGGGGGTCGCCACCCCGGGGGCCACGCTGACCCCCGCCGAGCAGCTGCGGGTGCTGCTGCCCGCCGCCGAGATCCTGGAGTGCGGGCCGGAGAACGACCTCGGGGCGCTGCTGGACCGGGCCGCCAGGCGCGCCGCCGAGCGGGCCGGGGCGCTGGGGATCTGCGGCGGGGACGGCAGCGTCAACGCGGCGGCCGCGCTGGCCGCCGAGCGCGGGCTGCCGCTGGCCGTGTTCCCCGGCGGCACCTTCGACCACTTCGCCCTGGACGCCGGGGTGCCCGCCCTCGAGGACACGGTGCACGCGGTGACCCAGGGCGACGCCGTGGCCGTGGACCTGGCCCGGGTGACCCCCCTGCCGGGCGACCGGCCGGCCGGCCACTTCGTCAACACCTTCAGCCTGGGGATGTACCCCGAGCTGGTGCGGGTCCGCGAGAGCCTGGAGGGCCGGCTCGGCAAGTGGCCGGCCACCGCGGTGGCGCTCGCGCGGGTGCTGCGCACCGCGACGCCCATGGAGATCGAGGTGAACGGCCACCGGCGGCGGCTGTGGGTGCTGTTCGTCGGCAACGGCCGCTACTCCCCCGAGGGGTTCGGCCCGGCGTACCGCGAGCGGCTCGACGACGGGCTGCTGGACGTCCGGGCCGTGGACGGGGACCAACCCCTGGCCCGCACCCGGCTGCTGGCCGCCGCCCTCACCGGAACGCTGGGGCGCTCCCGGGTGGTGACGGCGCGGCGGATGCGGCGGCTGACCCTGTCGGGCCTGCACGACGTGGACGTCCGCGCCTACGACGGCGAGGTCGCGCCCTCCCCCGCCCAGGCGCTGGTGATCGACAAGCTGCCCGGGGCGGTGACCGTCTACCGCCCGGCCCAGCCGCAGAACGAGCTGGCGCAGCGCGCCCGTACGGCCACCGCCACGGCGCGCTTCCGGAGGGCCGTACTGCGCCGGTAGTACGCGCAATGGGGGCTCAGGGACGACGACGCGGCGGTCGGAACCCGTCATCGTGGAGGACATGGACGACGACCGACCGGCCCAGGGGGCCCTGACGTGACCTCCCTGGCTCTCTCCGTGCTGCTGGCCCTGGCCTCGGCGGTCTGCTACGCCGCCGGAGCCATCCTCCAGGAGCATGTCGCGGCGACGACGCCGCCCCGCCCGTACGCCGCGCTGCGCCGGGGCCGCTGGTGGACGGCGGTGGTGCTCAACGGGACCGGCGCGGTCCTCCATGTGCTGGCGCTGGCGTACGGGCCGCTGAGCGTGGTGCAGCCGCTGGGCGCGCTGACCATCGTCTTCGCGCTCCCGATGGCCGCGGTGTTCGTGCGGCGCCCGGTGGGCGCGGCCGGCTGGCGGGGCGCGGTGCTGGCCACGGCGGGGCTCGCCGGGCTGCTCTCGCTGAGCGGTTCGTCGGGGTCAAGGTCGCTGGCGGACCAGGAGCGGGTCGCGGTGGCCGTGGTCACGGTGAGCGCGATCGCGGTGCTGGCGGTGGCCGCGCGCTGCTCGCGCCGCCCCGGAGTGCGCAGCGTGCTGCTGGCCGCGGCGGCGGGGGCCGCCTTCGGCGTCTCCTCGGTGTTCACCAAGAACGTGACCGTGGAGCTGGAGTGGGACGCGTGGGCCTCGGGGCTGCCCAGCCTGGCCATGATCGGCCTGCTGGCCGGGGCCGGGGTGCTGCTGTCCCAGGCGTCGTACCGGGGTGCCGGGCTGGCCTCGCCGCTGGCGACGGCCACCGTGGTCAACCCGGTGGTGGCGACGGCCGTGGGCGTCACCGCGCTGGGTGAGCACTTCCGCCACGGCGCGCCCGGTGCCCTGTTGGCCGTGGTCGCGGCGCTGGTCGCCGGCACCGGTCTGGTCATGCTGACCGTGCACGGCGTGGAGGCGTCGGCGAAGGCGGCGAGCCCGGCGGACACGGCGGACAGGATGAACGCGGGCGACGCGGTGCAGCAGGTGGACGGGGCGGCGGGTCCGGCCGCCGGGCGGCCGGACGGCACGGACGGGACGGACAGGACAGACGGGATCGACGAGAGGGACCGGAGGGGTGGACCGGGCGGCGGGGCGGCGGAGCCGGACGGGGGTGCGGGCGGTGCCGGCGCGGACGTCGGTCGCCCGCCCCGGCTGGTCCCCCGCATCCCCCGCCCGGCCCGAGGGGCCGACGACCGCCTGCCGCGCGGCCGCCGCTCATCCCGGCGGCGCCGCTCACCCGACCAGCGGCGGTCGGTCCGTGGCGAGCCGGTCCTTCAGGACCGGCCCTAGGGAGGGCTAGGGCCTCTCGTTTGGATCATGCCGGGCTCGCGGGCCCTGGCACCGCGCCTCGCGGCGTTGTCGTCGGTTGCCATGGCTCCGCCATGGCGCCCTCCTCCGCCTTGCGATGCCCGGCACCAGACCCCGCTCCCTGATCCGGCCTGATCCAAACGAAAGACCCTAGGCCCGGGTGCGGAGCAGGTGCACCAGGCCCGACAGGTCCTCGTGGCCGTGGCCGTCCGCGACGCGGCGGGCCATGAGCGGCCCGAGCGGGGCGAGGAGTTCGGGGCTGACGCCCTGCTCCTCCGCGGCCTCCAGGAGGTGGTGGTAGGCGGCCGCCTGCATGGCGAGGTTGGAGACCACGCCCTGGGCGTGGTCGCCGCTGTCGATCTGCGCGGCGAAGCCGGCCACGGCGCCCGACATGCTGTTCAGCCAGCGCTGGAGCATCGGCGCGAAGTCGGCCGCCTTGATGCCCTCGCTGCCGGTGAGCGCGAAGGCGTGCAGGATGCCGGAGAACATGCCGTACATCCCGCTGAGCAGGGCGATGTCCTGAAGGGGGGCCAGCGCGGCGTCCTCGCCCAGGTAGTGGCTCTGCGCCAGGGCGTCGAGCGCCGCCCGGTGGGTCTCGAAGACGCTCCGCGATCCGCTGTAGAGCACGAAGGCGGCGGGGGTGGCGATCATCGGGGGGACGGCCATGATGCCGCCGTCGAGGTAGTCGGCGCCGCGCTCCGCCGCCCATGCGGCCATCTCGCGGGCCTGGCGCGGGGTTCCGCTGGTCAGGTTGGCCACGGCCGTGCCGGACAGCGCCCCGGCCACCGGGTCGAGGGTCTGCCGCACGGAGTCGTAGTCCAGCAGGCACACCACCACCAGCGGGCTCGCCGCGACGGCCTCGGCGACCGTCTCCGCGCGCAGCGCGCCCTCGGCGACGAGCGCTTCGGCCTTGGCGGCCGTGCGGTTCCAGACGGTGGTGCGGTGTCCCGCCTTCAGCAGGGCGCGGGCCAGTGCCCTGCCCATGTCGCCCAGGCCGAGGACGGTCACGGGGGTGTTGCTCATGTTCGGGTGCTCCCGTTGCTCAGGTGATGCTCGGTCGTATCGGTCTCGGCGCGCCTGCCTTGAGCCTTGCCGCTCGCTGTACGGTGGGCAAGTACGGACTTGAAAGTGCGTACTTACCTTGAGGTCAGTGGGGATGGGGTCATGAGGAAGCGGCCATATGTCTGTGGCCTGGACGCGGCTGTGGATGTCATTGGCGGCAAGTGGAAGGTGCTGATCATTTGGGCGCTCGATTACCAGCGGTGCCGGTTCGGTGAATTGAAGCGACTGGTCCCGGGGGTGAGCGAAAAGGTGCTCACCCAGCAGCTGAGGGAGTTGGAGGCGGACGGGATCGTCCACCGGGAGATCTATGACCAGGTGCCGCCCAAGGTGGAGTACTCGCTCACCGAGCTGGGCGAGGATCTCAATACCGCGCTCAAGCCGCTGGGCGCCTGGGGAAGGAATCGGCTGGCCGCTCTGGGCGAGCTCTCCCTGCACGAACGTCAGCAATTGACGGGCAGGTGAGACAGCGGCTTCCGGGGTCGAGCCCCGGAAGCCGCGGCCCTTGTGTCCGGGGGGTTTTCAGGACGTGCGGTTGCGGGCCACAGCGGCTTTCCCGCGAAACCCTGTTGGAGTTCCCCTTGAATTCCAGGATGCCGCTCTCCGGCGGCCGGCTGTTGACCCCGGTCAGCCGGAACGCGGGCCAGGTGCCCGCGCCGCTCGGCGCCTGGAATTCACCCTTCAGCTCGTCGTCGGGGAACTGCTCGGTCACCACGATCTGGTTCTTGGCGTGCACCGCGCCCGAGTGGTAGCGGATCGGCGGGTGCGGGGAGGCTGTGTTAAGCGGAGGTTAGCTCTGGGCCCCGGGGCTGTACTCCGCGCGCCTCGCGCGTCGAAGCTGCCACCCGCGGCGGCGTCCCCCCGGGGCGGGCCGCCACTCACCCGCATGCTCGAGGAGGCCCCTGTGTCCGTCAGCAGTTCCCCCGCGCCCACGGCGCGCACACCGTGGCGAGCCGTGATCGGCGGCTCGATCGGCAACCTGGTCGAATGGTTCGACTGGTTCGTCTACGCCAGCTTCGCCACGTACTTCGCCGCGTCCTTCTTCCCCAAGGGCGACCCGACCGCGCAGCTGCTGAACACCGCCGGCATCTTCGCCGTGGGCTTCTTCATGCGCCCGGTCGGCGGCTGGCTGCTGGGCCGCTACGCCGACCGGCGCGGCCGCAAGGCCGCCCTCACCCTCACCGTGACCCTGATGTCGACCAGCGCGCTGCTCATCGCCATCGCGCCCACCTACGACCAGGTCGGCTACTTCGGCGCGGCGGTGCTGCTGGTGGCCCGGCTGCTGCAGGGCCTGTCGGTCGGCGGCGAGTACGCGGCGAGCGCGACATATCTGACGGAGGCCTCCCAGCCCGGCCGCCGCGGCTTCGTGTCCAGCTTCCAGTACGTGTCCATGACCGCGGGCCAGCTGATCGGCCTGGGCCTGCAGATCGTGCTCCAGCACACCATGTCCGACGACGCGCTGCACTCCTACGGCTGGCGCATCCCGTTCATCGTCGGGGCCGTGGCCGCGGCCGTGGTCTTCTGGCTGCGGCGCAACCTGCTGGAGACCGAGGTGTACGCCGAGGCCGACTCGGACCCGGCGGGCGAGCGCGGGTCCCTCGGCGAGCTGCTGCGCCACCGCAAGGAGGCCGCCCTCGTCATCGCGCTGACCATGGGCGGCACGGTCGCCTACTACACGTACACCACCTATCTGACCAAGTACCTGTCCAACACGGCGGGGCTGAGCAAGTCCGACGCCTCACTGGTCAGCTTCTGCGCCCTGTTCGTGTTCATGCTGCTCCAGCCGCTGGCCGGGGCGCTGTCGGACCGGATCGGCCGCCGCCCGCTGCTGATCACCTTCGGCGTCGGCTCGATGCTGGCCACCGTGCCCATCATGACCGCGCTGTCGCACGCCGACACCTTCCTCGGCGCGCTGCTGCTCTCGCTCGCCGCGCTGGTCGTCATCACCGGCTACACCTCCATCAACGCCGTGGTGAAGGCCGAGCTGTTCCCCACGCATGTGCGGGCGCTCGGTGTCGCCCTGCCCTACGCGCTGGCGAACGCCCTGTTCGGCGGCACCGCCGAATACGTGGCGCTGTGGTTCAAGAACGCGGGCGCGGAGTCCGGGTTCTACTGGTACGTCTCGGGCTGCGCGGCCGTGTCGCTGGTGGTCTACCTGACCATGCGGGAGACCCGGGACACCTCCCTCACCCAGGCCCGCTCCGAGGAGCCCGCCGCACCCGCGGAGGCGACCCGGACCGCCGTCTGACCGCCGTCTGACCACCGGCTGACCGCCGGCTCCGCGCGGCCGGACCGGCGCCGAGATGTGCCGGACCGGACGCGGGCCGAGGATGGACACCAGAGGTGTGCCCATGAACCCCTTCTCCGCCACGGGGCCGGTCCGCCGGTCGGCGGCCGCCGTCCTCGCGCGCCTGGAACCGTCCCTGCTCGCCGTCACGGCGGCCGCTCTGACGGCCGGCGGTGTGGCCTGGGCCGTCGGTGCCGGCGGGCTCGCGGACCTGTGCTGGGGGCTGGGGACCGTGGCGGCCTTCGTCCCCGCGGTGGGGTGGGTCGTGGCCGCGCTGCGTCGCGGGCACGCGGGCGTGGACCTGCTCGCGGTCCTGGCCCTCGGCGGCACCCTGGCCGTGCGCGAGTACCTGGCCGGCGCGCTGATCGCCCTGATGCTGGCCACCGGCCGCACCCTCGAAGCCGCGGCGAGGCGGCGTGCCTCCCACGATGTGCGGGCCCTGGTGGAACGCGCGCCGCGCACGGCCCGGCGCGTCACCGACGCCGGGGCGCGCTCGGTGCCGCTCGCCGAGGTGGCGGTCGGCGACCTGCTGGTGGTGGGCCCGGGAGAAGTGGTCCCGGTCGACGGCCGCCTGGAGAGCGCCACGGCCGTGTTCGACGAGTCGGTGCTCACCGGGGAGGCCGTTCAGGTCGAGCGGGCGAAGGGCGAGGCCGTACGCAGCGGGGTGATCAACGCCGGCGGCGCCTTCGACCTGAGGACCACCGCCACGGAGCAGGACAGCGCCTATGCCGAGATCGTGAGGCTGGCTCGGCAGGCCGGCGCGGAATCCGCGCCCGTGGTCCGCCTGGCCGACCGGTACGCGGCCTGGTTCCTGCCCCTGTCCCTCGCGGTGGCCGGGGTGGCCTGGCTGCTCAGCGGATCCGCGGTACGGGCGGTGGCGGTCCTGGTGGTCGCCACCCCGTGTCCGCTGCTGCTGGCCGCGCCGGTCGCGATCGTCTCCGGGCTGTCCCGTGCCTCACGCCTGGGTGTGGTGGTCCGCGGTGGCGGGGCTCTGGAGAACCTCAGCCGAGCCCGCACCCTGCTGCTGGACAAGACGGGCACCCTCACCGGCGGCCGCCCCCGGGTGCTCGACGTCGCCGCGGCACCGGGGTGGAAGCCGGCGCAGGTGCTGCGCCTGGCGGCCGCACTCGACCAGTACTCCCCGCATGTGCTGGCCCACGCCATCGTCGACGCCGCCCGGGAACGCGGACTGGGACCGCCCGTGGCGTCGAACGTCACCGAGGATCCCGGCCGGGGCGCCTCGGGCACCGTGGACGGGCACCGGGCGTCCATCGGCCGGATCGACACCGCGGGGGGAGCGCCGTCCTGGGCCGCGGGGGTGGACAACCGCGCCCTGCTCGACGGTGCGGCCGTCGCCTGGCTGACCGTCGACGGGCAGGTGGCCGGCGCCGTGCTGCTGCGCGACCCCATCCGCTCCGACGCGCCGAGGACCCTGCGCCACCTGCGGGCGGCGGGCGTCGAGCGGATCATGATGCTCACCGGTGACCGGGCCGAGCCCGCCCACGAGGTCGCCGCCGTGCTCGGCCTCGACGGCGTACGGGCCGAGCTCAGCCCCGCGGACAAGGTCGCCGCGGTCCGCGCCGAACGCGACCGCGCCGTCACCGTCATGGTCGGCGACGGCGTCAACGACGCCCCCGCGCTCGCCGCGGCGGACGTCGGGGTGGCCATGGGCGCCCGCGGTTCCACCGCCTCCTCCGAGGCCGCCGATATCGTGCTGACCACCGACCGCGTGGACCGCCTCGCCGATGCCGTCACCATCGCCGGACGGGCGCGGCGCATCGCCGTACAGAGCGCGCTGGGCGGGATGCTGATGTCGCTCGCCGCCATGGCCGCGGCCGCCGCCGGCCTGCTGCCGCCCGCCGCCGGCGCCCTGCTCCAGGAGGGCATCGACGTCGCGGTCATCCTCAACGCCCTGCGGGCCCTGCGCGTCGACCAGGCTGCCCGGCCGGCTCTCGCGCCGGCCGCCGAAGCCCTCATCCACCGCTTCGCCGCCGAACACGACGATCTCCAGGACGTCCTCGAGGCGGTGCGCGCCGCGGCCGACCGCCTCTCCGACAGCTCCGGCCCCCAGGCCCTGGCGGCCGTCGAGGAGACGCACCGGCTCCTGACCGAACGGCTCCTGCCGCACGAGTACGCCGAGGAGCACCAGCTCTACCCCGCGCTCGCTCCCACGCTCGGCGGCCCCGAGGCCACCGCCACCATGAGCCGCGCCCATACCGAGATCGAGCGTCTCTCCCGGCGCGTCGCCACACACCTGCGCCTGGCCCACGCACGCGGCGGCCTCGACGCCGATCAGCTCGACGATCTGCGCTCGTGCCTCTATGGGCTGCACACCGTCCTGCGGCTGCACTTCTCGCAGGAAGAGGAGAGCTACTTCTCCCTGGCCCCGTGACAGCGGGAGGGTGTCGGCGGCGGCCGCGCCGGAGGCGGTCCGGCCGGCCGGCGTGAAGCCTTGGCCGACCGGACCGCCTCGCGTATGCGCGGGCGCCCCGCGGGTTCCGCCGGGCGGTCAGCCCAGCTTGTTGAGCGCCTTCCGGAAGGCCGCCTCGTGCTTGGCCTCGTCGGCGGCGGTGTCCCGGAAGTAGCGGGCGGCGGTGGTGTCCCCGACGGCGGCGGCCCGCTTGGCGAAGCCCGGGTAGAGGACGGTGGCCTCGTGGTGCTCCCCGGCGATGGCCTTGCGCAGGTTCGCCTTGGTGGTGCGGACCAGGCCGGCCAGCACCGCCTCGCCGGCGAAGTGCTCGTGCAGCTCGACGTCGGCGGTGCCCTGGAACAGGCGGGCCAGCGCGGTGTCACCGGTCTGCCGCGCATGGGCGGCGAAGAGCCGGTACTTGGCGTGGGCGAGTGCCTCACCGTGCATCGCGGTGTCGAGGTTGGCCTTCGTCCGGGCGGCCTTCACCTTCGGCGGCCCCGCGGGCACCGGCACCACGGCGGCTTTCGGCGGGGCCGGGACGGTGCCGTGGCCGGTGGTCACGACCTTGAGCGCGGTACGGTAGGCGTCGCGGTGGCGGCCTTCGTCCGCGGCGATCTCGGTGAACAGTCCGGCCGCCGCCCGGTCCCCGTCGGCGCGGGCCTGAGCCGCGAAGCCGCGGTACATCACCTGGTGCTCGTACGTCTCGCCGTTGATGGACTCGCGGAGGTTGGCCGCGTTCGATCCGACGGTACCGGCCAGGGTGGCGGCCTCGCGGAAGTGCTCGTTCAGCTCGGTCCGCGCCGTGTCGCGGAAGAGCCTGCCGACGGCCGGGTGGGCCTCACGGCCGGCTTCGGCGGCGAAGAGGTCGTAGGAGGCGTAGGCGAACGCCTCCCCCTTCATCGTGGTGGCCAGGTCCGCGAGGGTCCGCGCGTGCACAGCCGGGGCGGCGGCCCGCGTGGCCTGCTGCCGACCGTCCGGCACCGTGCGCGCCACGGCCGTGGCGGCGGGCGTGGCCGCCGTCAGCGCGCACAGGCCGACCACGAACGTGCGTATCGAGTGACGGAACATGACGTCCTCCTTCGGGGCACTTCCAGGTGCGGGTGCCCCTCCTCATGCCACCCGCACGGACGCAGCGCCGCCCTTTTCACGGCCCATCCGGGTGAATACCGACCGTCACCGGCTGCCTCCTCCCCGCGCCCTTCGAGCGCGCCCCCCATGGGTGCCCGCCCGGGGCCGCCTCCGTCCCTGGACTTCGGGCCGGGGAGCAGGTCAACCTACGCCCATGCGTATTCTCCTGGTCGAAGACGACGACCGGCTGGCGGCGGCGCTGACCGCCACCCTCGACCGGCTGGGGCACCAGGTCGCCCGCGCCGGGCGCGGGGACGACGCCCTGCGGCTCAAGGACGGCGCCGACTTCGTCCTGCTCGACCTGGGCCTGCCCGACATGGACGGCCTGGAGGCGCTGCGCCGGCTGCGCCGCGCCTCCGCCGTCCCGGTCATCGTGCTCACCGCCAGGTCGGAGGAGCGGGATGTGCTGCGCGGCCTGCGCGGCGGCGCCGACGACTACCTCGTCAAGCCGTTCCGCACGGCCGAGCTGGTGGCCCGCATGGAGGCCGTCGTACGGCGGGGCACCCGCCCGCTGCCCGCGCCCGGCCCGGTGGTGGCCGTGGGCGGGGTCCGCATCGACCTGGCCGCCCGGCAGCTGGAGGTGGACGGCCGGCCGGTCGCCCTCACCCGCCGGGAGTTCGACGTGCTGGCCCTGCTGGCCCGCGAGCCCGGGGTGGTCCGCAGCCGGGAGGAGATCCTGGACGCGGTGTGGGGGGACCTGCTGCTGTCGGCCTCCCGCTCGCTGGACGTGCACATCGCCGGGATCCGCTCCAAGAGCGGCTGCCCGTGGCTGGTGGAGACGCTGCGCGGCACCGGATACCGCCTGGGAAGCGGCGGATGCAGCTGAGGATCCTGAGCGTCTACACCGTGCTCATCGCCTGCCTGGTGACCGCGCTCGCCGTGCCCTTCTCCCTCGCGTACTCCTCGCACCGCACCGGCCGGCTGCTGCTGGAGCGGCGCGCGGACGCCACCCGCTTCGCCGAACTGGCCGACCAGGCGATCCGCGACGGGGACACCTCCGGGCTGGTCCAGGAGGTGTCCCGCTACCACCGGCTGTACGGCACCGCGGTGGAGATCCGCGACCGGGACGGCAAGCGGGTGGCGGGCGGCGGGGCCTGGGCCGAGGACCCCGCCGAGCGCGCGCTGTCCGGCCGCACCACCGCCGGCCTGCCCCTGGTCACCCCCTTCGGCCCCGCCTCGGCCCGGGTCGCGGAGCCGGTGGGCCGGGACGCGCAGGTCTTCGGCGTGGTGGTGATGAAGGTGTCCACGGCGGCGGCCCGGCGCGATGTCACGCTGGTCTGGGCCGCCATCGCGGCCGGCTCGGCGGTCGCCGTGCTCTGCGCCCTGATCGCCGCCCGCAGGCTGGCGCGGTGGATCCTGCGCCCGGTGACCGAACTGGACCTCACCACCCGCGCCATCGCCGAGGGCAGGATGGACGCCCGGGTGCGCGACGGCGGCCGCGGCCCGGCCGAGCTGCGGCTCCTGGAGCGCCGCTTCAACACGATGGCCGACGCCGTCTCGGCCGCCCTGGAGCGGCAGCGCGCCTTCGTCGCGGACGCCTCCCACGAGCTGCGCACCCCGCTGACCGTGCTGTCCCTGCGGCTGGAGAACCTGGAGCCGCACCTGACAAAGGAGGGCTCCGAGGAGTTCGCCGAGGCCCTGGCCGAGGTGGACCGGCTCGGACGGCTCACCGAGGACCTGCTGGAGCTCGCCCGGGTCGAGGCCGGCACGGCGGCGCCCGAACCGATCACCCTGGCGGCGCTGCGGGAGCGGCTGGCCATCTGGCACGACGTCTACGCGGCACGCGAGCTGACCCTGGCCGTGGAGCTGGACGAGCCGGGCCCGGCCACCGCCCCGCTGCCCGCAGCGGCCGCCCGGATCGCGGACATCGCCCTGGACAACGCGGCGAAGTTCGTGCCCCCGGGCGGCACGGTCACGGTCCGTCTGGAGGGGCGCGTGCTGCGGATCGCCGACGACGGCCCCGGGCTCGCGGCCGAGCAGCTCGACGCGGCCCTGGGCCGCTTCTGGCGCTCTCCCGGCCACGGCAACGTCCCCGGCAGCGGGCTCGGCCTGGCCATCGCCTCGGAGCTGGCCCGCGCCGCCGACTGCGAACTGGCCCTGCGGCCCGCCACGCCGCACGGCCTCGTCGTCGAGGTGCGGCTGCCCGAGGCCGTGGCCTGATCCCGGAGTTCCGGTCACGCGGGGGCCGCCCGCCGTATCGTGGCGGTCGATCCACCACGTCCCACTCGGCACCACCGCCCCGAACGGAGACGCACATGGATACGCTGCCCACTGCCTCCGGCCAGCACGACGTCGCTGGTGACCTTGCGCCCTTCCCGCAGGCCCTCATCGACACCTTCCGCGCCCGGCCCGGGTCGCCCGCCTTCGAACACCGCTCGCGCACCCTCTCCCGCGGCGAGGTCCTGGAGTTGATCGGCCGGTGCGCCGACGGGCTGCGGGCGGCGGGGCTCGGGCCGGGGCGGTCGGTGGCGGTGGCCACCGATGTGACGCCCGAGGGGTTCGCGGTGCACGTGGCCGCGTATCTGGTGGGCTGCCGGGTGACGGGGCTGAAGCCCGGAATGACCCCGGCACATCTGGCATACGTCCTCTCCGCCGGCATCGACGCCCTCGTGGCCGACGAGACCGGCGCCACCCCGGAGCTGCTGGAGGCGGCGCACCGCGTGAAGGTGCTGCGGCTGGGGCCGGATCTCCTGGACGCCCATCCGGTGGCCGAAGGAGAGCTGACCGCCCAGGGCCGCCCCGACGACATCGCCATGGTGACGCTGACCAGCGGCAGCACCGGACGGCCCAAGGGCTGTGCGCAGACCTACCGGTCGCTCACGCTCAACTGGTCCTGGCAGCCAGCGAGATGGACCGAGCGGACCGCGCGGCTGGCCGCGGGCTACGGCCGGTTTCTGCTCTTCGGCACCCTGACCAGCGCGGTGATGTTCGAGCACCTCGGGCTGTGCCTGCTGGGCGGCGGCACCGCCGTCATCCCCGAACCGCCCCTGGAGTTCCCCCAGCTCTTCGAGCGCCACCGGATCACCGCGTGCCTGATGACCGTTCCCCGGCTGCACCACGTACTCGACGTGCTGCGCACAGAAACCGAAAGCGTCGAAAGCGCCCGACGCACCGACACCAGCAGCCTCGAGGTGCTGCTCGTGGCCGGGTCCCCACTCGCCCCGCACCGGCTCGCGGAGGCGGTGCGGCGGCTGGGCCGCGCGGTCCACCAGGGGTACGGGCAGACGGAGACCGGCATGCTCACGCTGCTCGCCCCGGACGACATGGCCGAGTGGCCGGACCAGGTGTACGACTCGGTGGGCCGGGCGTGGTCCGGTGTGGAGATCGGCATCCGCGACCCCGAGGGGCTGCCGGTGCCCGTCGGGACCGTCGGCGAGATATGGGTGCGCACCGACTCCGCGATGGCGGGCTACTGGAACGACGAGGAGCAGACCCGGGAGGTGCTGCGGTCGGGGTGGGTGCGCACCCGCGACGTGGGACACCTGGACGACCGCGGCTTTCTGCGGCTCACCGGACGCGCCCGGGACGTGGTCATCATCAACGCGATCGTGCACTACGCCGGGGCGATCGAACGTGCGCTGGCGGCCCACTCCGATGTCGACGAGGCGTATGTGGTGGGCGCGCCCGACGAGTCCACCGGCGAGGCCGCGTACGCCTTCGTCGTACCGGCCGAGGGCCGCACGCCGGACCTCGCGGCGTTGCGCGCCCTCGTCACGGGGGAGTTGGGGGAGGCGAGCGTCCCGGCCACCATCACCGTCATCGCACAGGTGCCGCTGGCGCCGAGCGGCAAGCCGGACAAGCGGGCGCTGATGTCCCGGGTGTCCCCGCCGCTTGAGACGCCGTGACGGCGCGGTGCCGCCCCTTGCCTCGTGACCCGCCTCCCTGGTGCCCCCGCGACGAGGGCGGCGCTCAGCCCACTGTCGGCACCGCCTCCTCCGCCGTACCACTCGGCTCCCCGGCCGCCCGGGCTCTGGCGTCCCGGCGGTCCAGCCAGCTGAGCACCGGGACCGTCATGACCGTGGTCACCAGGGCGACCAGGACCAGCGCGGCGAACAGCTCATCGCCGACGATGCCCTCCGACAGCCCGATGTTGAGGGCGATGAGCTGCATGAGCCCGCGCGCGTTCATCAGGGCGCCCACCCTGACCGCCACCGGGCCCGGCTCCCCGCACGCCTTGGCGGCCGCCCAGCAGCCGCCGAACTTGCCGAGCGAGGCGAGGAGCACGCAGGCCGCGCCGAAAGTCATCACGGCCGGATCGGAGAACACGTCGAAGCGGGTGTTGAGACCCGAGTAGGTGAAGAACATCGGCACGAACACCACCTGGGTCACCCCCTGGACACGGCGCACCATCCGCTCGGACGCCTCGTGGCGGGGCATGGCCAGCCCGACGCAGAACGCCCCGAAGACCGCGTACAGCTGGATGATGTCGGTGAACCAGGCGCCGCAGAACAGCACGGCGACCGTGAACAGCAGCCGGGTCTCCTCGCTGAGGCCCGGCCTGGTCACGATCCAGGCGAGCAGCCGCCGTCCCAGCAGGAACAGGACAGCGACGAAGAGCAGCGAACCGCCCACCGCCTTGACGACGGGCCCGGTCTTCTCCGAGGCCACGCTCAGCACCCCGGCGAGCATGAGCCAGGCGGCCGCGTCATCGGTGGCCCCCGAGGCGAGGGACAGCGAGCCGTGCCGGGTCCCGGCCAGTCCCCGCTCGGTGATGATGCGGGCCAGCATGGGAAAGGCGGTGATGGCGAGGGCGACCCCGACGAAGGCCGCGGTCACCCAGACCGAGACCCCGTCGACGAAGATGTCGACATGGCCATGGGACACGAAGGTCAGCCCCACGCCCAGCAGCAGCGGGATCACCACCCCCGCGGCGGAGACCGCCACGGCGGTTCCGGCCAGTCGGCGCCCCGCGTGGGCCCGGAATTCGTATCCGGCGTGGAACATCAGGGCCACCAGGCCGATCTGGCCGACCACGTAGAGCACCGGCTTCAGTTCCGGCGGGAAGACCGCGTCCGACGCGTCCGGCGCCAGCAGCCCGAAGAGGGACGGGCCGAGCACCACGCCGGCGATCATCTCCCCGACCACCGGCGGCTGCCCGAACCGGCCTACCGCCAGCACCACCAGGCGGCAGGTCAGCAGGATCACCACGGCGGCGATGAAGAACTTCGGGGCGAGCTCGGTGGGGGTCATCGTCTCCTCTCCTCCTCATCGGTTGCGGCGACGACCCGGCCGGCTGAGTCGCCGGGCGCCGTGGCGAAGTAGTGACGGCACAGCCCCTGGCGCCGGGCGTCCCACACCATGTAGCCGCCGAGCACCAGTTGGGTGAGGCTGCGCGGGATCGCCGCCCACCGGTCGCCCAGCCGCATTCCGGCGAGTCTGGCCGCCCGCCCGACCGGTCCCCATGTCCTCGCGTCCGTCCGGCCGGCCCGTGGGATCAGCAGACAGGGGCCACGGTTGGGCAGCGACCGGGTGTGCTCGGCCGAGGACGCCAGCCGGAACCGGCGCAGCACCTCCTCGGCCGCGACGCGCATGGTCAGGACGGCGAAGCCGCGTGCCGGGCAGGGCCGGTTGGCGGTCACGCCGAACGGGATGAAGCGGGTGGGCCTGGTGTCCGCGGACAGCCAGCGACCGGGGTCGAACCGCTGGTGGTCGGGGACTCCCGAGCGCTGGTACTCGGGGTAGTTGAACAGCAGGACCGAGCCCGCCGGGATCGGGGGTCTCCCGGCGCGGGGGATCTCGCCGGTCGTGATGCGGTGGGCCACCCCGAAGAGCGGGAAGTGCTGGAGCGTCTCGTTGATGACGTGGTCCAGGTAGTCGGCGTCCGCCGCGCCGGTCAGCAGGCGGTCCTGGACGGACCGGTGCGAGGCGAGGGCCAGCAGCAGATGGGCCATCGCCTCCGAGGTCTGCACCACGGCGGTGTTGAAGAACGTGCCCTGCAGGTAGTACGCCCGCTCCCGCTGGGTGAGCAGAGACGGCAGCGGCACCGGCGGGGGCGCGCTCGCCAGCCGCCCGCGCAGATACGCGGTGAGCCGGCGGCGCCGGTCCATATGGCGCAGTCCGGTGCACTTCAGGGCGCTGACCACGTCATCGGCGTTGGCCACGATCATGTCCCTGACATGCCGTGGGCACGGTTCGCGGAAGACCACCTCGTAGTAGACCTCGGCCCACACCGGCATCATCAGATCGCGCAGTCTCACCCGGCGCGCCCGGGCACCGGACGCGCCGTCGCATCCGTCAGGTCCGTCTGGTCCGTCGAGTTCGTCGAGCACCCGCCGGGTGCAACGGGCGACGAGCTCGGTCCACTGGTCCCGGGAGAGTCCGGCCAGGATCTGCCGGGTCGTCCTGGCCACGTCGTTGTAGCGCGGGCCGGGCTCCAGATGCTCCTGGTGGACCTCGGGACCGGGGGCGAGCCAGTACCAGAACAGATCGGACAGCGCGGCGCCCTGGCTGCGGCCGTTCGCCGCCGGATGCCCGTAGACCTGCTTGAACTCCTCGACGGGCACCTCGAGGCCCGGCACCGGTATCCCCTCCTCCCCGTTGATCCGGGCGAAGAGGCGCACCCGCAGATCGATCACCAGCCGGGGCAGCCAGTACGGCAGGCTGGCCGTCAGGCCCACGGCCGCCGCCGCGGCGGCCGGCCGCCTCATGCCGCTCATGCCCCTCCCTCCCGCTCAGTGTGGGCCGACGCGGGTCCCCAGGCGGGTGCGCGCACCAGGTCCGGGGGGAGGCCCCGCACCCCGGAGGCGCCGCACAACGCCAGGGCGTGGTCCAGCTCCTCGCGGAACAGCTCCAGCAGCCGCCGTACGCCCTTCTCCCCGCCCGCGGCCAGGGCCCACATCACCGGTCGGCCGATGCCCACGGCACAAGCGCCGAGCGCCAGCGCCTTGACCACATCGGTGCCCCGCCGCACCCCGCCGTCGAGCACGATCGGGATCCGGCCGGCGACCGCCGCGGCGATCTCGGGAAGGAGTTCGACCGTGGCGGGCACGGTGTCCAGCTGCCGGCCCCCGTGGTTGGACAGCAGCAGACCGTCGACCCCGTGGCGCACCGCCAGCCTGGCGTCCTCGGGGTGCAGGGCGCCCTTGAGCAGGATCGGGAGCGAGGTGGTCCCGCGCAGCCAGTCGATGTGCTCCCAGGAGATCACCGGGGACATGGCGATCGGGTGCACCCGCCCGCCCTCGCGCGGATCGACCATGTGCTCGCAGCGCAGTCCTGGCGGCAGATCGAGGAAACCGTTGCGCAGGTCCCGCTCATGGGCGCCGCGCACCGGGGAGTCCACGGTGACCACCAGGGCCGCGCACCCGGCGTCGGTGGCCCGCCGTACCAGGGCTTCGGTGAACCCCAGGTCGGGCTGGATGTAGAGCTGGAACCACAGCGGCGGCGGATCGCCGTGCTCACCGGCCTCGCGGGCGGCCGCCGCGATGTCCTCCACCGCCACCGTGGAGGCCATGCTCACGATCATGATGGCTCCGGCGGCCGCGGCGGCCCGTGCGGTGGCCGCTTCCCCTTCCTCGTCGACCAGTTTGTGGAAGGCGGTCGGCGAGAGCAGGACCGGCGTCCGCGCACGGCTGCCGAGCACGCTGATGTCCAGCGCCCTTTCGGCGCTGCCACGCAACACCCTGGGCAGCAGCCGCAGCCGCCGGAACGCCTCTTCATTGGCCCGTACGGTGATCTCGTCCCCCGCTCCCCCGGCGATGAAGTCGGCGTGGACGGGATCGATTCTCATCCGGGCGGCGGTTTCGAAGTCCTGGACGGTCATCAGCATGGGGGGTGTCACCGCCCCGCGCCGGCGGGTCCCGGATCCAGCTCACGGGCGAAGAACGCGACGAGCGGGGCGTGGTGGACCTCCGGGTGGTTCCAGTCGTTCTCCAGGTTCTCCGCCATGTGGTGGGTGCCGAGGAGTTCGCCGTCGCGGAAGTGGCGGATCACCGGATGCAGATACGCGGCGTCGAAGGCGCCCTCGACCGAGTTCTGCGCCGTCCGCCGCACCGTGATGTCGAAGGGGTCCACCTTGTCGTGGTCGGGGCCGTACTCCAGGGTGATGGTGAAGTAGTCGGCCCCCACGGTGGCGGGGCTGCCGTGGGCATAGGCGACCGGCACCTCCTCGTGGTAGCGGCTCTGTTCGCCGGCCGCCGTGACCAGCAGATCCCCGATCACCTCGAACTGCTGCCACAGCGCGGAGCTGCGGTTGACCCGCGCCACCACGGCGTCCGCGAGCGCGGCCGGATCAGTGGCGACCGGCTGGTGCGGCCAGGGCCGGTCGTGGTGGCGTTCGTCGAGGATGCGGCTCAGCGCGCGCACGGCGTAGCGGAATCCATGGATGAAGCCGTTGGTGGACTTCTTGAAGTCGCGCTGCTGGCTGAGGGTGCCGGCGAAGTACAGACCAGGCACGTTGACCGACTCGTAGGCCGGCGTGAGGGCGGCGAAGCGGTCGTTGATGACCAGCTCCGGGCGGCACTCGGGGTCGAACGGTGAGGCGTCGAAGCGGAAGCCGGTGCACACGATGACCCGGTCGTAGACCAGATCCTTCACGACCTCGTCCGCCCGGGAGAAGCTGAAGCGCACGCGGTACCGGCCGTCGCCCGGGTCCTTGTCGATCGACAGCACATTGCCGTCGAGCAGGGCGTTCAGCGACTTGAGCTGGTAGGTGTCCAGAAAGTTGTTGTTGACGGCGCGCAGATGGCCCACGTAGTGCGTGTTCCAGGCCAGCCGGATGGAGTGCGGCCCGGCCACATGGATCACGGCGGCCGTCTCGACGAGGTTGTCGGCCGTCTCCAGCGCGGAGTTGCCCTTGCCGAGGATCAGAACGCGCTGGTCGATGAAGTCGTCGGGGTCCACCGATACGACGGAGTAGTCCTCGGCGGCCTCGATGCCGGGCACGTCGGGGATGTAGGGGCGGCTCACTCCGGTGGCCATCACCACCCGACGGCTGCGGTGGTCCCGGCCGTGCTGATCGGTGACGGTGAATCCGTCGTCGGTGCGGCGGATCCGCACCGCCCGGGTGTCATGGACGATGTCGAGGTCGAAGGCCTTGGCGAAGTCGCCCAGGTAGCGCACGTAGTCGTCGGCCTGCGGAAAGTAGCGCCTGGTGTAGCGGGTGAAAAGGAGCTCGGGGTCCGGGGACAGCAGGGAGTTCCAGTCCATCCGGAGGTTCAGCTCGGGGTCGTCGGTGCCGTTGTGCACCTTGTTGATGGAGATCAGCTGGCGGTGGCGGGGAAACGTCCGGAAGAACGTGCCCGGCCCGGATCCGGCTTCCAGGATCCGGTAGCGGTGCCCCGCCGCCTGTAAGAGCTGTCCGAGCTGGAGTCCGGCGGGGCCGCCGCCGATGACGAGGTAGTCAAGAGAGTCGTGAGAGTCGTTGTGCACAGTGCCTTCCTTCCAGGAGCGCGATGCCATGGGAAAGCCGTCACAATTTTTCCTTTAAGTCTCAACAACCACTTTAGTGAGAGTCAGTCACTTCCAGCAATATCGAAAACAGGCCAGTGCCAGCGGCACGCCACGACACCGCGGGCCCCGGCCCGCTCAGCCGTAGACCGCGCGGTAGTACGCCGCCGCCCCCGGGTGCAGCGGCACCGTGCCGGTGTTGATGGCGTACCGCTCGTCGAGCCGGCTGCCGGGGGCGTCCGGGACCGGGAGGCGGCCGCGGGCCTCGAAGAGGACGCCGGTCACGGCGCGGGCCGTGTCGTCGGCGAGGCCGGTGCGGCAGACCAGATAGCTGGGGGTGGCGACGGTCGCGACCGGGGCGCGCAGGCCGTACACCCCGGCGGGGATGGAGACGCTCTCGTAGACGGGGCCGTGCTCGCGGCGCAGCGCCGGAGCCAGGCCGCCGAGCGGGACGAGACGGACGGGGCGGCGGCGGGCCAGCCGTGCGATGGCCCGGGTCGGCGCGCCGCCGGACCAGAAGAACGCGGCCACCTCCCGCCTGGTCAGCGCCGCGATGGACTCGTCGAGGCCCAGCCGTACGGAGTGGACGCGGCGTACGCCCGCGGCGGCGAGCACCCGGCCGGCGGTCACCGAGGTGCCGGACTCGGCCGCGCCGAGGGACACCGTGCGCCCGGCGAGTTGGCCCGGCTCCTCGATCGGCGAGTCGGCGGGCACGACGAGATGGAGGTAGTTGAGGTAGAGCCGGGCGAGCGCGGCGACGGGCGCGGGGCCGGGGAAGATGCCGCGTCCCGCGGTGGCGTCGGCCGCGCTGTCCGCGAGGGCCAGGGCCAGGTCGGCCCGGTCGTCGCCCAGCATGCGCAGGTTCTCCACGCTCGCCGCGGTGGTGAGCACGCGTACCGTGAGCCGGTCGTGGGCCCGGTGCACCTCGTCGGCCAGCCGGCTGCCGAAGATCGCGTACGGTCCGCCCCGAGGGCCGGTGGCCAGCCGGACCCGGCCGGCGGGGCCGTCGCCGGCGCATCCCTGGAGGGGGCCCGCCGCGAGGGCGCAGCCCGCCGTGAGGGTCAGCAGACGGCGGCGTGGAAGGGCGGGCACCCGGTCATGCTAACGACGCCGGGGCGGGCGGGAACGGGCAGGCCGGGGCGGTGGCGGGCAGGAAGGGGCAGGCCGGGGCGGCCGGACAGACGCACCCAGGCCGGAGAGGCTCAGACCCGGGCCGAGCAGGCCGGGGCGGCTCAGACCAGGGAGGTGAGCTGGGCCCACACCACCCGGCCGCCGTTCAGCCCGGGGCGGTCCCCCCAGGCCGCGGCCATGGCCCGGACCAGCGCGAGCCCCCGCCCGCCCTCGTCCTCCGCGCTCGCCTGGCGCGGGGCCGGTCCGGCGGATCCGCCGCCCTGGTCGGCCACCTCGACGTACAGCGTCCGGGGCGCCTCCGCCCGCAGGACGCAGAGGATCTGTTCGCTGCCGGTGTGGACGAGGGCGTTGGTGAACAGCTCGGACATCACCAGCTCCGCCGCGTCGCAGACGTCCTCGCAGAATCCCCAGACCGGCACCCGGGAGCGGACCCGGCGGCGGGCGGCGGCCACCGACGCGCCCAGCGCGGGCAGCTGGAACCTCTCCTGGCGGACCCCGGCGTCGAATCCGCCGAGGAGCAGCGGGCGGGCCATCGTCATGCGTTGAGGCAGTGCCACGGCCGTTCGCCTTCCGTCTACCGGTGGGGGGTTCGATGCCGCAAGTCGGCGACGTGCCAGCCCCTTTGGGACCGGTCACCCTCTCACTATCGATGCTGTACACGTCAGTTGGCAAGCGGCGTTCTGCAAAATGCAGAATAGCGAGAGCACTCTGTTCGGGTTCATCCCGAGCGTGGCACACTGAGGCCCACAAGACCGTCCGAGGAGGTAAGGCGTGGGTGAAGCGCGGTCTGCCCCGACCGTCGGGCAGATGGTCCTCGGCATGCGCCTGCGGGTCCTTCGCGAGAAAGCCGGCGTCGGCTACGACGAGGCCGCCAGAGCGCTGCACGTCAACCAGACGACGGTGCGCAGGATGGAGAAGGCCGAGGTCGGCCTCAAACTCCCCTACGTCGAGAAGCTGTTGCAGACCTACGGGGTCGACCAGGAGGAGATCGAGACCTTCCTCTCCCTGGCCGAGGACGCCAACAGACCCGGCTGGTGGCATCGCTTCCGCGATGTCCTGCCGGACTGGTTCAGCCTCTATGTGAGCCTCGAGGGAGCGGCCAGCCGCATCCGCGCGTACGAGCCCCACTTCATCCCCGGACTGCTGCAGACCGAAGACTACGCACGGGCGCTGCTGAGCATCGGATTCCCGCAGGCCGACCCCGAGGAACTCGACCGGCGGGTCGCCCTGCGGATGGAGCGTCAAGAACTGCTCAACCGACCCGACGGACCTCATCTGTGGGTCGTGATGGACGAGCCGGTGTTCCGCCTGCCCATCGGCGGACCGGACGTCATGCGCGCGCAGATCGACCGCCTCATCGAGGCCATCCAGATGCCGAACGTCACCTTGCAGGTGGTGCCGTTCGCCGCCGGACCGCACCCGGGCATGGGCGGACCGTTCCAGCTCTTCCGGTTCCAGATCCCGGAACTGCCGGACATCGTCTATGTCGAGGGACTGACCGGGGCCGGCTATCTCGACGAACGCGCGGACGTGGCCGCCTACTTGGAGGCCCTCGACCGAATGGGCACCCAGGCCACACCGGCGCGGCGCACGGAGGCCTTCCTCCGTGAGATTCGCAAGGAGCTCTGACCGTGGATCAGGTGGATCACATTTACAACGGCATGCCGGCCAAGCACCTCGGTGCCGAAGGCTGGCGCAAGCCCTGGAGCGGCCCGAACGGCGGCGCCTGCGTCGAGGTCATGAAGCTGAGCGACGGCCGCGTGGCGCTGCGCCAGTCGACCGACCCCGACGGCCCCGCGCTGATCTACACCCCCCTCGAGATCGAGAAGTTCATCCAGGGCGCCAAGGCCGGTGCCGCGGACTTCCTCCTCACCCGTACAGAACCGAACCTGACCACCTCGGCGGGTACCGCAGCAGAACGGAGGGCCGCATGAGCGAGCGCCATCTCGCCCCCGGCCGGATCGACACCACCAAACCGCACCCGGCCCGGATGTACGACTACTACCTGGGCGGCAAGGACCACTACGAGGTGGACGCGGAGGCCGCCGCCAAGGTGATGGCCGTCCATCCGACCGTCAGGCTCAACGCCCACGTCAACCGGGGCTTCATCCACCGGGCGACCCGCTGGCTGGCGGGCGAGGCGGGGATCAGGCAGTTCCTCGACATCGGCACCGGCATCCCCACCGAGCCCAACCTCCACCAGGTCGCCCAGAGCGTCGCCCCCGACGCCCGCGTCGTCTACACCGACAACGACCCCATCGTGCTGGCCTACGCCCAGGCCCTGCTGAACGGCACCCCCGAGGGGCGTACCGCCTATGTCGAGGCCGATGTGCGCGAGCCGCGAAAGATCATGACGGCTCCGGAGCTGCTGGAGACGCTCGACCTCGACCGGCCGGTGGCCCTGTCGGTCAACGCGCTCTTCCACTTCATCCCGGAGGAGGCGAAGCCGTACGAGATCATCCGCGAGCTGATGGACCCCCTCCCCTCGGGCAGCTTTCTGATGCTCTCGCACTCCACCCACGACTTCTCGGCGGACACCTGGCAGAAGGTCATCGCGGTCTACAAGGAGAACGGGATCCCCTTCATCACCCGCTCCAAGGACGAGGTCGCGGGCTTCTTCGAGGGCATGGAACTCGTCGACCCGGGCGTCTCGGAGCCGCACCACTGGAAGCCGGACGCCGATGAGCGTCCCGGGGACATTCGCAGCGCGGACATATCGATGTGGGCGGGGGTCGCACGCAAGCCATGAACACGATGAACATCGACACCACCAAGCCGCACTCGGCGCGGATGTACGACTACTACCTCGGCGGCAAGGACCACTACCAGGTCGACGAGGAGGCCGCCGCCCATGTCATCGCGGTCTTCCCGGGCATCAAGACCTGTGCCAGGGAGAACCGTTCCTTCATGCACCGGGCGACCCGCTGGCTGGCGGGCGAGGCGGGGATCAGGCAGTTCCTCGACATCGGCACCGGCATCCCCACCGAGCCCAACCTTCACCAGGTCGCCCAGAGCGTCGCCCCCGACGCCCGTGTGGTGTACGCCGACAACCATCGTGCT
>NZ_MAXF01000135.1 GCF_001704635.1 Streptomyces sparsogenes | reverse complement strand
CGCCCAGGCCCTGCTGAACGGCACTCCCGAGGGGCGCACCGCCTACATCCAGGCGGATGTGCGCCGGCCCGAGCGCATTCTGGACGCCCCCGAGCTGCACGAGACGCTCGACCTGAGCAAGCCGGTGGCGCTCTCCCTCAACGCGCTGTTCCACTTCATCCCGGACAGCGACAAGCCGTACGAGCTCGTCCGGCAGCTGGTCGAGCCCCTGGCCCCGGGCAGCTATCTGATCCTGACCCACTGCACCCCGGACTTCGCCCCCGAGACGTGGGAGAAGGTCATCGACATCTACGCCAAGGGCGGCATCCCCGCCCAGGTGCGCAGCAGGAGCGAGGTCGAGGCGTTCTTCGAGGGCCTGGAGCTCATCGAGCCGGGGGTGCAGGAACCGCATCTGTGGCGGCCCGACGGCGAGCCCCCCGCGCTCGACAGCGCGGACGTGTCGTTCTGGGTGGGGGTGGCCCGCAAGCGCTGAGGCCCCTCACTGATCCGGGCTTCACGGATCCGGGCTTCACGGCTTCAGGCTTCAGGGGCTTCAGGGCTTCTTCGGGCTTCAGGGCTCACGGCTGTCGCGTGGTGTCCCCGACCGTGAAGCCCACCACCGCGCCGCCGCCCGGCCGCCGCTCGGCGAACACCGTCCCGCCGTGGGCGGCGGCCACCTCCCGGACGATGGCCAGCCCGAGCCCGGAGCCCGGCAGGCTGCGGGCCCCGGGCGCGCGGTAGAAGCGGTCGAAGACCCGCTGCCGGTCCTCCTCCGCCACCCCGGGACCGCGGTCGAGGACCGCCACCCGGCCGCGGCGGACGACCACCTCGATGGGCGCGCTGCCCTCCTCGTCGAACTTGGCCGCGTTCTCCACCAGATTGGTGATGGCGCGCTGGAGGGCCCCCGCGCGGCCCTCGACGACGGTGTCGTCCGCGGTCACGGTGATCTCCCGGCCGGTGCGGCGGCGGGCCAGGCCGGCCGCCCGGTGCGCCACCTCGCCGAGCGGCGTGGCCACGCTCGGCTCGTCGTCGCGCTGCCCGGCCGCCAGGCTGACCAGCTCGTTCACCAGGTCGGTCAGCTCCCGGGTCTCCCCCGTGAGATCGGCGAGCAGCTCCTCGCGGGCCGCAGGCGGCAGCTCTTCGAAGCGGCGCAGCAGCGCGATATTGGTCCGCAGCGAGGTGAGCGGGGTGCGCAGCTCGTGGCCGGCGTCCTGGACCAGCCGCCGCTGGTCGTCCTTGGAGCGGGCGAGCTGTCCGAGCATGCCGTCGAAGGCCCGCCCCAGCCGGCCCACCTCGTCCTCCCCGGTGACCGGCACCGCCACGTCCATCCGTCCGGTGGCCGTCACGCTCTCGGCGATGCCGGTCAGCCGCACCAGGCGCCGGGTGATCCGCCCGGCCAGCCACCAGCCGACCACCCCGGCCGCGGCGATGGCCGCGCCGACGAACAGCGCGGTGCGCTTCTGGAGCTCCCGCAGCAGGTCCTCGCTGTCGCTGAACTGCTGGGCCACCTGCACCGCGCCCCGGCGGGCGCCGAGCGAGACGGTGGCCATCCGGAACTGGTCGTCCCCGATCTCGACGTCCCGCCGCGCCACCAGGCCCGCCGTGCGGGACGCCGCCATCCGGCGCTCGGCGTCGCCCACCGGCAGGACGGGGCTTCCCCGGTCGGCGACGGTGCCCGTGGGGCGGATGATCTGGATGTCGGTCCCGGTGGGGCGGCGGAGGTCGTCGCGCGGGCCGTCGTGGTCGGGGTCGTCCTGGACGTAGACCTCGTAGCCGAGCGGCTGCTGCCGGACCTGGTTCCGCAGGTCGTGGACCACCCCGCCGAAGACGCTCTGCTGGTCGGCCCGCACCAGCCTGGCCGCCGCGCCGTAGCTGAGGAGGCCGACCAGGAGCGTGACGGCGGCGGCCACCGCCGCGAAGGAGATCGCGAAGGTGACGCGCAGGCTGGACCTGGGGCGGCGCGGGAGCGGGAGCCGCACGTCACGCCTCCCTGAGGGTGTAGCCGACGCCCCGTACGGTGTGGATCAGCGGGACCAGGCCGGGCTGGTCCACCTTGCGGCGCAGATAGCCGATGTAGACGGCGAGGTTCTTGGACCCGGGGCCGAAGTCGTAGCCCCATATGCGGTCGTAGATCGTGGCGTGGTCCAGCACGATGCCGCTGTTGCGCGCCAGCAGCTCCAGCAGGTCGAACTCGGTGCGGGTGAGCTCCAGCTCCGTCCCGGCCCGCCACACGCGCCGGGCGGAGGGGTCCAGGCGCAGGTCGGCCACCTGGGTGGTGCCGTCGGGACCGGGCTCCTCCCGCGCCGGCCCGGGGGCCGGGGCGGCGCGGCGCAGCAGGGCGCGCAGCCGGGCGAAGACCTCGTCCACCTCGAAGGGCTTGGCCACGTAGTCGTCGGCGCCCGCGTCGAGACCCTCGATCCGGTCGGCGGTCTCCACCCGTGCGGTCAGCATGAGGATCGGGGTGCGGTCGCCCTCCGCGCGCAGCACGCGGCACACCTGCAGCCCGTCCAGGCCCGGCATCATCACGTCCAGCACGATCACGTCCGGGCGCTCGCGGTGGACGGCGGCCAGCGCCTCGATGCCGTCGGGGACGGCGGTGACCCGGTAGCCCTCCAGCGACAGGGCCCGCTCCAGCGCGTGGCGGATGGCCCGGTCGTCCTCGGCGAGCAGCACGGTGTTGTACGTCGTCACACCCCGAGTCTGCCAAGCCGGACCGGCGACGGGCGTCGCAGGGCCCCCCGTGGCCTGGCTTCTTACCCGGCTCTCACCTTGTTCACGCAGCCGGTTTACCGTGGCCGGTCAGGGTATGCGCAACGATCCGGGGGCCTGCGGTCGCCACGTGGCGAGGCCGCGGACCGATCGCCGCCGGCTGCCGCCGGGTGGTCGCCCCCGGTGTTGTCACCGGCCGGAAAGACACCACATGAAGATCGCATTCCTGCTCCACAACGTCTACGCGATCGGCGGAACCATCAGGACCACGCTGAACCTGGCGGCGGCCCTGGCCGAGCGGCACGATGTGGAGATCGCCTCGATGCAGCGGCACCGGGAGACGCCGCGCTTCACCGTGGACCCCCGGGTGCGGCTCGTCCCGCTGGTCGACACGCGTCCGAGCGGCCTCGACGCGCTCGACCCGCGGCTCGGCGAGCCCGCCCGGGTCTTTCCCTCCGCCGAGAAGCGGTACCGCCAGTACAGCCGACTGCACGACGAGCGGGTCGAGGAGTACCTGCGCGGCTGCGACGCCGATGTGATCATTGGCACCCGTCCCGGCGCCAATGTCTACATAGCCGAGTTCGCCCCGCGCGGGGCGCTGCGCATCGCCCAGGAGCATCTGCGGCACGACGCGCACAGCAAGGCGCTGCGGGCCGAGCTCGCCCGCCACTACCGCACGCTCGACGCCGTGGTGACCACGACGGAGGCGGACGCGGCGGTCTACCGGGCGAAGATGCCGCTGGCGGGCGTACGGACCCTCGCGATACCCAACAGCGTGCCGGCGCCCTCGGTCAGCCCCTCCGACGGCACCGCGCCGGTCATCGCCGCGGCCGGCCGGCTGGTCCGCGGCAAGCGCTTCGACCTGCTGATCGAGGCGTTCTCGGCGGTGGCCGCCAAGCGCCCCGAGTGGCGGCTGCGGATCTACGGCGGGGGCGCCGAGCAGGAGCGGCTGCAGGACCTCATCGACCGGCTCGGCCTGTCGGAGAGCGCCCGCCTGATGGGGCCGCATCCGTCGATCGAGGCGGAGTTCGCCAAGGCGTCGCTGGTCGCGGTGGCCTCGGACGCCGAGTCCTTCGGCATGACGATCGTCGAGGCGATGCGCTGCGGGGTCCCCGTGGTGAGCACCAACTGTCCGCTCGGCCCCGCGGAGATCATCGAGGAGGGGGTCACCGGCCGGCTGGTGCCCACCGGGGACAAGGACGCCCTCGCCGCGGCACTCTTGGACCTCGTCGAGGACGCGCCCGCCCGCCGGGCGATGGGCGCGGCCGCCCTGGAGGCCGCGCGGGCCTACGACCCCGAGCCGATCGCCCTGCGCTACGAGCGCCTCTTCGAGGACCTGGCGGCCAGCCGCCTCCCCCGCGCCTGGCGGCGCGGCCGCGCCGCGGCCCGCCGCCGCGCGGGGCGGGTGGCGCGCCGGTGGCTCGCCGCGGCCCGCCGGGCGACCCGCCCGGCCGCCCCGGCGGCGCGCGCCGGGCGCCTGTGAGCGGCTACCAGTCGGTGGGGGCGTAGTCCTTGAGGAAGCAGCCGAAGACGTCCTCGCCGCGCTCGCCCCGCACGATCGGGTCGTAGACCCGGGCCGCGCCGTCGACCAGGTCGAGCGGGGCGTGGAAGCCCGCGGCGGCCAGCCGCATCTTGTCGGGGTGCGGGCGCTCGTCGGTGATCCATCCGGTGTCGACGCTGGTCATCAGGATGGAGTCGGTCTCGAACAGCTCGCGGGCGCTGGTGCGGGTCAGCATGTTGAGGGCGGCCTTGGCCATGTTGGTGTGCGGGTGGCCGGCGCCCTTGTAGCCGCGGCTGAACTTGCCCTCCATGGCGGACACGTTCACCACGTACTTGCGCCGCGCGGGCGAGGCCGCCATCGCCGGGCGCAATCGGCTGACCAGGATGAACGGCGCCGTCTCATTGCACAGCTGCACTTCCAGCAGCTCCACGGGGTCCACCTGGTCCACCCGCTGGATCCAGCTGTTGCTGTCGTCGAGGTCGGGCACCAGCCCGCCCGCGTCGATCGCGGTGCCCGCCTCGATCCGCGCGGGCGAGGCGGAGCCGCTGGTCAGGGCCAGGTCGGTGAGGTCCTGCGCGCTCAGACCGCCGCCGGGCGCCGCCGCGGGCCCCGGCAGGGCCGCCTGGGCGCCGCTGCCGAAGGCGCCCAGGACCACGGCCTCGGGCAGCTCTCCGGCGGGCAGCGGGGCCGACTCGCCCGCTATGAGCTCCGCGTACGCGGCGGGCGAGCGGCGTACGGTCTGCGCGGCGTTGTTGATCAGGATGTCCAGCGGGCCCGCGGCGCTCACCGAGTCGGCCAGCGCGATCACCTGGGCAGGGTCCCGCAGGTCGATGCCGACGATCTTCAGCCGGTGCAGCCACTCCCCGCTGTCCGGCATGGCCTTGAAGCGGCGGACGGCGTCGTTGGGGAAGCGCGTGGTGATGGTGGTGTGGGCGCCGTCGCGGAGCAGCCGCAGCGCGATGTACATGCCGATCTTCGCCCGGCCGCCGGTGAGCAGCGCCCGGCGGCCGGTGAGGTCGGTGCGGGCATCGCGGCGGGCCCGGTTCTCGGCGGCGCAGTCCCGGCACAGCTGGTGGTAGAACGCGTCGACCTCGACGTAGCGGGCCTTGCAGACGTAGCAGGAGCGGGGCCGCTGGAGGATGCCCGCGATCGGGGTGGTCACCGAGCTGGCGAGGGCGCGGCCCAGCGTCTCGTCGTCGATGCGGTCGGCGGCGCCGGTGGCGGTGGCCTCGGTGACCGACTTGTCGTGGGCCGTCTTCGCGGCCCGGCGCTCCTGGCGCCTGCGCTGCTTGACCATCCGGTAGATGCCGGAGGTGGCGCGGCGCACCGTGATGGCGTCGGGGTGGTCGAGCGGCAGCCGGTCGAGCTCTTCGAGCACGCTCAGGCAGGTCGCCAGACGCTCCGGGTCGATGCCCTGATCCTCGGCCCGGCCGTCTTCAGTCACCGTCATCGCCGCTGCCGCTTTCTGCTTCGCCTGTGCCAGGGCGGGGGTGCCCTAGGTGGTGGGGTGGGGGGTAACGGCGAAACTTTACGGAAACGGGGGCTTCGGCGCCAAACCCGGGGCGCTCACCCCCGCCCGGGCCTGCGGTAGACGTAGCCGGGGCTGGGGCCCGGAGGCTGGGCCGGGGCTGGGGGCGGGGGCCGCCGCCGGGCAGGGCAGCTGGCCTGTACCAATCCTTGACTCCCCGAGCCACACCTCCTACCTTCACGCGGTGCATCACTGCGTCCGGAGGAGATGATCATGCAAGGAAACGCACGATCCGGCGGACTCCGCTCGTTCCTCGCGGCGGCCACCGCCACCGCCACCACCGCGGCCGCCGCCGTCACCTTCACGCTCACCGCCGGGGCCGGCCAGGCCGCCGCGCTGGACAACGGACTGCTCCGCACGCCCCCCATGGGCTTCAACAACTGGAACGCCACCCACTGCGACGCCTCGTTCAACGAGTCGATGGTCAAGGGGGTCGCCGACGCCTTCGTCTCGCTCGGCCTCAAGGACGTCGGCTACGAGTACGTCAACATCGACGACTGCTGGGCGGAGCCGAGCCGGAACGCGAACGGCGATCTGGTGCCCAACCGCACCCGCTTCCCCAACGGCATCAAGGCCGTGGCGGACTACGTTCACTCCAAGGGCCTGAAGTTCGGCATCTAGCGCCGGCA
>NZ_MAXF01000134.1 GCF_001704635.1 Streptomyces sparsogenes | reverse complement strand
CCCATGGGCTTCAACAACTGGAACGCCACCCACTGCGACGCCTCGTTCAACGAGTCGATGGTCAAGGGGGTCGCCGACGCCTTCGTCTCGCTCGGCCTCAAGGACGTCGGCTACGAGTACGTCAACATCGACGACTGCTGGGCGGAGCCGAGCCGGAACGCGAACGGCGATCTGGTGCCCAACCGCACCCGCTTCCCCAACGGCATCAAGGCCGTGGCGGACTACGTTCACTCCAAGGGCCTGAAGTTCGGCATCTACACCAGCGCCGGCACCAAGACCTGCAACGGCGGCGGTGGCTTCCCCGGGGCGCTGAACCACGAGAAGCAGGACGCCAAGCTGTTCGCGTCCTGGGGCGTGGACTACCTCAAGTACGACAACTGCAACAACCAGGGCGTGGACGCCCAGCAGCGCTACAAGGCCATGCGCGACGCGCTCGCGGCCAGCGGCCGGAAGATCGCGTACAGCATCTGCGAATGGGGCCAGACCGACCCCAAGGTGTGGACCTGGGGCGAGCCGGTCGGGAATCTGTGGCGCACCACCGGCGACATCAGCGACACGTGGTCCAGCATGATCGGCAAGGTGCACATCAACGACGACCTCGCGCGGTACGCGGGCCCCGGCCACTGGAACGACCCGGACATGCTGGAGGTCGGCAACGGCGGGATGACCGCCACCGAGTACCGCACCCACTTCAGCCTGTGGGCGATGATGGCGGCGCCACTGCTCATCGGCAGCGACATCCGGAACGCCTCCGCCACCACCACGTCGATCCTGAAGAACACCGACCTGATCGCGGTGGACCAGGACACCCTGGGCAAGCAGGCGACCATCGTCTCCTCCAGCGGCGGCAAGGTCGTGTACGCCAGGCAACTGGCCAACGGTGACCGGGCCGTGGCCCTGCTCAACGAGAACTCCTCCAGCGCCACCGTCTCCACCACGGCCTCCGCGATCGGCCTCGGCGGCTCGTCCTCGTACCGCCTCAAGGACCTGTGGTCCAAGGCCACCACCACCACGACGGGTGCGATCAGCGCCTCGGTGCCCGCGCACGGCACGGTGGTGTTCCGGGTCTCCCGCGGCTGAACCCCGACCGCCCCACCCCCCGACTCCAGGGCGTACGAGCCCGTGGTCGACCCCTCGTGTCGCGCTCCGCGGTGTCCCGCGGAGCGCGACGGGTGGGTGGTCAGTGTGCGAGCCGCTCGTTCATGAGCAGGAAGGCGCCCAGGCCGTGGAGATCGTTGGTGTTGCGCTTGCGGCCGAGGTAATAGGCCAGGTCGCCGACGTTGGTGCCCTCGCTGATGTCGGCGATGTCGGTCAGCCCGTCCGCGTTGACGCTCACCTTCTTCAGGACGCCCTGGTAGCCCCGCCGCGCCGCGGACACGTAGTCGCCCCCGGCGATGTATTTGCGCTCCAGCGCCGCGTGGAGCATCAGGGTGTACATGCTGGAGGCGGAGGTCTCGGTCCAGTTGCCCGCCTCACCGCCCTTGTCCACCACCTGGAACCAGCGGCCGGTGCTCCGGTCCTGGTAGCGGACGAACCCCTTGGCCAGGTGTCTGACGTTGGCGATCAGCTCGGCCCGCCGGGGGTGGTCCACCGGCAGCAGGTCCAGCACCTCGATGTGGGTCATCGCGGTCCAGCCGATGGCCCGGGCCCAGTGGAAGGCGGAGGTGCCGGTGGCGGGGTCCGGCGACCAGGGGGCGTCACCGTCCGCGTCGTACGCGTGGTAGAGGAGCCCGTTGGACGCCTTGAGGTGGCGGAAGTACACGGCCAGGTTGCGGGTGACCTCGTCGTACGCGTACGCCTCGCCCCCGTACGCGATGCCGTGGCGCAGCAGGAACGGCTGGGCCATGAAGACCCCGTCCGCCCACAGCTCGTTGGTCTTGCCGGTGGAGTGCCACATGCCGCCGTCGGCGGTGCGCGGGTAGGTCGTGATGCGGGTGCGGATCTGGTCGGCGGCGGCGCGGTACCGCGGATCGCCGGTCTCCCGGTGGAGGATCAGCAGCAGGTTGCCGCACTGCATGGCGTCGAGGTTGTCGAAGCTGTGGTTGATGTGGCCGTCCGCGTCCACGTAGTAGTCCACCCACCGCTTGATGTACGCGAGGTAGGCCGGCTCCTTGACCCGCTGGTAGACGCGGTAGGCGCCGTAGAGGAACAGCCCGCGGGTGTAGCCCCAGCCGCCGAGGGACTTCGGGTCGGGGTTGCGGGCGATGGTGGAGTCCACCACGGCCCGGGACCAGTCGGCCGGGGCCGCGGCGGCGGCCCCGGCGGTGCCGAGCGCGAGTCCGCCGGTGAGGCCCAGGGTGCTCGCGAGGACGGTCCTGCGTCTGATCACTGGTCGGCTCCCGAGTGGGTGGTTTCCGGGTTCGAGGTGATGTCCGGGTTCGATAAGCTTGATCTGAGCATGTCACGAATCGTAACGCTCGCGAGCCCCGCGCGTTAGACGTCGAGGACCCGCGAACACACCGGATGAGCGCCCACCGGACAGGAGCCGCCCGTGGACACCGAACAGCGCGAGCAGGCACGGGCGCGAGCGCGCGAGGAGGCCGGGCGGCTGACCGCGCAGGGGATCGTCGGCACCGCGCTGACCTGGGTGGACAACGCGGGCCTGACCCGCGTGAAGGCCGTCCCCGCCACCCGGCTGGAACACGCCGTCCAGTGGGGCGTCGGCATGTCCCCCGTCTTCGACGTCTACCTCGTCGACGACTCCATGACCACCAGCCGCCACGTCGGCGGCCCCGACGGGGATCTGCGGCTCTTCCCCGACCTCGACCGGCTCACCCCCCTGGCCGCCCAGCCCCGCTGGGCCTGGGCCCCCGCCGACCGCTACGACGTGAGCGGGCGCGAGCACCCGGTCTGCCAGCGCCGGTTCGCCCACCGCATGGCCGAGCGGGCCCGGGAGCGCGGCATCGGGGTGCTCATGGGCTTCGAGACCGAGTGGGTGGTCACCACCGCCGGCGCGCCGGAGCGGGAGCCGCGCTACCCCACCGCGGGGCCCGCGTACGGGATGACCCGCCTGGTGGACCTGTCCGACTACCTCGCGGACGTGCTCGACGCCCTCCAGGCCCAGCGGGTCGAGGTCCTGCAACTGCACCCCGAGTACGCCCCCGGGCAGTTCGAGGTGTCCGTGGCGCCCGCCGACCCGGTCGGCGCGGCCGACCTCGCCGTGCTGGTGCGCCAGACGATCCGGGGCGTGAGCGCCCAGCACGGCCTGGAGCCGTCCTTCGCCCCCGTGGTCACCCCGGGCGCCGTCGGCAGCGGCGGCCATCTGCATCTGAGCCTGTGGCAGGGCGACCGCAACCTGTGCCGGGGCGGGGACGGACCGTGCGGCATGACGGCGACCAGCGAGGCCTTCCTGGCCGGGGTGCTGCGCGCGCTGCCCGCCCTGCTGGCCGTCGGCGCCCCGTCCCCGGCGAGCTATCTGCGTCTTGAGCCCTCCCGCTGGGCCGGCGCCTACCAGTGCTGGGGCCTGGAGAACCGCGAGGCCGCGCTGCGCTTCGTCGCCGGGGCGCCGGAGGACCCCGGCGGGGCCAACGCCGAGGTCAAGTGCTTCGACCAGGCGGCCAATCCGTATCTGGCCACCGGCGCGGTCATCGCCGCCGGGCTCGCCGGACTCGACTCCGGGCTGACCCTGCCCCCTCCGGTGGCCGGGGATCCGGCGCGGGAAGGCCGCGAGAAGCGGCTGCCCACCTCGCTGCCCGCCGCCCTGGAACACTTCGAGGCCTCGGACACGCTCCGCGAGGCGCTGGGCGACCCGCTCTTCGAGTCCATCGCCGCCGTGCGCCGCGCCGAGGCGGAGCTGTTCTCGGGGGCGAGCCCGCAGGACATCGCCACGGCCACCCGCGGGCGGTACTGATGGCCGCCCCCGGCGCGGCGCGGCCCGCGCCGCCCCTGGTGGACCACCACTGCCACGGCGTGGTGCGCGGCGAGCTGGACGCCGCCGCGTTCGAGGCGTACCTCACCGAGTCGGACGCCCCCGCCGCGCCCGGCACCAGCTACTTCGACACCCAGCTGGGGTTCGCGGTGCGCCGCTGGTGCCCGCCGCTGCTGGGCCTTCCACCCCACTGCCCGCCCGAGCGCTATCTCGCGCGGCGGCGGGAGCTGGGCGCGGCGGAGGTCACCCGGCGGCTGCTGCGCGCCGCCGGGATCACCGAGTTCCTGGTGGACACCGGGCTGCCCGGGCATCTGACCAGCCCCCGGGAGCTGGCCGAGGCCGCGGGGGGCACGGCGCGCGAGATCGTCCGGCTGGAACACCTCGCGGAGCGGGTCGCGGACACCTCGCGGACCACCGACTCCTTCCTGGCCTCGCTCGACGGCGCGGTGCGCGAGGCCGCGCGCACCGCCGCCGCCTTCAAGTCGGTGGCCGCCTACCGCCACGGCCTGGACCTGGCGCCCACCCCGCCCGCGCCGGCCCCGCTGCGCGCGGCGGCCGACCGCTGGCTGACCGCCCGCGCCACCGGCGACCCGGGCGCGGCCCGGGTCGCCGACCCGGTCCTGCTGCGCCACCTGCTGTGGGCCGCCGTGCGCACCGCCCTGCCGCTGCAGCTGCACACCGGGTTCGGCGACCCGGATCTGCGCCTGGACCGCTGCGACCCGCTGCTGCTCACCGACTTCGTTCGCGCCGTACGCCCCACCGGATGCCGGCTGGTGCTGCTGCACGGCTATCCGTACCACCGCGGCGCCGCCTATCTGGCCGCGGTGTTCCCGCATGTCTACGCCGACGTGGGCCTGGCGCTGACCCACACCGGGGCGCGGGCCGGGGCGGTGCTGGCGGAGGTGCTGGAGCTGGCCCCCTTCGGCAAGGTGCTCTTCTCCACCGACGCCCACGGCCTGCCGGAGCTGTACCTGGTCGGGGCGCGGCTGTTCCTCGAGGCCCTGGACGCGACGTCGGCCCGCTGGGTCCGCGACGGCGCCTGGTGCGCGGCGGACGCGGAGCGGGTGGCGGCCCTGGTGGCCGCGGACAACGCGCGCCGGGTCTACGGGCGCGGCGGCACCGTCGCCGACGACACCCTCGCCGACGGCACCTAGGCGTCGCGGGGCAGGGCCTTCCGGGCCGCGTCAGCGTCCCGGGGTGCGGAGGTGGATGCGCTCCCCCTGCTTTCCGAAGAGGCTGAGCACCTCCACGCTGCCGCGTCCCGCGGCGCCGAACCAGTGCGGGATCTGGCAGTCGAACTCGGCCGCCTCGCCGGCTCCCATGACGAAGTCCTGGTCGCCCAGCCGGACGCGGAGCCGGCCGCGGAGCACGTAGAGCCATTCGTAACCCGTGTGGGTGCGCAGATGGGGCTGTTCGTCGTGCGCGGGGATGGTCATCTTGTAGGCGCGTGGCTCCCCCTGCCGGCGCGACAACGGGATCAGCACCCGGCCGTCCTTGCGGGTGGGCCGCTGCGGCACGCGCGGGTCCAGGATCCGGGGCGCGGCGACGACCTCGTCGAGGGGGATGCCGAGCGCGGCGGTGATCGGCAGGAGCAGTTCGAGGCTCGGCTTGCGCTGAGCCGATTCGAGGCGCGACAGGGTGCTGGTCGAGATGCCGGTGGCGCGCGCGAGGTCGGCGAGGCTGACGCCCTTCTTCTGGCGGGCACGCCGTAGCCGGGGGGCGATCTGCTCGATCACGGCACCGACGCTGGGTTGTTCGTCCATGGAGCGCAGTCAAACCAATGTGTCCCGGAATCGGCAAGGCCCTTTGTCGAAAGCGGTGGTCCGTTCCGATCCTCTCCATGGAGGTGATCCGCATGGATACGACAAGGGCCGCGACACCCCGGAACAGCCGCTCCGACAGGCTGCCCGCCGGGGTGTACCTGCTGGGGTTCTGCCTGTTCGCGATGGGAAGCGCGGAGTTTCTGATGGCCGGCGTGCTGCCGGCGGTGGCCGGTGACCTGGACGTCACGCTCTCCTCGGCCGGGTTCCTGATCACCGCGTTCGCGCTGGGCGTGGTGATCGGCGGGCCGCCGTTCGCCGTGCTCAGTCTGCACTGGCCTCGCCGCACCGCCCTGGTGGCGACCCAGGGCGTCTTCGCCGCCGGCCTCGCCGCCGGACTGCTGGGCGACTACCGGGTCATGCTGGTCACCAGGGTGATATCGGGCATCGCCTACGCGGGCTTCTTCGCCGTCGCGTCGGTGACCGCCATCGGCCTGGTGACGCCGGACCGCAACGCCCGCGCCTCGGGAGTCGTGGTCAGCGGGCTGAGCGTGGCCATGGTCGCCGGCGGTCCCGCGGGCACCCTGCTCAGCCACTTCACCGATTGGCGCGGCGGCTTCTGGGCCGTGGTGGCCCTGACGGTCGCGGGGATCGCCGGTTGCCTCCTCGGGCTCCCCCCTGCCGATCCGCGCACCGACCGGACCGGCGGGCCGAGCGTGGCGCGGGAGCTGGCCACGATGCGGAAGCCGGCGTTGTGGGGCATCTACGGGATCACGATCCTCACCACCGCGGCGTACATGATCACGTTCAACTACCTGGCGGCGATGCTCGCGGACATCACGGCCCTCCCCGAGGCGTGGATCCCGGCGATCCTCGCGCTGTTCGGGATCGGGGCCTTCGCCGGCCTGTCCATCGGCGGCCGTGTCTCCGACCGGCGGCCGCACCTCGCGCTCCTCACCGGCGCGTCGGCGACCGTGCTCCTGTCGGTCGTGATGGTCGCCGCGATCCACCGGGCGTGGGCGGTGGTGCCCACGGTGTTCCTGTCCGGCGTCGCCGCGTTCGTGCTGAACCCCGCCGTCTACGGACGCGTCTTCGCCATCGCGGCCGAGGCGCCGACCCTCGCCGGCGCCACCACTGTCTCGGCGTTCCAACTGGGCATCAGCGTCACCCCCGTGCTCGCGGCCGCCTCACTCTCCCAAGGCGCCGCTCTCACCTCGGTCTGCCTGATCGGGGCCGCCCTCGCCGCGGCCGCCGTGCCCCTCGTTCTCCTCGACCGGGCGCGACAGGCCCGCCCGGCGGGACGCGCGGCGGCGGACGCGGCCTCGGCTACCATCCGTTCGGCGCACGGCACCGCCACGGCCCGGGTGGACCCTGAGGGAGCCCAGCGGTGACCGGCGGCCACCCCGGCCGGCCACCACCCCGGACCAGCCCTACGCGGAGGAGAAACCCATGCGGATCGGCGGCGCGACCGTCCTGCTCACCGGAGCGACCGGAGGCATCGGGCAGTCACTGGCCCGCGCCCTGAAGGCCAGGGGGGCCAGGCTGCTGCTCACCGGCCGGCGCGAGGACGTACTGCGGCCGCTGGCCGACCGGCTGGGCGCCCGGGCGATCGTCGCCGACCTGGCCGACCGGGCCCAGGTGGAGCGGCTGATCGCCGAGGCAGCGGAGACCGACATCCTCATCGCCAACGCGGCGCTGCCCGCCAGCGGCGAGGTCCTCGGCTTCGCCCCCGAGGAGCTCGACCGCGCGCTGGAGGTCAATCTGCGCGCCCCGCTCCAGCTGACCCGGGCGCTGGCCCCGCGCATGGTGACGGCGGGTTCCGGCCATATCGTCATGGTCGGCTCGCTGTCGGGGCGTACCGCCTCCCCGGGGGCGGCGCTCTACAACGCGGCCAAGTTCGGGCTGCGCGGCTTCGCGCTCGGACTGCGCCAGGACCTGCACGGCACCGGGGTGGGGGTCTCGGTGGTGCAGCCGGGGTTCGTGCGCGACGCCGGGATGTTCGCGGACTCCGGCGCCACCCCGCCCGCCGGCGTCCGTACGGTCAGCGCCCGCCAGGTCGCGGCGGCGACCCTGCGGGCCATCGAGCGGGACCGCGCCGAGGTGAACATCGCCCCGCTCGAACTGCGCCTGGGCAGCGCCCTGGGCGGGCTCTTCCCGAGCCTGGCGGCGGCGGCCCAGCGCGGCGCCGGGGCCGACCGCACGACGCGCCGGATGGCCGAGGGCCAGCGCGACAAGCGCTGAGCCGGCCCCGCCGCCGGCGGCGGGGCCGGTCGGCGCGGCGGGAAGGTGGTGTAGGTTCTACCGCCCCCACCAAGTGCGGCTGAGCGAGGGAGCGGGTCCATGCGTGCTGTGGTGTTCGACGCCTTCGGGCGCAAACCCGAGGTCCGGGACGTCCAGGATCCGGCCCCCTCGAGGCGCGGCGCGGTCATCCGGGTCGAGGCGACCGGGCTGTGCCGCAGCGACTGGCACGGCTGGATGGGGCACGACCCCGGCATCCGGCTGCCGCATGTGCCCGGCCACGAGCTGGCGGGCGTGGTCGAGGAGGTGGGGCCGGAGGTGCTGAACTGGCGCCCCGGTCAGCGCGTCACGGTCCCGTTCGTCTGCGCCTGCGGGCGCTGCGCCGCCTGCGCGGACGGCGCGCAGCAGGTGTGCGAGCGGCAGACGCAGCCGGGCTTCACCCACTGGGGCTCCTTCGCCCAGTTCGTGGCGATCGAGAACGCCGATGTGAACCTGGTGGGCATACGCGGCGAGTTGCCGTTCACCACGGCCGCCGGTCTGGGCTGCCGCTTCGCGACGGCCTTCCGCGCGGTGGTGGCGCAGGGCCGGGTGGCGCCGGGCGAGTGGGTGGCGGTGCACGGGTGCGGCGGGGTGGGGCTGTCCGCGGTCATGATCGCGGCCGCGGCGGGGGCGCGCGTGGTGGCGGTGGACATCTCGCCGCCGGCCCTGGCCCTGGCCCGGCGGTTCGGGGCGGAGGTGTGCGTGGACGCGGCCTCGACGCTGGGGTCGGTGGCGGACGCGGTCGCCGACGCGACCGGTGGGGGCGCCCATGTCTCGCTCGACGCGCTGGGCTCCCCGCGGACCTGCGCCGCGTCCGTCAACAGCCTGCGGCGGCACGGGCGCCATGTGCAGGTCGGCCTGCTGCCGCCGGCCGCGGGGAGCCCGATGCTGCCGATGGACCGGGTCATCGCGCTCGAACTGCGGCTGCTGGGCAGCCACGGCATGGCGGCGCACGCGTACGGTCCGATGATGGAGATGGTCGAGGCCGGGACCCTGCGGCCGGATCTCCTGGTCACCGATGTCATCGGGCTCGACGAGGTGCCCGAGGCCCTGATGGCGATGGCGGCGGCGAGGGGCGCCGGGGTCACGGTCATCGAGCCCCGGCGCCCGGCCGCCCCGCGGTGACGGCCCGCGGGCTCGGCCGGGGATCCGTACCGTGTCGCCGGTGAGCCCGACCCGGGCGTGGGTCACCTCGACGCAGGAGACGGTCCCCCGCCCGTGCCGGGCGCGGGCGCCCGCCCGGGGTACGGCCGCGAGCCGTGGTTGCCGTCACAGCGGGAGGGCGCCGGTCAGCAGGGCGGCCGCGGTCATCACGAGCGTGGTGCCGAAGGCCCAGCGGAAGATGAACCGCTGGTGTTCGCCGAGCTGTACGCCGCTCATGCCGAGCAGGATGAAGGTGGCGGCGGTGAGCGGGCTGAGCGGGAAGCCGGTGGTCATCTGGCCGAGGACGGCGGCGCGGGCGATCTCGGCCGGGTCGGTGCCGAAGGAGTCGGCGGTGCCGGCGAGCACCGGCAGGATGCCGAAGTAGTAGGCGTCGGGGGTGAAGACGAGGCTCAGCGGCATGCTGGTGACCGCGACCAGCACGGGCAGATGGCCGCCGAGGCCGTCGGGGATCACCTCGACCATCGCGTGGGCCATCTTCTCGATCATTCCGGTGCCGGTGAGGATGCCGGTGAACACCCCCGCGGCGAAGATCATGGTGGTGACCAGCACCACGCTGTTGCCGTGCTTCTCCAGCAGGGCCTGCTGCTCCTCCCAGCCGGGGTGGTTGACCAGCAGCGCGACGACGAAGGCGAGGACGAACAGGACGGGCAGCGGCATGGCCTCCAGGACCAGGCAGACCAGCAGGACGAGGGTGAGCGTCAGGTTGAAGACCGTCAGCGCGGTGCCGGCCCTGGCGGGGGCCACCCGGGGGGTGCCGGGGCCGTCGCCGACCGCGACCTCGTCGGGCCGGGGCGTGCCGAGCTCGCCGAGCCGGCGGCGCTCGCGGCGGCCGATGAGGCAGGCGGCCAGCAGCACCCAGGCGATGCCCGCGGCGAGTGCGGGCAACAGCGGGGTGATCACCTCGGAGGTGTCCAGCTTCAGCGCGGCGGCCGCGCGGGCGGTGGGGCCGCCCCACGGCACCATGTTCATCACGCCCGCGCCGAGGCCGACCACCCCGGCGAGCACCAGCCGGCTCATGCCCAGGCGCCGGTAGACGGGCAGCAGCGCGGAGATGGTGATGAGGAAGGTGGAGGCGCCGTCGCCGTCGAGCGCCACGCATATCGTCAGGACGGCGGTGCCGACGGTGATGCGCAGCGGGTCCCTGCGGGCGACCCGCAGGATGCCGCGGATCAGCGGCTCGAACAGGCCCGCGTCCACCATCAGGCTGAAGTAGAGCACCGCGAAGGCGATCATGATGCCGGTGGGCGCCACCTTGGACAGCCCGTCCAGCGCCATCGGGCCCAGGTCGTCCCCGTATCCGCCGATGACCGCGGTGACCACCGGGGTGAGGACCAGGGCGACCAGCACCGAGACCCGTTTGGTCATGGTGAGCAGCAGGAAGCCGCCGATCGTGCAGAAGCCCAGTGCTGCCAGCATGGCCGCTCGCTCTCTTTCTTCCTCGGATGTTGCCCGTTGAGTTTCCGAGCGGCGAAAGATCCGCGTCCAGCATCGAACACAGATCTGTCCATGCGTTTAGCGCAACAGTTCCCTGGCCTGCCTCGCGCGTCTACTCTCCCGCTTCATGATGGACGTCACTCTGCGCCAGCTCGCGGCGTACGCCGCGGTGGCCCGTGCCGAGAGCTTCACCGCCGCCGCGGCCGAACTGCACCTGTCCCAGTCCTCGCTGAGCCGCGCGGTCGCGGACCTGGAGCGCACGCTCGGCATGCGGCTGCTGGAGCGGGACACCCGCAATGTGCGGCTGACCCCGGCCGGGGCGGAGGCGCTGCGGATAGCGGACCAGATCCTCTCCGCGCACCGGGCGGGGCTGGCGCAGCTGGGCCGCTATGTCTCGGGCGAGCGGGGCACGGTGGCGCTGTCCACCCTGCCCTCGGTGGCGGCCGTGCTGCTGCCGCCGGTGATCTCCGCCTTCCGCGCGCGGCGCCCGCAGATGACCGTGCGGCTGCTGGACGGCCTGGAACGCCCGGTGCTTCAGCGGGTCGTGGACGGCGACGCGGACTTCGCGGTGTCCACGGTGGCGCGGCGCACGGCCGGGATACGGCTGCGCCCGCTGGTCCGGGACCGTTTCGACGCCGTGCTCCCCGAACACCACCCGCTCGCCGAGCGGTCCGAGGTGAGCTGGGAGGACCTGGGCCGCGAGCCGTTCCTGGCGGTCGGCGCGGACTCCAGCGTGCGCCGGATGACGGACGCCGCCTTCGCCCAGGCGGGCCTGTCGGCGGACCCGGCGGCGGAGGCCTCCAGCGTGGCGACGGTGGGCGGTCTCGTCGCGGCGGGGCTCGGGGTGTCCGCCATGCCCGCCCTGGTGCATCCGCTGGTGGCGCCCGGGAAGCTGGTGCGGCGCCCGCTGGTGGACCCGGTGGTCGAACGGCGGCTGCATGTGGTGCTTCCGGCGCGCCGGGCGCTTCCGCCGGGGGCGCGCCGCTTCCTGGAGCAGTTGGAGGAGTTCCGCGGCGCGGGCCTGCGGCCGGGGTGCGGCCACGGGCTGCCCGACGGGGTCTTCTGGGAGGAGGGCGAGGCGTCGTGAGCGGAACTCTTGTGAGATCCGCATGAATTGATGCCTCTTAATTGCTGGACCCGCATATGCGCGACCCCGCAGCCTGATCCCCATGGACAACGACAGCCGCACACCTAGGGGACAGCAGGGACAGCGGGGACAGCTGACCGGCTTGAAGGTGGTGGAGTTCGCCCATGTCGTCGCGGGCCCCCTCGCCGGGGCGATGCTCGCCGACCAGGGGGCCGACGTGGTGCACGTGGAGCCCCCCGGCGCGGGCGACGCGGCCCGGGCCATGGGGCCGCGGCGCGACGGGGTGCCGCTGTGGTTCAAGGTCGCGGGCCGCAACAAGCGCTCCGTCACCCTGGATCTGCACCACGAGGAGGGGCGGCGGATCGCCCACGACCTCATCGCCTGGGCCGATGTGGTGATCGTGACCCTGCGCGCGGGGCGGCTGCGCGCCTGGGGCCTCGACTGGGAGGCCGTGCACGCCGTCAACCCGAAGGCGATCCTGCTGCAGATCTCCGGCTTCGGCGCGACCTCCTCGCGGGCCGACGCCCCCGGCTTCGGCAAGATGGGCGAGGCCCGCAGCGGGGTGGTGCACCTGACCGGCTTCCCGGACGGGCCGCCCGTGCACACCGGCTTCTCCCACGGGGACGCGGTCACGGGCCTGATGGGCGCCTTCGCGATCCTGGCCGCGCTGCACCGCCGCGACACCGATCCGGACTTCGACGGCGAATGGATCGACCTGGCCCTCTTCGAGCCGCTGTTCCGGCTGGTGGAGTGGCAGATCATCGCGTACGACCAGCTGGGCGCGGCCCCGGAGCGGGCCGGCAACCAGCTCGCCGTCGCGCCCGCCGCCGTCATCAACACCTACCGCAGCGGCGACGGCGACTGGCTGACGGTCACCTCGGCCACCACCCGGTCGGTGCTCAACGTGGTGCGGCTGCTGGGCCTGGACGAGGCGGAGTACGCGACCGTGGAGGCGCAGCACGCCGGGCGGGAGCGGCTGGATCACGCGCTGCGCGAGTGGGTGGCCGCGCGCCCGGCGGAGGAGTGTCTGGCGGCCTTCGAGCGCGCCGAGGTGGTGGCCTCCCGGGTGTTCAGCGCGGCGGACATCGTCGCCGATCCGGTCTACGCGGAGCGGGAGGACGTCGTCACCGTCGACGACCCCGACCTCGGCCCCGTCCGGATGCAGGCCGCGCTGCCGCACTTCCGCCGCAACCCCGGCGGGGTGTGGCGGACCGGCCCCGCGCTGGGCGCGGACAACGAGCTGGTCTACGGGCGGTGGCTGGGCATCGACGGGGAGCGGCTGGCGAAGCTGGAGGGCGAGGGTGTCATCTGACCGGGACCGGGGCCGGGACCACGACCGGAGCAGCGGCCGGGACGGGGACCGGGACCGCGGCCGGGAGCCGCTGCGCTCGCTGCTCTTCGTCCCCGGCGGCAAGACGGGCTGGCTGGCCAAGGCCGAGGCGGCCGGCGCCGACGCGGCGATCCTCGACCTGGAGGACGCGGTCCCGGCGGGCGCCAAGGAGGCGGCGCGGAAGGCGGTGGCCGAGGCGGTGGAGCGGGCGGCCCGGGCCCCGGGGCCGATGCGGCTGTTCGTACGGATCAACCCGCTGGACCGCGCGGCGGGTTGGGCGGGCGCCGAGGACCTGCGCGCGGTGGCCGGGCCCGGGCTGTACGGAGTGGTGCTGCCGAAGGTGGACCACGCCGACGACGTACGGGTCGCCGACCGGCTGCTGGCGTGGTGCGAGCGCGAGGCCGGCCTGCCCGAGGGGCGGATCGCGCTGGTGCCGCTGCTGGAGACCGCGCGCGGGCTGCGCGAGGCCTACGACATCGGGCGGGCCGCCGGCCGGGTGGCGCACCTCGGCGCGCTGACCGCCCCGGGCGGGGACGTGGAGCGCGCGGTCGGCTACCGCTGGAGCCCGGGCGGCGAGGAGACCCACCACCTGCGCGCCCGGGTGCTGCTGGACGCGCGCGCGGCGGGCAGCCCCCACCCGGTGGCCGGGCTGTGGGCCGACGTCGCCGACCTGACGGGGCTGCGGACCTTCGCGGAGCGCAACCGGGCCCTGGGATACGAGGGGATGGCGGTGATCCACCCGTCGCATGTGCCGGTGGTCAACGAGGTGTTCTCGCCGGACGCCGGGGAGCTGGCGCGCTGCGAGCGGCTGGTGGCGGCGGTGGAGGCGGCGCAGGCGCGGGGCGAGGGCGCGGTGCTGTTCGAGGGGCGGATGGTGGACGAGGCGATGGCGGCGACGGCGCGCCGCGCCCTCGCCCGGCGGGCGCGGCGGCCCTGACCTCGCCCGCCCCGCGACGCCCAGGGCCGGCCTGACCGGTCGTCACCCGGCCGGTCACTCCGTCCCGTCGGGCCCCTTGACGCCCACCGGCAACCTGACTACACATTTGGGAGCGCTCCCACACCCAGCCCCGACGCCCCCGGTCCCGCACCCGCCGTGTCCGCACGTCCGCGCCCGTTCAGACACCGAAGGAAGGTCCCCGATGCCCGCTCGCCCCCGTCCGTACGGCGCACGCGCCGCCGCCGCGCTGCTGGCCGGCGCGCTGTTACTGATCACCGCGCCGTCCGCCCCCGCCGCCCCCGCGGCCCCGGCCGGGGCGCGCACCGGTGCCACGGCCGCGGCGGCGCCGGACGCCGTCCGGGTCAACCAGCTGGGCTACCTCCCCAACGGCCCCAAGCGCGCCACCGTCGTCACCACGGCCACCACCGCGCTGCCCTGGCAACTGCGCGACGCCACGGGCGCGGTGGCCGCCTCGGGCACCACCGTCGTGCGGGGCGCCGACGCGGCGTCGGGCGACTCGACGCACCTGGTGGACTTCTCCTCGTACCGGGGCAGGGGCACCGGCTACACCCTCACCGTGGACGGCCGGGTCAGCCACCCCTTCGACATCCGCGCCGATCTGTACGACGGGCTGCGCGCGGACACGATGAACTTCTTCTACCAGCAGCGCAGCGGAATCCCGATCGAGGCGTCGCTGGCCGGCGGAGCGGCGTACGCCCGGCCGGCCGGGCACCTGGGGGTCGCGCCCAACCAGGGGGACACCGCCGTTCCGTGCCAGGCCGGGGTGTGCGACTACGCCCGGGATGTCCGCGGCGGCTGGTACGACGCCGGTGACCACGGCAAGTACGTGGTCAACGGCGGCATTTCGGTGTGGCAGACGGTGAACTCCTTCGAGCGGGCCAAGCGCGCGGGACACCAGGCGGCGCTCGGGGACGCCACGCTGCGGGTGCCCGAGCGCGGCAACCGCGTCCCCGACGTGCTGGACGAGGCGCGCTGGGAGCTGGAGTTCCTGATGCGGATGCAGGTCCCGGAGGGCAAGCCGCACGCCGGGATGGCCTTCCACAAGATCCACGACGCTCAGTGGACCGGCCTGCCCACCCGGCCCGAGCAGGACTCCCAGCCTCGCGAGCTGCACGCGCCGTCGACCGCGGCCACGCTCAACCTGGCGGCGGCCACGGCCCAGTGCGCGCGGGTGTTCGCGCCGTACGACAAGGCCTTCGCCGCCCGCTGCCTGGCCTCCGCGCGCCGCGCCTGGAGCGCCGCGAAGGCCGAGCCGGACGTGCTCGCCCCGGACTCGGACGCCACCGGTGGCGGGGCGTACGGGGACGCCCGGGTCGGCGACGAGTTCTACTGGGCGGCGGCCGAGCTGTACGCGACCACCGGGGAGCGCCGGTACCGCGACGCGGTCACCTCCTCGCCCTTCCACACCTCGGCCGACGTGTTCACCCCGCTCGGCTTCGCCTGGGCCGACACCGCGGCCCTGGGCCGGATCACCCTGGCCACCGTCCCGAACGGGCTGGCCGCCGCCGACGGGGCCCGGGTCCGCGCCTCGGTGGTCTCGGCCGCCGACGGCTATCTGGCCGCCATGGGCCGCCAGGGCTACGCGGTGCCGCTGCCGGCGGACGGCTATGTGTGGGGCTCCAACGGCCAGGTGGCGAACAACGCGAGCGTCATCGCCGTCGCCTATGAACTCACCGGGCAGCGGCGCTACCGCGACGGGGCGCTGGAGGCGCTGGACTACCTGCTGGGCCGCAACGCCCTGGGCCAGTCCTATGTCTCGGGCTACGGGGAGCAGGCGTCCCGCAACCAGCACCACCGCTTCTGGGCCCACCAGGCGGACGCCTCCCAACCCGC
>NZ_MAXF01000133.1 GCF_001704635.1 Streptomyces sparsogenes | reverse complement strand
CCGCTGCCGGCGGACGGCTATGTGTGGGGCTCCAACGGCCAGGTGGCGAACAACGCGAGCGTCATCGCCGTCGCCTATGAACTCACCGGGCAGCGGCGCTACCGCGACGGGGCGCTGGAGGCGCTGGACTACCTGCTGGGCCGCAACGCCCTGGGCCAGTCCTATGTCTCGGGCTACGGGGAGCAGGCGTCCCGCAACCAGCACCACCGCTTCTGGGCCCACCAGGCGGACGCCTCGCTGCCCAACCCGCCCGCCGGGTCCCTCGCGGGCGGCCCGGACTCGGCGCTGCAGGACCCGGTGGCGGAGGAGAAGCTGGTCGGGTGCGCGGCGGCGAAGTGCTACATCGACGACATCGGCTCGTACTCGACCAACGAGGTGGCGATCAACTGGAACGCCCCGCTGGCCTGGCTGGCCGCGTTCGCCGCGGAGCGCTGAACGCCGAGCGCTGAACACTGAGCGGGTTGAGCGGGGGCCGCGCGCCCCCGCTCAGGGGATGATCTCCCGGCAGGCCGCCCAGTGCACATGGCCCATGTTCGGCCGCAGCAGCTCCGAGAGCTTGGTCTCTCTCGTCACCGTCACCGGATTGCCCAGGATCTCCAGCCCGTCGGGCGGGAAGAGCGAGTAGTCCCAGATCTGTTGGCCCGGTCCGACGGTCATGGTGGGGACCACCGGCTCGGTGCCGAGCTCGATCCGGTTGGCCCTCGGGTTCTTGAGCATCTCGCCGTGGTCGACGTAGAAGTGCAGTGTCGTCCCCTGAGGGACCGTGGCCTTGAGCTCTTGGCCCGGCCGGAGTTCTTCCGACCAGATGGCGCCGTGGCCGCTGAGGACGGTCTGGCCGTCCGGCCGCCCTCCCGGCCGCGTGCCGGGCGGACACGGGCACAGGCCCAGCGGGTCGATCCAGGCATGCGGGTTCGGCACATAGGCGACGGGGTTGGGCGCGGCGGCCAGTCCGAGCGGATCGGGGCTGGTGTAGCGGGCGGTCTCGGGGTCGTAGTAGCGGTACCGGTTGTAGTGGAGCCCGGTCTCGGGGTCGTGGTACTGGCCGGGGAAGCGCAGGGGGGTGTGCGCCTCCCCGGCCGCCGCGGCGCCGGTCGCGCCCCACAGGGTGGCCTGCCGGCGCCCGACGATCTCGCCGCTCTCGTCGAGGAGTTCGCGGGGGGTGCCCACCAGGTCGGTGACGATGGCGAAGAATCTGCGGTCGATCTCCCGCCGGCCCATGTCGTCGGTGACGCGCTCGGTCTGGGCGACCGGGCGCGGGCCGTCGTGGTCCCAGGTGAGGGTGGCCGGCTCGGGCCGGGCCCGCCCGGTGGTGGTCTGCTCGACGAGCGTGGAGCCGTCCCAGACGAAGTCCACTCGCTCCACGACCGTCTCGCCGTCGGCGGCGAGCCGCTGCTTGGCGGTGCGCCGGCCCAGCGGGTCGTAGAGGTAGCGCCAGACGGTGCCGTCGGGGGTGGTGACGGAGGTGAGCCGGTCCTCCGCGTCCCAGGTGTACCGCCAGGTGTCCGGCTTGCGCGACAGCCTGTTCCGCCGCTTGAGGGTGATCCGGCCGGCCGCGTCGTACTCGTAGCGGACCCGCCCCGCCCGGGCGACCCGGGTGCCGGTGTAGGTGCGGGGGCCGGTGGCCCCGGCGTGCGAGGCGAAGGGCGCGGGCCAGGAGGCGTACGTCTGGTTGCCCGCCTCGTCGTACGCGTAGCTCTCGCCCCGCCCGCCGGGGGCGTGGACGGCCGTGACCCGGCCCGCCGGGTCCAGCTCGAAGCCGTGGGCGCCGCCCAGGTGGTCGTCGACCCCGGTGAGGTGGCCGTCGGCGCGGTAGCGGTACACCCGGCGCTGCAGGGTGGCGGATTCCCCGGCGTCCCCGGCGTCCCCGCCGTCCTGGGAGTGGCCGGTGAGGGTCTGCTCGGTGAGGCGGCCGGCCGGATCCCAGACCTGCGCCAGAGTGGCGGCGCGGTCGATGCGGCGGGAGGTCTCGCGGCCGGACGCGTCGTACCCGAAGGCGAGGGTGTGGCCGCCGGCCTTCAGCGTGATGCGGTGGCCGGCGGCGTCGTAGGCGAACGAGGACATCGCGCCGGAGGGGGTGACGCGCCGGACGGGGCGGCCGAGCGCGTCGTAGGTGTGGGCGAGGACCCGCCCGCCGGACAGCTCCGACTTGACCCGGCCCACCAGGTCGCGGTGGAGGGCGAGTTCCCCGTCCGGGCCCGTGGCCGCGGCCAGTCGGCCGGCCGGGTCCCAGTCGAAGGTGGTCACCCGGCCGTCCGCGTCCTTGCGCACGATCCGGCCCATGGGGTCCCGGGTGAGGTGGACCGTCTGGCCCAGCGGGTTGGTGCGGGAGACGAGCCGGCCGGCGGCGTCGTGGCGGTAGGTGGTGGTACGGCCGTCGAAGTCGGTCTCGCTCAGCGGGCGGCCCGCCGGGTCGTAGGCGTAGGTCCAGGTGAGGCCCTGCGGGTTGGTCACCCGGGTGAGGCGCAGCCGGGTGTCGTAGCGGTACTCGACGCGGGCGCCGTCGGGCCCGGTGCGGGCGGCGAGCAGGTCGAAGTGGGTGTATTCGTAGGTGGTGACCCGGCCCAGGGCGTCGGTGTGGGCGACGCAGTTGCCCTCGCCGTCGTAGCGCCAGCTCTGCCGGGCCCCGGCGGGGTCGGTGTGCGCGGCGAGCCTGCCCTCCACCGTCCACTCCAGGCGGGTGGTGGCGCCGAGCGGGTCGGTGACGGCGGTGGGGCGGCCGAAGGCGTCGCGGCGGTAGGTGGTGGTGGCGCCCAGCGGGTCGGTGATCTCCAGGGGCAGGCCGGCGGCGTCGCAGCGGATCCGGGTGGTCGCGCCGAAGGGGTCGATGACGGAGGTCAGGGCGCCCCGGTCGTCGTAGGTGTACCGGGTGGTGTGGCCGGCCGGGTCCGTGGTCGCCGTGCGGTTGCCGCGCTCGTCGTAGGTGTGGCGCCACACCGCCCCGTCGGCGTCGGTGATCTTCACCGGCAGCCCCAGCCGGTCGCGGGCGATGGTGCGGGTGTGGCCGTCCGGGGTGGTCAGCCGGGTCAGGCGGCCGGCCTCGTCGTACGCGTAACGGGTGGTGTGTCCGAGCGCGTCCGTGTGGGTGAGCGGGCGGCCGTGGCGGTCGACCGTGGTGCGGACGGTGTTGCCGAGCGGGTCGGTGACGGCCACCACCCGGCAGCGGTCGTCGACCAGGTAGCGGGTGGTGTGCCCCTCGGGGGTGCGGACCGCGGTGACGCGGTGGCCGGTGTCCGGGGCGGCGATGTCGCCGTCGCCGGCACCGGCGGCGGCACCGGCGGCGTCGGCGGCGGCATCGGCGGCGGCATCGGCGTAGTCCATGCACAGCGACACATGGCCTTCGGTGCCGCCCTCGGAGACGACGCGGTCGTGGTCGTCGTAGACGTACTCGTAGCGTCGTTGGTTGGTGTCGACCCAGGCGATGATCCGGTGGTCGCCGTCGTACTCGAAGCGCAGCGGGAGGCCGCTCGAGCCGGTGACCTCGGTCAGGTCGCCGTCGGTGTAGCCGTAGCGGACGAGTTCGACCTCGCCCAGGCGCAGGGCCGTGATCCGGCCGCCCTCGGTGGCGAACGTCAGGTGGTAGCCGCCGTCGTGGACGATGCCGGTGGGGGTGCCGTGGTCGTCGTACTCGAAGGTGAGGCGGTGGCCGTTGCGGTCACGGACCTCCGCCAGCGGTGCCTCGCCGTCCCCGCCGGGCCGCGTTCCGGCGGGTCCGGTGTAGCGCCGGACGTGGCCGGTGTCCGGGTCGGTGACGGTGTAGTCGCCACCGGGGGTGCGCTCCAGCGGCCACCTCGGGCCCAGGTCGGGCAGGGTGGGCACCCCCGGGGCGGGGTGCGGGTAGGACAGCAGCAGCCCGTCGGCGCCGACGAGGACGACGCCCCGGTCGAGGATCTCCAGGCGCTGGTCGGCCGTGCTGGACCACGAGGGGCCGAACCACCGGCCGGCGCGGTAGCCGGACTCGGCCCTGCGCCGGAACACCAGCGGCAGCAGGCCGGGCAGGGCCACATCGGTCTGCGGGAGGTACATCTTCCCGGTGGCCAGGTCCACCGGGTCGGTGCCGCCGGTGGTCTTGGCGGAGTCGGGCACGCTGTGCGCCGCGGCGCCGTCCTTCTTGAGCTGCGCGTGGCCGCCGAACTTCCACTTCCAGCCGCTGGGCTTCCAGCCCCGGCCCGGTGCCCGCTCGGCGAGCTTCGCGAGGTCCTTGCCGGCGGTGGCGAGCGACCGGACGCCGCCGAGCCCCTTGGTGCCGACCAGTTCGGGCACCAGCCGGCCCAGGCCCTCCGCGGGGTCCTTCTCGAAGGACTGCCACATGGCCTTGAGCGCGGGGGCCGGGTCGTTCGCCATCCGGAGCAGGCCGGCGGCGGTGTCGTTGAGGCGCGTGGCGTATTCGGCGGGGTGGGTGAGGTTGTAGGGGTCCAGGGCGTTCATGGAGCGGGCGAAGTCCACCAGCCCCGCCGTGCCCTTGACCACGCCGCCGAGGACGTGGCTCCCGTCCAGCCGCAGCCCCTCCACCCCGTCCGCCACCCGGCGGAGGTAGGAGGGCTCGCGCGGGGCCTTGTCGCGCGCCGCCGCCACCGCCCGCTGGGCGGCGAGGTGTGCCGCGTCCCGCTGCCGGCGCGCCTCGCCGAGGATCTCCTCGGCCGCCTCGATGTCGGCGCGGCCCGGGTCGTGGCCAAAGGACGCCGCGCCGTGGTGGGCGGCACGGGCCCCGTCGGACGCCTTCCGGCCCCTGCGGTAGGTGCGGACGGCCTCGTCGGCCTGCTTCTGGGCCCACTCCACCGTCTCGGCGAACTCGCGCAGCGCCGCGGCCGCCACTCCGCAGGCGTCGGCCGCCACGAACCACTTCTTCGGCTCGGCGGACACCCGCCCGGCGAAGGCGGCGGCGGACCGTCCCCTCAGTGCGTCGAGGGCCTCGGGGCCGACCCCCTGGAGCCCCTTGCCGACGTCGTTGAAGGCGTTCTCGAAGGTGGTCAGGTGGTCGGCCGTGGACCGCAGCCTGGCGGGGTTCCCGTGGACGAGCAGCGCCGGGTCGTCGGTCCGGTCCAGCCCCAGCTCCGCCACGTCCGCGCCCAGCGCGTTCGCGGCCGAGTCGGTGGTGCGCCGGACCCAGTCGGCCCCGCCGTCCCACCCCATGTCGTCCAGCCGCTCGGCGGTGAAGTCGCCGGCCCCGTCGACCGCTTCGCCGAGGTGCTCCACCTGGTCCCCGACGAAGCGCCGCACCGGGTCAGGTATGAAATCCCCGAGTCCCACCGCGTGTACCCCCGTACGTGTGCTGGTGCCGCGGCGAGCCTACTGGCGCCGCGGGCCACCGAGAACGCGCGGGCCACGGGTTTGAGGAGGTTCTGAGGAAAGCGCGTACGCGACGTCAGCGGGGCAGCCGCGCCTCGATCGCCGCGACGACCTCCGCGGCCTCCGGCTCGGTCCGCGGCCGGAACCTGGCGACCACCTCGCCGCGCGGCGAGACCAGGAACTTCTCGAAGTTCCACTGGATGTCGCCCGCCTCGCCCGAGGCGTCCTCGGCCTTCGTCAGCTCGGCATACAGCGGATGCCGCCCCTCGCCGTTGACCTCGATCTTCTCCATGAGCGGGAAGGAGACGCCGTAGGTGGTGGAGCAGAAGGTCCGGATCTCCTCGGCGGTGCCGGGCTCCTGGCCGGCGAACTGGTTGCAGGGGAAGCCCAGCACGGTGAAGCCGCGCTCGGCGTAGCGCTGCTGCAGCCGCTCCAGGCCCTCGTACTGCGGGGTCAGCCCGCACTTGGAGGCCACGTTGACCAGCAGCAGTGCCTTGTCCTGGTGGGCGCCGAGGGTGGTGGGCTCGCCGGAGAGGGTGTGCAGGGGGATGTCGTACAGGCTCATCGGGCAACTCGCCTTCGTCGTTCCGTCAGTGTCCGTTCGGATGCCCCGCCGGGTGTCCCGCCGGCGGTCCGTCGGTGGGCCCGCCGGTGTTCCGCGGGTGCTCGGCCAATTTACGCGTTTCCATCGCCCCGTCCGCGGTTACTCTCCGCCTGGCGGGTGCTCACGGCACGGGAGCCCGCCCAAAGGGGGGACGTGTGGCACGGGACGAGGAAGCCGTCGTCGGCAGGCTGCTCATCGTGGAGTACGAACAGGTGAAGGAGGAGCAGCGGGCGCGCATCGGCTTCCGGGACAATCTGCTCTACGCCACGCTCGCCTCGATGGCGGCCATCATCACCTTCTCGCTGCAGGGCGGCGGCCGCCCGGAGCTGCTTCTGCTGCTGCCGCCGGCCTCGGTGCTGCTGGGCTGGACCTACCTCGTCAACGACGAGAAGATCTCGGCCATCGGCCGTTACGTGCGCCAGGACCTGGGCCCGCGGCTGGCCGCGCTCGTCCCCGAGCGGCCCCGGATCTTCGGATGGGAGACGGCCCACCGCGACGACCGCCGCCGGATCTCCCGGAAGCGGCTGCAACTCGCGGCCGACCTGATGCTGTTCACCGTGGCGCCGGTCGCCGCGCTGGTCGTCTACTGGACCTCCGGCCCGGCCCGGTGGCCGCTCATGACGGTCTCGGTGGCCGAAACCCTGCTGATCGCCGTGTTGGCGGCACAGATCGTGGTGTACGCGGATCTGCACCGGCCCTGACACGATGGGACCGCTCCAGCCGGACGCGTACCTAGTGCCGCGTCAGTCAAGGTTTGCCCGGTAGCGAGGCGTCCTGGTGCGTGCGATCGCAAGGCGGCTGGAAGCCCTCGTAGTGGGCCTACTCGGGCTTTCGGCCAACGCAGCGAGCGTGCGTGCCAGGGCGGCGAGCGGGGCAAACCTTGGCTGATGCGGCACTAGGGGGAGATGGTGTGGTCTGAGGAGGGCGGGTGGCCGGCCGGGGCCGCCGGGCGGGCGGAGGTGGTCATCCTCACCGCGCTCGAGGTGGAGTACCGGGCCGTGCGGGCGCATCTGGAGGAGGTGCGCACCGTGTGGGCCGAGCGTGGCTCCCTGTTCGAGGTGGGGGTCTTCCGCGGCGGTGGCGGCGGCCGGTCCGTGGCGATCCATATGACGGGCCCGGGGAATCCGGGCGCGGCGGTGCTGGTGGAGCGGGCCGCCGCGCTGTTCTCCCCCCGGGCCCTGCTGTTCGTCGGGGTGGCCGGCGGCCGCAAGGACGTGGGCCTGGGGGATGTCGTGGCCGCGGACGCGGTGTACGACTACGAGACCGGCAAGGACACCGAGGACGGCTTCCTCCCCCGCCAGAAGACCCATCAGTCGGCCTACGGGCTGGTGCAGCTGGCCCGGCTGGTCGCGGCGGCGGACGAGTGGCAGCGGGGGATCCGCCCCGCCGGGGGCGACGCCGCGCCGCGCCCGCTGGCCCATGTCAAGCCGATCGCGGCGGGCGGCCGGGTGGTGGCGCACCAGCGCTCGGACGTCGGCCGCCGGCTGGCGGCCGGGGCGGGCGACGCGGTGGCGGTCGACATGGAGGGGTTCGGATTCCTGGCCGGCGCGTACGTCAACCGGCAGGTCGACGCCCTGGTGATCCGGGGGATCTCCGATCTGCTCGCCGACAAGGACGAGGCACACGACGAGCGGTGGCAGCCGGTCGCCTCCCGGCACGCGGCGGCGTTCGCCTTCGAGCTGCTGCGGCAGCTTCCCCGGAATGCCCCGGCCGTGCCGGCCGCCCTCGCCACGCCCGTAGTCCCCGCCGAACTCGCAGCCCCCGCCGCCCCGGCCCGCCGCGCCGCGTCCGGGAGGCTGTCGATCCGGGAACTGGGCGCGCTGGCGGATCTGTTGCTCGCCGTCCCGGGCCTGGCCTCCCCCGCCCGCTGGCAGCTGCTCCTCGACGAGCTGCCGGCCGTCGGCACGCAGGTGTCCAGGCAGTCGGCGAGCCGGGCGGAGGCGCTGGCCCTGCTGCGCGCCTGCGAGGCGTACGGCGCGTGGGGAGAACTGGCGGACGCCCTGGCCATGATCGCGCCGGAGGCCCCGGCCACGGCGGAACTGACCGCGCGGCTGGCGCTGCTCGGCCCGGGCTGATCCCGGGCTGCGGCCGCGCGGCCGGGCAGCGCTCGAGGCCGGCCGCCGCCGAGCACGGGCGTGACTCTCGTGTCTCACGGGGTGTCAGCTGGGGTGGGCGGGGCATACAAGTGGTCCGGAGCCCGCGCCCGGCGGCGCCCGCCTGTGGCAGGGTCTCCGGCGGAGATCACCGGCGGCGGGGACCGGTGATGGGCGGGGGAGGTCATGCATGGCGGCCACGGGGGAAGGCGGCCTGAAATCGGTCAACCATCTCGTCACGGCGCTCAAGGAGTTCCGGTGTCTGATCGACCCGGACTCCCGTGCGCTGTGTCTGGAACTGGTCGCCAGGGAGCTGGAGTCGGAGCTGCCGGTCCGCAACCACCGGGTGACCAACCACTTCCTGGTGGAGCTGGCCCGGGAGTGCCTGGACAACGCGCGCGTGATGCGGGCGCTGCGCGAGTCCCTGGAGATCCTCTCCCCGGGCGCGCCGGCCATGGAGCGGCTCGACTCGGCCATGGAGCAGATGACGGCCCGTCCGGCGCTGCCGCCGGACGCGACGGACCGGCTGCGCTCGCTGCTGGAGGGGCTGGAGGTGGCGCATCTGGCGCGGCTGTGCCGGGGCGCGGCGGGGCCGCTGCAGGAGGTGCCGCCGGTCACCGGCCCGTGGGACGCCTTCGAGACCCTGGCCCGGATGAACGCGCGGCCGGACGGGCTGACGCCGGGCCTGGCCCTGGTCGAGTACCTGGCCGCGTCGGCCCGTCCGCTGGAGCTGGCGGACCGCCTGCGGAGCTGGGCGGACGAGCAGGCGCGCGAGCTGTCGCTGACCTCGGAGCTGAGGTCGCTGCGGCAGCAGGTGGGGCACGCCGCCCTCGCCGAGTCGGTCGACGCGTACCTGGTCATCCAGCTGTTGCCGCAGGACGAGCCCGGCCGGTACGAGCTGTCCTCGTGGCACGCCTACGACCCGACGGGCTGGTATCCGGTCCGCGGCCCGGTCAGCAAGGTCACGGCCGCCACGGCCGAGCGCGCCGTGCAGGACCTGGTGCACGAGGCCGCCGTGGAGTGGGAGGACGCGCGCTGTATCCACCTGGAGTTCGTGCTGGGCGCCGAGGACCTGGATCTGCCGGTGCACCTGTGGCGCCATGAGCTGGACAGCGACTTCGCCACCCCGCTGTGCTCGAGCTACCCGGTGGTCGTACGGAGCCTGGAGCGCAGCCAGACCAGGCGGTGGTACGGGGCCTGGAAGAAGCGGTGGCAGACGTTCCGCTCGCAGCCGGAGCGGTCCCGGCAGCTGGTGGTGGACGGGCCGGATCCGGACAGTCCGCGCTCGGGCGACCCGAGCGCCCTGGTGGCCCGGCTCAACACCGACCAGCATGTGTTCGCCCTGGTGCTGAACGCGCCGCCGGGCGCGAGCCTGGAGGGCCGCCGGCAGGCCTCGGCGGCCTGGCGGGCGGGCATTCCCGTGGTCGTGTGGGACCGGCGTCATCCGCGGGATCCGGACCTGGTCCATCAGTTGAGACAAAAACCCGTGGAGGCCAGCGGGGATCTGGCACGGCTCCGCGATGCCGTGAAAGAGTTGCGGATGGAGGCCCAAGCCATCGGGTCCGCCGAGCGCGAGCAACACCTTGGACAGCACGTCATGATCGTTTGGGACGATCCGACCCGTCCCGTGGAGACACAGGGGCGAGCGGCGGGGCCGGACGAGGGGGGCAGTCGATGACCGACGCAGGGCCGAGGCGTCACAACGGACACGCCAACGGTGATCCGGGCCCCGGCGCCCGACTCGGCCCGCCGTCGGGCGGCATACCCCGGCCCTGGTGGATCTATCAGGGCACCGGAAGGCCGCTGCACGACGTCAGTCTGGAAGAGATCCTTCCGCCGCCGCCTCCCTGGCGCACCTTCAACGGCGTCTCCCCGGGGCCCGCGGACGGGTCCGAGGCCGGAGCGCGGGCGCTGTCCGACGCGGGGTTACCGGCCGAGGGGTTATCGGCCGGCGGCGCGTCGGGCCACGGGTCGCCGGAGGGCGACGAGGCGCCGACCGAGCCGCCCGCCCCGCCCGAGGACGAGCAGGACGCCGCCCGGCGGCTCGGCGCCGCGCCCCTGGGCATGCGGTCGGACCCCGAGGAGGCCGACGTCGTCAACGCGGCGCTCATCCTGCGCCGCCCCCTTCTGGTGACCGGCCGCCCGGGCACGGGCAAGTCCACGCTGGCGTACCGCATCAGCAGGGAGCTGGGCCTCGGCCGGGTGCTGCGCTGGCCGATCACCACCCGTACGACCCTGCGGTCGGGCCTGTACGACTACGACGCGGTCGGCCGCGTGCACGCCGCGGCGGCCGGACAGGCGGCGGACACGGAATTCGGGGGACGCCAGGAACCCGGCCCGGAGGACATCGGGGACTTTCTCCAACTCGGCCCGCTGGGCACGGCGATGCTGCCGCACCGGCTGCCCCGCGTCCTGCTCATCGACGAATTCGACAAAAGCGATATCGATCTGCCCAATGACCTCCTCGACATCTTCGAGGCCGGCGAATACACCATTCCCGAGCTGGTGCGCATCCGCAGCCGCCGGCCCGCCGTCCGGGTGCTCACCGACGACCCGGACCGCAGCGCCGTCATCGCCTCCGGGCGGGTGCGCTGCCGCGCGTTCCCGGTCGTCGTCATCACCAGCAACGACGAGCGGGAATTCCCGCCCGCTTTCCTGCGCCGATGTCTGCAGCTGCGGCTGCCCGACCCGGACACCGACCGGCTCGCCGCGATCGTGGCCGCGCACCTGGGCCGGGCGGACGATCCGCGCGCCCTGGAGCTCATCCAGATGTTCGTGGAGCGCAGCCGGCTCGAAGGCGGCCTCGCGGCCGACCAGTTGCTCAACGCGGTGTACCTGGTGACGTCCCAGGCCCGCGTGCCGGGCCCCGACTGGGAGGAGCTGCTGCACGCCATCTGGCACCGCTTGGACGCAGCAGGCCCGACATGACACAGGACCCGGGCGACAGGTCCTCCGAGCGCGGCAGGCCGGACCTGGACTGGCAGCAGATCGCCGACTCGTTATGGCTCGCGGTCTGCCGGGCGGAGACCGATCCCGGGGCCGGCCGCCCCGCCCCCGCACCGCCCTCCGCCGAGTCCACCGCCGAGACACCCCGCGCCCCGGACCCGCCGCCGGGATCGCCGCGGGAGGTCGAGGAGGACGAGGCGCCCGAGCCCGAGGGCGAACTGGTCCTGACCGCGCCGCGCCATGTCGAGCTGGTCGGCCTCCCGGCCCCGCCCGGCGAGACCTTCGGCCAGGCGGTGGCCACCGATGTCGCCGTGCCCCTCCCCCGGCCGGCCGCCGTCTCCCCGCCGACCGCCGAGCGCGCCCTCTCCCGGGCGCTGCGACCGCTCAAGCGCACCTCGCCCTCGCCGGTCCACACGGAGGTGGACGAGGAGGCCACGGCCGAGCGCGCCGCCCGCGAGCGGCTCTGGCTGCCCAGGTGCGTACCGGTGCCGGAGCGCTGGATGGACGTGGTCGTGGTCGTGGACTGCAGCAGCTCCATGGTGGTGTGGCGGCAGACGGCCCGCCGGCTCGTCACCGTCCTGGAGCGCACCGGCGCCTTCCGTACGGTGCGGGTGCGCCGCGTCAACGCCGACCGCCCGCTCCCGGCGGAACCGGCGGGGCCCCGCGAGGGGGCCGGGCGGGGCGGCGCGCGCTCGCCGGTGGACGGCATCCCGCCGCGCGGCAGGCGGGCCGTCCTGGTCCTGACCGACGGCATCGGCACGGCGTGGGGGGACGAGACCGGCAAGCGGGCGCTGGCCCGCTGGGCGCGGCGGGCCACGGTCGCCGTGGTGCACGTGCTCAACCAGGGCCGCTGGCACCACACCGGGATCGCCCCCGAGCGGGTGCGGGTGCGGGTGCCCGAGCCGGGCGCGCCCAACGGCACCTGGCGAAGCGGCGACGGCGCCCCCTGGCCCGGGGGCGAGCCGCCGGTGCCGGTGCTGGAGCTCGAGGCGCGGTGGCTGGGCCGCTGGGCGCGGCTGGTGACCCAGCCGTCGGCGCACGGCCGGGACACGCTGGCGCTGCTGCCGGGGGTGCCGGCCGAGCGCTGGGAGCGGGAACCCGAGCCCACCGCCCGGGACCGGGTGTTCCGGTTCCGGGCCACCGCGTCGCCCAGGGCGTTCCGGCTCGCCTCGCGGCTGGCGGCGGCGCCGCTGAACATCCCGGTGATGGAATTCGTCCAGGGCATGCACGAGCCGCAGGGCAGCCCCGGCGAGCTGGCCGAGATCCTGCTGGGCGGACTGCTGCGCAAGGTCGGGTCGGCGGACCCGATGGACGAGACCGGGATCGGCTACGAGTTCCACGACGGGGTGCGGGAGTTGCTGCTCTCGGCCGGGATGCGCGACGAGTCGCTGTACGTCCTGCGCAGCGTCCTGGACCGGCTGGGCCACCGCTGGAAGCCGCTGCACGTGCTGCGGGACGCCCTCAGCCATCCCTCGGGAACCCTGCCCGAGCTGCCGGAGACCGAGCGGCTGCTGCCGTACATGCGCGTCCAGGAGCAGGTCTACAAGGCGCTCTCGGGGCCCTATCTGGAGGGCGCGCGGACCTTCCGCGCACGCGTGCTCGCACAGCAGGCGATCGGCCGCTCGGGTGAACGCCGCCACGATCCCGTTGAAGACCCGCCGAATGGGGGAAGTTCGAACCCCGAGGTTGCCGTGACCGACTCCACAATGTCCCGAGGTTCCCGTACCGACCCGTCCTCCCCGAAGGACGATTCATCACCCCCGTCGGCGCACGGCGCGCCGGGCGCGGCGGGTGAGCACCCGAGAGGAAGTTTTGTGCCCGTGACCGCTGCCCGGTCCCTGCCCGCCGTGGAGGAGCGCCGCGCCGGGGATCCCCCGGCCATCTGGGGGAACGTACCGCCCCGGAACAACAACTTCACCGGGCGACAAACATTGCTCGACACCTTGCACGAGCGTCTGAGCAGCGAGGGCACCGCCGCCGTGCTCCCGGAGGCCCTGCACGGGCTCGGCGGGGTGGGCAAGTCGCAGATCGCCCTGGAGTACGTGCACCAGCACGCCTCCGACTACGACGCGGTGTGGTGGATCCCGGCGGAGCGCCCGGAGCAGATCCGCCAGGCGCTGGTGCAGCTGGCCGACCGGCTGGGGTTGCAGGTCGGCATGGAGACGAACGTCGCGGTGCCGAGCGTGCTGGAGGCGCTGCGCACCGGCCGCCCCTGCCGCGACTGGCTCCTGGTGTTCGACAACGCGGAGGAGCTGGAGACGGTCCGCCCCTTCTTCCCCACCGGCGGCCCGGGCCGGATCCTGGTCACCTCCCGGAACGCCCAGTGGTCGCGGGCCGCCCGCACGGTCGAGGTGGACGTCTTCGACCGGCAGGAGAGCATCGAGCTGCTGCGGCGCCGGGGCCCGGAGCTGCCGGACGAACAGGCGGACCGGGTGGCCGAGGCGCTGGGCGACCTGCCGCTGGCCATCGAGCAGGCGGCCGCCTGGCTCACCGAGACCGGTATGCCGGTCGACGAGTACCTCCACGTCTTCGAGGACGAGCGGGCCGATGTCAGCACCCGGCGCGCCGAGTTGCTGGCCCAGGGCGTCCCGGTCGACTACCCGGAGCCGGTCGCGGCGGCGTGGAACATGTCGCTGCGCCGGCTCGCGGAGCACCACCCCGGTGCCTTGCAGCTGCTCCAGGTGTGCTCCTTCTTCGCCCCGGAGCCCATCTCGCGGCGGCTGTTCTCCGGGGTCCGAGGGGTCTCCCTCTCCCCCGAGCTCTCCGAGGTGCTGCAGGACCCGATCAAGCTCGGTCATGCGATCCGGGAGATCAACCGCTACGCGCTGATCAAGATCAATCACCGGAACAACACCATCGAGATGCACCGGCTGGTACAGGCGGTGCTGGTGGGCCAGATGTCCCCCCAGCAGCAGGCGGACATGCGGCACAGCGCCCACGTGTTGCTCGCCTACGGCGACCCCAACGACGTCGCCCCCGTCAACTGGCCGCGCTACGCCGATCTGCTCTCGCACGTCCGCGCCTCCCGGGCGCTGGAGTGCGACGACAAATGGGTGCGGCAGATGGTGCGCAACCTGATCAGCTTCCTGTTCGTCTGGGGAGACCACCAGGGCGCCCGGGAGTTCGGCGGCCAGGTGGTGGAGACCTGGCGCCAGTCCCTGGGCGAGGACAGTCTGGAGACGCTGTCCGCGTCCCGGACCCTCGGCCACGCCCTGACCGCGCTCGGCCACTACGAGGAGGCCCGGGAACTCAACGACCGGATCCTCGGGCTGCTGCGCGCCCATCCGCAAGCGGGCGAGAACCACGAGGACACCATCGCGACCATGGGCGCGGTCGCCAACAGCGCCCGGCTCCAGGGGGACTACGCCAGGTCCGTGGAGCTGGAGAAGGACCGGTGGACCCGGGCCCTGCGGGTCTTCGGCGAGGAGGACCCGTACACCCTGGCCGCCGCGAACGACTACGGGCTGGCGCTCCGGGCCGTCGGCGAGTTCACGCTCGCCCAGGAGATCCACCAGTCCGCGCGCGACACGGCGGCCGTCGTCCTCGGCGAGGACTCCCTGAGCGCCATCCTGCTCGCCACCCACCTCTCCAGCGACATCCGCGGCAACGGGCAGTACCACGCCGCCCGCGCCATGCAGGAGGAGACCTTCGCGCGCGCCCTGCGCAGCGTGCCGCCCAACGCGCCCGTCTTCGTCAACGCGATGCGCACCCTGGCCGTGGCCCGCCGCAAGGCGGGGGATCACGAGGGTGCGATCGAGCTGACCCGACAGGCGGTGGACAGCTACCGGCTGCGCTATGTCGAGCCCAATCTCGACATCACCACGTCCGAGATGAACCTCTCGATGGACCTGCGGCAGAACGCCGACCTGGCGGGCGCCCGGGAACTCGGGCGGAAGTCCCTGGAGGACCTGCGGGTCATCCTCGGCCCCCGGCACCCCTACACCTCGAGCGCGGCGACCAACCTGGCCGTCACGCTCCGGCTGCTGGGCGAGACCGAGGAGGCGCTGGCGCTCAACAAGGAGACGCTGGGGGTCTTCGTGGAGACGCTGGGCGACAAGCACCCCTCGACCCTCGCCTGCGCCATCAACCTGGCCAGCGATCTGTACACGCTGGCGGACTACGAGGAGGCGCACAGCCTGGACAGCGGGAGTCTGGCCGTCTGCCGGGAGCGGCTGGGCGAGGACCACCCCACCACGCTGGCGTGCGCGGTCAACCTGTCGGCGGACCTGCGGGCCCTGGGCGAGAGCCGATCGGCCGAGGAGCTGCACAACGACGCCCTGGAGCGGTTCCGCCGGGTACTGAGCGGCCAGCACCCGGCCACCATCGCGGCGGCCCGCGGCATCCGCGCGGACTGCGACCTGGAGGCGTACACGTTCTGACCCGCGGCCCCGGGCTCAGCGGCGGGTCCCGATCCAGCGGGCGAGAGCCACCGGGTCGGGGCCGGCGCCGGCCGGGTCGCGCAGCGCACGGTGCACCGCGAGCACGAGTTCCGGACGGGCCAGGAGGGCCTCCTTCGCCGGGCCCGCGGGCAGCGTGAGCGCGAGGCCCGACCAGGCGGTGAGGTCGTCGGGGCTCTCGGCGAGTCGGTCGCGGTAGCCGTCCAGCGCGGCCGCGGTGTCGCCGGCGGCCCAGTCGAGATCGGCCCGCGAGGGGGCCTGCGCGCCGCCCTCGCCGCCTTCCCCGCCCTCGCCGCCGAAGAGGTGCTCCTGCGGCTTCTCCCGCAGCAGGGCGAAGCCCGCCGGGTCGCGAAGGCGCATCCGGACCAGCCCCGGGCGGGCCGCCACCGCCGTCCGGGAGGCCCGCAGCGTCGTCGCGGGCCGCGCCGCCGGGGGCGGGCCGCCCTCCCGCCACGCTTTGGCCCACAACCCGGTCGGCTGGGGGGCGGGACGCAGATGGTGCAGGCGATGAAGCAACCGGTGATCGAGGTTGATGTCCTCGGCGGCCCGCTGTGGGCCCTCCGGCACCGGCTCGGCGAGCCAGGGCGCCAGTCTCTCCTCGAGCCCCCGCAGAAAGCGGTCGCCCAGGGCCGTCAGCTCCGCGTGTTCGCGCAGCGTCCGCAGCCCCTGGAAGGTCTGCGCGCGTCGCAGCGCGAACTCGAAGTCGGCGGCGCGCGCCGCCTCGCCCCGGACGGCCCGCCGGTGGGCCTGCCAGAACGCCGTGACGCCCAGAAAGGCGTACACCCCGTGCAGCAGCCCGCGCAGGGGGCGGGGGTCCGCGCGCCAGGGCGCGTAATGGATCTCCTCCATGCCGCCGTGCATCAGGGGCACCAGATCCAGCAGGGCACTGAGTTTGACGTGCTGGGCCTCATGGATCAGCGAGGCGGCGAGGGTGGCGGCGTCGGCCGGGGGGTTCAGCAGGACGCAGCCGTACGCCTCGGGCGAGGACGCGCTGAAGAAGTCCGCCCGCGCCGGATACCGCACGGGAACCACGGACATCAGACAGTCGGCGACACCGGCCGGATCCACGTTGTCCTGCCGGGCGACCAGCCGCCAGGCGCCCTGGAAAAGTTCCTGCCAGCGCCGCGCCTCCGGCTCGCTCAGCCGCTCGGGCGCGGTGGGGCGCAGAAAGTCCCGATAGGGGTCGAGGTCGTCCAGGCAGGGCGAGCAGGGGTGGGTGGGGTGCCTGCCGCGCAGCCGTCTCAGGGCGTGCCAGCCCTTGGCGTCCCGGGTGAGATCGGGGGGCAGCGGCACCGTGTGCGAACCGGCCCGTACGGCTCGGCCGCCCGCGCCGTCGGCCACGATCTCCGCGAGGGAGGAGTCGCAGCCCACCAGGTCGACGAAGCCCAGTGCCGGCAGCATCACCCCGCCGTCGCGGACCGGGACCACGATCCGGAAGTCGGTCCCCGCCAGGAGGGCCGCCGCAGCGGCCACGGTGTGCAGATAGCCGGTCTCCAGCCACAGCGGGACCGCGGGCTCCTGCTCCTCTTCCCTCGCCATGTCCCGCAGCCTGCGCAGACAGCGGCTGAGCCAGGCACCGACCGGCGGGTGCAGCAGCAGACGCTCCACGCTCGGCGGACTGCGCCGCTCGGCCTTGATCAGCAGCTCCCACGCCTCGCGCGGTGCGGGCAGCGGCCCCGGTACCTGGGGATGGGAGGAGGCGACATCGGTCAACGCGCGTAGCAGGAGCATGAGGCGGCTGCGCTGGCCCGCCCGTAACTCGGCGATCGCCGCCGCTCCCCCGCCGCCACGGGTCAATTCCTCGAAGCACGCCGCGGACAGCCGGTGGTGACGGCTCACTGGAGAAGCGGTGAGCGGCGGCGTAAGGCCCGGGGCCGGGAGCGGGCAGGGAAGGCCAGCTGAATAGTCCGCCGGCATGGCCGCCTTTCTCGGTGGGGTGAATGCTGCCGTGCCATCGCCGGGAATCCGTCAACAGCCCTGTTGGTTCGCGGCGGCGGTCGCGACTGTCGGCGGGGACTGTACGCGTTCGAGCAACCGCCGGGTCGCGAGGGTGAACTCCTGACCGTCGCCCAGTTCTTCAAGCGTCGTTTCCGAGAGGTCCACCAACTCCGTCTCGACCCCGGTCGCCGCTCGCTCCATGACATCGTCCCCCTCTGGACACTCCGTGCCGGCTCAGGCGAGGCCCCTTCACATGGTGGCCCACCCGATAATGATTGCGGAAGGGCGAAAGGGGCCAGTGGGTGTCGGGCCCATCAAGATTTTCGGCCACTTGGGGGCGTCATCTGACCGCGCTTCCCGGCCAATTCATTTCCGGCGCGTCGGGCCGGGCGCGGGGAGGCCGGGCGCGGGGAGGGGCAGCGGGCCCGCGCCCGGCCGGGGGTGCCGGGTCAGGGCCGGGAGCCCGGTTCGACGGCGGTGACTTCGAATACGCCCCCGCAGACCTGGAAGGAGCGCGCCGAGGTCTTCATGGAGCGGTAGGAGTCCGGCGGGTAGACGCGAATTTCGGACGCGGTCCGCCAGCAGGGCTTGTCGGACACGCCTTTGTTCAGGGTGTGCAGACTCGCGTAGGCGCTGCCGCCGGGTTTCAGGACGACCGTGGGTCCCGCCGGCCCGCGGCGCTTGGCGGGTTCGCCGATAGCGGTACCGGGGCCGTCGAGCAGCGAAACGCCGGGAAAGCCGGTCAGGGTGCAACTGGCGTCACCGGTATTGGTGAAGGCCAGGGGGACATAGACATTGCCCGCGCCGATATCCGCCCGGCCGGTGGACAGCTTCAGCCGGTCCTTCGAGCAGATGCGGCGGGCGGCGGGGGCGGCGGACGCGGCCTCGGTGGCGACGGACGGCTCGGCCGCCTTCGGCGCCTTCGTGGCGGCCCGGTCGGTCGAGGCCGGAGCGGCCTTGTCGTCCCGGCCTCCGCCGGGCGGGGCGGTGGGGTGCCGGGGGGCGCTGGCGGCCGAGCTGGGAGCGTCGGCCGAGCCGGGTGGCGCCGGCGCCCCGGACTTCGTATCGGCGCCGCAGGCCGTGACGGTGGCCAGCGCGCCGACGAGCAGTGCGGATACGGATAAGGCCGACGGCCGACGCCTCGTGGGCGCCCCGCCGTTCCGCTGTGCCATGGACAACCTCCTGTAGGTCGGGCATCCGGCGGCTCATCTGCCACCACGCCGAGTGCCCCGGCAGCCCCCGTCCATTCCCCTTCGGGCTCCCCTTCCCCCCATGAGCACCCTTATGTCCCCCACGGCATTAATCGCATAGCGGCGGCAATTCGGCATTGCGGATGTCCCGCCGCAATCATCGCCGCGATCGCCCCATCCGAAGCACGGTGACGCGGATCGCGGTGCATGGCCGGCCTGATCGATTTCCGGCCACAGGTCCGTCGAGACCTTGTCGTGACCAAAACGATGTGTTTACTGTGCCGCACCCGCCGGATTCCGTGCGGGGGCCTCCTCCGCCGGAGCGCCGAGTCCTGCCGTGGCGGAGGAGTGACACAACGACCTGTCACGGCAGGAGCGGGGGAACCAGGAAGGCGCCGGGCCACGCCACGTCGGGCGGCACGGCTAGGGTCTTTCGTTTGGATCAGGCCGGATCAGGGAGCGGGGTCTGGTGCAGGGGGCACCTCCCAGCGGTAGCTGGGGGAGGATCGCAAGGCGGAGGAGGGCGCCATGGCGGAGCCATGGCAACCGACGACAACGCCGCGAGGCGCGGTGCCAGGGCCCGCGAGCCCGGCATGATCCAAACGAGAGGCCCTAGGGGTGAAGCCACGTCACGGTGCCGGGGGCACCGAGCAAGGCGCGGCCGGGCAACTCCCGCCCGAACCCGACAGCTCACCTCGCAGGCGTCAGGAGAGGATGAGCTCAATGGCTGCACGCGGACGTCACCGCAGGCCCCGGCCCCGCCGCGTCTCCCGCGCCTCCCTCGCGTTCACCGCGGGCGGCGCCGGCGTCGCGCTGCCCCTCATAGGCGTCGGCCAGGCGAACGCCGCCTCCGTCGACACCTGGGACAAGGTGGCGGAGTGCGAGTCCACCGACAACTGGAGCATCAACACGGGGAACGGCTACTACGGCGGCCTGCAGTTCTCC